>CAJUDG010000010.1 GCA_910584745.1 uncultured Eubacteriales bacterium
TATACCGACATATAAGAACTTCTAAAGAGATAATCTAAATTCACCATAAATTTTAAATCAAAAACAGAGAGAGGAGGCGGGAAAATGGCGGTAATCTGTTTGACGCTCGGCAAGCGGCGGGAAATTGAGCGGCTCTATAATGACGATATGAGGCCGAGCGAAATCGCGGCGGCGGTCGGGGTATCCTTGCTTCTGAAAAGATTGAAAGACCGTCCTATTACCTTGCACAGCGCGGCATGGGGAAACATCAATCCAACTATAACCCCGCTGAACGCTACACATGGCGCGGCGGTACAGTTGCCGACATTTTATCCAAGCCGGAGTATATGGGGCATACGGTAAACTTCCGCACCTATAAGGAGAGCTATAAAGACAAACGCTCCAAAATGACACCGACAGAGGATTTAGTCATTTTGGAGGATACGCAGGAAGCCATCATTGACAAGGAAACATGGGAGCGCGTCCAGAGCTTGCGGAAAACGGTACGCCGGACGGACACCATAGGCGCGGCAAATCCATTAACAGGTTTGATGTTTTGCGCCGATTGCGGGGCTAAGATGTATAACCACAGGGGCAAGGCTGGAAATGCGCGTGACTGGGCAGGGCGACCCAACGGCAGGAAGCGTCCAGACCGCGACGAATACAACTGTTCCCGATATGATTTAGGCAACCAGCACTATGACAAATACTGCACGACACACCTTATCCGCACAGCCGTTGTAAACCAGCTTCTGCTTGAAGCTATCAAGGAAGTATGCGACTATGCGCTGAACAATGAAACTGCATTTATGGAACAGGTCTGTTCCGCTTCCAGCGAACGGCAGACGAAAGCGGCAAAGGCAATCCAGCACCGGAAACAGCGCAGCGAAAAACGAACCGACGAATTGAGCCGCTTAATACGCAAGCTCTATGAGGACAATGTAAACGGCAAACTTTCTGACAAGCTCTTTGAGCAAATGCTACACGATTTTGAAGTGGAATTAGAGGAATTGACCGAGAGCATAGCACAAGACCAACAGGAGCTTGACCGCATAAGCCGGGAAAACGTCAACGCTGAAAAATTCCTTGCCCTTGTCAAGAAATATACGGATTTTTCCGAGCTTACCCCCGCCATGATAAATGAATTTGTCGAAAAAATCCTTGTTCATCAAGCCGAGGGCAAAGGGGCAAGCCGCACACAGGAGGTTGAGATTTTCTTTAACTTTGTCGGCAAGGTGGAAATCCCCCATGAGGAAATCATACTGACAGAGGAAGAAAAAGCCGCATTAGCGGAACAGGAACGGCGCAGAGCGAAAAAAGCGGAATATAACCGCCGCTATATGGAGAAGAAGCGCAGACAATGGAAAGAGCAGAGGGAACGGGAGCAAGCACAAGAACCCCATGAGCCGCCCTCTGCCATAGACGAGAAAGGAGAACGCACAGCATGAGAAGATTGATTGACAACAGCACCACCCAACCCGCCAGACAGCCTAATATCGGTCATTATGGGCGGTTGCGGAAAGCCTACCTTGAGGGCTACCGCCCCGACCTCTACATTACCCTTGTCGCCAGCGAAAAGCTATATGAACATTGCGCCGGGATAAAGTGAGGCCCTCCGAGGTCAAAGCCGCCGAGACGTGGCTCAACAATTACCCGCGCGGGATTTTGGGCTTTCGGAGCGCCGCGAGCGTGTTCTCCGAGGCCGTCGGACTCGCCGCGTAAAATATTTTATAGTTTTTTCGCATAAATTACTTGACATTTGCCCAATTTTTGTGTTACCGTAAGTTGTAATACTAATGCGAAGGAACACGAAGCCCCCGAAAGAGTGTACAACGTACGGGCAGATTTATCTTTTTACCATAGGAGTATAGTATTATTGTTTCCGTAAGTTGGGCAAAGATAGCTGCCTTTGAGAAGGTGATACTATTAATAATAGTATAATGACATAAGTACAAATGGTCGGTGCAGTGTAATACATTCCAGGCCTTGCTGCCGTGCCATTTGAAAGCGCTGTAACGCGCTCGGAGGGCTTCGTCAGAGCCAAGCACTCCACCTTCTCGCGGCCCATATGTCTATCACGGCCGCATTCACCGCCAGAGAATATAATCGCACAGGCAAAAAATATTTTTCAAGAACTGCGCCGGTCCTCTTGCTATTTTTGCGCGTCTATGCTATTCTTGATAAAACCCAACGAAAGGAAACAAGAGCTATGCTTAAAATCACATTTATGGGCGCGGGTAGCACCGTCTTCGCCCGAAACGTCATTGGCGACTGCATGTGCAGCGAGACCCTGAGGGAGGCCGAGTTCGCGCTGTATGACATCGACGGCCAGCGGCTGCAGGAGAGCGCGGAGATACTGGGGGCCATGAACGAGACCCTGGGGGGCCACAGCAAAATCACCACCTTCCTGGGGGTGGAGAACCGCAAGGAGGCCTTAAGGGGCGCCACCTTCGTGGTGAACGCCATCCAGGTGGGGCTCTATGACCCCTGCACCATCATCGACTTCGAGGTGCCGAAGAAGTACGGTCTGCGCCAGACCATCGGAGATACCCTGGGGATAGGCGGCATAATGCGGGCACTCAGGACCATCCCGGTGATGGACGACTTTGCAAAGGACATGGATGAGGTATGCCCCGACGCGTGGTTCCTCAACTACACCAATCCCATGGCCATGCTCTCGGGCTATATGCAGCGCTATACCGGCGTGAAGACCGTGGGTCTCTGCCACAGCGTGCAGGTGTGCTCTGAGGGGCTTTTGAAGAAGCTCAAGATGGAGGACAAGCTCGAGGGCCGCAAGGAGCTTATCGCGGGCATAAACCATATGGGCTGGCTGCTGGAGATAAGGGATAAGGACGGCAACGACCTGTACCCCGAGATACGCCGCCGCGCCAAGGAGATGAACGCCAGCGAGAAGCACGACGATATGGTGCGCTTTGAGTACATAGACAAGTTCGGATACTACTGCACCGAGTCCAGCGAGCATAATTCCGAATACAACATGTTCTACATCAAGTCCAAGTACCCCGAGCTCATCGACCGCTATAATATCCCCTTGGACGAGTACCCCCGCCGCTGCGTCAACCAGATAGAGGGCTGGGCCAAGGAGCGTGACCAGCTTAGAGAGAGCCATCAGCTGGACCATAAGCGCAGCCATGAGTACGCCAGCTACATCATGGAGTCCATCATGACCGGCGAGCCATATAAGATCGGCGGCAACGTGCTCAATACCGGCGGGCTTATCGAGAACCTGCCCCATGACGCCTGCGTTGAGGTGCCCTGCCTTGTGGACGGCCGGGGAGTGAACCCCTGCCGGGTGGGCCGACTGCCGGTGCAGTGCGCGGCCATGAACATGACCAACATCAACGTGCAGCTGCTGACCATAGAGGCCGCCGTCACACGGAAGAAGGAGCATATCTATCAGGCTGCCATGCTGGACCCCCATACCGGCAGCGAGCTGGATATCGATACCATCATCAAGATGGTGGACGATCTGATAGCTACCCACGGCGATTGGCTGCCCAAGTATCACTAAGCGCAAAAGTAAAAACCCCTGGCTTGCCAGGGGCTTTTACTTTTATATGAGCTTTTCAAGCAGAGAGTGCCCGATGGTGCCATTGGGCATTGAAACGCCGAAGTTTTCGGCCACGGTAGCGCCTATGACAGCGAAGCACTTTTCCGTGTCCAACTGCCTTCCGCCGGTCATGCCGGGGGAGCACATCAGCAGCGGCACCCGCTCCCGGGTATGGTCGGTGCCCCGGAAGGCGGGGTCGTTGCCGTGGTCGGCGGTTATCATCAGGAGGTCGTCCTCATGGAGCAGGGGCAGCGCCTCTCCCAGCTTCTCGTCAAAGCGCTCCAGTTCTGCGGCGTAGCCGCAGGGGTCCCGGCGGTGGCCCCATAGCGCGTCGAAGTCCACCAGGTTAACAAAGCACAGGCCGGTGAAGTCCTGGCCCAAAAGCTCTATGGTCTGCTCCATACCGTGGACGGAGCTCTTTGAGCGGTTCGACTGGGTCAGGCCCTCGCCGTCGAAGATATCGTATATCTTTCCCACGGATATCACGTCCAGGCCGGAGGCCTTCAGCGCGTCCAGGCAGGTCTTGCCGTAGGGCTTGAGGGCGTAGTCGTGGCGGTTGGAGGTGCGCTTGAACTCGCCGCGCTTTTTGCCTACATAGGGCCGGGCTATCACCCGGCCTACACGCCATTCCTCGCGCATGGTCAATTCCCGGGCCAGCTCGCAGTAGCGGTAGAGGGCGTCAAGTCCCATGGTCTCCTCGTTGCCGCATATCTGCAAGACGGAGTCGGCGGATGTGTAGACGATGAGGCGGCCCTTCTCTATCTCATCCTCGCCCAGCTCCTCAAGTATCTCCGTGCCGCTGGCGCTCTTGTTGCCGATGATCTTACGGCCGGTCAGCCGCTCCAGCTCCCCGATGAGCTCCGGGGGGAAGCCGGTGTCGGTGAAGGTCTTGAAGGGGGTGGTGATATGCAGGCCCATCATCTCCCAGTGGCCGGTCATGGTGTCCTTGCCGTTGCTGGCCTCCTCCAAAATCATGCGGTAGCCAAGTGGGCTGTTATACGGCGGCAGGCCCTTTAGCGGGCGCAGATCCGCAAGGCCCAGGCGGCAAAGGTTTGGTATTCTGAGTCCGGCGGTCTCCGCGATATGCCCAAGGGTGTCGGCTCCGGTGTCGCCAAAGCGGTCCGCGTCGGGCATGGCGCCTATCCCAAGGGAGTCGATGACGATGATGAATACGCGTTTATACTTTCCCATCAGGCTATCTCCAGCGCAAGCTTCATCATGTCCGTAAAGCTGTTCTGCCGCTCCTCGGCGGAAAGGGCCTCGCCGGAGGTGGGGGAGTCGGAGATGGTAAGAAGGCATAGGGCCCTTTTGCCCGCCCGGGCGGCGTTCATGTAGAGGGCCGCGGCCTCCATCTCCACGGCCAGGACGCCCATCTTCTGCCATTTGCTCGTGCTCTCGGGGTCGTCGGAGTAGAACACGTCCGAGGACAGGATGTTACCGGCCACGGTCTTTATGCCCAGGCGCTCGCCGGTCTCGGCGGCGGCCCGGGCTAGGTCGAAGTCGGCAATGGGGGCGAAGGTTCCGGGAAGGTTGAACTGGTGGGCGTAGTTGGAGTCGGTGCAGGCGCCGACGCCGATGACCACGGAGCGGATGGCGGCCTTCTCGCTGAGTGTGCCCGCGGAGCCAACGCGGATTATCTTCTCAACGCCGTAGAAGTTAAAGAGCTCGTAGGTGTAGATGCCCACAGAGGGCATACCCATGCCGCCGCCCATGACGGTGACGCGCTTATCCTGATAGTTGCCGGTGAAGGCCAGCATATTGCGCACGGTGTTCACGCAGACCGCGTCCGTAAGGAAGTTCTCCGCGATGAACTTTGCCCGCAGAGGGTCCCCGGGCATGAGGACGGTCTTGGCGATATCTTCGGGCATGGCGGCGTTATGGGGGGTGGGGGTGAGGTTAGGCATAGCTATCTCTCCTTTGGCAAGATTATTTACGTTGATTTTACCATATTTTTTCCTTTGAGGCAAGCCTATCCTGACTTTTGAAAGGGCAGGACATACCTATACACCTATAAGAATACATGTTTTCGCGTTTTGGTTGCATATTTTTCAAAAAAATTTTTGAAAATTTTTATTTTCTCCTTTTTGTACAATCTGGGGGGGTGTTGGGATATATGTTGATGAATTATGTCATATTGCACAAAGGGCTGAAAGCTGGTACAATATACTCAGAAAATAACCAGGCCGAGGGGCCGGAAAGGCGTGACTTAAATGAGCGTTCTTAAAGCGGAAAACGTGACCTATGTGTATCAGAGCAAATACCAGCAGGTGAAGGCCTTGGACGGGGTGTCCTGTGATTTTGAGGCGGGGAAGTTCTACGCCATAGTGGGCCAGTCCGGCAGCGGCAAGACGACTCTGCTGTCCATGCTGGCGGGGCTTGGAACTCCCAACGAGGGCGAGGTCGTGGCAAACGGCCAGTCGGTGAAGGAATTCGGCAGCGAGCGGCACAGGCGGGAGAACGTGTCCGTCATTTATCAGGCCTTCAACCTGTTCCCGAGCCTGAACATTCTGGAAAACGTCATGTACCCCATGATGATCCAGAAGACCCAGTCCGGCAAGGCCAAGGAGCGGGCCAAGGAGCTGCTGGCGGCGGTGGGCCTTGAGGACGTGGACCACAGAAAGCTGCCCGCCATGCTCTCCGGCGGCCAGCAGCAGAGGGTGGCTATCGCCCGGGCCCTTGCCAGCTCCAGCCCGGTGATACTGGCCGACGAGCCCACGGGCAACCTGGACTCTGAGAACGGACAGATGGTGATAGACCTCTTGAAGCGGCTGGCCAAGGAGGAGGACCGCTGTATAATCGTGGTGACCCATGACCAGGGGATAGCCGCCCAGGCCGACGTGATATACCGTATGCGGGACGGCCGGTTAACCGAGGAGGAAAAGGTATGCTGACCTTTAAGGAGACCTTCTGGCAGCTTACGAGAAACAAGGGCCGTTCGCAGATACTGCTGTTGGCGGCGGCAATGCTGGCGGGGTGCGTGGCCTTTTACCTGGGAAATATCCGGGCCAACGAGGAGGCCATGGCGGACCTTGCCAAGTCCATAGACGTGCAGGTGGTCGTGGCAAACAGTACCGGCGAGAACGAGGCCGGGCTGAACATCGCCACGGTCCAGCACGACAACTTTCTAAATAACCCCTACCTGAAGGACTTTAGGGACAACGCCGTGTATATCGCGGCCTTTACTGAGGAGTCACGGCAGCGGCAGGTTACAAGCGAGGACACCAGCGTTATCGGGGTCAACTCCATGGAGTGCCTTTGGGACGTGAACGAGTGCGAGTTTTTAGAAGGCTATGACGAGAGCTTTTTGGGCGGGAACGAGCCCCTCTGCATCATGTATAAGCTGTTCGCGGAGCAAAACGGCGTTGAGCTGGGGGACGAGGTCAGCTTTCCTCTGTACCAGATGAAGCGCCAGCAGGGCGGAAGCATGGAGTTTAACTCCGTGGGCGAGCAGACCTTGAAGGTGATAGGCATATTCGACTCATTTTACTCACAGGACATGTATGTGCCCGTACAGTGGCTTAGAGATATCACCGAGGAGCAGGGGGTAAAGTTCTTCTACGCCTACCTCTACGCCACAATAAAGGACCCCATGCAGCTGAACCACTTCAAGGCCGGGGCCATGGACATGGCGTTTCTGGAGCCCAACCCCGACAGCCGGGACGAGTGGGCCGGGATCACTCTGGTGGCGAAGGATCAGGACTTTATCACCGTGGCCGAGGAGCTGGGGTCCAACGTGCGGACCTTCAAGCAGTTCCAGATACCATTCCTTGTGATGATAGTGGGCCTTGTGGTGCTGGCGGTGTTCCTCATCATGCGCGGCTCAAGGCGGGATATGGCCATAGCCACATCCCTTGGGCGGCCGAGGCTTCTGGTGGCCCTCTCGAACTTCCTGGCGGCGTTCATAGCGGAGCTTCTGGGCTGCGCCATCATCCTGCCGGTGATGGTGCTGGGCGCAGGGCTGTCATTTGGGGGCGCGCTGATGATATGCGGGGCGTTCCTAGCCTGCGCGGCCCTTGGGAACGTGCTGGGCCTTGCCCTTATACTGCGGTTCGACGCGTTCACGCTGCTGACCGCCACAGACTAGGAGGGGGAATATGTTTAAATTCAGCTTAAAACAGCTTCTAAGGCAGAAGGGCCGGGCGCTCTTATTCTTCCTGCTGCTGGCGGCAAGCACCGCATTGGTGGTGACGGGCTCCGTCATGACCACGGAGAGCACCCAGCGCATCGCCACGGTTGAGAGCACCTATACCACTATTGGCATGGTGGAGCAGCTGCCCATTGACACCGAGGTGGGCCAGTCTGAGGATAGCTGTGTTGGGGCCCAGATGTGGACAAGGGATATTTACGGCGACATCATCATGATGGACGCACTGGACTTCCCCGGGGCCGACTATATCATAAAGCCCGAGCAGCGGCCGGTTTTTGTAACGTACCAGCCGGATATGCGCTACTCCTGGGGCAGGGCCCTGAAGCGGCACCTGTTGGAGTTCACCCCGCTGGAAAACACAGACGGCACCGAGCCGGTGGAGGTGAAGGTCACAAGGGTGCTCCACAGCGAGATGGACGGCGCAAGTCTCGGAACCAGGGACGATGGCAGCAAGGACAAGAAGATGGAGGTTGGGGACACCTTCATTTTCTCTCAGGCTTATGACAGAACGAAAGTCCCGCTGGAGGTGGGGGAGAAGTATGTATGCAACACTCATCTTAGGGGCATATGCCAGACCCATGGGCAGCAGGAATATGACACGTATATCCAGCCCCACACCAACCAGTGCGATACCAAGGGTGAAAAGATAGCCACGGAACTATACGGAGACGGCATTTACCAGCGCATACACCACGTGACCGGCGACGACTTCTATGAGCCCGGGCATATGGGAGATATCTACGAGAAATGGGTCAAGATACATGAGATGGAGAACAGCCTCTTTCCGGTGCTGGGGACCTCAAGCCTGACGGAGCTGCCCTCCTACCACGACAAGACCATGCAGATCACCAAGGGCCGGGCGATAACGCCGGAGGAGTTCGCGGAGGGCGCGCTTGTGTGTATGCTGCCGGAGAAGACGGCCACGGTCAACCGGCTGTCAGTGGGGGACAAGATAAAGCTGCCCCTGACCTGCGCCATATACGGCGGCGACAACACCCTTTATTACGATTTTCCCCTGCTGAACGCTGAGGGTGAGTTCTACGACGTGTTCTGGGAGCAGGAGTACGAGATAGTGGGGCTGTATACCGGCGAAGGGACCATTCGCGATACAACAGAATATAATGACATCTCCTTGGACATGTTCATCATCCCCATAAACTCCGTTGGCGCAAGCTGGGATAACAATATCGCTGGATGGTATCCGCCCTCAAAGCTGCAGACCACCTTCCAGATACCCAACGGCACCATACAGGAGTTCGACGAGGCGTTGAGGGAGAACGTGCCAGAGGTGGCGAACCTTCAGATAACCTATGACGACAGGGGCTATACCGAGGTGATGAAGTCCCTGAATGACTCCAGGGATATGGCGTATCTGCTGCTTCTTGGCGGCATACTGGCGGCCCTTGCCATAATCGCGCTGCTCCTATACTTCTTCGTGGTGAAGGAGAAGAAGCGCACGGCCATCGAGCGCAGCCTGGGCATGAGCAAAAGGCAGTGCCGGGTGTCGCTCTTAGGGGGGCTTGCGGTGCTGACGGCGGCCTCGGTGATTGTGGGGACGGTGCTGGGCACGGCGGCGCTCTCGCTGGTGCGGGAGGAGCCGAAGCCCGCAAGCGCGGCCGCGGAGCCCGGGCCCGAGGAGCTGGACGCGCAGTATAAGTTCAGCACCAAGTTCAGCCTTTGGGCCGAGGGCAGGCAGCTGGCGGAGAGCGCGGAGATAGAGGCCGAAGCGCCTGTGACCGTGTACCTTATAGCGCCGCTGGGGCTGTGCCTTCTGATAGGGCTGCTGGCCTGGCTGCTGCTGGAGCGCAGCTTTGGGAGGGACCCCATATACCTTTTGAGCACGAGAGAGACGAAATAGCATAGAAAAACCCCCGGGTCTCTCCGGGGGTTTTTCTATTGTTTAGGCGAAGTTTTTGATATAGTAGGCCGAGTATTTCTGGGTCTCCTCCTCCAGCTTTTCAAAGCCCATCTCCTCACAGAGGGTGGGCTCGCCGCTGAACAGGTCCACGCCCAGCCCCAGCCGGTCCCCCTCTATCTCGAAGCCCATGGCCGAGAGGGTGGTGGGGAACATGTCCATGGCCGTGTAGTCCCGGTCGACGGTGCTGCCGGCGGGCTCCTTGGCGCTGTTCATAAAGCAGTTATATACCGTGCGGTCGTAATACTCTGTGACCTCCTCCACCAGGCGTATGTCCATTCGGGGGTGGTCGCCGGTTAGGATGATTACGCTGTCCTCATAGAAATCCTGTTCTGTGCACCAGTCGATGAACTCCATTACCTGCCGGTCAGCGCAGGCCACCACGTTGCCGGTGGTGGTGTCGTACTCGTCGGTACAGAGAGAGCAGAGGTAGCCGTTGGGATAGTGGGTGTCCACGGTGAGCATGGTGAAGTTGAAGGGCTTGTCCCCGCTGGCAAGCCGGGTCAGCTCGTCCTTTGCTATCTCGTAGAGGTACATATCCTCATAGCCCCACCAGACGTAGTAGTTATGGGGGATATACTCCCGGTCCCGGGCGGTATAAAGGTCGAATATCTCATAGCTGCCGTGCTGCTGATAGTATATCCTGCGCCCGCCGAAGGCGGAGTTGGAGCCGCATAAAAACTCGTTCTGATACCCCTTTTCCTCCAGCAGGTCCCCGAGGGTGGTGAGCCCCCCGGCAAACTCGTCCCATTTGCTCATGGAGTTGCGGTCGGTGGGGAAGGAGTAGGGCACGCCGGAGGAGGTGGCCAAAAGAGCCCCCATGGTCCAGGTGGTGCCGTTTATGGCGTGAAAGCCGCCCAGCTTTTCGGAGCTTGAGAAGGACAGGTTGTCCTCGGCCAGCCGGGTGAGGCCGGGGATATAGTTTATCTCGGGCTGGGCCCCGCCGGAGGCCTTATCGGCATAGGCGGTCTCCATGCTCTCAAGGTAGATGTATATCAGGTTCTTGCCCTCTCCGATGATGCTGACCTCCTTTGGGTCGACATAGTATTCTTCGTATAGGGTGGAGGGGGACATGCGCAGGTGGACATAGTCGGCGATCTTGAAGGTGCTCTCGGTGAAGACGGCGGTGACGACCAGGGAGACCGCGCCGCAGCACATAAGGACCCGGCGGGCAAGCTTTACAAGGTCCCGGCCGCCGCGCTTTTCAGAGCGGTATACGACGGTGTACCGGCGCTGGATAAAGAGCAGGGCGGCAAGGGCGAACATGTACAGCAGAATTATCGTTATCTGCGTACCGCTGGAGTGGATGCACTGTATGACCATGTCGGTGTTGGAGCCGTTCAAGGGTGTGGTCAGGGTATAGAGCAGCTCGCCGAACTGTATATTCAGTGTGGTGTGCATCCAGCTGACCGCCGCGTAGATGATGACGGAAATAAAAAACAGCAGGCTCGTAAGCGCGAGCCCCAGAACGCCGGGCCAGGCCCTCTTTTTTTCGCCGCCGGAGGCGGTCTTTTTGACTATCTCAAAACGGTCCATTGCTATTCATCGCTCCCGTTCAATATGCTTCGCTCTTAAATCAGAATTATACCACATATTAGCCTTGCGGTCAACAAATTATAATGCTATAATACACTAAGCGGCATTATTCGGGCGAGGGGCGATGTAACGGATGAAAAAGGGGATATTTAGAGGGCATGGGAAGGTCTTGGCGGCGGCGCTGGTGCTGGCCCTGGCGGTATGGCTGGTAAACTGGGCACGCACCCCGGAGCTGACCACGCAGGTCTTTCCCAAGGACGGGAGGGCAGTGCCCTCCCTGAACTGGCAGTTCCATGACTGCCAGTTCAAAGGGGACGCTGTGGTAATAACGGGAGAGGAGCCCTATGTGACCTTTACCGGGCTCTCAGGCAGCATAGAGGTGATATCCCTGCGCTTTGGGACCGAGCTGCCGCCGGATGTGGAGCTGCGCCTGTACTATCCTGACGACGCAGGGAACTTTCTGCCGGAGCGGTATGAGACCGCAGAGACTGTCTGCGGGAAGACGGAGTATATGTTCTCGTTTCCCGTAAAGGGGTACAAGCTCCTGCGGCTTTCCGCGCCGGTGGACTATGAGCTCTCGGAGGTGCTGGTCTCGGCGGAGCCCATCTGGCATAGGTCCCATGTTATACCGCCGTTCAGACTTTGGGATCTGCTGGTCTTTTTCCTGGTGCTGCTGGCGGCGGGCGAGGCGCTGGCAAAATTTTGGCCGGGTATCTCCCGCAGGCTTGGCGTGATGTGGAGGGCCAAGGGGCCCTTCCTCATGGGTGCGGGCAAGGCTGTTGGAGCCGGGGCGGCGCTGGCGCTGCTGGCGTGGCCGGTCTGCCATTTTAGGGGCATACCATATCTTTGGAGCCACGTCTGCTTTTTTCTGCTGGCGGGGATAATTTGCTGCGGCCTCTGGCTGCTGCGGGGAAAGGCTGCGGACAGGCCCCAGTGGGTGTTTGCGCTGCTCTGCCTGGGGCTGGGGCTCATGTTCATAGCGGCGGCCCCGCTTACCGCCAATATCCCCGGGGACGGCGGCGTCCACTATAGGTACGCGCTGTATACCTCATACGGCGGCAGGGCCTATGTGACCAAGTCCGATATGAGCATGATAGGGCTGTCAAAGCTTCCGGGCTATGCGAATATCAGTGCTAATGAGGACTTTTTTGAGCTTATGCAGACGCAGTTCAAGAGCGGCGCGTACCAGATAAACCAAGTCAGCCTATTAAGCTTCCCATTCCCGGCGTACCTGCCGGGGGCGCTGGGCCTCTGGCTGGGGCGGTTTTTTGGGATAGGCTTTACAGGGACGTATGTTCTCGGGCGGATCATGAACTTGCTTGCGTATACTTTGATGGTGTGCTGCGCCGTGAAGCTTGCCCGAAGGGGAAAAATCCTGCTCTGTGTGGCGGGGCTCGTGCCCTCGGCAGTTTTCCAGGCGGCCACCTTCAGCCCGGGCGGCATTACTATGGCGGCGGCAATGCTGGCCGCCGTGGGGCTGTTCCGGCTGGGCGGCAGAAAGGGCCGGAGGGTATGGGCCGCAAGGGCGGGGCTTGCGCTGGCGCTTATGCTGGCGGTATTCGTGGCCCCATCCGCTGTGCTTGGAAGCGGGCTTGATCTGACGGCGGGGGACCAGCTGGCGTATATCATGTCGAGCCCTCTGGCGTTTATCAAGACCATGGCAAAGTTTGCCCTGCGGGATCTTGTAAGGCCGGGATTCCTTACCGGGCTGGGGAATTTCTCGTCGTATGCCATAAGCGTGCCGGGCTCCGCACTGATACTGGCGGCGCTGGGCGTCACGGCCCTTACCGAGCCGGAGGCGGAGCCCCTTGCGGACGCGGGATCATTGGCGGGTAGAGTTGGCGTGGCCGTGTGCCTTTGTGCTGCCGTGGGAGGGCTTGCGGTATGGACGCACCTCAGGCTCAGCCCGGTGGGGGATGGGGCTGTCTCCGGGTTCCAGGGGCGCTGGCTGCTGCCGGCGCTGTTCCCGGCCCTGTACCTTCTGCGCCTGCCGCAAATAAAAAGCACCTTCCACAGGGGAAGGTACTTATACGCCATGCTCAGCCCGGCGGTGCTTTTGAGCTGCATGAAGCTGTGGATGATACTCCGGTGCTATAGGTTCCCGGAGTTCTAGAACTAAAACTGGAAGTACACAAAATCCTGTGGGTCGTACCCGCTGCCGTAGGAGCCGAATATCAGGATGAAGACCATAAGGAGGAAGTAGACCGCGTACCGTAGGACGACCCCGCTGTTGAGCTTTCGCCAGAGGTCTTTGTTGCAGATGAACCAGTCGGCCCCGAGCATCCCCACGGAGAATACGCCCAGCATGAGCAGGGCCTTTTTGCTGGTACCTACGTCCCCCAGACTGAGCCCCAGGCCCAGCCTGGGGATATTTGCTATCCAGCGGAGGACGGCGGAGTATACGGTCATGGCGTCGGTCAGGGAGTTTGCCCGGAAAAGCACCCAGGCAAGGCAGGTGAGGGAGAAGGTGACAAGCACCCGCAGGGCAGTGAGCCACCAAGCTTTTTCGGGCACGCGCAGGAACTTGAAGAGCCTGTCCCTTATGGGCCGCAGCAGGATGGAGACCGCCTGGTAGAGGCCGTTTAAAAGCCCCCAGGCCACGAAGGTCAGGGCCGCGCCGTGCCAGAGGCCGCTGACCGTGAAGACGATGAGCAGGTTCAAAATGCGCCGGGCCTTTCCGCAGCGGCTGCCGCCCAGGGGGAAGTAGAGGTAGTCCTTGAACCATGAGGACAGGGAGATATGCCAGCGCCGCCAGAAGTCCTGGATGGAGGTGGCAAAGTACGGGCAGCGGAAGTTCTCCATCAGGTCGAAGCCCAGCATTTTGGCCGAGCCCCGGGCGATGTCCGAATAGGCCGAGAAGTCGCAGAATATCTGTATGGCGAAGGCCCCGGTGGCCAGTATCAGCTGGGGGCCGGTATGCTCCGAGGGGGAATTATAGATGGTATTGACCACCACAGCCAGGTTGTCCGCAAGCACCATCTTCTTGAACAGGCCCCAGAGCACCGGCAGCGCGCCGTCGCGTAGATTGTCGATGGAGAAGCTGTGGGTCTCTTTAAGCTGGTGCAGTATATTCCCCGAGCGCTCGATGGGCCCGGCCACAAGCTGGGGGAAGAAGGAGACGAACAGAGCGTAGTCCGCGAAGTTCCTCTCGGCGGGAACATCGCCCCGGTACACGTCCATGGTGTAGCCCAGGGCCTGGAAGGTGTAGAAGGAGATGCCCACGGGCAACAGCACGTCCAGAAGCGGGGACGAGAGCCCCAGGCCCAGCATACCCGACAGCCGGTTGAAAAGACTTGAGACGAAGTTGTAGTATTTGAAGAAGAACAGTATTGACAGGTTGGATATGAAGCTCAGGGCCAGCCAGAGCCTTCTTTTGCCCCAGACAGACCTTGATACCAGCAGGCCGCAGGCGTAGGTTATCACCGTTGAAAGCAGCATGAGAAGGGCGTATTTGGGGTTCCAGCACATATAGAAGTAGTAGCTTGACAGGAGCAGAAGCCAGTTTCGGGCCTTTGGCGGCAGGATATAGTACAGCAGCACGTTCAGCGCCAGGAACAGGATATACTGGAGGGAGTTAAAATTCATTTTTTGCCCTCCTCATTCTCTTTATTGGCCGTGGCCTTGGCGGCGGTGGAGTCGTCCTTATACTTGGTCTCGGAATTCAGCGTCTCCTCAAGCCGGCCGTAGAAGTGGGCGGCCCTCTCCCGCCAGAGCTCATCGTCAGCGGAGACAGTGGGCGTTACCCACTGGGTGAGCTGCGGGGCCAGCCAGCGGCTGAACTTTTCCGCACCCCGGCAGTTGAGATGGAAGCTGTCGAAAAAGTCCGTCTGCATATCAAGGTCCAGCTCGTCAAATCGATCGTTAAAGTCGATAAGCTCCACACCCATTTCAGCCAGGTCCCCGGCTATACGCTCTTTCCAGTGGGGCGCAAGGCGCCCCACTGATGGAGTGATGTAGAACACCGTGCGGATGCCTCGCTGGCCACAGAGGTCGATTATCTTCCGGGCACATTCCAGGTTCTCGGCGTAGGCCCCGCTCTCCTCAAGGGTCTCTGAGATGCCGCGCTGGGTGAAATCGTCCAGGGGGCATATCTCTTCAAGGTATGTGTACCCCGCCAAAGGGTCGGAGCCCAGGGATTTGAAATCGTCAAGGCTCAGGTCTGCCCAGCGGCCGTGATAGGCGTATAAGGGAAAGAGCAGGCCCGTAAGGGTGTCGCCCTCGGTATAGCTGAGGGCGGGGATCATGCGGTTCTCCGTCCAGGGCATGAAGGTCAGGTTGGGATTGTAGAAGTGGGCGGGGTCGGACTTCCAGTTGAACGCAAGGCCAGTGCACTCTATGAAGACGGTGCCGGGTGACTGGGTCCGTAGGCTCTCGCGCAGGTAGTAGTAGGTGGCGGGCATGGGCTGCTCGGGCCCGGCCATGACATAGGTTGGTATGCCGGACTCCTCATATAGCACGGCGGGGACTATGTCGCAGTAGGCCAGGGAGGATCCCAGAAACAGCGCGTCCACGGAGTTCTCCGGCTCGTTCAAGAACATCTCCCAGGTGGCGCCGAAGTTCTGGCGCTTTGGGGTCAGCACCCGCGCTGCGCCCACGCAAAAGGCCCCCAAGGCCAGCAGCAGGCATAGAAGCCCGATAAGCTCGGCCCTGGGGGAGACGGTCTTATTCTCTTTTTTTGTTAAGGTATGCAGAATTTTCATGGGAAAATTATAGCATACCGAAATGGGCTTGTCAAGCGGGGCGGGAGCCTCTGAACCCTCTCAGCAGGCGGTAGAACACAAGGCATACCGCGACCCCCGAGAGTCCCAGCACGAAGAACAGCAGCGCCGCCCCGCTGCCCTTGCCGGAGCCGAATATGGAGACAAGAAGCCCGCCGCTTTGAGCGGCCATAAGGGGCTCGAACACCCGGTCAACCAAGAGGCCCCCCAAGAGGTAGCCCAGAGGGATGGTAAAGAATTGCAGGGTGTTGCGGCAGGAGAACACCCTGCCCTGCATTTCGGCGGGGATGCGGGTGCGGAATATCACGTCCATATTGGCGTTCATCAGCGGTATGAGGAGCCAGCCCAGCACCGCGCCAAGGCACCAGACAGCTGGTACGCGGCCAAAGGCCAGCATGAAGTTTTCCGTGCTCATGGACAGGAACAGACACAGGCATATGGTGCGCACCCGGTCCTTTGGGGCGGGCAGCAGAGACGCCGCCGCGCTGCCTATCAGTGACGCGGCCCCGACTGTGGCGTTCAACAGCCCGAACACGGTCTCGCCGCCGTTCTCCCGGCTGAGCAGCAACGCGGGCAGGGCCGCGCTGTAGGCCGAGGCCACAAGGTTTATGCAGGCCAGGAAGAAGATAAGGCAAAGTATCAGCGGGTCGCCCCGCAGCCATCTGAGCCCGGCCCTGGAGGCCTCCAGCAGGGTCTCTTTGGGCTTCTCCTCTCTGGGGGCCTTTGGTATGCGGATAAAGAACAGCAGCGTCAGGAAGGCCAGGGAGAAGGTGGCAAGGTCCACGGCTATCACCAGATCCATGCCGGAGAAGGCGAACAGCGCCGAGGCCAGCACAGGGTGCAGGATTGTGTTGAGGGAGCCTGAAAGGGACCGAAGCCCGCTGGTCCTCTGGTAGTGCTCTTTGGGCACCAGCAGCGTTGCCGCAACTTCGCTGGCGGGCTGCTGCACAGTGTTCATCAGGCCGTTGACGGCGTTCAGGAGGTACATATGCCAGGGCGCGAGCTGCCCGGTCTTCAGCAGGGCCAGCACGCCGACGGTGCTGATGGCCGCCAGCAGGTCGCATATGAGCATGGTGCGCTTCTTGTCCCAGCGGTCGCTGAGTGCCCCGGCGAAGATGCTCATGAGCACATAGGGCGCGTATGAGCACACGGACAGCAGGGCGGTCTCCAGGGCGGAGCCGCTCTCCTTATAGAGCCACAGCACCAGGGCGTAGCCGGTCATGGCGCTGCCGAGGGCGGAGAGGGACTGGGTGCTCCACAGCAGCAGATAGGGACGCAGTGATTTTATATTAAGTTTATTCATTTTGACTTTGCTCCTTTGAAGTTTAGTGGGTCTCAAATTTGCAAAGTCTGAGGACTATATTGCTTTTACGCTCCAAGAAGTACCGGGCGCGCCGCTCTGGGCGCTGCCGGCGTCCTCAAACCTTGCTTGGAGCTCCGCCAATGCATAACTCTGTATAAGTCCTCATATAGCTGTCACCTCGCTTTATATAATAAATAAGCAGCCCGTTACGCGGCTCTTTTCTGCACGCAAAGGGCAAGCAGCACCGCCGCTACGGCCCCGGTGAGCTTTCCGGCGATCATCGCGCCCAAAAGCTCCGGCTCGGTGCTCAGGACAAAGCCCATATGGGCGGCGAGGACGCTGGTGCCGCTGACCAGGAACGCGCCCGCCACCACCTTGCCGCGGCCGTCCATGTCCTTGTACATGGACAAAGTGGGCAGGGGGCTTACAAGCCCCACGAGCATCCCCGTAAGGGACTGGGGCCTCATGCCGAGTTTTTCCCCAAGCCAGGCGAAGGGCCGCACCAGGAACCTCCGCAGAAGCTCGGCCATTGGCAGGCTGCCCAGGAGCACCACGCCTATAGATGCCACCACGGCCATGGCCTCGCTGATGGGTGCCATGCCGGGGATGATGCCGAAGCCAGTCATGCTCTCCACGGCTGCCAGCACCAGTCCGATGGTGACTATCCAGCGGATGGCCTCAGCCAGGATGCAGAAGCCCTTTACCATCTTCCCGGGGGCCAGCTGCAAGCCCACGAGCAGCAGCAGGGCCAGGGAGAAGACGGGTATGTTCTGGTGGAGTATCACAAGCAGCGGAAGACCGGCGGCAAGCCCTCCTGCCACAAGCCCCACGGGCATTGCCGCAAGGCCCAGCATGACCCCCCGGGCGAAGAAGCCCCGGTCGTTCTTGGGTATCATGCCCATACCCACGGGGATGGTGAACACGATGGTGCAGCCGAATATGGCCGCCACCACCACGCCGGCATAGCTGCCTATCTGCGGGTCGGCGGCAAGCTCCTTTGAGAGCTGATAGCCGCCCATATCCATACAGAGCAGCCCGCCGAACATGGCCGGGTCCACGCCGATAAGCTTATAGAGGGGCACTATGGCCCTGCCCAGCCACTGGGCCAGCACCGGGGCAAGACAGATCATCCCGGCCATACTAAGGCCCATGGAGCCCAGCAGCATGAAGCCGGTCTCGAACTTGTCACCGAAGCCCCATCGGTTGCCCCGCAGCCGGTCCACGCCGCCAAGTACGGCTCCGGCGGCCATTACGATCATAAGAACCTCATTCATCCCTCAACATCCCCGCCGGCTCAGAAGGCCGTGAAATCCTTTTTCATCATGTCCTCGATGGCTTCGATGGTCCTGGGGGTCATAGCCGACAGGTTCTCGCAGCCTGTCTCGGTGACAAGGCAGTTGTCCTCAAGACGGAAGCCTATGCCGAACTCATCGTGGTATATGCCGATATCCACGCAGAAGACCATGTTCGGCGCTATCACCTCGGGCATGTCCACCACGTCGTGCACGTCATAACCCACGTGGTGGGCCCCGCCGTGCCACATGTATTTGCCGATGTTCTTCACATCGTCCAGAAGCCCGGCGTCCTTCATAAGCTCTGCGCAGTAGCGGTGGGACTCGCCGTCCACGTCGGCCATCTTCATGCCGGGCTTTATTATGCTGAACATGTGGTTTGAGGTGTCAAGAGCCATATTGTAGAGCAGCTTCTGGCGCTCGTTAAACCTGCCGTTGCAGGGCCAGCCCCTTGATACGTCGGTCATCATATGGTCGTGCCATGCGCCTACGTCATTGAGGACCATGTCGCCGTCCAGGGCTTGGCCCTTATAGGTGTAGTAGTGTATACAGAAGTTGTTTTTGCCCGCGGATATTATGGAGGGGAACCCGGGGCCCTGGGGGCCGTACTGGCCAAGGGCATAGTCGAATACGGCTTTGTACTGGTATTCGTACATGCCGGGCTTCGATGCCTTCATCATAGAGGTTATCCCGGCGCAGGTTATCTCCTCAGCCCTTCTCATGGCTTCCAGCTCGCAGGGCTGTTTGATTGTGCGCAGGCGGCGTATGAGGATATTGGCGTTCTCCACATTCACGAAGGGGTAGTCCCTTGAGATGCGCCCCAAGAGCTTATGGGCGGGCTCATCCCGGTCAGATGGGGAGACCCTGAAGAGGTCCAGATATACGCGCTCATACCTGCCGCAGGTGCAGAGCCTGTGCAGGTCTGCCTCAAAGGCGCTTACAAAGGATATATCGTCTATGCCGGAGATATCGGCGGCCTCCTGGGGCTTGATGCGCTCGCCGGTCCAGCGCTCGGCCATCAGGTCAGGGGGGAGTATGTAGGCCTTTTCCGTCACCGCGCCGCCCTGGTCCTTGCAGGCGATAAAGGCCAGCTCCTGCTGGTCGAGGCCCGTGAGGTAGAGGAAATTTCGGTTGGTATAGAAGGGGTAGAACTCGTCGTTGGTCTTGCGCACCGGTGAGCCGGAGAACAGCACAAGTATTGAGCCGTCCTTCATTCCGGCATAGAGCCGCTCCCGGTTGCCGCGGTAATACTCTTTTGTCATTATATAGCCTCCCATTAAAAATTATCAAACACAAATCTGCCCGATTCGCTCAGGTCATTCTTAGTCCAGGGCTTATTGGGGCTGGTCCCGGGCTTTAGGGCCGCGGAGGTCTCGCTTTTGTCGCAGAGGGACCAGTTGGCCCAGCTTATGTCATTTTTATCAAGGAAATCCAGCCACTTTTTTGACTCATCCAGGAACACCCCTCCGCTGCCGTCGGCGGAGCTGGTGCCCCACTCGCTGACGAACAGGGGGAGCCCAGCCTTCAGTGCGTCGCCGGCCCGGTCCCGGAGCCACTGACCGTGGGTCCCGGCGTAGAAGTGAAGGGTATACATGAGATTCTCCCCGGCCACTGGATCGGCCGCCGCCAGGTGTATGTCCTGGCTCCAGGTGCTGCTGCCGATGAGTATAATACCCTTTTCAGACTGCTTGCGGATGGTCTTTACCAGCTCGGCGGCGTAGGGCTTGATATCCTTGCTCCAGGTCACACCGCCGTTGGGCTCGTTGCATATCTCATAGATGACGGCGGGCTCGTCCTTATAGCGCTTTGCTATCTCGGTAAAGAAGGCCTTGGACTCATTAAGGTGGTCCATGGGGTTGCCGTCGGAGAGGATGTGCCAGTCGATGATAACGTACATATCCTGCTTTATGGCCGCGTCTATGGCGGCAACAGCCTGTTTCTTTATCTGCTCCGGCTGGCTGAGATAGCCGTTTTCGCCGGTGTACATGGCCACCCTAAAGAGGTTCGCGCCATATTTTGAGGTGTTCTTGATGGACTGCTCGTTGGTGAACTGCCCATACCACTGGAGACCGTGGCTGCTCATGCCGTGCAGGGCCACAGGCTTTCCGTCCTCGTTGCAGAGCTGGGTGCCCTTCACCTGTAACCAGCCGTTTTCGCTGACTCCGCCGGAGATGGTCTCCACCTTATCGGGCACATCGGGAGCTGGGGTGGCAGGCGGGCCCTCTGTCTGGGCCAGGGCGCGCATGACGATGGCGCAGGCCTCGGCGCGGCTCATGCCGGACTTTGGGTTAAAGCGGCCGCTGCCGTCCCCGGCCAGTATGCCGCAGGAATAGGCGGCAAGCACGCTCTCGTAATAGCGGCCGTCAAGGTCCTTGAAGTCGGCTATTTTGGCGGACTCCGTGTTATAGTCGCCGCGCTTGTCGGGGAGGAGTGCCCGCATAAGTATCTTTGCGGCCAGCTGCCTTGCTATGGGCTTGTTGAACTTCTCGCCGGTGGGGGGTATCTCGTCCCAATCGTACCAGTCGCTTGAAAGGCCCTCTGACATAAAGGGCGCGGCCCAGTGTCCGGAAGCGGCGGGACCGCCGGTGAAGCCCGCACATCGCGCCACGATGGAGACAAACTCCGCGGCGGTGATCGTATTCATTGGACGGAAGGTGCCGTCGCCGCAGCCGCTGATAAGGCCCTTGCCGGCAAGGGCCGTCACGTCGGCAGCATACCAGCTTCCGGGCTTTACGTCGGTGAACCGGGCGGGTTCAGCGGCCCAGGCGGGCGTAATGGTCAATACTGTCAGCGTTAGCGAGATCAGGGCGGCAATCGCCTTAGTCTTCAGATCGGTCATGGGCGCTCCTCCTTTGATGGGCCTGCAACATATGATACCACTGCGGGACAACGTTGTCAATTAAGGGGAGACGGTTTTTGCAGATTACACTTGACTTTTCCCGTGCAGAGTGGTATGGTTAGTTATACAAATCATACTTAGCATACAAAAGGGAGGAATATCTATGGGCAGGCCCCAGGGCAAATACGCATGGACGGTGACGGTGGGGGAGAAGGGGCAGATAGTGATACCCAAACAGGCCCGGGAGGTCTTCGGCATAAAGCCCGGTGATAACCTGATACTTCTGGGGGACGAGGAGCGGGGCCTTGCCATACCGCCAAAGAGTGAGATAACAAAATTCATCTCCGCCGTGTTCGAGACGGAGTCGGATAAGTGAGGAGTATACTATGAGAAAGGCTTATATCGACAATATACGGTGGGCCACCGTGTGGCTGGTCCTTAGCTATCACGTCTGCTATATGTTCAACGGCGTGGGCATCCTGGGCGGCATACCAGGCGCGGAGAATATACCGGCCTTTGACACTGCCGCCGCTATGGTATACCCGTGGTTCATGGTGCTGCTGTTCCTGCTGGCGGGCATAAGCGCCAGATATTCCCTCGGTAAGCGCACAGGCGGGCAGTTTATAAGGGAGCGGGCGGTAAAGCTGCTGGTGCCGTCAACATTGGGACTGTTCATAATACACTGGATGACCGGATATCTGAACATAAAAATGGGCGGGGGACTTGAATACATCCCTGCGCCCTTGGTCTATCCGATCTCGGCCATAAGCGGCATAGGGCCCCTATGGTTCATTCAAACGCTGTTCCTGTTTTCGTGCGTACTGGTGCTTATAAAAAAGCTGGACAGGAGGGACAGGCTGTGGAAGCTTTGCGGGAAATGCGGGCTTACGATAATAATACTGCTTGTCCTGCCGGTTTTTGGGGCGGCGCAGGTTTTGAATATGCCTGTGCTTACAATGTACCGCTTTGGGATATATTTTGTGGCTTTTCTGATAGGTTACTTCGTGTTTTCCCACGACGGCGTGCAGGATAGGATAGAGCGCGCACGCGTGCCTATGCTGTGTGCTGCCGTGATATGCGCCGCGGTATACGCGGTCATCTATCATGGTACGGACTACACCTCTCCAAAGTGCTTGCAAAGTGTAGTGACAAATATGTACCTATGGTTCACGGTGCTGGCTATCCTTGGCTTTGCGAAAAGGTATATGGACAGGGAGACGGACTCTACCCGCTATATGTCAAGTTCCAGCTTCGGAGTGTATATCCTGCACTACCCTATACTGCTGGCAGCCTGTTATGCGCTGTGCACATACTTCAGGCTCCCGGCCATATGCAATTATCTGCTGGCGCTTGTGATAGAGGCAGTCCTGACGCCGCTGGCGTATGAGCTTATAAGGCGGATACCGGTGGTACGCTGGCTGGTCCTTGGACTCAAGAAAGCATGCTAAATGTCTATGGAGGCTATCTCCGGATAGTTTGTCATGAGGGTCATGGTGTTCTCCGCGCTGAAGTCCTTGGGAAAGACCACGGAGAGGCTGACCTCTATGAAAGAGTTGTCATATATATTCATATGGGTGGAGACCACCTGTATGTTCATTTTGGTAAGGGTGCTGATTATCCGCTCGCGGGCGTCATCGCCCTTTCTCATATGCAGAAGTATCTTTCCCGCGTTGCTGCCGTTGAAGATGCGCAGGTTGCGGTGGAACAGGAACTGCAGGGCCAGGAGCATAACCGTGCTGCCTATGCCGATCACCCACATTCCCGCCCCAATGGCCATACCTATGCCGAGGGTGGCCCAGGTGCCCGCGGAGGTGGTAATGCCGCTTATGCTGTTCTTATGGTTGAGGATTATGCCCGCGCCAAGAAAGCCAATGCCCGAGACAACGCTTGCCGCCACGCGGGAGGCGTCAACGGATATGCCGTCCACGGTGATAACGTCAAAAAAGCCGTATTTTGAAACAACCACCATCAGAGAGGCGGCCATGGCGATGATAGTGTGGGTGCGTATGCCGGCCAGCTTCATCCTGGCCTCACGCTCGTAGCCAATTACAAGCCCGCAGAGGGCCGCGACCAGTACCCGCAGAAGATAGTCCGACTGGGTGAACGCGAATTCTTTCATCTGGGTTTTGCTCCTTTCCGGCAGAGTGCCGTGCCGTGGGATAGTAACTTATATTTTATCAATGCCGGAAATTTATTTCAAGTAACATATCCCGAAAGAAGGTATCATTTTGAGAATTTGGGTGTATCCCGCCGTGCAAAATATGCGTTTCCGGCGTAATAGCGGGATTTTTTGGGCTTTTTGCCGCTGGGCGGAAGGGAGCTGTAAAGTTTTTTTGATAGCTTTCGTGCAGATTTTGATACTTGAAATTTTGTGCCAAAGCGGCTTACAATAGGCCGTAGGAGGTCTTTTGCAGGATGCAGCCGCTCCAAAGCGGCAGAAGATGCTCCCATATAATATGTAAGGAGGAAAACAAACTATGAAACAGCTCAAATCAGTCCTGGCGCTCATACTGGCTCTTGCGCTGCTGGTATCATGCTTCGCCGCCTGCGGCGGAAACGACAGCGGCTCTGCCGGGGACTCTTCGGGCTCCTCTGAGAGCAGCCCGGTGGATTCCGAGCCCTCGGAATCCAATGAGAGCTCTGAGGACGGCGCCGATGAGGGCGAGACCAACACTCCCGCATCGGACGTCTATGAGGGTGAAGTGAACGGACAGACCTATCCCCTGACCGAGGAAAAGGTCACACTCACCATGTGGTACCCCAACGCGGGCTCCATGGGCGAACTGGCCGACTTTAACGACGGCGAGTTCTGGAAGTGGTACGAGGAGAAGACCAACGTGCACATCGACTTTATCGTGCCCGCCAGCGGCAGCGAGAGCGATGCTTTCCAGCTGCTGTTCGCGTCTTCCGACATGCCTGATATGATCGAGCACAACCCTAACGGACAGAAGTACCGCGGCGGCGAGGATGCCGCCATTGAGGACGGCTACTTTGTGGACGTGGCCGAACACCTGGACTGGGTGCCCAACTATGTCAGCTGGCTGCACAGCCACGAGGACTGGGGCAAGGCCTGCTACAGCGACACAGGCAAGCTCTACGCCATGTGGGGCGTATGGCGCACCATCAATCCCGAGGGCGCTCTGGCCGACCAGGGCCTGTCCATCCGCAAGGACTTCCTGGACAAGGTGAAGATGGAGGTACCCACCACCTATGACGAGTGGGAGACCGTTCTGACTGCCTTTAAGGATCAGCTTGGAATAGAGGCCCCCTTCTATACCTCCAAGTACGGCATTGACAACGGCGAGTTCATGGCCGGCTATGACACCGCCCCGTACTTCTACCAGAGGGACGGCAAGGTTCAGTACGGACCCATGGACGATCAGTACAGGGATTACCTGGGGCTGCTCCACGACTGGTGGGAAAAGGGCCTTTTGGATAAGGACTTTGCCACCCGGACCTCTGGAGGCATCACAGCCGACAATGACATGATGCTCAACGACAAGGTTGGTTCCCTGGTGGACTACGGCACCCGCATGTCCGACACCTACATCACCCGCGGCGCCACCAACCCCGAATTCTACACCGTGGCCGCTCCCCAGCCCAAGAAGAGCGCCAGCGATCCCGACCCGGCCTGGAGAATGTATGACGCGGGCTCTGACCGCATGACCACCCGCGCCGTGGCTTTCAACGCCGAGAGCGAGAATCTGGAGCTGGCTATGCGCTGGAACGACGGCTTCTACGCCGAGGACATCTTCCTCAACGCCAACTATGGCCTTGAGGAGCAGGAGGGCACAGTATGGTTTGCCGCCGAGGACGGCCACCGCATCGGCGACTATGACTTCCGCTATTCCAACCCGGACGGCATCTCCTCCGCCACAGTGCTGGTGCAGTTCTGGACAAAGAATCCTCCCGTTCGCGTGGAGGCTGCCCAGATAGAGCAGTCCGACCAGAACAAGCAGGATTCCTATCAGGTGTGGAGCAAGTATGAACCCACCAACTTCCTGCCCGTGCGTCTGACGAACACCGCCGAGGAGGGCACACAGTTTGCCTCCAAGTACACCGACATCGAGACCTATGTGCAGGAGTGCAACGTGAAGTTCATCATGGGTCAGATGTCTCTGGACGACTACGATTCCTACCGCGATACCCTTAAGAACATGGGCATCGAGGACTGCATCGCCCTTAAGCAGGCGGCGCTGGACCGTTATAACGCCCGCGAGATGAAGTAAAGCAAAGTTCTTCCCCCGGGAGAGGGTTCTCCCTGAGCTAGTAAAATAGAAAAGGAATGGGCGGGTATCAGACGCTGAGGTTGCTGCCACGGCCTGATGCCCGCCGTTCTATATTATGTGTGAGGAGGGACCGCTATGAAAAAGCCGGCCGGCGCCGCAGGCGCGGCGGCAATAGAAAAGCCGCCCTTTGCCCTTCGGCTAAAGCGCGACATGAGGGCCAACTGGAGTATATATCTGATGGCTCTGCCGTTTCTGGCGTACTTTATTATTTTCCATTATGTTCCTATGGGCGGAGTGCTCATGGCCTTTCAGGATTTCTCCATCAAGAAGGGGATATTCGGCAGCCGCTGGGTGGGTATGCAGCAGTTTGAGACATTCTTCAACTCGCCGTATTTTACCCGCACGCTGACGAATACGCTGCTTATCAGTTTTTACGGGCTGCTGTTCTCCTTCCCGTTCCCGATAATCTTCGCCCTTTGCCTTAACGAGGTGCGTAATAAGCACTTTAAAAAGATAACCCAAACCATATCATATCTGCCGTACTTTATCTCCGTGGTTGTTGTTGTTGCCATTCTGACCGACTTCAGCAAGGCCAACGGCGTGCTGACCCAGATGGCCGCGGCCCTGGGGGACGACGGCGGGGCGCTTATCTCAAGGCCCGAGTGGTTCCGGACGCTGTACATAGGCTCGAACATGTGGCAGCACCTGGGGTATAACTCCATAATCTTCATATCGGCCCTGGCGAGCATCGATCCGGAGCTCTATGAGGCGGCGGTCATTGACGGCGCAGGCCGCTGGAAGCAGACCCTGTATATCACTCTGCCGGGAATAGTGTCCACCATCGTGGTGCTGCTGATACTGCGCCTTGGGCAGATAATGAGCGTAGGATACGAGAAGATAATCCTGATGTACGGCCCGGCCACCTATGAGACCGCGGACGTTATCTCCAGCTATATGTACCGGGTTGGCATACAGGATTCGAACTATTCCTATTCCACCGCCATAAATCTGTTCAATTCCGTCATAAACTTCATCATCCTGTTCGTGGCCAACGCCTTCAGCAGGAAGATAAGCGAGACCAGCCTGTGGTAAAGGAGGTAACGATATGCTGCAAAGAACCAACGGCCAGAAGGTGTTCGCGGTATTCAACACCATCGGCCTGGTACTGCTCTCGATAATTTTCATACTGCCCGTATGGCACGTCGCCATGGGCTCCATCAGCGACCCGCTGAAGGTGTCCGCCACCAGCGGACTGATCCTGACCCCGCTGGGAGAGCCCACTATGGGCGGCTATAAGCTTGTCATGCAGAACAACTCCATACTGATGTCCTACCTGAACACATTCATCTATGTGCTGGGCTCCACGGCCATCGGCTTGGTGCTGAACATCCTGGCGGCCTATGTGCTGTCAAGAAAGAACCTGATGTTCAAGGGCATCATCGTCTTTGTGGTCATGTTCACCATGATATTCAACGGTGGCCTGATACCCACCTATATCCTTGTGAGGAACCTGGGTATGCTGGACACGCGCTGGGCCATAATACTGCCCGGCTGCGTCACGGCCTATAACATCATCATCATGCGCACCTCCTTCTCCCAGATACCCGACGAGCTCTACGAGGCGGCGCGCATAGACGGCGCGGGGAATTTCCGCATACTCTGGCAGATAGTCGTGCCGGTGTCAAAGGCCATAATCGCGGTCATCGTGCTGTTCTATGCCATACAGCAGTGGAACGCATGGTTCAACGCCTCCATATACCTGACAAAGCGCGAGCTGTTCCCGCTGCAGCTGACCTTGAGGGAGATAGTGCTGCTGTCCTCTGAGAACTCCATCGTGGCGGAGGCCGACGGCCAGGACGTGGAGATATACCGGCCGCTGATAAAATACGCCACCATTATGGTGTCCGTCATACCCATGATGGTCATCTATCCGTTTATTCAGAAATACTTTGTAACCGGCGTGATGATCGGCTCCGTAAAGGGCTGACAATGCTCCGGGCCTGCGCCTATTCTCTGTTCTGCGGCGAATGTAAAGACTTGCGGTATTCCGTGGGGGTGCGGTCCTCCGCCTTGCGGAACTGCCGGATCAGGGCCAGCGCATTGGAATACCCAACCTGTACGGCGATGCTCTCCACTGTGGCTGTGCTTTCGCGCAGCAGCAGCTTGGCGGCGTCCAGCCGTCTCTGGTGTATGTATTCCAGTGCGCTTATGCCGTACTTTTTGCGGAACAGCTGGGAGAGGTGCGAGGGGCTTACGGAGAACTGATCGGCCACCGAGGCCACGCTGATGTTCACGTCGGTATAATTTTCGTTTATATAGCGGGCTGCGTTCTGAGCAATGCCGCCGCTGCCGGCCTGCTCGTTTTCCGCGCACCAGAGGGAGTGGAAGAACTCCATCCAGCGGCACATGAGCTCTGTAAGCTCCCGCTCGTGCTGCTCTGAGCGGATGCCCGAGAAGAAGCCCTCTATCTCAGAGCGGTGGGCGTCGGTGGTCTCCCTTGAGAGGTTTGAGAGCAGATAGCTTGCCAGCACCGCGGTGGCGGTGCGGACCTCTCCGAAGGAGGCCGGATCGTCGGAGAAGTTCTGGCAGCGCAGCTCAAGATAGAGCCGCAGGCCCTCCTCCATATCGCCGGCCGCCACAGCGGAATAGAACTCCCGCTGGCGGGTGGCGATATCCTCCGGGCGCGGGGGCCGCTGGGAGGCCAGCCGCTGGCGGATGTCCTCATAGGTGCAGGGGCTCTTTACGAGTCTGTAGCTCTCCATCTGCTCCATGCCCCAGCAGGCTTCTTTATAAGCGGCGTTAAGGTTCTCCAGCCCGTCGGCCGGACCAGCGAGATAGGAGCAGACCTCTATCCCTATCTGCCCGCACAGGAACCTGCCCGCTTCGTCAAGACATGAGACAAGGCCGGCTGCGGGGTCCCCATCGCCGGGGGCCAGACTGACAAGGACCCAGACCTGTCCGCCGGTCTGACAGGTGTAGGCCCGGCCTGCCTTGCCCATCAGCTCACCGGCCACAGATGCCACGGCGAATCGGGCTAGGCTCTCAGCGTCGGGGTCGCTGGGGGTTTGGGACGCGCCCGGGAAAAAGCCGCCGATATCCACTATACGGAACACGGCCAGGGCGAAGGAGTCAAAGGGGAACTCTATGCCGTTTTTCTCGCACAATGCCCGGGCAGCCTGGCTCTGGGCGACATCCTCGCTTCTGAGCAGCGCCGCCAGAGCCTCCTCCCGGAAACGGCTGGCCTCTCTGGTCATGGCCCGGGCGTACTCCTGGGAGTATTTCAGGAGAGAGCGGATGCTGCTCTCCAGCCGGGCAAGCTCGCCCTTCTGGCCATCGGTCTGGTGCTTTCCCGTGACCATATTGCTGAGCTGCCGTATAGGCCGTGCATTGCGCTGTGAGAGCAGCGCGGAAAAGGCCAGCCCAAGCACGATGTACACTGCGCAGTACGCAAGGGTCAGCAGCTGATAGTGCCGCTGGGTCTTGGCCCACTGGGAGTAGTCCACTGCGGAGTAGAGGGTGAAGCCGTCCAGCTCGTCAGAGTACATCACCGCGTAGGCCCGGCCGTCGAAAACCACACGGTTGATAGAGCCGGGCTTCAGCGGCTGGCCGGTGCAGTAGGCGGCCAGGGAATGGTTTGCGGCGGGACTGGCCACAAGGCCGGTAGAGTCCTGGACCGCCCAGAGGATGGATCCCTGGTCTCCGGAAACCGCCATAGGGGACCAGAAGGTCTGCGGGTTCAGCTCCAGTATCTCCGTGGTGCCCTCAGAGCCTATGCTGCGGTCTATCACCGCGATAAGGCGCTCTGTGCGTCCGTCCCGTAAGACGGGGCAGAGAGTGAAGGACCTGCCCCGGGAGAGCTCCAGTATCTCGTCGAAGCCTATGCCCAACTCGTTTTCAAGGCTGCTGCTGAAAAACTCCCTGGAGGTCACATACCCCTTGGTGGTCACGCCAACCTGGGGATTGGAGAACCAGATATAGATGTCCTTGATATTGCTGTTGAAAGCGCCGTAGCTGTTGAGTTTTTCACGCAGCTCGCCCACGTTCTGGAGCTTATATGGCCCCAGCGGCGAAGAGGCGTAGATAAGCGACACATACAGTTTGTCGGTATGCACAAGGTTCATCAGACTGCGCAGCTCGGACTGCTTGTTCTCTATGGAGGCCGCGGCCTGGGACTGGGCCAGCACGCTGTATCGGTAGGTCTCGGCCTCAAGCTGGCGGCCGGACATCCGAATGAATATCAGCAGCGCCGAGACGGATACGGTGAGTATGGCCAGGTATGAGACGAACAGTGTATGCCCGAAGCTTTTCTGCGCGGCGCTCTTCATTTTCTCCCAGACAGTGCCGGGCCTTTTCTCGGTTTTCATATTGATCCTCCGAAAGAATATCAGGTATAAAGAAAGGAAGCTGAAAACATTATGTATACAGTACAAGTGGACCCGCATACCCACACGATCTTCTCCGGCCACGCCTTCAGCACCATAGGCGAGAATGCTGCCGCCGCCAAGAAGGCCGGGCTTCTGGCCATAGGCATGTCAGAGCACTATGGCCCCACATTCACAAAGGACCCGATTGGCTTCGGGCCCATGATGAACATGCCCGCGCTGCCAAGGGTCATAGACGGCGTGACGGTCCTTGCCAGCGTTGAGATAGACATAGTGGACTTCAAGGGCCATCTGGGGTTCTGGGATCTGGAGCACCCGTTCTTCGTGCCCAAAGAAGGCGGCGATTTCAACTCGCGCCTTCTGGACAGCCGGGATTACGCCATAGCCAGCGTCCACCACTTCAAGGGCATGGAGGAGAACACTGTCGCAAAGAACACGGAGATGTACTGCCGCGTGCTGGAGGACCCGAGGATCCATATCATCGGCCACCCGGGAAGGGCGCCCCTGAGGTTCGACATAAAGGAGGTCTGTAAGACCGCCAAGGCACACGGCAAGATGCTTGAGATAAACGACCACTCCTTCGACTCCAAGAGCGACGTGACTGACGAATGCCGCCGGATAGCGGAGTGCTGCGCGGAGCTGGGGGTGCTGGTATCCGTGGGCAGCGACGCCCACAGCGCATGGTTCGTGGGGCAGGTAGGGCGCGCCATGGGGATGCTTGAGGAGATAGGCTTCCCGCCGGAGCTCATCGCCAACCGCACGTTTGACGGGTTTTTGGAGCATATAAAGAGGGCCCGATAACCAATCAGTCCGGGCGGGATGCCCGGACTTCTACATGGTTTTTGTTATTTTAACACAAATCGAAGAGATTTGCAACTATCTTTAAATCTGTTCCACTTGACATTTGGGCAAAAACCGGGTAATCTATATCATATAAGGGTAAATAGTTAAAGGCGATTTTAAGCCGCGCGGCTATGGCCCTAAAATCCAGAAAAAGCAGAGGTGAGCCGAGTGAGCGTTCCACGAAGTAATGACAGCGCTGAACCCCGAGAACCTTTCTTAGGCTCGCCTGTCAACATATATGCAGTATAGCTAACGCGTGCTGATTCGCGGGCGTGGTCCTGCGGGGCCGGTGCTGTATGCTTCTCATTTTACTCTCAGAAAATGAAGGAGGTACACACCGATGGAAAACAATGTAATGGAAGAGCAGCTCCAGCGGCTGGAGACGCTGCTGGAGGAGAGAAAGTTCAGCGGGGCGGGGGCCATAGTCAAGGACATGAACCCCGCCGACGCGGCGTGGATACTGGAAGAGCTGCCTGAGCAGCGGATGCCCATCCTATTCCGGCTGCTGCCAAAGGAGCTGGCGGCGGACACCTTCGCCTATATGGAGCCCGAGAGCCAGGAGCTGCTGGTGCGGGGCTTCAGCGACAGGGAGCTGGACGAGGTGATGGAGCAGCTGTTTTTGGACGACACGGTGGACATGATCGAGGAGATGCCCGCAAACGTGGTGAAGAAGATACTCCGCCACGTGGACAGCGAGACCCGAAGGATGATAAACCAGGTGCTCAACTACCCCAAGGACAGCGCTGGGAGCATCATGACCATGGAGTATGTGGACCTGAAAAGGGGCATGACCGTGGAGCAGGCCTTCGAGCGCATACGCCGCACGGGGGTGGAGAAGGAGACCATCTACACCTGCTATGTTACGGACAGCAGAAGGAAGCTTCTGGGGATTGTCACCGTGAAGGACCTGCTGCTGTCAAAAAAAGACGAAGTCATCCGCAATATAATGGAGACCAACATAAAGTATGTGAGCACCCATACGGACCAGGAGGAGGCCGCCAGAGCTCTTAGCAAGTACGACTTCCTGGCTCTGCCGGTGGTGGACGCGGAGGAGCGGCTGGTGGGCATAGTCACCGTTGACGACGCCATCGACGTCATCCAGGAGGAGGCCACCGAGGACATCGAGAAGATGGCGGCTATCGCGCCGTCGGACCGGCCGTATATGAAGACCGGGGTCTTTGCCACCTGGCGCAAAAGGGTGCCGTGGCTGCTGTTTTTGATGATATCCGCGACGTTTACCAGCGGGATACTGGCATCCTTCGAGGGCGCCTTGGCCGCAAGCATGGTGCTGACGAACTTCATCCCCATGCTCATGGACACCGGCGGCAACTCCGGGGGCCAGAGCTCGGCCACCATAATACGCGGGCTGTCCCTGGGGGAGATACAGTATAGGGACGTGCCGAGGGTGCTCCTTAAGGAGTGCAGCGTGGCGATGCTCTGCGGCGGGACTTTGGCGCTGGCGAACTTTGTAAAGCTGCTGCTTATTGACCGTGTGGCCCTGACAGTGGCGGCGGTGGTCTGCGTGACGCTGGTCGCGGCAATACTTGTTGCAAATATAGTTGGCAGCAGCCTGCCTATACTTGCGAAGCGCCTGGGCCTTGACCCCACCGTGACTGCAAGCCCCCTTATCACTACCATAGTTGACGCTGTGGTGCTGATGATATACTTTAACATTGCCAAGGCGCTCCTTGGGATCTGAAGAACTTGTCATACACATTAAACTATAATTACTTTCAGCACTAAATACCTGCCATATCTCGAGCCGGTATTTATAATAATTCTAAAAATATACTATGGAGGAATGTATTATGTCAAAGATAGTTAATGTGGCCATCGTGGGCTGCGGCGGCATGGGCGGCGGTCACGCCGTGGCCATAGCCACCGGCAGCGGACAGGCTCTGTGGATGACCGACGGCTCCAAGGGCCGGGAGCTGGCCCCGGGGGACACGGATCTGAAGACAAAGATGGCCCTTTCCGGCACATTCGACGTGAAGGAGGAGCGCCAGGAGTGGGCACGTAAGCAGGGCTTCAACACTTACAGCAGCTTTGAGGAGATACTGGATGACCCACAGGTGGACGTGGTCTTGATAGCCACACCCAACGACAGCCACAAGGACTTGGCTATCCGGGCCATGAAGGCCGGAAAGAATGTGCTCTGCGAGAAGCCCGTCATGATGAACAGCAAGGACTTTGAGGACGTGCTGGAGGTCGCCAAGGAGACCGGCAAGGTCTTCTATCCCCGGCAGAACCGCCGCTGGGACAAGGACTACCTGACTATCAAGAAGCTCTTTGAGGAGAAGACCCTGGGGAATGTGTTCCACATTGAGTCTCGCTATCATGGCAGCCGCGGCATACCCGGCGACTGGCGCGGCATGAAGGAAAAGGGCGGCGGCATGATGTTCGACTGGGGCGTGCACCTTCTGGACCGGATGGTGATGATGATACCCGGCAAGATAAAGACCGTATACGCCCGCATGACCCATGTGACCAACGACGAGGTGGACGACGGCTTCATCATGAACATGACCTTTGACAGCGGCGTCACCGCCACCGTTGAGGTCGGTACCTGCAACTTCATAAACCTGCCTCTCTGGTACATGGCCGGGACCAAGGGCACAGCCGAGATAAAGGACTTCCAGGACAGGGGCCATATGGTGCTGCTGAGAAGCTGGGAGGATAAGGACGCCACCCCAATCCTCATGGGCGAGGGGTTGTCTAAGACAATGGCTCCCCGCGGCAAGGACACCATGGACGATATGCCCCTGCCGGACATCACATACGACCGCAACGAGCTGTACTCCAACGTCTGCGACGTGGTACTGGGCGAGGGCGAGCAGATAGTGAAGAACGAGGAGGCCCTGCGCATCCTGAAGCTGATGGAGGCCGCGCTGGAATCCGACAGGAGGGGCACATCCGTTGAATTCGAGTGATTTGCTGCGGGCGCTGAGCGTCCCCCAGGGGCCGGTGGACGTGGTGCTGGACACGGACACGTATAACGAGATAGACGACCAGTTCGCCCTGTCATATCTCATGCGCTCCCCTGAGCTGCACACCAAGGCCATATACGCCGCGCCCTTCTTTAACGAGAACTCCTCGGGGCCCGAGGATGGGATGCTGAAAAGCTATGACGAGATATTCAAGGTGCTGGAGCTCTTGGGGGAGAGGGCGGAGGTCTATAAGGGCTCTGTCCGCTATCTGCCCGACGAGAAGACCCCGGTGATATCCCCCGCGGCGGAGGACCTGTGCCGCAGGGCCAAGGAGTACGGCCCCGAGCGGCCCCTATATGTTGTGGCCATAGGAGCCATAACCAACATAGCCTCGGCCATACTTATGGACCCAAGCATAACTGACCGCATAGTGGTGGTGTGGCTTGGGGGCCACGGCATGGATTTCCATGATACAAAGGAGTTCAACCTGATACAAGACGTCGCCGCCGCCCGGGTGGTGATGGGCAGCGGGGTGCCCTTTGTGCAGCTGCCCTGTTACGGCGTTGTAAGCGCCTTTTCCACCAGCCGCCCGGAGTTGGAGTATTGGCTGAAGGGTAAAAACCCCCTTGCAGACTACCTGTGCCGGAACACCATAGAGGCGGCGGAGAGTTACGCCGCCGGCACGGCCTGGAGCCGCATCATCTGGGATGTGACGGCAGTGGCCTGGCTTTTGAACCGTGAGGACCGCTTCATGCTCTCCCGCCTGCAGCCGGTGAGCCTGCCGGCCTATGACGGCCAATACGAGCGCTGCCCCACTGCGCACCTGATGAGGTACGTCTACCAGATAAACAGGGATGCCCTTCTGACGGACCTGTTCAAAAAGCTGACAGATTGAGCCCAAAACTGATACAAAAAGCCCGCCGTTCGATAGAGAACGGCGGGCTTTATTTGCAAGATGACCCGCTTGACCGTAATGTGCGTCTCAATAACCTGCCTACATGAGGAACAGGTGGGTGCCCTCCCGCGTGTTTCACGCTCCCTTCGTCCAACCGCGGTCAAAGCCGGGCCGGGAGGTCTGCAATCCCCAGGCGGAGGGGGGCTCCCTAATTGATGAGTGTAGGGTTATATGTGCACAATTCGCGCATCAAGCAGGCGGCGGGGTGCCCCCGCTGGCAAGTCGCGGGGCGCGCAAAGCGGGCGCGCTTGGCTAGTGGAGGCAGAAAGGTCTGATGTCGCGGAGTGGGGGGCTGCCGGTTTGTGGTGGCAGGGCTGCTCCTTGATCGTTATGGGTTTATGGGAGGGTCACTCCTCGGGGTCGTCGTAATAGGCCTCGTTAAAGCGGGTCTCGAAGATGTCGGCCAGCTTGTCGAGGAGCGCGTCGTCCTCAAGCTCCTGCAGCTGCTCCTCGCCATCCTCCTCTATGACCTCGAAGATGTAGTAGGTCTCGGCGTCCGAGGCCATATCCTCGGGGTCCTGACGGGTGGGCACCAGGGCCATGAAGTGGCCGTCGTCGGTCTCCAATTCGTCTATGATCTCAAACTCGTGCTCCTGGCCCTCGTCGTCTATAAGGGTTATCAGGTCGGCTTCAAATCCAGTATCCAAAATATCCGCTCCTTTCCGATATGCCTATTGTACATAAAAACTGCCGGAAAGTCAAGATTAAATTTATGGTCCCGCAGTTAATCTGCCCAAAAAAACCGGTAAATATGGCGGCGAAAGCGGTCTTGTAATATCTGGCAAAAATTTTTCAAAAATTTTCAAAAAACCTATTGACAAATCTTCGGGGCCGGTGTATAATACAGTCACAACAGAAGAAGATATACAAAAATTCTTCAGTCAGTTGCAGGCCGGATGGGCCGGAAGTAGCTAGAGACTTTTATCGGGGGTTCGGATTGGTAGAAGTAGCGAAAACGGCGGGGAGAGGTTGGAGGCCGCAGTATAAAGAGAGACCGGCAGGTAGCTTCAGGGTGAAGTGAAAGAGAAGGCCGGGAAAAGCGGTGCCGGAAGGCGGCAAAATTATTGACGGAAAGGCGGGCGAGTCCAATGGACAGCACTATCGAATCACAGCACGGCGGGCTCGCGGCCCGCAAATGAAATATAGATGAAGCACTGAAACAACAGAACATAGAAAGGCGGGTCATAAAAAGTTTGGACGTAAAGAAGTCCTACGTTGACCACCAGGCATGGATCTAGTCAGGCGCCGCGAATTACATAGCTTGATAAAGCGAATCATAAATACAGAAACGCGGGGCAGATAGATTGGTAATGATATGCCGGAAAAGGAAGAAAATGCCAATGGGCTGTTGAATGTTCTTTGAAAAGTTCACAGAAGGTGTAAAACTTCATCGATAATATTGGGTCCTCGGGTCGCTACCGGGGACCTTTTCTTTGCTTATTTATCGTTTCCAGAAAATTCAGCTTGAAATTTTTTCAGGAGTTATATATAATAATATAACAGACTAAATATAGGAGGTTTCCCAATGACGAAAAAGTGGGATCCTAATACTTTCTGGAGCTTTTATGCGGACCTTATCACCGACTCGAACCTTGGAAGCATGGCGGGATATCCCCAGCATGGAAACACCTGCAGGCTGCTGCATAGCGTGGCGGTGGCTTATTATAGCTGCCGCATCGCATCTATTCTGGGCGTGCGCTTTCATATGAGAGATATGGCACGGGGAGCCCTTTTTCATGATTATTTCTTCTATGATGCTCAGGACGGCGATCCCGCGCACAAAAAGCACTGGTCCCGGCACCCAGATATTGCATGGCGCAACGCCTCGAAGGAGTTGGACCTGACCGGAATAGAGACCGACATCATCCGCACCCACATGTTTCCGCTGACCATTCGCCCGCCAAAATACCGGGAAGGGGCAGTGGTCACCCTGGTGGATAAGGGCTGTTCGGTATATGAGTTTTTTAAGAGAAAACGTCCCTACCCGAAACTTGCGGGGAGGGTGTAAATAGAGAACTGAATAAATAGCCGTCTGGGATTTTCCGGGCGGCTTTTTTATTATGGCTATTGCTTTTTATACTCAAAAAGCGATAGGACAGGGCACACGCATTTATTGGAAAACACCTGTGTAAATCAGCTTGCATTTTTCTGGGAAAAGAGTTATAATATATCGGTGTATCGGGCAGGAATGGGATTTTATATGTTTTTCCTGCCACATTTTGGGCATACTGTTTCCAGGGAGGCGGCGGATTTGCGAATTATTTTTGAGAAATACCGCGAGCTGATACTGTACGTCTTCTTCGGCGGGCTTACCACCCTGGTGGACTGGGTGAGCTACTGGCTGATGACGGACATTATACACGTGCCATATATGGCTGCGGCGTTCCTGTCACAGATTTTCTCTATTCTGTTCGCGTATGTTACCAATCGCAGCTTCGTCTTCGAGAGCAAGGTGCGCGGGGCAAGGGCCGTGGCCGTGGAGATGATAAAGTTCTTCGGGGCCAGGGGAGCGTCGCTGCTTTTGAACATGCTGGTGATGTATGTGGGCGTGGACATGCTCCATATCAACGACAAGGTCATAAAGGTGATAGCCAGCGTGCTGGTCATCATCGCAAACTATATTTTCAGCAAGCTCTTTGTGTTCCGCAGCGCCGGGCGCGGGGAGCAGGGGGAGGACCCTAATGGCAAGAAAAAAGAATAAACAGGACTTTCAGGACGTTTCCAGCTATTCAGGCAGCGAGGGCAAAAAGCGCCGCAAGGGCCGCAGGGTGCGCATTGCCCTGCAGTGTGTGGCTGGGTTTCTGTGCGTGGTGATGATACTGTTCGGCTCGGCGCTGATATACATATCCAAGGATATTATCAGCGAGCTTACCACCACCACCATCACAAGGGACCCGGACAAGCTGGGCATAAGGGACGACGCCGTAGTGAGCTCCGTGCAGGACGACAGCATCACGAATATCGCAATGTTCGGCGTGGACTCCCGCAACAGCGAGTTTCGGGGCCTTTCGGACGTTACCATGATACTGACGGTGGACAATAAGCACAACACCGTGAAGATGACCTCGGTGCTCAGGGACAGCCTTGTGAACATCGAGGGCGACGGCTATGGCGGGGCGTACTATAATGAGAACAACAAGATGAACGCGGCCTATGCCTATGGAGGACCGGAGCTGGCGATACGCACTCTGAACCAGAACTTCGGCCTGCGGATCGAGGATTACGTGACCATAAACTTTGTCAATATGGCCGCCATAGTGGACGCCTTTGGGGGCGTTGAGATGGAGGTCACCTATGACGAGGTGGAGGAGATAAACCTGAACCTCTCTAACCTTATCTGGGAGGTCGAGGACAAGAGGAATGAGGACTATGCCAACGGCATCGAGGGCGTGAACTACCCCCAGGTGCTGGACAGCGACTTTATGTACGCCACCGGCGATGTGGACACCTATCTTCTCAACGGCAACCAGGCCGTGTCCTATGGCCGTATCCGCAATATAGGCAGCGACTTCGGCCGGGTCGAGCGCCAGCAGAAGGTGCTGACGGCCCTCATAGGGCGGGTAAAAATGTTCAGCATCACCGAGTACCCCAATCTTGTAAAGAAGCTGGCTCCTTATGTCGATACCAGCCTTTCTATAGAGGACATTATTGGGATGCTGCCGATACTGGCCACGGACCTTAAGGTGGAGCGCATCTCCGTGCCGGATTATGAGGCGGAGACCGATCTGCAGGATATCAAATATGACTTGGTGTATGACCTGGAGAACGCGGCAAAGCGCATGAGCGCCTTTATGTTCGAGGAGGTCTCGCCATACTGGGATGAGTATAAGGACATTGTCGCAAAGACGAAGAAATAGATTTTGATATAGGGAATTGGTGAATGGGACAGAGAGATAACAGGCCCCAGGGCCGCCGCGGCGCGCCTGGGGATAGAGGAAAGGCTCCCCAAAGGCGGGAGGCCCTGCACGATAATTATTACTATGAGGACAAAAGGCAGTTTGAGGACATCTCCAGCTACTCCTCGGAGCCCCGCCGCCAGCTGGACCGGGCGGCGGTAAGGCGGGCGAAACGGGCCCCGGCGAAGAATACCCCTGCCCGAAGGGGAGCGCCCGCGCCAAGGCCGAGACGAAGGGTAAGGGCCGGGGCGGTCATATCCTGGGCGCTGTTCCTGCTGGTAATCGGGGCTGTGGGGCTGTTCGTGTATATGTTCATGGGCCTTAAGGTCACTGACCTTGGGGGCGACCTAGCCGTGTCGGCGGGACAGGCCGGGGTGAAGAACATAGCCATGTTCGGCCTGGACAGCCGGGACGGGGAGAACCAGGGCCGGTCCGACGCGGTGATGGTGCTGAGCATAGACAGCCGGAGCCATAAGCTGAAAATGGCCTCCTTCATGCGGGACAGCAACGTGTATATTGAGGGCTACGGCTATGAGAAGCTGACCCACGCCTATGCCTATGGTGGTCCGGAGCTGGCGGTGCGAACCTTGAACCAGAATTTCCATCTGGATATCACGGACTATATCACCGTGAACTTTTATGATATGTCGGAGATAGTGGACGCATTCGGCGGCGTGGAGCTGGAACTTACCGGCGAGGAGATGCTGGAGGCGAACCGCAACCTGTGGAACCTGAGCCGAGAGGCCGAGGATGTGGGGGCGAAGGCCCCCATAAAGGACTCGGACTATTTCACGGACACGGACGGCTCGCATAATATGATAGACGGGGAGTATGTGGGGGGAAAGTTCCTTCTGAACGGCGCCCAGGCCGTGGCATATTCACGGATACGCTATATCGGCGGGGACGGCGAGCGCACCAGCCGCCAGCATGAGGTGCTCAAGGGGCTGTTGCAGCGGGCGAAGCAGCGCACGGTGTTCGCCTGGCCGTCCATAGTACACGGCGTTGTGCCGCACTGCGAGACCTCCCTGGGGCTTATGGACATGATGAAGCTTGCGCCCTTTGCCTTTGGGCATATTGAGGTGGAGAGCGCCACATTCCCCGGCGAGGCCGAGGGGGCCTATAACGCGGAGAATGAGAACGGCCAGGATGTTATCGGCTTTGACGAGGGGCTTATGGTGCAGAACCTGCACCAGTTCATATACGGAGAATAAATTTAGGAGGACAACATATGAGCGAACCGGTATTGGTGATAATGGCCGCGGGCCTTGGCAGCCGCTATGGCGGGGGAGGACTCAAGCAGGTGGACCCGGTGGGTCCCTGTGGGGAGAGGATAATCGACTTCTCCATGTACGACGCGTATAAGGCGGGCTTCAGACGGGTGGTCTGCGTCATAAAGCGGGATATGCTGGAGGACTTTAAGACGGAGATAGCCGCGCCCATAGAGAAGTATATGCACATCGACTACGCCTTCCAGGAGCTTGACGATATACCTGGGGGTGAGAAGATTCCCGAGGGAAGGGAGAAGCCCTGGGGCACGGGCCACGCGGCTCTCTGCGGGGCGAGGCTCTGCGGGGACGCGCCCTACGCCGTTATTAACGCCGACGATTTCTATGGCCGGGAGGCCTATGAGAAGCTGTATAAATTCTTGAAGTCCGCGGACCTTGAGGGGGAGAAGTTGGACCTGTGCATGGTGGGCTATCAGGTGCAGAACACCATCTCAGAGAACGGCTATGTGTCAAGGGGGGTCTGCGCCACCAGCGGCGGTATGCTGACCCAGGTGGTGGAGCGCACAAAAATAGGCCGCACCCCGGAGGGCTCCATCGGCTATAGTGAGGACGACGGCGAAAGCTGGGTGCAGCTGCCGCCGGAGACCCCGGTGTCCATGCAGTTCTGGGGCTTTACCCCGGGCTTTACAAGGGCCCTTGAGGAGGAGTATGCCCGCTTTTTCCGGGAGGACCTTCCGAAGAACCCGCTGAAAGGCGAATTCTACCTGCCATTTGCCGTGAACGCCATGCTACAGGCGGGCCGGGCCCAGGTGCGGGTGCTGGAAACGGCCGGCAAGTGGTACGGCGTGACCTATAGGGTGGACCGCCAGTCGGTGGTGGACGCCCTTGAGGAGCTTACGGATAAGGGCGAATATCCCACGCCCCTATGGGGATAATTCTATCGGTGAAATAAAGGCGCTGTCTTTTGACAGCGCCTTTCCACGTTCAAGGGGGGCTACCCTGCGGATTATACATAGAAATAGGTCGGATTTTGTGAACTTTTACAAAGTTTAGAGTATAAATTCTCAAACTTTCCAATAAATAACTAAAAACCACTTGAATTTTTTTGCAGATATGGTATTATAAGAGCAGGGAATTCTCCCCTTTAGTACGGCTGGCAGCAGGCCCTGCCGCCGCCGGCCAAAGAAAGGAACGTGATCGGTGCTATGAATACTGAACTGACCGGTGAAAAGAAGGTCCCCGCCGGTATAAAGGCCAAGGACGATCCCGCCGAGGTGCCCCTGTTCCTGTTCCACAGCGGAAAGAACCGGCGCCTGTACGAGTACATGGGCGTGCACAAGGCCACCCGCAAGGGGAAAAAGTGCATGGTGGCAAGGGTATGGGCTCCGAAGGCAAAGGCCGTGTCCCTTGTGGGCAACTTCTGCAACTGGGACAGCGCCAAGTACCCCATGAAGAAGGTGGACGACAGTGTCTGGGAGTGCTATACCGACTTTGAGTTCGCGCCCTATGAGATGTACAAGTTCTATATCAAGACGGCGGCGGGCGAGGATACCTATAAGGCCGACCCCTTCGCCTGGCACACCGAGACCCGGCCCGGCACAGCCTCCCGCTGGTATGAGCTGGAGGGGTATAAGTGGGGGGACTCCGCCTGGCAGAAGAAGAAAGAGACCGAGAAGCACTATAATCAGCCTGTAAACATATACGAGATGCACGCGGGCTCCTGGCGCAAGTATCGGGACGGCTCGGTATTCTCATACGATAAGCTGGGGGACGAGCTTATACCATATGTCAAGGAGATGGGCTTCACCCATATCGAGTTCATGCCCCTGACGGAGTACCCATATGACGGCTCATGGGGGTATCAGGTGATGGGCTACTTCGCCCCGACCTCCCGCTATGGCCAGCCCAAGGACCTGATGCGCTTTGTGGACCGCTGCCATCAGGCGGGCATAGGCGTTATCATGGACTGGGTACCGGCCCACTTCCCCAGGGACGCGGCGGGCCTTACCAAGTTTGACGGCACCCCATGCTATGAGTATGAGGACCCCAGAAAGGGCGAGCATAAGGAGTGGGGGACACTGGTCTTCGACTACGGCAGGCCCGAAGTGGTGAGCTTCCTGGTGTCGAGCGCCGTGTTCTGGCTTAAGGAGTACCATGTGGACGGCCTGCGGGTGGATGCGGTGGCATCCATGCTGTACCTGGACTATAACCGCCGGGACGGGGAGTGGATACCCAATAAGGACGGCGGCAAGGAGAACCTTGAGGCCGTGGCTTTCCTGCAGGCCCTCAACGAGGCCGCATTCGCCGAGGTCCTGGACCCCATGATGATAGCCGAGGAGAGCACCTCCTGGCCCATGGTGTCAAAGCCCACGTATATGGGCGGGCTCGGGTTCAACTACAAGTGGAACATGGGCTGGATGAACGATATGCTCCGGTACATGTCCATGGATCCGCTGTTCAGGAGCGGGAACCATAACAGCCTGACTTTCTCCTTCTTCTACGCTTTCTCCGAGAACTTTATCCTGCCCATCTCCCACGACGAGGTGGTATACGGCAAGGGCTCGCTGATAAACAAGATGCCCGGCACCGACGAGCAGAAGGCCGCTGGCATGAGGTGCTTTGTCACTTATATGATGGGCCATCCCGGAAAGAAGCTGCAGTTCATGGGCACCGAGTTCGCCCAGAAGGACGAGTGGAACTATGAGAAGGAGCTTGAGTGGTATCTCTTGCAGTATAAGGAGCATAAGGACGCTCAGAACTTCTTCAAGGCCGTGAACCACTTTTATCTCAGCCGTCCCGAGTTATGGGAGGTTGACTTCTCATGGGAGGGCTTTGAGTGGATCAGTAACGACGACTATACCCAGAGCGTCATCGCCTTCCGGCGCAAGTCCAAGGAGGGCAAGGAGCTGGTCTGCGTCTGTAATTTCGTGCCGGTACAGCGGGAGAACTATAAGATAGGCATCCCCCAGTGGGGCACATGGAGCGAGGTATTCACCTCCGACGACGAGAGCTTTGGCGGCGGCGGCGTCACCAACGGGAAGAATATCAGGACCATCGACGAGCCCATGCACGGCTGCGAGCAGTGCGTCGAGCTGACGCTGCCGGCCAATACGGTGTTCTTCCTTGAGTGCACGAAGCCCAGCGTAAAGCCCAAGCCCAAGGAAGTGAAAAAGGCGAAGCCCGAGCCGGTGGTGGTGACCGACACCGGCAGGCATGCGGCTACCGTCAGCGCGTAAGGTTAAGGCAGGAAAGCACCGTTTCCCATTGCGGAGGCTTTTAATGATATCATATCCAAAAAAGATAATACAGGAGGACGAACAATGTTACCCAAACAAGAGGTCGTAGCCATGCTGCTTGCGGGCGGCCAGGGCAGCCGGCTGGGCGTGCTTACAAAGGACATCGCCAAGCCCGCAGTGCCCTTCGGGGGGAAATACCGCATCATAGATTTCCCCCTCTCCAACTGCGTCAATTCCGGCGTCGAGACGGTGGGCGTGCTCACCCAGTATCAGCCCCTGGAGCTCAACGAGTACATCGGCTCCGGCCAGCCCTGGGACCTGGACAGCATGAACGGCGGCGTGCACGTGCTCTCTCCCTATGAGAAGCGCAAGAAGACCGACTGGTACAAGGGCACCGCCAACGCCATCACCCAGAACATCCCCTTTATCGACAGGTATAATCCCGACTATGTGCTGGTCCTCTCCGGCGACCATATCTATAAGATGGACTACTCCAAGATGATAGCCTTCCATAAGGAGAAGGACGCTGCCGTCACCATCGCCGTGCAGCAGGTGCCCATGGCCGAGGCCAGCCGCTTCGGCATCCTCAACACCAATGAGGACGACTCCATCTACGAGTTCGACGAGAAGCCCAAGAAGCCCAAGAACGACCTTGCCAACATGGGCATCTACGTGTTCAGCTGGGAGAAGCTGCGCAAGTTCCTGCTGGCCGACGAGGAGGATCCCAAGAGCTCCAACGACTTCGGAAAGAACGTGCTGCCCGCCATGCTGAACGCCGGCGAGCGCATGTACGCCTACCGCTTTGACGGCTACTGGAAGGACGTGGGCACCATAGACAGCCTGTGGGAGTCCAATATGGACATCCTGGACCCCAACGTGCCCCTGGACCTCAGTGACCCCGACTGGCGCATCTACAGCCGCAACCCCGTTATGCCACCCCACTACATCGCCAAGGGCGCCCATGTGCAGAACTCAACTATAGCCGAGGGCTGCAACGTGTACGGCGACCTGGAGTTCTCGGTGCTGTTCGCCGGCGTGTATGTGGCCCCCGGCGCGGAGGTGCATTCCTCCATCATCATGCCCGGCGCCCGCATTGAGGAGGGCGCAAGGGTACAGTACGCCATAGTGGCAGAGGACGCCGTAGTTGGCGCGGGAGCCGTTGTGGGCCAGAAGCCCGAGGACGTGGAGAACAAGGACGAGTGGGGCGTGGCGGTAGTCGGCCCCGGCTGCAAGGTGCCCCCCGGCGGCAGCGTAGCGCCCAAGGAGATGCTGGACGCTGAGGAGGTCGCTAAGGCATGAGAAAACTGCTGAATACTAAAACCGAAACGAAAGGGAGATGGTCCATATGATGCGCGGCAATGATGTTATCGGCATCCTCTTTGCATATGTGCATGAGGAGCGTGTAAGAGAACTGACGGAGAACCGGGTGATGGCCTCCATACCCTACGGCGGGCGCTACAGGCTGGTGGATTTCGCCCTTTCCAACCTGGTGAACTCCGGGGTAAACAAGGTGGGCGTTATCACCGAGCAGAACTACCAGTCTTTGATGGACCATCTGGGCTCCGGCAAGGCCTGGAACCTGTCGAGAAAGCGCGAGGGCCTGTTCCTTCTGCCGCCCTTTGGCGCGGAGATCAGCCGCACGGACGGACTGGTGTCCAGCCTTGCGTCTATCCACCGCTTTTTGAAGAACTCCAAGGAGGAGTACGTGCTCATCTCCAACTGTGACACGGTCTCCAATATCGACTATAGGGACGTGTTCCGTTTCCATACTGACAAGAACGCGGACATCACCGTAATATACCGCCATGGTACGTCCCCCGATACGGATAAGAACGTGGTATATACCGTGGACCCCGAGGGCTACGTGCGGGATATGCTCATAAAGCGCGGAAGTGACCAAAACTGCAACTACGGCATAGGCAAGTGTATAATCCGCCGGCAGAAGCTGATGGACCTTGTGGACGACTGTATGAGCCGCAACCTCTACGACTTTGACAGGGATATTATGCAGCGTAACCTGAAGGATATGAAGATCTATGGCTACGAGTACACCGGAGCGGCCTATACCATCACCTCCTTTAAGGATTACTTTGAGGCCAATATGGCCCTGATGGATCCCAAGGTCCGGGCGCAGCTGTTCCCCGCGGACCGGCCCATCTATACCAAGGTCAGGGACGATATGCCGGCAAAGTACGGCTTGGGCTCATCGGTGGAGAACTCTATCGTGGCCGATGGCTGCGTTATAGACGGCGAGGTGGAGAACTGCGTGCTCTTCAGGGGGGTGCGCGTGAAGAAGGGCGCGAAGCTCAAGAACTGCGTCATCATGCAGGACTGCGTTATTGGAGAGGGCACGAAACTTGAATACGTGGTGGCCGACAAGAATGTTGAGTTCGACATGAACCGCAACATGGCCGGCTCCTCCAGCTATCCGGTCTATGTGGCTAAGGGCAGCCGTGTTTGAGGCGGGAGAGAAATATTTCCTGACCAGATAAAAAATTTTCAGGCAGAAAGGAACTATCCGTTATGAAGATTTTATATTGTGCAAGTGAGGCTCTGCCCTTCTCCGCAACAGGCGGCTTGGCGGACGTGTCCGGATCCCTGCCCCAGGCCCTTCGCGCCCGTATGGTGGGCTGCCGGGTGGTTGTGCCGCTGTACGACAACGTGTCTCAGGAGCTGCGGGACAAGATGAAATTTGTCACCAGTATCTCGGTGCCGGTGGCATGGCGGCGGCAGTATTGCGGTATTTTTGAGGCGAAAATAGGCGCGGTGACCTACTATCTTATTGACAACCAGTATTACTTCAAGCGCGGCAGTCTATACGGCCACTTCGACGATGCGGAGCGCTTCGCCTTCTTCTCAAGGGCCGTTCTGGAGATGCTGCCCTATATCGACTATAAGCCCGATGTGATACACGCCAACGACTGGCAGTGCGCTCTGGTGCCCGTGTATTACCGGCTGTTCTATGCCAATAATGACTGGTATTCCGGCATAAAGACTCTATTTACCATCCACAACATCCAGTACCAGGGCCAGTATGGCAAGGATATTCTGGAGGACGTGTTTGGTATTCCGGCATATGAAAGCCAGCTTCTGGAGTTCAACCGGGACGTGAACCTGATGAAGGGCGCCATTGAGTGCGCCAACTGGGTGTCGACGGTAAGCCCCACCTATGCTCAGGAGATCCTGGACCCATGGTTCTCCCACAAGCTGGACCCGATCCTTCGTGAGCGGTCCTGGAAGCTGTCGGGCATTCTCAACGGTATAGATACCGTGGGCTATGACCCTGAGACCGATAAGGACCTCTTTGCCAACTACAGCAAGGAGGACAAGGCCAATAAGGCGGTGAATAAGCAGAAGCTCCAGGAGCGCCTGTGCATAGAGGTGGACCCGGACCTGCCCCTTATCGGCATGGTCACCCGCCTTGTATCCCATAAGGGTCTGGACCTGGTGAAGGAGGCCGTGGACAATGTTATGGAATACTCCAACGCCCAGATAGTGATTCTGGGCAGCGGAGACTTGGAGTATGAGAACTACTTCAAGTGGATGCAGGAGAAGTACCCCGGACGGTTTGTGCTGTGCCTGGGCTTTGTGCCGGAGCTTTCGCGGAAGATATATGCGGGCGCCGACATCTTCCTCATGCCCAGCAAATCCGAGCCCTGCGGCCTGTCCCAGATGATAGCCCTGCGCTATGGCACCATTCCGGTGGTGCGTGAGACCGGCGGCTTAAAGGACTCCATTACCGACAGCGGAGACGGAGAGGGTAATGGATTCACCTTCATGACCTACAATGCCGGCGATATGCTGCACAGTCTGCACCGCGCCATCTACGCCTATAACTCTGACAAAGAGGGCTGGGGCGTGCTGGTGGACCGGGCCATGGGCTGCGACAACAGCTGGAGCCGCTCGGCGGGCGAATATATCAAGCTTTATAAGCAGATAATGGAGAGCTGAGACCGTAAGTATAGTGTAAGCAAAAGAGTTCGGGCGATTTGCCCGGACTCTTTTGCTTTAGTGCAAAAATAGAAATGCTCATGGCTTGGATGATGTTTCATAGGGGAGTTGCCCCAAAGACCGAGATGCTGTGATATGCTAGGCAAAAACGATACCCTGCTCATCATAATATCTGGCCTGCACGTCCCAAAGCCGCTGGTAAGCGCCGGCCTCGGCGGTGAGACTGTCGTGGGTGCCCACCTGGACAAGCCTCCCTTTTTCAAACACAGCTATCCTATCGCAGAACCGGCAGGACGAGAGCCTGTGGGAAATGCAAACGGCGGTCTTTTCCCCCGCCATCTCCCCGAACCGCCGGTAGACCTCATACTCAGCCAGAGGGTCCAGGGCGGCGGTGGGTTCGTCCAGCACCAGGAAGGGCGCGTTCTTATACAGCGCCCGGGCAATGGCCGCTTTCTGGGCCTCGCCTCCTGAAAACTCCACGCCGCTGTCGTCAAAGTCCTTGTTCAGATACGTCTCCAATCCCTGGGGCATAGCGCGGAGGCGATCTTCGAGACCCGCTTGGTCCAGCGCCTTTTCCACTCCCTCTTCATCATATTTCACGCTGGCCGCCACCGCCTGACCCAGAGGGAAGGAGAACAGGTGGAAATCCTGGAATACCACCGAGAACAGCGCCAGATACTCGTCATAATTGTACTTTTTGATGTCGATGCCGTTGAGTGTTATCACTCCCTCAGTGGGATCATACAGGCGGCAGAGGAGTTTGATCATGGTGGTCTTTCCGCTGCCGTTTCGGCCCACTACCGCCAGTCTCTCCCCGATCTTTAATGTCAAATTCAGGTGACGGAGGGCCCAGCTGTCCGAGCCGGGATACTTAAAGGAAACGTCCCGAAACTCGATAAGATACTCGTTGTCCAGCCGCTTCTCCGTGGGCAGAGCTCCCTGGTACTTCTTATTCTCCAAATCCAGAAAATCATAGGTGACTTCCAGAAACTGTGCGTTGCTGGCAAGGCGGGTCAGCACGTCCACAAGAATTTGGAAGCTGGAGGCAAAGCAGCCCACTGCTCCCGCGTACTGTACCACGCCTCCCAGCCCAATGGCCCCGCAATATGCCTTTGCCGCCACCACCAGGTAAACCGCCCCGCTTATCAGGAAGGGACACACGCCGCGCATTCCCCATATCCGGGCAAATCTGCCGGCCTTACCGTTCATATCCTCTTTCCACGTCTGCAAATATTCATCTATGGCACTCTTCACCAGCGGGGCCTCCCGGTAAAGCCGTATCTCTTTACCCTGCTTGTGGTCGTCGGGCAGGTCAAAGTGAAGGTACATGAACAGCCGGTTTATAAGGGTCATATAATCCACGTTTTCCCCCCAGAGCCTGGAATCCTTGTCCGAGCACCTCTGAGTCACCACAACAGACAGTGCCGATAGGCCCAGGATAAGCACCGTGCCCCAATGGGAGGCCAGCACTGCCGCAACCCCTTCGCCGCCGCGTACCGGGGCCAGGAACAGCCCCAGGGTCAGCGCCAGGGAGGAGAGAGTGCCCACCACACCCTTCGACAGCGATCCCGCTACCCAGTACAGGCGCATAAGACCCTGGCCGTTCCAGTTTTGCAGCTGCTTTATCTTGTCCAGCTTTGCCTGCACCCGGGCGTCCTCCACGTCCTCATAGTCCATGTCAAGGAGCTTCTGGGAGTAGAGCATATACATGCGTATAAAGAACATCCCGCTTCTGGCCTCTGCGCCCCGTCCCAAGAGGTTTTTCAAAAGATGCAGGCACAGGCCCAGCCCTACCGTCAGTGAAGCCAGCCAGATAAGCCGCTGAGGGTCTCTGTCGCCGGCCAGCTCATTGATTATCTGCCCCGAAAAGTAAAAGGTTATAAGGGGAGCCACAGCTCCCACAGCGGACGCCAGCCCACTGAGCAGCACATCCCGGCCCATGCCCGTTTCCCATAGTATGCGGTACCCCCGTGCGGTCAGGGAAATCTTCTTTTTCAGCTCAGCCAATCTCTTCTTCATCGCTGCTCTCTCCTTTCGCTCCAAGAGGATTTTTGCGGTAATAGGCGCTTTGAATCTCATACAGCTCGTAATATCTCCCCCGACGGTCCAGCAGTTCCTGATGGGTCCCGGCCTCGGTGATACTGCCGTCCTCCAGCAGCAGCACCACGTCACAGAAGCGTGTGCTGGCAAGCCGGTGGGAGATGTACAGGGAGGTCTTGCCCTTCGTAAGGCTGCCGTACTTCTCATATAGCTCCGCCTCGGCAATGGGGTCCAAAGCGGCAGTGGGCTCGTCAAGTAAGATAATGGGGCCGTCCTTATAGAGCGCCCGGGCCAGCATAAGCTTCTGAGCCTCGCCTCCGGAGAAGTCCACGCCGTCGTGCCAGATGTACTTCATCATCTTGGTATCAAGGCCATTTGGCAGCTCCTTTATACGCTCTGAAAGTCCCGCCAGCTCAAGACATGCTTTCACGCGTTCAATGTCCGGCTCATCGGTGAGGGCTATGTTTTTCGCCAGGGTATAGGGCCGCACGGAGGACTCCTGGAACACTGCCGAAAACAGGCCGTAGTATTCCTCCCTGTTAAACTCCGTGATGGGAATGCCGTTTAACAACACCCGCCCCTCGGTGGGGTCATAGAGGCCGCAGAGCAGCTTTACCAGGGTGGACTTGCCCGCACCGTTTAGTCCCACCAGCGCGGCTTTCTGCCCGCTCCTTAGTGTCAGGCACAGGTCGTGTATGGTGTCCTTATCCCCGCCGGGATAGCGGTATGACACATGCTCAAGGGTCAGCTCCCAGCGCCCGTCCCGGGGAATGGGCCGCCCGCCCTCCCGCCGGAACTCCTCGGGCCAGTCCAGCAGCTCGCGGATATTGGCTATCTGCAAATGAAATTTATATAGGGTAGAAAATCGAGACATAAAGTCCATCAGCTGCTGGGAGAAATTTCCCACAGCCGTAAAGTACAGCACAAAAGCGGCGGGGTCAATAGCCCCCGAGAGCACCTCGTAAATCAGCCAGGCATAAGCCCCGCCCTCCCTGAGAAGATTCATAAGTCCGTCCAGGGCGTCCGCGAAAAGCTGCACCCGGCCCTCCCGATTGGCCCAGTCCGTGCGAAGCCTCGAGCAGCTTGTGAAAATATCCCGTAGCCATTGGCTCATACCGAACAGGCGCACGTCCTTTGCGTACCGGTAATCTCCGGCCTGGGTGTAGATATAGTCGATTTTCCTCTCAAGGGGAATCCAGTTCTCTTGATTGCGGAATACCCAGTTATTGGCCGCCCGCCGCCCAAGGAAGCTTGTAAGGGCCAGCCCGGCGATGAGGAGCAGCACCCAGGGGTTCAGGCTCCAGAGTATCACGGCATAGACTGTCAAGCTGAAAGCCGCCGTCGTAAGCCCCCGCATTACCCTATAGCCCTCCTCCGCGGCACAGTTATTGCTGCTCATCACCAGATAGCGCTTCCCGGCCGCATTGAGAAAATCCTGGTTTTCGCCGTGAGGGTAGTCGGTGGTGATAAGCTTTATGTCCGCCATAGCCGAGAGGATCTGCCGGGGCACTACGAGATACCGGCGCTCGGCGTAGGTATCGGCCATTGTGCCCACGGTCCCGCACAGAAGCATTGCCATCGTCAGAAGGAGTATCTCAGTACACAGGCGCTCAAAGCTGACCCCGGCCTGTAACAGCCAGATGACCCGGCTGGGGAGAATCATGGCAATCAGTGGCTGGGACGTCTGCATGACGGCGGCTAAAGCGTACCAGGCGTACAGTGGGCGGGCCTCCTGCCAGGCCAGGCGGAGAAGGAAGGCGGTGTCGCCGGCCATGGAGTATTTTGGTTTTCGGTTTGGTTTATTCATTGCTTTCGCTCCTTTCGCCTATACTCTAGCATATTTTCCCGGGAAAAGTAAATTCGTGCACGAGTGGTTGCCTCTCAAGCACGAATGGTAGTGTTATTATCTGTATCAGTCCAGCGGCAGCATTACTTCCGTCGCGAACACGCCCTCCTCCTGCTGACGGTTCACATAACCGCCGCAGAGCTTCGCCGCCCGGTCTATCTGGGACAGGCCGAAGCCGTGGCGGGCAAGCCGCTCCCTTCCGGGCTTCGAGGAGACATACCGCCCGCCATCGCGACGTGCAAGCCCCGGGGCGGAGTTGGTGACATTGACGTAGAGCTGCCCCTTCATGGGGGCGATATACACCCGGATAAACCGCTCTCCCTTGTCCTCTATCCGCATACAAGCTTCCATGGCGTTGTCCAGGAGGTTGCCGAGAATCGTGCACAGGCTTACGTCCGGGATGGAGGAATCGGCAGGGACCACGGCCTTGACCTTTACCGCTGTTCCCTTAGCCTCGGCCAGGGACAGCTTGCTGTTCAGTATGGCGTCGGCCATCACATTGCCGGTGCGAAGCACGTTGTCAACCTGCTCAAAGCTTTGGCCCAAATCCCTGAGGTATTTCTTTAATTCCTCAAGCTGGTTCAAGTCAAGATATGCCCTCATGGTCTGAGCATGGTTGCGAAGGTCGTGGCGCATACCGCGAATCTGGCCGTATAGGTTCTCAACCTCGCCCACCTGCCGGGCCAGCAGGTCATTTTGAAAGTATTCCAGCCGTTTAGCGGTGGAGCGCAGTGTGAGCAGATATGTCAGGAAGCTCACGCCCGCCAGCGCCAGGAGCGCTGAAAGACCGATAATAGTGTATAGCAGCCAGGGTTTCACTGCCGCACCTCCTCTCCGCTGTCCCGCCGGTAAAATGCTATAAAGGCAGCATTGGTATGCCCAAAAAGCCGGCGGCTGACGGGTATCAAAAGGCCGCTGTCCAGCACGATCTGCTCCTTACCCAGCCGCCGGATGTGCCTGAGGCCCACCATGTAGGAGCGGTGGCACTGAACGAAATCCTCCGCCGGAAGCTGCCCGGCCAGTTCCCTAAAGCCGGCCTTGACCTCCACCGAACTGCCGTCCGCCAATGTCAGATGCGTATGGTGGCCGACCGCCTCCAGCGCTGCCAGCTCTCTTTGAGGCAGGCGCAATGCCTCTCCGCCCACAGTGTCCACAAGCAGCTCCGCGCCCTGTCCCGCCCGCTGAAGGGCCCTGTCAAGACAGGCATAGAGCTTCTCCCGGTCCACAGGCTTCAAGAGGTAGTGCAGCGCTTCCACCTCGAAGCCTTCGGACATATAGTCCCCGAGGCCGGTAATAAACACAATAGGCAGAGCCGAACCCTCTCCACGGAGCTGCCGGGCCAGGGCCATGCCGTCTATTCCGTCCATCTGTATATCCAGCAGCAGAGCATCCCATGCCTTGTCCTCATCCCAGGCAAAAAGAAAAGCCTCGCCGCTTCGGAAGACGGAGATTTCCACAGGCTCGTGACGTGCGCGGCCCCAATCGCTGACATAACCGCACAATAAATCAGACTGTAAATGCTCATCGTCGCAAACTGCAATCCGCATTGGGCCATCTCCTTCCGCTTATATAATAGCATCGAAGGGGAGAGGGTGTCAACCGTTTAAAAACTGCTTGCCTTTATATGTGAACTATGGTAGAATTACCTCAAACTATATCATGCTTGAAAAGACGCAATATTCTCTATACGTGAAAGCGTTGTGAGCATTTACTTCTTACAGTATTTCAAGGCGGAAAAGAACAGGAGGAACGTGTAGCCGCGAGCTAATCTAAAATGCGTGGGAGCAGCCAAAAAGATTTACGCAATATTTCGATGCCTTGCCGGTTACGCGAGAGAAAAATGATTTTTATTGCGGTTTGTGATGACGAGGCAGGTGAGGCGGAGGCGCTGCGGGATCATGCCGCCGCATGGGGTCAAGAGAGCGGCCGGACTTGCAAGATAGATACCTTCCCAAGCGCAGAGGCGCTTTGGTTTGCGTATGAGGGCGGCAGATACGATATCCTCTTGCTGGACGTGGAAATGGGCGGCATCTCTGGTCTGGAGCTGGCCCGCCGCCTGAGAGCCTCTGGAAGCAGGGCGGAAATAGTATTTATCACCTCCCATTTCGAGTTCTCCGGCGAGGGCTACGAGGTGGACGCCTTGCATTATATGGTGAAGCCTGTGACACGGGAAAAGCTGTTCCAGGTGCTGGAGAAGGCCGCTGGACGGTTGGCGGCAGAGCCGCCCTCGGTAATCATTTCCTGTGCGGGAGAGACCGTGAAGCTCTACGAGCGGGACATATTGTACGTTGAGTCCTTCCGTCATGATATTGTTATCCATACCCATGTCGGGGAGTACAGGCTCAAGGAGAATATTTCCAGCTTTGAGGAGCGGCTGAGCGCCGCTTTTTACCGGGTGCACCGATCATATCTTGTGTCATTAAGGGCTGTGACGCGTATAAACAGAAGCGGGGTCACCCTGGAGGACGGTACGGAGATACCGTTGGCAAGGGGAAAATATGACGATGTGAACCGGGCGTTCATTGAGCAGAACTGAGAGGGTGCTATGAGGAAGCGGACCTATTTAAGGCTGGCAGAACAGCAGGAGGAGCAGGTCCGCCGCCACCTGGAAGAGGTGCGCGGCATATATAAAGAGATGCGTGGATATAAGCACGATTTCCATCACCATCTACAGGCCCTGAAGGTCCAGATGGAGGCCGGAGAGACAGACCGGGCACTGGAATATATACGCCAGCTGGACAGGGAGCTGCAGAACGTGGATGTGCTCATGAAAACCGGCAACCTGACCGTTGACGCCATCCTTTCGCCAAAGCTCTCACGGGCCAGGGCGGAGGATATCGCCGTGGAGGTAAAGGCCCATGTGCCTGCGGAACTGCTGTTGACCGGTGTGGAGCTGAGCATTGTCCTGGGAAACCTGCTGGACAATGCCATAGAGGCCTGCCGGGAGGCGGCGGGGGAGAGATATATCCGTATTTTTCTTGGGCTCAAGGGGAGTATGCTGTATTTCCATATGCTCAACTCCGCCGGGCCAAAGAAGCGTAAGCTGGGCTCCTTATTCGCTACCGGCAAGACGGGGTCCCATGGGTTCGGACTGCACAGAGCTCAGGCCATCCTGAAGGAGCACGGAGGCTGGTGCAAGTTTAACAGCGAGGATGGGGCCTTTACCTCGGAGTTTTTGGTTCCCGGCACTGTGCCGGGTGCTGTTCAAGAAAGCAAATGATGCAATTCGTGCACTGACAGATACAGTTGGTGCACGATTTTACTTTTTTGCGGAAATTATGCTATTATGACAACAGAAAGAGCAAGCATAACGAAAGGAGCGAAAGCAATGAAGAAGGCAAAGAATACTCCTTACCGCTCTGCCGGGAGCAACGCCCTCTGGAGCTTTAGGGGTATGCTCCGAGACGCGCCGCTTTCATTTTGGATGATGGTGCTGGGTGTGCCGGTGGCGGTGTTCCTGGCCTGGGCGGAGATACAGCTGCCCGCGCTGGTGGTGGCCGAGGCAGTCGGGGGGCAAACCCTCGCCCATGCCTGTTGGGCGGTGGGAATCCTGTTGTCGATAATAGCGCTGGCAACGGTGGCACAGAAGGCACTGAGGGATATCTCCGACGTGTATCTGACCCGCTACCGTTATCAAAAAGGAGTGGAGCTGCGGCACAAATCCATGGGATGCTTTTATCAGATCTACGAGCTGAAAAAGACACGGGACCTATATAGCAGGGCCATCGCGAGCACCTGGAAGTGGGATGGGAAAATGCCGATCTCCGACATGCCGCGGGAGAGCTTGGAGCTGGTGAAAAACATACTGTGCTATAGCCTGTTTGGGGCCATGATATCCTTCGCGAGCCCATGGCTGGTGCTGCTGCTGACAGCGGCTCCGGCGGTGAACTGGCTTTGCGCCCGGGCATATAGGAAGTATGAGTATGCCACCAGAGAGGAGCGCACGGATATAGACTGCCGCCTTAATTATGTGGCGGAGCGCGGGGCGGATTTCTCAGCGGCAAAGGATATACGCATATACGGAATGTCGGGCTGGCTCAAAAAGGTCTACGGCGATCTTTGGGGGCAGGAGCTTCGGTGGGAGCGGCGGCTGAGTATGCGGCAGTTCCTGTCCAGGCTGGCGGATCTGGGGATAATCCTGGTTCGTGACGGGGCGGCATATGGAGTGCTCATCGCAATGTCCATGCGCGGGGAACTGACGGTTGACCAGTTTGTGCTGTACTTCGGGGCCATTTCAAGCTTTGCCACCTATGTGGGCAATATCATGAGCTCCTGGAACGAGATGCACACCGCCAGCCTGAAGGTATGTGATTACCGGGAGTATATGGATATACCCGACCAGGACGGCCCGGGCTCAGCCAGACTGGAGGACCACCTGGGCCGGGCCCCGGAGATCACCTTTGACCATGTATGCTTCCGCTATGCCGGCGCGGAGCGTGACACCCTGCATGAACTCAGCTTCACTATGCACGCCGGGGAGCGGCTGGCTCTGGTGGGCATGAACGGCGCGGGGAAGACTACGCTGGTAAAACTGCTGTGCGGGCTGTATCTGCCCACCTGCGGGGAGATACGCATAAACGGCGTGCCGCTGGCCTATTTCAGGCGGGCGGAACTTTACAGGCTGTTCTCGCCGGTGTTCCAGGACGTGAAAACGGCGTTTTTCTCCCTGTATGAGACTGTGACAGGCCAACTGGGCGGCAAGGCTGATGAGGCCCGGGCGGAGGATTGTTTACGTCAGGCGGGCCTGGGGGATAAGCTGGATTCCCTGCCGGAGGGCATACACACTAAGCTTGACAAGCAGGTGAACAAGGGCGGCATTGAGCTCTCCGGCGGCGAGGCCCAAAAGCTGATGATGGCCCGGGCTCTCTATAAGGACGCGCCTATGCTGGTGCTGGATGAGCCTACCGCCGCCCTGGACCCTATCGCGGAGAATGAGATATACCTACAGTATCAGGACATGACCAGGGGCAAAACAGCTTTGTTCATATCCCACCGGCTGGCATCCACCCAGTTCTGCGACCGCATCCTGTTCCTGGAGGGCGGACATATCGCCGCCCAAGGGACCCATGAGGAGCTGTTGGCCCAGGGCGGCGAGTACGCGCGGCTATATGAGATGCAGAGCTGTTGGTATAGGGAAGACTATAACGGCAATTACGGCGAAGGAGGAGAGGAAATATGAAGCTGCGGGAGCATATGCAGATAGGACGGCGCGCCATAAAGCACATGTTTTTGATGAGCAGAAGGTACTGCTTCAGCACTGTAGCAGGCAGCATTGTGACGTCGCTTATGCCCTATGTGCCCATATATTTCTCAGCGAAGCTTATAGACGGCCTGGCTGCTGGGGAAGGGATAGAGGTGCTGGCGCTATACGCCTCGCTGACTGTGGGGCTGGTGGCACTGCTGAGCCTGCTGAATGGCTGGATAACAGTCCAGAATGATCTTGGAAGCAAGGAACAGGCCAGGGGCTTAGACTGGGTGTATGCGGAAAAGGCCATGGGCATGTCCTATGCCTCCATAGAGGATAGGGAAGTTAACCTTTTGCGGGAGCGCATTCGGTATGAGAGCCAGACCGGGTACGGTCTATACTGGCTGATCCATTTTTTTCGGGCGCTGGCGGGGTATGTGGTGCAGATCGCGGCCTCAGTGTCGCTGAGCGTTTCTTTCTTTGCCGTGAGCACGGTGCCCCTGTGGCAAAAGCTGGCATTCGTAGGGGCGGTCATAACAACGATGCTTGTGAACATACTGCTCACAAGTAAATGGGGTAAGATCACCAGCGCTTTTTATTCAAAATGCGTGGATTGGAACCTGATAGACGCGAAATTTTCCAGCTATGTGGACGATTACCGCGGCGGGAAGGATATCAGGCTCTATGGCCTCGCGCCGTCCCTGACTGATTTTGACCTGGGGACACAGATGTCCGTTTGGAAGCAGGAGGCCAAGATGGAGCTGCAGTGTATGGGGCTGAGGCTGCTGGATACGCTCATGAACTACGGGCTGCAGTTGGGAGTCTACATGCTACTGATCGCTGCGGCCCTGGGCGGCGGCATCTCTGTGGGCTCCATAGCCCGGTATGTTTCCTGTGTGATGCTGCTGCTCACAGCCGCAGAGGGGGCGGCTACAGCTATACAGTCGCTGCTGGTGAATAATCAATATCTCAAGCGGTATTTCGAGTATTTGGACATCCCCAACCCCATGTACCAGGGGAGCCTGACCGTTGCCAAGAGGGATGACAATGAATATTATATCGAGTTCCGGGATGTATCCTTCCGTTACCCCAACACGGAGAGCTACGCCCTGCGCCATGTAAACCTCAAATTCCGGGTAGGCGAAAAGCTGGCGGTGGTGGGCATGAACGGCAGCGGAAAGACCACTTTCATCAAGCTGCTTTGCAGGATGTACGACCCGACGGAGGGCGAGATATGCCTGAACGGCGTAGACATCCGTAAATATGACTATGACGAATATATGGCGCTGTTCTCCATCGTGTTCCAGGACTTCCAGCTGATGGCGTTTTCACTGGGGCAGAATATAGCTGCCAGCGCTGCATATGACAAGGCTCGGGCAGAGGAATGTTTGGAGCGGGCAGGATTTGACCAACGGCTTTCGGATATGTCAAAGGGGCTGGACACGGCGCTCTATCAGCACTTTGACCGGGAGGGGGTAGAGATATCCGGGGGCGAGGCCCAGAAGGTGGCCTTGGCCCGGGCGCTGTACAAGGATGCGCCGTTCATTGTCCTTGACGAACCCACCGCCGCCCTGGATCCGGTGGCGGAGTATGAGGTGTACAGCCGCTTCAACCAGATTGCGGGGGATAAGACCGCCGTCTACATCAGCCACAGGCTGGCCTCCTGCCGGTTCTGCAGTGAAATCCTAGTCTTTGACAGCGGGAACATCGTGCAGCGCGGAAACCACGAGGAGCTGATGGCGGATGAAAGCGGCAGGTATCACGCGCTTTGGGATGCGCAGGCGCAATATTACGCTCGCGAAGCAGGATGATTTCCTTTCACGTAGGACGGTGCGATTGAAACATAGCAGAGTTTTAGGCGGTATAGGGGGGGAGAGTTTCCGGGGGGATTTGGTTGCGGGGGCAGGATTCAAACCTGCGACCTTCGGGTTATGAGTTCAGGCAAATTCGTTTCACATCGTTTGTCAAAGTGCTGAAATCCCTTGAAAACACTGGGGTTTTGGCACTTTGGCGTTTTATATCGTATTGCCCGATTTTGCGGATTTTTGCAACGGAGTTGAATTTTTGTTGAACTCAAAATCGGCTTGCTTTACACTTAAAACCATGTAATACTAAAGTGCATAATGCTTCTCATTCTTTCATTACGTGCTCCGCCACCACCCGGAACACAAACCCCACACCCCCCTTCATCCGCTTCACACTCAGCCTCCACCCATGCAGTTCCGCTATCTCTTTTGTAAGCGCCAATCCAATCCCGGTATTCCCGGTCTTTCCCGTGTAGAACCGGTCAAAAATATGCCTTAAGTCTTCATCAGAAAGCCCGTCCCCGTCGTTCCACACCGTCAGCTCCTTGCGGTCATACAGCAGGACTATCTGACTGTCGGCATACTTGATGGCGTTGGTGAGCACGTTGTTCAGCGCCCGCTCCAGCTGGGCCGGGTCGGCGGTGACGGTGCCCGGCTCCATGTACCGCTCAATATGCAGGTGTCGCTTGCGCACAGCCCCCTCCAGGGGCATCAGGCAGTCTTCCACCAGGGCGGGGAGGTCTACCGGCTCCAGGTTCAGCTTTACCGTGCCGCTCTCCAGCCGGGCGCTGGTGAGGATATCCTCAATGAGCGCGGTCATCTTCTCCGTCTCGCCCAGGATGACCTTCGCGGCCCGCTTGCTGTCCTCCATCACCCCGGTGAGGAGGCCCTCGGCAAAGCCCTGGATGGAGGTCAGGGGCGTTTTCAGCTCGTGGGAGGTGTTCTCAAAGAATTTCTTTTGGGCCTCTTGGCTCTGCTCTATCTGCCGCCCGGTAAGGTACCCAAGCCCGCTTGCCCCAAGCCCTGTGACAAGTATCACCACCAGCACAGCTATGTTGATGCTCCGTATCAGAGCCATCTCCCCGGTCACGTCCACATAGACTACGGTGACCTCGTAGTATCCGTCTTCTTCCTCAGACGGAATCATCTTCAGGTAGTATATCCTGTTGCCAACACCGGCGCGCACCAGCTCCCGGGCCACCCGGTTTTCGCCGCACCAGCGGGCTAGCTCAATTTCCTGCTGCTCCTGCTCGGGGGTCTGCACAAACTTCTGGTCTAGCTGATAGTCCTCGTCCAAAAACAGCAGGCCGGACATATAGAGGGTCAATGGGGGTAGCTCTTCGCTTTCAGTGAGAATATAGTCGATAGAATCCAGAGAGTTCTGACGTATCTGCCTGTCCATCTGCCAATTGAATATCCCCAGCACCAGTCCGAAAGCCGTGATAAACACGAAGCCCACGCCCAGAGCTAACCTGCATCTAAGTCTTTTCATCGCGCGCCTCCAATCGGTAGCCATAGCCCCAAACCGCCGTGATTGCAACGGCGCTCCCGGCCTCCCGGAGCTTTCGGCGTATGCGCCGGACGGTCTCGTCGGTCACCCGGGTCTCCACGTCGGCGTCAATGCCCCATACCTCGCTGAGAAGCACATCTCTGGACACAGCCTCAGAAATATGCCCCATCAAACAGCGCATAAAGGCCAACTCCGTGGCGGTGAGACCAACATCTTTTCCCCCGCAGAGCAGCCGGTGCTCCCCCACGCTCAACACTAAATCTTCAAAGATGATATCCCCCTGTGCTCCCGGGCTGCTCATCTCCGAGCGGCGCAAGAGGGCCTTTACCCGCATGACAAGCAGGGAGGGTGAGAATGGTTTTGTCAGGTAGTCGTCCCCGCCAAAGGTGAAGCCCATCATCTGATCCATCTCGCTCTCCTTTGCGGTGAGTATCACAATGGGCACGTTAGAAATCTCCCGAAGCTGACGGCAGAGAGTCATGCCGTCGGTTCCGGGCATCATAACGTCTAAGATGACCAGGTCGCTGGGCTTGTGGGCAAAGGCGTCTTTCAAAGCGTCGCCGGTGGCGAAGGTCTCTACGGCAAATCCGGCGTTCCCGAGGAATGCCTCTAAAACGCTGAGTATGTTCTCGTCATCATCGGCGGCGTAAATGAGTTTTTGCATGGTCATACCTCCTGTTCTCAGGTTATAGTATAGTTGGTTTCACCGCAGAAGACAAGCTCTCACACAAAGGGCCCGCCGGTTAGAGCGGGCCCGATAGCTATACACGTCAGGCAAGAGTCAGTTCTTCCAGCTTGAGGAAAGCCTCGTCCAGCTTACCTTCCAGAGCGTTCAACTGCTCCTCAAGGGCATTGTCCCTCAGAGCCTGCACATACTCGTTGTAAATCTTCGCGACTTCCTCTGCCGCGTCCTTCACCTCCTGCCGACTGTCTGTCTCCGTCAGACTGTTGACAAAAGCTTTCATCTCCAGCTCGGTGATTCTCGCGCCCAGCTGGTTCATCTCGGGGGTGGGGGCCCAGTCCCCGGCCTCCGGCTCTGTCTCCATCCAGAGGGCGTCCAGCTTTTCATAGGCGGCGGCAAGCTCCTGCTTTTCCTCCTCAGAGAGCTCCAGCTGGGCGACCATGTCCTGGTAGGAGATCTCTTCCGCGACGTACTCCTCCATGGGGCAGGCTTTCTCCTCCAGCTCCATCAGCCGGGCTTCCAGAGGGGCCATCTGGCAGAAGAGGTCATCCGCCACGGCGTTGCTGCCCGGCTCCACGCCGTCCAGCTGAGCCGCCATTTCCTCCAGCTTCTGGCACAGCTCCAGATACTCCTTCTTCTCGTCCTCGCTGAGGTTGGGCATACCTGAAACATACTCCTCCAGGCTGACCTCCTCGGCTTGAGCATCCAGAATGAGCTCCGGCTGGGCGTCCTCTATGGGGTACTCCTCGTTCCGGTACTCCAGGGTCTGCAGGGGGTAGTCCTCCGCCGGGGCCGTGTCCTCCGCCGCCATAGCCGCTACAGGCAATGTCAGAACCGCCGCGAGGGTCAGAGAGGTCACTGTGGCCTTCCAGTTCAGTTTTTTCATATTCTTTCGCTCCTTTGATGGTGTATTTGCCGGTTTTCTTCGGCATGGTCTCATTATAGAGCATATCGGGGGGAAAATCCCCGCAAGCCTGTCAAGAATTTGTCACAAAAGTGTCACAGGCATTTCGTCCTCGTCATACTCCCCAGCCACAGCCATCCCAATTTTCTCAGAGACCTTCCTCAGCTTACGCAGTTCATTTTCAACGATGGTAGCCTCCATCAACCCTGTAGCCGCCGCCATCTGCGCAAGCGTGTCCAAGTCCTCGCGTATCACCTTTAGCTCGTTCATCATGCCATAGTAGTCGGCAGGCGGAGCCTCACGCGGCGCAATCTTGTGTAACAGCATTCTCATATACTCCGACTTGCTGACCTTGCACCTACAGGCGTTCCGCTCCAACAGCTTGAAATCTTTATGTGAAAGCCGTATGTCAAACTTGCGTTTATCTGTCAACTAAATCCCTCCTTCAGCGCGTCAGCGCTCTAAAAATATGGGGTCGCAGGGAACTCCCTGCCTAGCCTGCGTTTGCCGTACATTTGTCCTTACAAATGTGTGTACAAATGCGATGCTGGCTCGTACAAAAACCGCCTTTTGGTCGTTTTCCGTACCCGCGCCCCCTTCGGGGCCGCTTTGATACCCGGCAAGCCGGGTGTGTGTCAGGTGTGTCAGCTTAAAATAGAGGTTCCTACGCGAGAGCAAATATCTTTACTCCTATATTTCGTTGACACACCTGACACACCACTTGTTTACAGACTTATTCTATCATCAATTTTAAGCTGAACCCCGCACAGCATAGCCGTTGCATTTACTGCTCTCCCGGCCCCTTTGGGCCGCTTTCTCCTGATTTGCGCGTACCCCTCCATGCCCTGCTTGAACGCCGGGTAGCCGTCCGCAAACTGGCCGTTGCGCTGGCACCAGTCACGGTATTCGCGGTAAACGTCCTCTGTACGGACTTCACCGTCAGGGTCAAACTCAAGCATTTCCTCCACGAACCTTGTCATTTTATCGCTGTCATACTGATACTTTTCGGTAGCCCTCTGCACCGATTCCGGCGGCTCAAAGCCGGTTTCCCGCATAAGCCAGAGGCCATCTAAGCACCAATTCAGCACCCCGGAAAGCTCCTTTTCTAACCGCTTTTTGAGGGTTTTATCCTGCTCCGCTGGTCCAAAATGACGGTTAAACGGCAGCACTTTCACCCTCCCCGAGCTGAAAATCGTCACGTCGTTAGCCTTTGGCAAATGGTTAGTGTTGATAAAAAGTTTAAATTGAGGCTTAAACTCAAAGCTATTTTCGTTGAGAAACCGGGCGGTCATAGTGTCGTTGCCGGTCAAGGTTTTCACCAGCGCGGCGCTCAAAACCATCTGCTTATCCGGCTCTGAGATGTTCACAGCCCGCGCTCCAGCTAGCTTAGCAATGTCTTCCGATGGGCCGGAGCTGTTGTGGTTCTGCCGTAAAGCTATCGTCTCAGGCCGCGCCGCCTTGCCGTAGCCGCCCAGCATTTTCATGTATGTCTCCATGATGGTGCCCTTGCCGTTGCGTGTGGTAGGGCCATATAGGAGGAAGAAACATTCCTCGCTGGTGTCCCCGGTGAGACCATAGCCGAGGCTCTTTTGCAGATAGCAGGCGAGGTTTGTGTCATCCTGCATAACGTCTCGGATAGTGCGTTCCCACAACTCCGAGCGGGCCTCTGGAACGTATTTCACGCCGGAAATTGTAGCTAGCATATCGGCTGGGTCATGTTCATGGAATGCTCTCGTTTGCAAATCCAGCGTACCATTTGTGCAGTTGAACAGGTAGGGCTTGCTGTCAAAATCACTGAGTTTCGCCGGGTAAATACCCATAGCGTCTTTCAGAATTATCTCCCGGTAGTGGCGAATCTGCCACCGTTCCACGGCTTTGCGGTACTCATTGCGTTCACGTCCATCGGGTATAGAGAGTGCATATATTACCAACTCGTCTGCCAACTTTTTGCACAGTTCCATGGCCCTGAGATTGCCTATATCCGGCTCCCAGAGTTTGCCGGAGTAGGTGTACCAGAGCTTTCTCTCCGGCACATAGCGGGCCACCTGATGGTAGTAATCGGCGAACAGGTTGCCGTTGCCAATGTCCGTGCAGGCGTAGCGAGGGTTGCACTTGGGCGAAAATTTTTCTAAAAGCGACATTTTGTCGTTCATAGGCGCACCTCTTGACTTCCCCTGCCGTCCATGATACAATGTGCTTGTGAATGTAGTTCCTGCCCTTTTCCAGCGTTGCCGCGCGGGGAGAGGGTATTTCTTTTTGCGCACATCATGTAGCACCCCCATTCCGGCTGATTTCCTCCAGCTTTTCCTCAAGCTGGGGGACATTCACCATAAACTTCACCCCGGAGTACACCCCCGGCAGCTTGCCCTGCTTTTGCCATAGCCTAAGCTGGTATTCGCTCAGAAGCCCCAGTTTGGCGGTCTGACGGATGGTCAAAAAGCGTTTCTCCATTGAACCACCTCTCTTTCCAGCTTCTTGATTGCCGACAGCATGGCGGCCTCCTTGTCCGGGGTGAGCGGGAACCGCAACCACCGGGTCAGAGTCGGCTCGGAGATTCCCAGCTCTGCCGCGACCCTCCAGAGCGGAACATTGGCGGTTCGTGCGGCCTTGCGGACGGTTTCGTTTGCTTTCATTGCACATCTTCCTTCCATTGTGAATTTTCTACTTGACATCCGGCTAGACATCGCGTAGAATAATAATGATGAACTTATCATCTTGATTTCATTATAGAGAACAAGGCGGGAAATGTCAAGCAAGTTCACGATGTTCTTTTTGGTGATGATTTATAAGTGGGGTTCACGATTATGTGTAGAAAGGGTGAGCGAATGAAACAAGACTCTTACGCACGATTGCTGGCCCAACGGCTAAGTAGTCTGACAAAAGAGAGCGGAAAACCCATCAAGGAGCTGGCAAAGGAGATTGACATCTCAGTTGGAGCACTGTCCAACTATCAGAACGGCAAGGCGGAGCCTGGGTTGACTGCTCTATGTGCCATCGCGGACTACTTTGAAGTCCCGGTCGACTGGTTGGTAGGGCGTTCTCAGGTTAGGGACCCGAAAGCTGCAGAGGCTGCGGTCTGCGAGTATTTGCGGCTTTCCGAGGACAATGTGGCCTTCTGGGAGGAGTATACTTCCGGCGGCTATGAGGAGGAGCACCGTGTCCAGGGGGTCGAGTTTGCAAACTGGCTGATGGAGCAAAAGGAGTTTCGTAGGATGATGAACGCTATGGCCGTTGCGTTCCTGATTGCGGCAGACGATGCTGACCGTGGCACTGAACAGCGTGTCCAGGACTATTGGAAAAAGTTTATCCATAACCTGCAAGACCCCAAATATGTGGCTATGAGTTCGCTTTTGCACCTGCTGGATGACAGGGTGGAGGACTTTCTCAAAAGGAGGCGGTTGAATGGCTAATATCCAGGAGCGCCGGGACAAGTCCGGCAGGCTGATTAGCTACAGTATTCGCGTCCACCGGGGCCGTGGGGCGGACGGAAAGCAACTGAAGCCATATACTGCTACCTTCGAGGTCAAGCCCACATGGACGGAAAAGAGCGCAAGGAAAAAGGCTGAGGCGTTCGCTGCGACCTTTGAGAAAGAGTGCAGGGAGGGTGTGACATCAGACAGCCGCCAGACTTTCCGGGATTATTGTGAGTATGTGCTGGAGCTGAAGGAGTCCCGAGGAGTTAAGCATAGTACCATAGTTAGGTACAAGGAGCTAACAGACAGGATTTACCCTGCCATAGGACACATCAGGCTAAAGGACCTGAGAGCTGACCACTTAAACAGCCTCTATACGGCGCTTGGCAAGGAGGGAGCGGGGAAGGGCAGTGATAAAGCCGTCTGTAAGCTCGATTTGGCCTCGTTGCTAAAAGACAAGGGATTGACTAGGGCTGGTATCGCAAATGCCTCAGAACTGCCGCTGGGGGCGGTTTATGCGGCAATCAAGGGCAAACCTGTTGGCATAGATGTTGCTAGAGCCGTAGCCAATGCGCTGGGTGTCAAATTTGACAAGGCTTTTTCTATCCAAGAGAATCAGCGGAGTTTATCTGCTAAGACTGTAGTAGAGCACCATCGGCTAATTTCAACGGTATTGGAGCAGGCCAGCAAGGAGGGACTGGTGCCCTTCAACGTGGCGGGCAAGGCCACTCTGCCAAAGGTGGAGAAGAAAGAGGTCAACTACTTCCAGCCCGAGCAGGTGGCGGCTATCCGTGAGGCCCTGGAGACGGAGCCAATTAAGTGGAAGACCATTACCCACCTACTGCTGATAACCGGGGCCAGGAGAGGCGAGATTCTGGGCCTAAAGTGGGATAAGGTGGACTTCGAGGCAAGACGTATACATATCTGCAACTCCGTGCTGTACTCTGCCGACATCGGTATCTATGAAAGCACTCCAAAGACAGCAACCTCTAACCGCTATGTGAGCCTGCCCCGAGAGACGATGGAGCTGCTGAGAGAGTACCGCATATGGCAGAACACTGAACGCCTGCGGCTGGGGGCCTATTATGAAAACCGGGACTTTGTGTTCGCCCAGGACAACGGCGGGCCCATGCACCCGGACAGCGTGACTGATTGGCTGTCAAAGTTCAGCAAGCGCCACGGCCTGCCACACATCAACCCCCACGCCTTTCGGCACACGATGGCCTCCATGCTGTACTTCAATGGGGTGGACAGCGTGAGTATCAGTAAGAGGCTGGGCCACGCCCAGGTCAGTACCACCGCCAATATCTATGCCCATGTGATGGAGGAAGCGGACGAGCGGAACGCTGACATTTTGGCAGAGGTGTTCTTGAAAAAGGCATAAAGGGCCGGGTGTTATCTGCTGAACTCAGAGTTGAACTTGCTACTGCAAAAGGCCGAGTTGAATTATAGTTGAATTTTGGGGCCTGGGGAGGCCCTTAAAAATCTTGCGAACGAATAGCAAAAATCCCCAGAAACCTTGTGGCTTCTAGGGATTTGATGTGGTTGCGGGGGTAGGATTTGAACCTACGACCTTCGGGTTATGAGCCCGACGAGCTACCGAGCTGCTCCACCCCGCGATATTGGCCGTCTCATTAGACAGCTTAATTATTATACTACACCGATCTCAAAAATGCAAGCCCTTTTTGAAAATTTGTGAAAAAATTTTTCTGGGGCAAAGATTTTGCAAATGGGCTTTCCATTATCAGGGATTTGTGGTATAATAAATTGGTATTTCTTGAGTTTTGCGCGGCAAAGGAGATGTTTTTTGTGTGGGAAGAGCTGGGTATCAGCGGCGGTACGGCGCTGGTGATACTGATCGCGATGTATTTTATTGTGAAATGGGCAGTGAAAAACGGCTTTGAGGAAGCGTATAAGGAGACCTTTCGGAGGGATCTCAAAAAGTATTACGGCCCTCCGAATGATATGAATGATGATCAGGAGGATGAAAAAGCATGATGGAAGAATATACCCTGCCGCTGTCCAAAATAATAGAGCATGAGAAGCTGGAGCCCCTGCACCTTCCCCGGGACCCGGAGAATATAATCATCCGCTCTCGGGACGTGATACGTCCGGGGCTGGAGCTCAACGGCTTTTATGAGTATTTCGACACCAACCGCGTGGCCATAATGGGACGGGCCGAGATGGGCCTTTTGAACCGCTTTGGCGAGGAGCAGCGCACGGAGGTCATCGAGCGGTACTTTGCCCTGCACCCGGTGGCGGTAATCCTCGCCAGGAGCATCCGTCCCTGGGACGCCATGCTGGAGGCCGCCGAGCGGTATGAGATACCGCTTTTGATGTCCGGGGACACCACCTCCGGGGCGGTCGCCAGCCTTGTAGCCTATCTCAACGTGGAGCTGGCCCCGCGCATCACCCGGCACGGGGTCCTGATGGAGGTCTATGGCGAGGGCATCCTGCTGGTGGGCGACAGCGGCGTGGGCAAGTCCGAGGCCGCCATAGAGCTTATAAAGCGCGGCCACCGGCTTATTGCCGACGACGCGGTGGAGATACGCCGGGTCTCGGCCATCTCCCTGGTGGGCTCGTCCCCGGACAATATCCGGCACTTTATAGAGCTTCGGGGCATCGGGGTGATAAACGCCCAGCGCATCTTCGGCACGGGCGCCGTGAAGCCCAGCCAGAAGATAGAGCTGTGCATAAAAATGGAGCCCTGGGACGCCACTAAGGCCTATGACCGCATGGGCATTGAGAACGAGTTTACGGAGATACTGGGCATCCGGGTGCCGGTCATCACCATACCCGTGAAGCCTGGGCGTAATCTGGCGGTGATAATCGAGGTGGCGGCCATGAACAACCGCCAGAAGGAGATGGGCTATAACGCCGCCCAGGAGCTGCTCAGCAATATGGGTATGGACTTTGACGAGCTCCAGCCCAAGGACGTGAAGATGGACCTGGATATATGAGCCCCGCGGCGCATATATTTACCGACACTACTATATAGAGGGGGGCCCAGTATGGACGATTTGAAATATCAGGAGCTCGACAGGCTCGCGGTAGAGCTGGACTGCGAGGTGCTTCGGGACGAGCCGCTTAGTAAGCACACGAACTTCAAGATAGGCGGTCCCGCCCGCAGGCTTATCACAATATATAATTATGAACCGCTTTCCGGTATACTTCGGGAGCTTTCCCGGCTTGAACTGCCGTACTTCGTACTGGGCAAGGGTTCAAATCTGCTGGTAGGGGATGATGGGTATCCCGGGGTTGCATTAATGCTCGAAGGAGTGTTCAACTCGGCAGCGGCGATTTCCATAGAGAATGAAGGCATGACCATACGCTCCGGGGCCGGAGTGAGTTTGGCAGCGACCTGCGTTTTCGCCCGGGACGAGGGTCTTACCGGACTGGAGTTTGCTTGGCAGATACCCGGCTCCGTGGGCGGCGCGGTGTACATGAACGCCGGGGCCTACGGCGGGGAGATGAAGGATGTCGTCAAGCGGGTCTGGTACATGGACACCGAGGGCAGGCTGCTGGACAGCACAGGCGAGGAGCTGGGTTTCGGCTACAGAAGGAGCGCCTTCATGGACGGCGGAAAAATCATTACCAGTGCGGAGTTCAAGCTGTCCCACGGCGATAAAGATGAGATAAAGGCCAGGATGGATGAGCTGAAGGCCCGCCGCCTTGAGAAGCAGCCCTATGATATGCCAAGCGCGGGCAGTACCTTCAAGCGCCCCAAGACCGGCTATGCCGCCGCGCTTATAGAGCAGTGCGGGCTGAAAGGCCGGAGGGCCGGCGGGGCACAGGTCAGCGAGAAGCATGCGGGCTTTATCGTGAACACCGGCGGGGCCACCTGTAAGGACGTGCTGGAGCTGATGGGCATAGTGCGGGAGACGGTTTTTAAGGAGACCGGCATAGAGCTTGAGCCGGAGGTGCGGGTGATAGGGGAGAACTGACCGCCCGCAGACATAGGAAGGGGATAAGTGAGATGGAATTCGTTGTGCTTACCGGGCTCTCCGGCGCGGGCAAGACCCAGGCCATGCACTCTATGGAGGACATCGGCTTTTTCTGTGTGGACAATCTGCCCCCGGCGCTGATACCGGTGTTCTATGACCTCTGCGCAAAATCAGAGAGCACCATGGGCCGGGTGGCGGTGGTCTCCGATACCAGGGGCGGGGAGCTGTTCAAGTCCTTCTTTACGGCCATGGAGGCGCTGAAAATGGAGGGCAAGCCCTATAAGATACTGTTTTTGGACGCCTCCGACGGCGTGCTGGTGCGGCGCTTTAAGGAGACCCGGCGCAAGCACCCGCTCTCCGACGATCTGGCCGGGTCACTTGAGCAGGCGGTCCGTTTGGAGCGGGACATGCTGGGGCCCGTGCGGGAGAATTCCGACTTTGTGATAGACACCACCGGGCTGTCCCCGGCCCAGCTCAAGGGGCGGATAGCCGAGCAGTTCCTTACAAGCGCCAGCGACTCCATGTCCGTGCACTGCATAAGCTTCGGCTTCAAGCACGGTATACCCATGGAGGCCGATCTGGTGATGGACGTGCGCTGTCTGCCGAACCCCTTTTATGACCCGGAGCTGTGCCCTAAGACCGGCCTTGACCCGGATGTGCGGGACTATGTGATGGAGAACGGCGAGACCCGGGGGTTTGTGGAGAGGTACACGGCACTGCTGGACTATCTTCTGCCCCTATATGAGAAAGAGGGCAAGAGCCAGCTGGTGGTGGCTGTGGGCTGCACCGGCGGGCACCACCGCTCGGTGGCCCTGGCACAGTACACCTGCGATTACCTGAGCGGCAAGGGCGTCAAGGCCAGCGTCACGCACCGGGACATGCTTAAGCATTAGGAGGGCGTATGAGCTGTATTTTGGTATGCGGCGTGCCCGCGTCGGGGAAAAGCTATATGGCCCGGCAGCTTTCGGATATACTTGGGATCCCGATGTTCTCCAAGGATGATATAAAGGAGCGGCTGTTTGACACGGTGGGCTTTCGCAGCCGGGAGGAGAAGGTCGCCCTGGGAGTGGGGGCCATGGAGATAATGTACTATGCTGCGGGTCAGGTGCTCTCCGGGGGCGGGTCGGTCATTCTGGAGAATAACTTTGAGACCGCGTCCATACCCGGAATAATGGGCCTGTTGGAGCGCTTTAGCTGCCGGACGGTGACGGTTGAGCTGACGGGGAAAGCCGAAGTGCTTTACAGGCGCTTTCTGGAAAGAGACTGCTCTCCTGAGAGGCATAGGGGGCATGTGGTGAACACCTGCTATCCGGAGCAGCCTGGGCAGGCTGAGAGTCGGCAGCCCATAAGCTTTGAGCAGTTTGTAGAGGGCTTCACAAGGCGGGGCATGGCGGGGTTTGATATCGGTGGACCGCGCATAGTCGTGGATGTGACGGATTTTGAGAAGGTGGACTGCGCTGCCGTGGCGGAGCGGGTCCGGGAGTTGATGTAAAGCAAATAGCTTTACATAGTTCTTTGTACTGCGTGTTGGATGTTGAGAGGCTGTAAATGTCATTTACTTCACAGATAAAATCAGAATTATGTAAAACTGAGTTGAAAAAGCCGTGTTGCCTGCGGGCGGAGTGCTATGGGGCGTGGCTGTTCTCAAAATGCTTTAGTGTGAAAGAGAGTAGCTTTACCACTGAGAGCGCCCCGGCGGCCCGCAGGATGCTGGAGCTGGCCGCCGCGGGAGCGGGGGTCTCAGCACAGCTTACTTATGCGGTGAGCCGCAGGAAACAGCCCGCCTATCGCGTCAGCCTGCCTGAGGAGCAGGAGCGGCTGCGGCTGCTAAACGAGTTCGGGCACAGCGGTATGGAGCCCAGCCTTCGCATCAACCGCGGGGTGCTTGAGAACAGCTGCTGTCAGGCGGCGTTCCTGCGGGGAGCCTTTCTGGTCTGCGGCAACGCCACTGACCCCAATAAGGGCTATCATCTGGAGTTCGCCGCGCCATATAAGAACCTGGCCGGCGACCTGTACGCCCTGCTGGGCGAGACGGAGGCTTTCCGCTTGAGCACCGGCATGGTGCGCCGCCCGGGAGGGTACGGCGTATACCTGAAGGACAGCGGGCAGATAGAGAATCTGCTGACCTATCTTGGGGCCACGGGGGCGTCCATGGAGCTAATGCAGGTGAGGATGTACAAGGAAGTTAAAAATAATATCAACCGTAAGACCAATTTTGAGACCGCCAATATGGACAAGACCTATTCGGCCTCTGCAAGGCAGATCGCGGCCATTGCGGCGATAAGCGATTCTCAGGGGCTGGGCTCTCTGCCGGAGAGCCTGCAGGAGCTGGCGGCACTGCGGCTCAGTGACCCGGAGCTGACTCTGCGGCAGCTGGGAGAACGGCTGGGCATAAGCCGCAGCGGAGTGAATCATCGGCTGCAAAAGCTTATTGAAATCGGGGAAAAGATAATTGAGGAAAAAGGTATCGACGGTGTTATGTGATTTTATATAGAGTTATGTTAACAAAGCTGAGGGGAGTGGTATACAGTGGCGTTTGCGCATCTGCACGTGCATACGGAGTACAGCCTTCTGGATGGGGCCTGCCGCATCGAACGTCTTCTGGACAGGGTGCAGGAACTTGGGCAGGACATGGTAGCCATTACAGACCACGGTAATATGTACGGTGTCATCGACTTCTATAAGGCCGCGAAGAAGCGGGGGATAAAGCCCATAATCGGCTGCGAGGTCTATGTGGCAAAGCGCACGCGCTTTGATAAGGTCAGCGAATTCGACCGGGAGAACCGCCACCTGGTGCTGCTGTGCGAAAATCAGACAGGCTACCGAAACCTTATTGCTATGGTCTCGAAGGGCTGGATCGAGGGCTTCTATAATAGGCCGCGCATTGATTTCGAACTGATGAAGCAGCACCACGAGGGTATTATCGCCCTGTCCGCTTGCGTTTCTGGGGAGATACCCCGGGCGATACTTCGCGGGGATTATGAGGACGCCAAGGATGCGGCGCTCCGCTATAGGGATATTTTTGGCCCGGATAACTTCTATCTTGAGCTGCAAGACCACGGCCTTAATGATGAACATTATGTAAATCCAAGTATTATTCGCATATCTGAGGAGACCGGCATTCCTCTGGTAGTCACCAACGACTGCCACTATATTGCTCCGGAGGACCAGGAGATGCACCGGGTGCTTATGTGCATACAGACCGGCCGCACTATTGAGGACGAGGGCGGGCTGGATTTTGGCTCGGGGGAGCTGTATGTGAAGAACGAGGAGGAGATGCGGTCCCTTTTCCCGGAGCACCCGGAGGCGGCGGACAATACGGTAAGAATAGCAGAGCGATGCAATGTGGAGTTCGAGTTTGGCAAGACTAAGCTGCCGAAGTTTGACACGCCCGACAGCACACCGAACCAGGAATTTTTCGAGCGCATATGCCGTGAGGGACTGCGCCAGCGCTATGGGGACGACCCATCTCAGGAGCTAATCGACCGGCTGGAATATGAAATGGAGACCATAACCAAGATGGGTTATGTCAACTATTACCTGATAGTATGGGACTTTATCCGGCACGCCAAGAGCATTGGCATCCCCGTGGGGCCGGGGCGCGGCTCGGGGGCGGCCAGCATTGCCGCCTATAGCATTGGCATCACCAATATCGACCCCATACGCTATAACCTCATCTTCGAGCGCTTTCTGAACCCGGAACGGGTGAGTATGCCCGACTTTGACATCGATTTCAGCGACGAGCGCCGGGACGAGATAATCGATTATGTGCTGGAGAAGTACGGCGCGGACCATGTGGCGCAGATAGTTACCTTCGGTACCATGGCTGCCCGGGCGGCTATTCGGGACGTGGGGAGAGCTATGGCTATCCCCTTCAATAAGGTGGACCAGGTGGCAAAGCTTGTACCCATGGACTTGGGCATGACCCTGGAAAAGGCGCTGAAATCTTCAAAGGACTTCAGGGAGAAGTGCGACTCGGACGCCCAGGTCAAGGCCCTTGTGAGCATGGCCATGAAGGTGGAGGGTATGCCCCGCCACGCATCCACCCACGCGGCGGGGGTGCTTATCACTGACAGGCCGGTCATGGAGTACGTGCCGCTGGCAAAGAACGACGACGTGATAGTTACCCAGTTCACCATGACTACGGTTGAGGAGCTTGGCCTGCTGAAAATGGACTTTCTGGGCCTTAGGAACCTGTCTGTGATTGACAATGCGGAGAAGCTTATCAGGACCTATCAGCCGGATTTCTCCATGGACAGGGTGCCGCCGGACGATAAGGAGACCTTTGATATGCTGGCAGAGGGCCATACGGTGGGGGTGTTCCAGTTTGAATCCGCCGGCATGACCCGGCTGCTGGTGCAGTCAGAGGCGCAGGGCATAGAGGACCTGATAGCCATAATCTCCCTGTACCGGCCGGGGCCCATGCAGTTCATACCCATGTATCTTGAGAACCACAAGGATGCGGCACATGTCAAGTACCAGCACCCACTTTTAAAGCCCATACTGGATGTGACCTTCGGCTGCATCATCTATCAGGAGCAGGTGATGCAGATATTCCGGGACCTTGCCGGGTATTCCCTGGGTAGGGCGGATATCGTGCGCCGGGCCATGTCAAAGAAAAAGCACGACGTGCTTGAGAGGGAGCGCCAAATATTTATTCATGGCCAGCAGCGGGAGGACGGCACCTGGGAGGTGGACGGCTGCCTTAACCGGGGGGTAGATCAGGCCACTGCGGAGACGCTGTTCAAGGAGATACAGGACTTCGCCTCCTATGCCTTCAATAAGGCCCACGCGGCAGCCTACGCTCTGGTGGCGTACCAGACGGCGTACCTCAAGTGCCATTACCCCAGAGAGTATATGGCGGCGCTGCTGTCCAGCGTCCTGGGCAGTACCGGCAAGGTGGCCGAGTACATGGAGGAGTGCAGACGCCTCGACCTTTCGGTACTGCCGCCTCACGTGAACTACAGCGGGGCGGGCTTTGCCGTAGACGGACAGAGCCTGCGCTTCGGACTGGCGGCGGTGAAGAACCTGGGCCGTCCCGCTATAGCCCGCATGGTCCGGGAGCGGGAGGGCGGAGGGCCTTTTGGCTCCTTCCAGGATTTTTGCAGGCGCATGAACGGCAAGGATATGAACCGAAGGGCCATTGAGAGCTTGGTAAAATGCGGGGCGCTGGATGGTCTCGGGAATAACCGCCGGGAGATGCTCATGGGCCTTGAGGGTGTATTGAACCAGCTTGACAGCGCCAAGCGCCGCAATATCGAGGGGCAGATGGGCTTTTTCGACTCGCCGGAGCTGGCCGGGCAGCCGAAGGATGAGCCGCTGGAGAAGATGGAGGATTTCTCCCAGCTGGATAAGCTTGCCCATGAGAAGGAGGTCACTGGCATGTACCTGAGCGGCCACCCTATGTCCGCCTACTCAGAGCTGTACTCGGGGGGCCGCTATGCCAGAAGCAGCGACATACTTCAGAGCGCCCAGGGCGAAGGGACCTATGCCGATGGCCAGCGGGTGTCAATGCTGGCGATAGTGACCTCAGTGCGGCGCAAGGACACCCGGTCCGGCTCCACAATGGCCTTTGTGACCCTTGAGGACATGTCGGGGGCGGTGAACGGATTGGTGTTTCCCAGCACCCTTGACCAGTACGGCAATTTGCTGTACGAGGGTGCGGTGGTGGAGGCCCAGGGACGGCTGAGTTTCCAGGAGGATAAGGAGCCTGAGCTCTTATGCGACAGGGTTTCCCCGCCGCCGGAGCCCGGGGACAAGCCAAGGAAGAAATCCTCCGGACGGCCGGGGCTGTACCTGCGGGTGGACTCCCAGGAGGACCCGCGCTTTAAGAAGGCCATGCAGTATGTAGAGATATTTGACGGCGGGCATAACGATATCTATATCCTGTTTAAGGACACGGGCAAGCTGGTGCGGGCGCCGGCCAAGTACCGGGTGGAGATGAGCCGCCAGCTTCTGGGGGCCCTAGAGCGGCTGCTGGGCAGTGAGAATACCCAATATGTGCGGGCAGTATAGCCGGAATTCAAAAATATATTGCTAAAATCACAATATGGGCCGGTAAAATCTCAACCAACCCCTTGATAATTTCAATGAATTTGGTATAATGTAAGGGTAAAAATGTAAATGACCGGGCGGCGCCCGGGTAAACTTTGGAGGGAACAGATATGGGAGCAAAAACGATAGCAGTATTGACCAGCGGCGGCGACGCTCCGGGCATGAACGCAGCCGTCCGGGCGGTGGTGCGCAGCGCCATCTCTTTTGGTATGAACGTCTACGGCGTTATGCGCGGCTATAACGGCCTGTTGAACGGCGACGTGAAGGAGATGAACATGCGCAGCGTCTCCGACATCATGCAGCATGGTGGCACGGCCCTGTTCACCGCCCGCAGCCCTGAGTTCAACACCCCCGAGGGCGTAAAGAAGGCGGCGGATTTCTGCCGTGAAAAGGGCATTGAGGGCGTGGTGGTCATCGGCGGCGACGGCTCCTTCAGGGGGGCCAGGGACCTGTGCGGGGCCGGCATCTCCTGCATAGGCGTGCCCGGCACCATCGACAACGATATCGCCTGCACGGACTATACCATCGGCTATGACACGGCGCTGAATACTGCCATGGAGATGATCGACCGCATCCGCGACACCACAGAGTCCCACGACAGGTGCAGCGTGGTGGAGGTCATGGGCCGCCGCTGCGGTGACATCGCCCTGAACACCGGCATCGCCGTGGGCGCTATGGCTACCCTGGTGCCCGAGGTGCCTTATGACTTCGAGCGGGATATTGTTGAGCGCATGAAGGCCGCCCAGCGGACCGGCAAGCGCCATTACATCATCGTTGTGGCCGAGGGAGTGGGCCACACCCAGGAGCTCACCGAGCGCATCCAGGCCGCCACCGGCATAGAGAGCCGGGCCACGGTCCTTGGCCACGTACAGCGCGGCGGCTCCCCGACCCTTCGCGACCGTGTGGTCGCCAGCCGCATGGGCTATCATGCCGTGGAGCTGCTGTATAACGGCGCGTCCAACAGGGTAGTGGCCATGAAGGGCGAGCAGATCGTGGACTTTGACATAACCGAGGCCTTGAATATGCCCAGGATCTTTGACGAGAACCTGTATAGGGTGTCCGCGAGGCTGTCTATTTAAGAATAAGTATTGATGAAGCCTTTTAACGAGCTGGTTCTTGAGAACTATTCCCACCCGGACTGTGCGTCCCTTCTGAACATCATGCGCCTGCCAAGGGAGGAAGCGTTCCGCCTAGCGGAGGAGCTTGCCAGAGAGCACCCGGATGACACTGCTTTCGGCCGGTTTGCGGATTTTGAGAACTATTACGATCTTCGCCAAAGGCAGGATGCGTATCTTCACGCCCGGTTCATGCAGATGGGAGGCAGGCCGGAGGAGGAACATCCGCTGTCATTCGTCCTGGAGGGCAGCGATTACCTGTGCGGCTGGTTCGGCGGCGGGGTGAAGACTATTCTGCCGTTATGTGATGTTGAAGCGTGCCACATCAGTTTCACGATAGGCGACAGCGGCGCGCTGTTTCAAAGGCATGGGGAGCTTGAAGTGCTCACAGTGGAGGGCTTTCGGCGGCTCTATGAGGAGCACGATGGGTATCAAGTCCTTTTGGAGCAGGCCGGATGTCACTATGTTGAGGCCCAGCTTTGGAGCGACAGATATGTAAGATAAAAAGAGGGGGCAGCCCATACGGCTTGCCCTCTCTTTTTACGCCCTGCTCTCCCTCAGCAGCCCGCACAGCGCCATGGCTGGCAGGGTCAGGCCGAACCACAGCACCGAATATGGCAGGCAGACCTGACCCATAATGTTCATGGGCATGTCGGAGTAGTCCCATACCCCAAGGCCCATCACCTGATTTACAATAATACCGGCCGCAAGCTCCACCCCGGTTATCAGACCGGATCCCGCAAGGCACCGGGTGAAAAGGCTTCTGCCCTCTAACAGGCCGCAGCAGATATGGTCGATAAGGCACAGGCATACCCCGCCTGCAAGGGCCATGGAATAGTGGGTATGGCCCCGCCAGGCCATCTCCAGGGTAGGATAGGCACAGCTGCCGGTCAAAAATAGAATACTGTCTTTTCTCATATCAGCAACACTCCCTTACGCATTTATCGCTTAAACGCCGCTGCAGTTATTATCCCCGGGGAAAAGAGAACTATTTTGCGCTTTTCAAGTAATATATTGACGATTTACTGAAATATCCTTGCTATTTTCCCATTCTATGCCTATAATATTTGCAGAAGCGGGATAGTTCACGCGCCAGCATGAACTATTAGGACCGCAAAATCAACCGAAAGGCGGGAAGTAAGATGAAGATTTTGGTAACAGGCGGCGCGGGGTATATCGGCAGCCACACCGTGGTGACCCTTCTGGAGCAGGGGCATCAGGTGGCGATAGTTGATAACCTGTGCAACAGCAAAAAGGCCGCGGTGGAGCGGGTAAAGCAGATAACCGGCAAGGAGGCGGCCTTCTACGAGATCGACGTGCGGGACGAGGGAAAGCTGCGGGAAGTTTTCGTGAAGGAACAGCCGGAAGCTGTCATACACTTCGCCGGGCTAAAGGCCGTGGGCGAGTCTGTGCGGGAACCGCTGATGTACTATGAGAACAACCTGAACTCCACACTGGTGCTCCTGAAGGTCATGGAGGAGCAGGGCGTGAAGAACATTATCTTCTCCTCCTCGGCCACAGTCTACGGCGAGCCCGCCACGGTGCCCATCAAGGAGGACTTCCCCCTGCCCACCAGCGCCAACTGCCCCTATGGCAATACGAAGCTGATGATAGAGCACATTCTGGAGGACTACGCCGTGGCACATAAGGACTTCAGCCCGGTGCTCCTTCGGTACTTCAACCCAGTGGGCGCCCATGAGAGCGGCCTTCTGGGCGAGGACCCCAACGGCATACCCAACAACCTGGCGCCCTATATCGCCCAGACCGTTGTGGGCAAGCTTGAGAAGCTCCACGTCTTCGGCGACGACTATCCCACCCCCGACGGCACCGGCGTCAGGGACTATATCCATGTAGTTGACTTGGCCGAGGGCCACGCCGCCGCATTGAAGCTCTTTGAAAATGGGCCCTGCGGGGTGAAGATCTACAACCTGGGCACAGGACACGGGGTATCCGTTCTTGAGATGGTGGCCGCATTCTCAAAGGCCGCCGGTAAGCAGGTGCCCTATGTGATAGACGCGCGCCGCCCCGGTGATATCCCCACCTGCTATGCGGACTGCTCTCTCGCGGAGAAGGAGCTGGGCTGGAAGGCCAAGAAGACCGTAGACGACATGTGCGCGGACACCCTGCGCTGGCAGAAGATGAACCCCAATGGCTTTGAGGATTGACGAGAAGCTGGTGCTGGCATCCCAGTCCCCCAGCCGCAGGATGCTTCTGGAGCAGGCGGGAGTGGACATAGAGGTCATCGTCTCCGGCGCGGACGAGACGGTCCCGGAGGAGTACACCCCCGCCGAGACGGTGGAATGTCTTGCGGAGCGCAAGGCCGCGGCGGTGGAAAAGCTCTGCCCACAGAGGGCCATAATCGCCGCCGACTCCGTGGTGAGCATCGACGGCATGATAATCGGCAAGCCAGAGGACGATGTGGCGGCAAAGGCGACGCTGAGAAGGCTGTCCGGGCGCACACATAAGCTGTATACCGGCGTATGCCTTAGCGTGCGCGGAAAGCGTCAGGTGTTCCACCAGGTGACGGACGTGACCTTCTATGAGCTTACAGACGATGAAATAGCCGAGTACGTCTCTATGGGCGAGTCCACCGGCAGGGCCGGAGGCTACGGCATAGAGGGTATAGGGGTCATGCTGGTAAAGGAGATCGCCGGGGACTATCCCAATATCGTGGGGCTCCCGGTGGCCGAGACCCTTCGCCGTATCCGCGATATGCTCTGAGAAAGGTGTATATGAACCAAAATATCACCCCCTGCGTAAGATAGCAGGGGGTGATATTGGTATGCGTTACATACGGAGAAGATTTCCGCGGCGCTATCGCAGCAGCGGCGGGAAGCGCCGCAGGCTTTTATGGCTGGGGCTGGCGATCATATTGATAGCGGCACTCTGCGAGCGGGCCATATCGGGTGTCTCGCCGGAGCTTGTGGAGGAGGCGGCCCGGGGCTATGTGCTGGAGTGTATCTCCCGGGCGGTGGACGCGGAGCTGGAGGAGAGCGGCGCCCCCTTCGTCACTGTGGAGCGGGAGAGCGGTGGAAAGATATCCATGGTCAGCGCGGACCAGGAGCGGCTGAACAGCCTGCGGGCCGGGGTGCTGGAGAGGCTGTCACGGTCGCTTAAGGGAAAGGCCACGGTCTATGTGCCGGTGGGGAGCCTTACGGGGGTGGGGCTCTTTAACGGCAGGGGCTTTCCTGTGCCGGTGAAATTGCAGCTTGAGGGCTCGGCCGTGGTGGAGTTCTCCACGGAGTTCACCGGGGCTGGACTGAACCAGACCTGCCACAGGCTGATGATGACAGTGCGGGCCAGGGCCTATTCGCCTTCTAAGCGCTTTGAGACCTCTGTGGAGACGGAGGCCGCCACGGTACTTGCCGAGACCATGGTGGTGGGCGAGGTGCCAAAGCTCAATATGCAGCAATAGGAAAGTCCGGGACCGTGCGGCCCCGGACTTTCCTTATGTTGTGGGCTGGTGCAGAAGCTTTTTCAGGTCCTCAGAGGACATCTTCGAGCGGTACAGCTGGGTCTCGCCGGAATAGTGAAAATCCACATAATCGCCGTTTATATCCACTATAGCGGTGGGGCTCGCCTGACCGTCCCTGGTGATGGTAAGGGTCATGTCAGGGTAATAGGCGAACAGGGAGATATCCTTTGTGAGTGGCTGCGCGTCCTTGGTGACAGCGGCGAAATCTTCTATGCGCTGCCGGTTCTTCTCATTGCTGGCGTTCAGGTGTAAAAGCTTAGTCTGATGGCCGTAGCCCTGGCATAGGTCCAGCTGCAGGGAGTCTGGCGAGGAGCACCCGGTAAGCAGCAGGAACAGAAGTGCTGTGCAGAGGGCAGGGAGGATTCTTTTCATGGCCGGACTCCTTTCTACATAAACCCTGCATACATTTTACTCCTAAGTGGAAAAAATGTCAAGGTCCGGGCTCAGAGCACCCGCTTTAGCTTTCCGCCGCAGGGGCAGCGGTAGCGCCAGGGGGACTTTACCGCCTTTGACATGCGCATACGCTTTATCTGCGCGCCGCAGCTCTGGCACTCCAAGATATATTTTATCTCCTCATGCCGAAGGGAGCCCGCGGGTGTTTTCGTCTTGACCGTGCGCTCTATTCGGTAACCAAGTTTCTCATTCACTGTCTGGGCATAGGCTTTCCACTTTGGCCCATGGTCCCGGCACTTGGGGCAGGTGTGAAGAAGCTCGTGCACAAGGGTCTGTTTTAACAGGTCCTCATCCTCAAGCACAGCCTGCGAGACCTCTATCCAGTACCGGCCCGACTGGTAATAGCAGCAGCCCAGCCGCCGCTTGGCCCGGGTGTTTATCCTTACCTCAGGTTCCAGGCGGGTGGAGACCGGGATGCCCATGGATATAAGCTCCCGGCGAAGCCTTGCCATAAGCCCGTCAAGTTCGATCTGCGGCATAGCATACACCCCCGCCGCTTATTATATCAGGAACAGGGGGAATTGGCAAGGGTCAGCCGCGTTTGGGCTGCTTCTTGATAATCATCTGCTTGCCGTCGGTGCGGGCGGTCATGATGAAGACCTCCGAGAGCTCCGTGCCCTGGCAGCTCAGCTGGTCATGCAGCCAGTGGGGATCCTTGCCGCAGAGCTTCAGTGAGTGCTGGGAGATGCGGCCGTCACTTATCACAACTACCTCAAGGGCCTCCTCGGGAGCTTTTACTCCGGCCTGTTTGGGTGTAAGGGGATCGGCGGAGGCTTTTTTGAGTACGCTCAGTTCGCCGTTGGTCTCCACAATGGCGTAGGCTACATCCTCCAGGGCGAAGGCCCCGGCCTGGCGCAGCTCCTCGAAAAGGTCCTCGGTGCTCATGCGCAGGCGGCGCATCTGGTCCTGCAATACCTTTCCGTTCTGGATGACTATCATAGGGTTTCCACAAACTATTTGGCGGAATTTGCCGCATTTCAGCATGAGCAGAGACACCACTATTTCACATATTACTAGGACCAGCATAGGTATAAGGCCGTTCCACAGTGGGTCGTCATGCTGCTGTATGGGCATGACCGCAAGCTCGGATATCAGCAGAGTCACCACCAGCTCTGAGGTCTGAAGCTGGCTTATCTGCCGCTTGCCCATGAGCCGCACGCTTATTAAAATGGCCACGTACATAATAATGGTGCGCACTAGAGATATTATCATAGTTTCCCTCTTTCGCAAAGTGTGTTTATGGTATTATCTCTCATAAGCTCCGGGTTTATCCGTATAATCTGCCGCTGTCTGCCAACACTATCCATACTCTGAAAAAATGGGGGCGGGGAATTGGAGAAGGTTTCAGCGGTTTTGGCAGACAACAAGAAGTATCTGCAAAACGAATTTAAAAACTCCATGGACTTTATGATGCGGGAGATGGACCTCTCTGGCACCGGCGCGGCGCTTTTTGCCCTGGACGGTCTTGTGAGCAAGCAGACCATCACTCTGAGCATATTGAATCCGCTTATGGAGGCGGGAAGGCTGCCAGGGCAGGGCCCCGGCCAGCTGGAGTATATAGAGCGGGCTGTGCTGGGGGCCGTGGAGCAGAAGCGCGAAACGAGGATGGACCAGATACTCCTGTTTTTGATGAGCGGCTTCGCGGTGCTGGCAGTAGACGGCTGCGACGAGGCGCTGGTATTCGGCGTCCAGGGCTTTGAGAGCCGTGGCCCCGACGAGCCCCAGAACGAGGTCATGCAGCGGGGGGCCAAGGACGGCTTTAACGAGAGCTACCAGAACAATATGGCCATGATACGCCGCAGGATGAAGACCACCTCATTAAAGTTTGAAAAGGCCGAAGCGGGCGGCCAGAGCCATACGCCCCTTGCCATATGCTATCTTGAGGGCACAGCCAGCCCGGAGATACTGGGTAAGGTGAAGGAGCGCCTGCAGTCCTACGACCTGAACTCGGCCCTGGGGGCGGGGTATCTTACGAGCTTTTTGGAGCGCGGGGGCGTGTTCAGCGGGGTGGGAATGACCGAACGCCCGGACGTGGTCTGCGGCAAGCTGGAGGAGGGGCGCATAGCCATTCTGGTGGAGGGCACCCCCAGCGCTATAATAGTGCCTTTCCTGTTCGTTGAGAATTTCCAAACCCTGGACGACTATCTTACCCGGCCGTTTTACGGCACATTTATCCGATGGCTAAAGTATGTGGCGTTTTTTCTCAGCACATTTCTGCCGGGGCTCTACGTGGCAATAGCCACACACCACCCGGAGATGCTGCCGGAGGCGTTATTATTGAAGATATCCGAGTCCGAATCACAGACCCCATTTCCGGTCATGGCGGAGACGCTGATATTATATTTTCTATATGAGGTCCTTCGTGAAGCCGGATTGCGCGCTCCCAAGTCCCTTTCGGCTACCGTCAGTATTGTGGGCGGCTTGGTGATAGGGGACACGGCAGTGTCGGCGGGGCTTGTAAGCGCTCCGTCCCTTATGGTGGTGGCCCTGACGGCCATAGCAGGATACGCTGTGCCCAGGCTGTACGAGCCCCTGGCACTGTTGAGACTGGCGTTCTTGCTGGCGGGAAACTTCCTGGGGGTATGGGGGGTTATGATAGGGCTGGTGCTGCTGTTGATGGACCTGTGCGGCACGGACAGCTTCGGAGTGCCCCTGCTGTCGCCGGTGGCGCCCTATAACGGACGGCTGGCCTTTAGGGATGTTTTCGTCCGGGCGGGATGGCGGCGGCTGGCAAGGGGCGGCGCCAATGTGCAGAATATGCCCGGCAGCAGAGAGATAGGCGAATAGGGGGGATAAAATGACTCGGGCAAGGATAAGCTCAGCCCAGTTCTTTGTGGCGATGTTCGTGTCCCATATTCTGGTGACAATAGCTCTGAACGCCCAGTATACCGGCGGCGAGAGCATTTTGGACAATATCGTGTCCTGCCTTGCGGCTATGGCGGCAGCGGCGCTTATAGCTCTGCCCATCTGGCTGTGCCAAAGGCGCGGCAGCGTGCCGGAGCTGGCGGTGGAGTCTTTGGGAGCTGTGGGGTATATTGTCCCCATAGCCTACTGGCTGTACTTCCTGCTGGCTGGGAGCTCATCCCTTACGCTGTTCCAGATATTTCTGATGGATACGGTGAACCCAGGCTTCTCCGCGTCGCTGGTGACGGCGGCAATCGTTGGCGTGTCGCTATACGGCGCGCTGCGGGGCATTGAGACCGTGGCCCGCTGCGCTACCTGTGTGTTTGTGGTGATGCTGTTGGGCTGTGGGCTGGTGTTCGGCATTGTGGCGGTGCGCTTTGACACGAAGAATCTTGAGCCGCTGTTCCAGCACGGACTCGCCCAAACCGGGCAGGGAATGACACTTTTCCTGGCGAGGACCTCATTATTTGCGGATATGGCCGTATTGCTGCCTCAGGTAAATGGACGCAAGGGGAGGGGCTTTACAGGCTGGCTTATAGGCGTGGGAGCGTTTGTGTCCCTTACCATCCTGCTTATCGCCGGGTGCCTGGGCAGGTACGCCTATACCCAGAACTTCCCGGTATACGTGCTGGCCTCTCTGACAGAGGTACGCTCTCTCCAGCGCTTGGACGCGGTATTCACTGGGGTGTGGATGATGGGGCTTATAATAAAGCTGGCGATAGATCTGTACGCCTGCCGGGTGTGCTTTTACTCCATCACCGGCGGCAGGGAGAAAAAATGGCCGGTATGGGGGACAGCCGTGCTGCTGCTGGCGCTGACCATGCTGGCTGTGGGAAATTCCCCGCTGCAAAAGCTTCTGCTGGACCCGTGGAAGCTCTGTCTGTGCACGGTAATAATCGGCGGAGTGCTGCCGATGCTGGTATGGCTGGCGGCGGCAGTGAGGGGAAGGAGGGCTGAAAAGTGAAGAAGCTTAGCGTGCTCTTCCTGGCTTTGGTGCTGTGTGTCAGCATATCGGGCTGCGGCTATCCGGAGCTCTATGAGCGGGTGCTCATACACGGCATCGGCGTGGACTGGACCGGCGAGGGCTATAAGGTGACGGTGCGCTCCTCGGCCTCCGCCGAGGACGAGGGGGAGGAGCTTTTTACCTGCGAGGGGGAAACCGTGCTCCAAGCGCTTTCAAATCTGTCCCTTACCACCGGCCGCGAGCCTTTCTACTCCCATAACTACCTGGTGGTGTTCGGCATGGACTGCGCCGTAAACGGGCTGGACGACTGTCTGGACTTTTTTGTGCGGTACTATAACACAAGGCCGGCCGTAAAGATGTACCTTTCCGCCACCACCGCAGAGGAAGTTATGTCAACTGAAAAGGATGGCAAGCTGATGAAGATGTCCCAGCTTCAGGCCCTGGGACAGGGCGGGAGATATAACGGCCAGGCCGCCGAGGTGGAGATACTGGACTTTGTGAACGCCGTGAAGGGGGAGGGCACATCCCCGGTGCTGCCGGTGCTCCGGGCCACCGACGATGGGGTGGAGGTGTTCGCCACGGGATATTTCAGCGGCTGCAAATTGGCGGGCTTGATGGACCTGAAAGCGACCCGGGGCTGGCTTGCGTCCATGGGAGAGCTGAAAACAGGGGAGCTGACCGTTGAGGGTCCCGAGGGCGGCACGGCGACTTTGAGCCTGCGCAAGGTCTCCGGGAAGATAGAGCAGGATATAAGTGATGGGCCAGCCTTTCGGGTAATCCTTGAGGTGGACGCGGACATAAGCTCCGCGGACCGCATGGATATGGACCGGGGAGACGCCTACTCGCAGATCGAAGATGCCGCCCGGCAGCTGTTGGAGGACGAGGTGAAAAGCGCCATAGACCGGGCCGTAACAGACGGCGGCTGCGATATCTTCGGCTTTGGCAGGCTTCTGTACCGGGAGGAGCCGGAGTTCTGGCGGGAAAATAAAGAGCGCTGGCCGGACCTGATGGCGGAGTGCCAGTATCAGGTGTCGGCCAGCGTGAAGGTGCGCCGCCTTGAGCAGGAGAACCAGAATGGGATAGACTAGATGTCGATATAGATGTTATAGTGCAGGAGCCAGTAGTTTATCTGGATGAGGTAGGCCAGCATCTGGGGCCCGGCCATGAGCTGGCCGAACCAGGGCTTGCCATAGTCGAAGCTCTGGTCCAGAAGGGACTGGGCCGCCTCCTCCGACAGGATCTTGTGGATGGGCTGCAGGCTGTCCCGCAGAATATGATTGAGCCGCTGCTTCATTATCTGCTCATAGCCGGGGTTATGGGTCTTGGGGTAGGGGCTCTTTTTGCGCTGCAAGATCTCGTCGGGCAAAAGGCCCTTGGCCGCGTCCCGCAGCAGGCCCTTGGGCACGCCGTCCGGGCACTTGAAATCCCAGGGCACGTTGAACACGTACTGGGCTATTCGGTGGTCGCAGTATGGGACCCGGACTTCTAAGCCGCTGTACATGCTGCACCGGTCCTTGCGGTCCAGAAGGGTTGACATAAACCACCTGATGTTGAGATAGGATATCTGTCTCATGCGCTGCTGCTCCGGGGTCTCGCCTTCAAGCACTGGCACAGAAGCCAAGGTTTCAGCAAGTCTTGTATTGACATAACCCTCCATGCCAAGCTGTTCCCTTATCTCAGGCTTTAGGAGCGACTGACGAGTGTCAAGGTTGTTGCTCCATGGGAAATGGGTGCCGTCGAACATTTCCCGGCGGTGGAACCAGGGATAGCCGCCGAATATCTCGTCGGCGCACTCGCCGCATAGGGCCACAACGTGATTTTTCTTCACCTGACGGCAGAAGTGTAGCAGCGAGCCGTCTATATCGGACATCCCGGGCAGGTCTTTGGCGATCACCCCCTCGAAAAGGGAATCGGCAAGCTGGTCGTTGTCGCATAGCAGGGTGGTGTGCTCGGTGTCAAGGATATCGCTTACCCGCTGGGCCCACGCCTGATCCCGGTCGGGCTGGAAGGAGGAAGGGGTAAAGTATTCCTCGTTCCCCTCGAATTCAAATGAGTAGGTGGAAAGGTTTTTACCTTGCTCCTTTAAGAGTTTCGCGGCTATCGCCGTAACCACGCTGGAGTCAAGGCCCCCGGACAGGAATGTGCAAAGCGGCACGTCCGCTATCATCTGGCGCTTTACAGTGTCTATGAGCAGCTCCCGCACAGTGCGCACCGTGTCCTCATAGCTCTCCGTATGGGGAGCGGCGGTCAGGTCGTAGTATTTATGGTCCCTAAAGCCCTCCCGGTCGTATATGGCGAAGTGCCCGGGCTTCAGCTCGTTTATCCCCTTGAACACGCCGTGCCCGGGCGTGCGGGCTGGGCCCAGACCGAATACCTCGCAGAGGCCCTCCCGGCCTATAACCGGGTTTACGCCCGGGAACTCGAACAGCCCTTTTATCTCCGACGCGAAGGCCAGACGCTGGTTTTTGAAGGTGTAGAACAGCGGCTTCACCCCGAAGCGGTCCCGGCAGAGGAATGTGCGCTCTCTTATGCCGTCGTCTACGGCAAAGGCAAATATGCCGTTGAGCTTTTCCGGGCACTCCTCGCCGTAGCAGAGATAAGCGTTTAGGACCACTTCCGTGTCACAGTCGGTGTAGAAGGTATAGCCCCGGCTCTCCAGGTCAGCCCGCAGCTCGGCGGCGTTATATATCTCGCCGTTATAGGCTATGGTACATTCCTTGCCCTCGCGCATGGCGGTCATGGGCTGCTGGCCATTCTGGGGGTCAATGACCGACAGGCGCATATGCGAGAGGGCGCAGTGGGCGGACACATGCGCGCCCTGGTCGTCGGGTCCACGGTGGGAGAGACGGCGGGCCATGCGCCGGGCAAGGGCCATCCAAAGGTATTTTTCATCCAGCAGGCTGTCGTCATAGTCGGAAAATCCTGCAAATCCGCACATAAAACCAAACCCTTTCCAGTAAGTATAATATTTTGGCACTCCTATTATATGCAGTACGGTGTGAGGATTTCCTCGTAAAAAGACGAAAAGCAGCGGCTGTCTGCCGCTGCTCCGATATGAGCCGTCTGGCTCAGTTATTGCCGCCGTTCCCTGCCAGTTCACAGAGTATCCTCTCGGCTGCCGCCCGTTTGGCGTTGGATTCCGCCGCCAGCCGCAGAGCCTCCCGCCGCAGGTCCGCGCCGCTTTGGCAGCTCTCCTCCAACTCCCGGCAGGTCTCCCGCACGGCGCCGGTATGGGCGGCTAGAAAGGCGCCGTATAGCTCCGGGTCCATGGGCTTTCCCTGCAGCAGGGTGCCGATATCCTGTATCGCAAGCACCTGCTTGAGCATGCAGATGACCGTCAGGGCGGCCAGATGCTCCCGGCTGTACTTTTTCTTCTCCGGGTGGGGGAGCACGCTCTTTTTTACATAGTTGTTTATCATGGAGTTGGTGAGCAGCACGTCCTCCTCATCCCGCTCGAAAAATTGCAGGCTGTCCCTAAGGTATTGAAGCACCTGGTCTACATATAGGGGGATGGCGGGCAGCTGTTCCCACTCCGGGCAGGAGAGCTCGCAGCCCTCTTTTGCCCATTCCAATATCTTCTCGTCAGCGTTCATTTTGGTTCCTCCTTTACAGCAGCTCTAAAAGGCCGGAGATCTTGTTGATACGCGGGAAACCGCGGTCAGCGCGGCTCTCTGAAATGACAGCTTCACCGGCGGTCTGTAGGCTGTCGATGCCGAAGGCCCTGTCAAGCTCCGGGGACCAGGGTTCGGCGCTTATCAGCACGGGGGCAATGCCCAGAGCGGCGGCTCCGGCCAGGTTTTTGGGGTTATCGTCCACAAACAGGGTGTTTTCGGCGGGCAGGCCCATTTTGTCCAGCGCGTCCCTATACATCCTCACGTCCGGCTTAAGTGCCGCCAACTCATAGCTGTACGTGAAACAGTAGAAGTATTTTAGTATGCCAAGCTGTTCCAGCACCGGCACTATAGAAGGCCAAGTGTCGGAGATGATGCCCAGCCGGTATCTGTCGGATAGCGCTTTCAGGGTCTCGGCGGTGTCCTCAAAAAGGCGGTTATTACCGGCCTTATTATAGACCTTATCCCCAGCGACAGTCCGCAGGTCTTCCGGGCTCAGCCCCAGGCCGAGCTCCTCTGACAGCGCGGTGTAGTAGCTTAAAAAGACGGCGTATTCGTTATCGACTGTCAGTATCGGACGGCTGAACCCCGGGTGCTGCGCGGCCCTCTTTCTGGCGGCGGCAGCGGTCTTTGGTGAGGCGGAGTGGAGCTTATCAATGGGGAAAAATTTTTTGGCCAGCTCTGAAAACATGAAGCTGCCCGACGGCGGGTACAGCAGCGTCCCGCCCAGGTCCAGGAAGATGCCTTTGACATTTTGTGGTTTTTCCATAGCAAGCACCCCATTTTTACATATCAAGCAGCTCTAAAAGGCCGGAGATCTTTTCTATATCCAGTATGCCCTCCACAGGCTCTATGCCCGGCATGGCCCGGATAAGCACAGGGTTTATCCCCGCCACTTTGGCCCCCTCGAGATTACGGGCGCTGTCGTCGATAAAGACGGTGCTTTCAGGGGGCAGGCCCATCTTTGAGAGCGCGTCCTCATACATGCGCCGGTCCGGCTTGAAGGTGCCCAGCTCAAAGCTGAAGGTTATGCAGTCGAAGTATTTGAGTATGTCCAGGTATTCCAGCAGCGGTACGATGGACGGCCAGGTGTCGGAGATTATGCCCAGCTTGTATTTGCCGTGGACGGCTTGCAGAGTTTCAATGCTGGCATCGAATAGCCGGTAATTGTCCGCTTTATTGTAGACCTTATCTTCTGTAGCCTTACGCAGGTCCTCGTCCGTAAGCCCCAGCTCCGGCATGGCCGCCGATACTGTGCGGTAATATTCATAGAACTGCGCGTACTCCTCGTCTATGCTTTGCAACAGGTGGTTCTCGTCAAGCTTTCTGCTTGCCTCTGACATGACGGACTTGATCTGAGGCTCGCTCAGCCTGTCCTTTGGGAAATATCTGTAGGCAAGCTCAGAGAACATCCAGCTGCCCGAGGGCGGGTAAATAAGGGTGCCGCCCAGGTCGAAGAATATGCCCCTGATATTTTTAAGCTTTTCCATATAGTCAGCTCCTTTGCCTTTTCCAGTATTGTAAACCATATCATGGGTTTTGTCAAATGTTTCCCGCAAAAAAGTCTTGACAAGTAAACTTTGCAGCAGTATAATAAGTGCATACCAAGTAAACTTGGCAATAAGATGTGGAGGCACAAATATGAATAGGGAAGAAATACTGGAAAAGAGCAGGAAGGAGAACAAGAACCAGGACGTTTACGAGCAGGAGGTCTTAAAGCAGTCGCAAGCCTGGTCGGCCTTTGTGATGGTCATCCTCGCGTTAGTATTTTGGCTGGTGCAAATATATTCAGGCGGCGGCATAAACTATGGTTTCTGGGCGCTGGTCTTCGCCTCCAATATGACCACATTCTGGGTGAAGTATATCAAGCTCCGCCACAGGCACGAGCTGGTTTTTGCGATTATGTATACTGCGGCGGTGCTCTTGATGTCTGTGTGCCATATCTACAAGCTGGTTACGGCCCCCGCGGCTGCGTAAGGCGGTGATAGTTTGGATGATAAGCTTGTACTGAAGAACCGCCTAAAAGATGCTCGGGCCGAGCAGGGACTCTCCCAGAGCCAGCTTGCGGAGATGGTGGGCGTGTCCAGAAACACCATCAGCTCCATCGAGACCGGGCAGTTCAGCCCCACGGCGAAGCTTGCGCTGATACTTTGCATTGCCCTTGACAAGAAATTTGAGGAGCTTTTCTACTTTTGAGCGGGAAAAACACCAATGTTAATGTCCGTTGCTTGCGGCAACGGGCGGCTACGGCTACAATATGGTCAAATCCCACGGAAAAGAGGTATATAAAAATGCTGAACGAAAACATCAAGGCCATGCGAAGATCCAAGGGGCTCTCTCAGGAGGAGCTGGCTGTCAAGCTGAACGTGGTGCGCCAGACCGTATCTAAATGGGAGCGGGGGCTGTCGGTCCCGGACTCGGATATGCTTATCGCCCTGTCAGAGGCCCTGGAGGCGCCGGTGAGCACCCTGCTGGGGGAGACTGTCACCGCCTCGGAGCCCGACGACCTAAAGGCCATCATAGAGAAGCTCGAGGTCATAAACCTACAGCTCTCAAGGAGGAAATCGGCGCGAAGGCAGGCGCTGCTCTGGATGCTTATCGCCATATGCGCGGCAGCGCTTTTGTGCCTTGGGGTGCTGGTGTCCCTGGGCAGCGCGTACCAGGGCTGGGACTGGAGCGACCCGGAGACTGCTGTTTTTGGCACAGCCTTCCACGTATTTGAGTGGGTGTCCGTAAGATTGGCGCCCATTATGTTTATCGGGTCGGCCATAGGGATCGTCATAGTTCTCGTGAAGAAAAAAGGTCAATAGAGCAAGCGCGAAAAGGGGCGGGTACAGTATGCGGAACCGCCTCTTTGATTTTTGCGAGCAAAATGGTTGCCTTTCGCCTTCGCATATGGTAAAATTACAAGGTATGGAATTTTATGAGAAAGGTAACGTGAAAATGAGCTTTGATAAGGATGATATACTGGAGCTTCGCCGCAGGGCGCTTAGAAAGGACTTTTCCCGCATGAACGACCGCCAGCAGCAGGCCGTTTTCCATGCGGACGGCCCGGTGCTCATACTGGCCGGTGCGGGCAGCGGGAAGACCACAGTGCTTGTAAACCGCATAGCCAATCTGGTACGCTATGGCAAGGCGTATGAGAGCACGTTCATACAGCCGGAGTTCACCGAGGCAGACGCAGATAACTGCAAAAACTATCTCGAAGGAGGGGAACTTTCTGAGATCACCCGAGCGCGGCTATCTGTCTCGGCCTGCCAGCCCTGGCGGATAATGGCCATAACCTTTACGAATAAAGCGGCTGGTGAGCTCAAGGAGCGTCTCTGCGCCATGTTGGGCGAGCCCGGGCAGGATATCTGGGCATCCACCTTCCACTCAAGCTGCGCCAGGATGCTCCGCCGGGACGGGGAGAGGCTGGGGTACAGTTCCCACTTTACAATCTACGACACCGACGACAGCCGCCGGCTCATGAAGGACGTAATGCGGGACCTCGAGATAAACGAGAAGAACTTATCCCATAAATCCATACTTTCGGAGATCTCCCGGGCAAAGGACAGCCTTATCTCCCCAGAGGAGTATGAGGATCAGGCGGGGGATGATTTCCGCTTGAAGGTGATAGCCAGGGCCTATACGGCCTATCAGCGGCGCTTGGCAGATTCCGACGCCATGGACTTTGACGATCTGTTGGTGAACACGGTGCGGCTGTTTGAGAAGTGCCCGGATGTGCTGGAATACTACCAGGACCGCTTCAGGTATATCATGGTGGACGAGTATCAGGACACGAACCATGCCCAGTACCGTTTTGTCAGCTTGCTCGCTGCAAAGCACAATAACCTGTGCGTAGTGGGCGACGACGACCAGAGCATATATAAGTTCCGGGGGGCCACCATAGAGAACATCATGAACTTCGAGCAGGATTTCCCCGGGGCCATGGTGGTGCGCCTTGAGCAGAACTACCGCTCCACCCAGAACATACTGGACGCGGCCAACGCTGTTATAGCCCACAACCTTGAGCGCAAGGGCAAGACCCTCTGGACCGCCGCCGGGGCAGGGGAGAAGCTGCGCCTGCACACGGCCGAGAACGAGCAGGACGAGGCAGACCGCGTGGCAAGGGTGATACTGGACGGAGTGGCAAAAGGACGGAAATTCTCGGATTACGCCATACTCTACCGCATGAACTCTCAGTCGCTAACTTTTGAGAGGATGTTCGCCAAGTCCGGTGTGCCCCACAGGATAATCGGCGGCACCCGTTTCTTCGACCGCAAAGAGGTCCGGGATATGATAGCCTACTTGAGCGTCATAAATAACCCCGGCGATGAGATAAGGCTAAGGCGCATACTTAACACCCCCAAGCGGGGCATAGGTGACAAGACCGCCGACACCGCCGCCGGGATAGGCCAGCAGGTGGGAGAGAGCATGTTCCAGGTCATAAGCCATCCGGAGGAGTATCCGGCCATAACTAAGGCCGCCGCCAAGAAACTGACTGAGTTCTCCAGGATGATGCAGGAGCTCATAGAAAAGGCCGAGGAGGGCATGGCCCCCAGCGAGCTCTACGCCGAGCTCTTGGAGCAGACAGGCTATCTCATGTTCCTGCGCACCGAGGAGCCCGAAAAGGCCGAGGAGCGCATAGAGAACGTGCAGGAGCTCTCAACCATGCTCCAGCGCTATGAGCAGGAGAACGGCGACGAGGCCAGCCTATCTGGATTTCTGGAGGAGGTGGCGCTGTTCACGGATATAGATAACTACGACGCAGAAGCGGATTCTGCGGTGCTCATGACCATACACTCGGCAAAGGGCCTGGAGTTCCCGGTGGTGTTCCTGCCCGGTTGGGAGGAAGGGGTTTTCCCGGGAAATTCCGTGCTGTATGACCCCTCGGAGGTTGAGGAGGAACGAAGGCTTGCGTATGTTGCCATAACCCGGGCCAGGGAGGAGCTCTACATATATAACGCCGAGAGCCGCATGATCTTCGGCTCTACCAGCCATAACAGGATATCCCGCTTTGCGGACGAGATACCTGGGGAGCTCATAGAGCGCAGCCGTTCAAGGGAGTATGCATATAGGCCTGAAAGCTCGTCCTTCGGCAGTACCTTCAGCGCCGGGACAGCGGCTCCGAAAGCGGCTAAGCCTGTGTATAAGCCCCCGATCTTCAAGCCAGCTCCTGCCGGGACCTATAAGGCCGGGGATAGCGTGGAGCATAAGGCCTTTGGCACAGGACTGATACTCAGCGCCACGCCAATGGCGAACGACACTCTCTTGGAGATAGCCTTTGATAAGGCTGGCACGAAAAAACTGATGGCAAATTTCGCAAGGCTGACGAAGCTGTAAGGAGGGCATTATGAGAGTATGTCTGACGGTTCCGGAGCGCTTTGCCGCAGGAAAAGAGCTGCCCAGACTTCTGGGTGAGCCAGCCGATCTAATTGTATTCCCAGAGGGCTTCCTCCGCTCGGAGGACGACTTGGCACTGGCCTTGGAGCTGACTGTGGATAGACCGGGCACTGTGCTTGCGGGGTACAGAGATGGAGATCTTGAGAAAGCGGTAGTGATAGAGGGCGGCGTGGTCACGGACGAATATACAAAGTGCATCCTGACAGCTGAAGAACGGGAGAAAAAGCGGTCCGGGGATAGGATACGCTGTCTTAGGAGCAGCCTGGGGAATCTGGCCGTGCCCATCTGCTATGAGATGCATTTCCCCGAGGTCTGCCGGATAATGGGTCTTGAGTGCCCGGCGCTGATGGTGAATATCATAGGCACGGGTATGTATAACCGTTTGCAATATGACCAGTGGCGAAGCCTTGCCAAGGCAAGGGCTATCGAAAATGAGCTGCCTGTGGTGGGCTGCTGCCATTTTTGCGGGGAGATACCACTGGCCTTCGCCTTTGACGCAAGCGGGAGGGAGCTTCTTGAGGTTGAGGGAAAGCGGGGCGCCTTTACAGTCGAAATAAGCACGGACGCTGTAAAGCTAATCGGCTATACAGCCGACAGAAGGCCGGAGCTATTTGCGGCACTTTCTATGGAATAAGCTTGGAGGAAGCGGGAGAACATGATAATAGAGTTAACTGAAAAGGACGAAAAAGAGTGTATCTGCCGGGAGATACTTAAGTCACTGCCGGATTGGTTCGGGAACCCGGAATCTATAGAGGAGTATGCCCTGGGCTGCCGGGAACTGCCGGTCTGGGCGGATGCAGACTCCGGCAAGGCTAGGGGCTTTATAGCCTTTAAGCCTACTAGCAGCTGTGCCGGTGAGATATATGTGATGGGCGTATCAGGAGAGCATCACCGTAAAGGACTGGGCCGGGAGTTGTTCGGGGCGCTGTTCAGGTATGTTAAAGGCAGGGGCTTTAGATTTCTTACGGTAAAGACAGTGCAGATGGGCCGCTATCCTGACTATGACAGGACAAATCTGTTTTATCAGAGCCTGGGATTCCAGGAGCTGGAATGTTTCCCGACCCTCTGGGACGAGCAGAATCCCTGTCAGGTCTATATAATGGACGTCAAATAAACCGTAAGGGGGAATCAACTGATGAAAAAGCTTTTGATTTACATGAAGGGCTTCCATAAAGAATGCGTTCTGGGCCCTTTGTTCAAGCTGCTGGAGGCATCCTTTGAGTTGCTTGTGCCCCTGGTGATGGCGGCGGTGATAGATACCGGTATAGGGAATCGTGACAGAGATTATATTATCCGTATGTGCGCGGTGCTGGTTGGCCTGGGAGTGGTAGGACTTGCCTGCTCGCTGACGGCGCAGTATTTTGCTGCAAAGGCCTCGGTGGGCTTTGCAGCAAGGCTGCGTGCGGCGCTGTTTGAGAGAATACAAAGCCTAAGCTTCTCGGATATGGACGTGCAGGGACCCTCAACGCTTATCACACGCATGACAAGCGACGTAAATCAGGTACAGAACGGCATGAACCTGACTCTGCGGCTGCTGCTGCGCTCACCGTTCGTGGTGCTTGGAGCCATGGTGATGGCATTTACCATCGACTGGAAGGCAGCGCTCATCTTTGCCGCAGTGATACCGCTTTTGTCCATAGTGGTGTTCGGCGTGATGCTCTGGACCATGCCCCGCTACAAGCAGGTGCAGGCCGGGCTTGACAAGGTGCTGGGCGCTACCCGGGAGAACCTGACCGGCGTGCGGGTGGTCCGGGCCTTTGGCCGGGAGGAGTCCGAGACGGAGGATTTTGAGCGGGAGAACAATGCCCTGACCCATTTGCAGGTGTTCGTGGGCAGGGTATCAGCTTTGATGAACCCCATGACATATATACTCATAAACCTCGGGACCATGGTGCTGATCTGGGCAGGGGCTATACGCGTTGATACTGCTATCATTACCCAGGGCGCGGTGGTGGCGCTGCTGAACTATATGTCGCAGATACTGGTGGAGCTGGTGAAGCTTGCCAACCTCATCATAAATATCTCAAAAGCCCTGGCCTGCGCTAACCGCATATCCAGTGTGCTGGACATAGAGCCCAGCCTCAGCGGGCCATCGGACGGGACAAAGGCTGGGAGCGTCGGTGTGGTCTTCAGGGATGTTGAGCTGACCTATACGGGGGCCGGCGGGCCATCCCTGTCAGGCATAAGCTTCGCAGCTGAGTCAGGGCAGACAGTTGGCATTATCGGCGGCACTGGCAGCGGTAAGTCTTCCCTTATCAGCCTGATACCCCGCTTTTACGATGTAACAGGCGGAAGCGTCTCGGTGGGCGGGCTGGATGTTAGGAATTGGGACCTGGAGGCTTTGCGCAGCCGGGTGGGGGTGGTGCCCCAGAAGGCCGTTCTCTTTACAGGCACCATCCGGGAGAACCTGCTCTGGGGCAACGAGAACGCCACAGACGATGACCTGTGGCAGGCCCTCCAGACCGCCCAGGCCAGTGAGTTCGTTTCCGCGAAGCCAAAGGGCTTGGACGAGCCGGTGGAGCAAGGGGGCAGGAATTTCTCCGGTGGCCAGCGCCAGCGCCTGACCATTGCGCGGGCCCTGGTGCGAAGGCCGGATATCCTTATACTGGATGACAGCGCCAGCGCCCTGGACTTCGCAACTGACCTAAAGCTCAGGCAGGCCATAAGCAGGCTTGAGAGCAGCCCTACCGTTTTCATAGTGTCCCAGCGGGCCTCATCTATCCAGCACGCCGACGTTATCGTTGTGCTGGACAACGGCCAGACGGTGGGTGTGGGCACGCACCAGGAGCTTCTCGATAGCTGCGAGGTATACCGGGAGATCTACGAATCCCAATTCGACAGGGGGGACAGGAAATGAAGCAGAAGGCAAAGAAAGGGACGCTTAAAAAGGTGCTGCGCTATATCCGGCGGTACAGCTTTTTTGTGGGGCTCTCGGTGCTGCTGGCGGCGGCGTCCGTGGCGGCGACCCTGTATATCCCCATACTGACCGGCGACGCGGTGGACCATATCATAGGTCCGGGCAACGTGGACTTTGCCGCCATCTTTAAGATCCTTGTGCAGATAGGAGTCATAATCGGCCTTGCGGCCTTGGCCCAGTGGGTCATGAGCCTGATAAACAACCGCATCACCTACAGGGTCGTGCGGGACATAAGGAACGAGGCCTTCAGAAAGCTCCAGAAGCTTCCCTTGAGTTATATTGACTCCCACCCGGCCGGCGAGATAGTCAGCCGGGTCATAGCCGACGTGGACCAGTTCGCGGACGGACTTTTGATGGGCTTTACCCAGCTTTTTACCGGGGTGATAACCATACTGGGCACACTGGGCTTTATGTTCTCGGTGAATGTCACCATAACTCTTGTGGTGCTGCTGGTAACGCCGGTCTCTCTGGTAGTCGCGGCGTTTATTGCCAAGAGCACCTACAGTATGTTCCGGCTTCAGTCCCAGGTGCGGGGCGAGCAGACCGGCTTTGTAGAGGAGACCGTGGGCAATCAGAAAGTGGTGAAGGCCTTCGGCCAGGAGCGCCGTACCATGGAGCGCTTCAATGAGATAAACGAGCGTCTGAGAGCGTGCTCTCTTAAAGCCATATTCTTCTCGTCCATTACAAACCCCAGCACTCGCTTTGTAAACTCCCTGGTTTACACTGGCGTGGGGATAGTGGGCGCGCTGTCCGTTGTGGGCGGCGGGCTCAGCGTGGGGCAGCTCACCTGCTTTTTGAGCTATGCCAACCAGTATACGAAGCCTTTTAATGAGATATCCGGCGTGGTGACGGAATTGCAGAATGCTTTGGCCTGCGCGGCCAGGGTTTTCGAGCTTATCGAGCAGGAGCCTCAGGTACCAGATGCCCCCAGCGCTCTGGAACTGGGAGATGCAAGCGGCGCCGTGGGGATAGACGAGGTCTACTTCTCCTATAAGCCCGGCCAGCGGCTTATTGAGGACTTCTCCCTGGACGTTAAGCCCGGCCAGCGGGTTGCCCTAGTCGGCCCCACCGGCTGCGGAAAAACAACTGTGATAAACCTACTAATGCGCTTCTATGACGTGACTGCCGGGAGCATAGACGTTGACGGCACGGACATAAGGGGCATCACCCGCAAGAGCCTTCGCCGGAACTACGGCATGGTGCTCCAGGACACGTGGCTGAAAAACGGTACAGTGCGGGAGAACATCGCCTACAGCCGCCCGGAAGCCACCCTTGATGAGGTGGTTGAGGCCGCTAAAGCCGCCCACGCCCATAGCTTCATAAAGCGTATGCCCAAGGGCTACGATACGGTCATCGGCGAGGGCCTGGGCGGTTTGAGCCAGGGACAGAAACAGCTTTTATGTATAGCCAGGGTCATGCTCTCGCTGCCGCCAATGCTCATATTGGACGAGGCCACGTCCTCTATCGACACCCGCACGGAGATACGCATACAGAGGGCTTTCGCGAAAATGATGAAGGGCCGAACCAGCTTTATAGTGGCACACCGGCTCTCTACCATCCGGGATGCGGACGTGATACTTGTGATGAAGGACGGCCATATCATCGAGCAGGGGGACCACAGTGCGCTGCTGGCGCGCGGCGGCTTCTATGCGGAGCTCTATAACAGCCAGTTTGCGGCCACTTAGAATATCGAACCGAGCCAAAAGCCGCGGCGTTCTGCCGCGGCTTTTTCTATGCCATTCACCGATTTAGCCTGCCGCCCATATTATGGAATATCCCGGGGAAGGGGCAAGCCCCTCCGGGGGTAACTTGCGGGGAGCGAGGACATGACTAAAAACATTTTTGGCATAATCGGAGGGGACGAGAGGCAGATTTATCTGGCGCGGTCTATGCAGGCGGACGGACACGAGGTGCTGGTCTGTTGCCTGGAAAATGCCCGGGGCACGAGCGGGCTTTGTCAGACCGGGCTGCACAGCCTTGTGGAACGCTGCGGTATTATCATACTGCCATTGCCCGCCACCAGGGACGGCTGCCACCTGAATACGCCGCTGTCGAATCTTGAGGTCTGGCTTGATGATGATTTTGCCCGGCTGCTCCTGAACAGCCGGGTATTCGGCGGTATGCTGCAAAAGCTCACCGCCACGTCGTCCTTGTGGCGGGGCATAGACGCCCGTGACTACTACTCCCGGGAGGAGCTGGTAACCGGCAACGCCTATCTGACCGCCGAGGGCGCCATAGGCCTGGCGGTGCAGGAGTACGAGGGGGGACTGGGCGGATCAAGCTGCCTTGTAACGGGATATGGACGCATAGGCAAGGCCCTGTGCGGAATGCTCAGGGGCATGGGCGCAAGGGTGTCCTGCAGCGCCAGGAGGGCCAGCGACCTGACCGCCATCAGGGCCACGGGCTGCCGGGCGCTGGGGTACGACGAACTCTTACAGCCCTTTGACATCATATTTAATACAGTACCGGCCAGAGTGCTGGACGCGGCCATACTGGAAAGCCAGAGGGAAGATGCGCTGATCATTGAGCTTGCCTCCGCGCCGGGCGGCATTGATTTGGAGACGGCCGGCAGCCTTGGCCTGCGGGTGCTGGCCGCGCCGTCGCTTCCGGGCAGGATGTCGCCGAAAGCTTCGGGGGAGCTGATAAAGGAGACGGTTTATAATATGCTGAATGAAGACAGAAGGGAGATGATTTAGTTGCAAACGCTGGGTTTTGCCATGTGCGGCTCTTTCTGTACCATGGGTAAGGCGATGGAACAGCTTGCAGCGCTGCGGGAGAAGTATTCGCTTCTCCCGGTGATGTCCCATAACGTGTATGAGACAGACACCCGGTTTGGCAGGGCGGAGGATTTTATAGAAAAAGCGCAGGAGATAACCGGCCGTAAAGTGCTGCACACTATCGTTGAGGCCGAGCCCATCGGCCCCAAACGCTTGGTTGACGCCATGGTGGTGTGCCCGTGTACAGGGAACACACTGTCAAAGATGGCGCTGGGAATTACAGATACGCCTGTTACAATGGCTGTAAAATCCGCTCTTCGCGTAGGACTGCCGGTTATTATATGCCTTGCCAGCAATGACGCTATAGGAGCGTCCGGGCAGAATGTGGCCAGGCTCATGAATACAAAAAACGTATATTTCGTGCCTCTTAGCCAGGACGACCCGCTGAAGAAGCCGTTTTCGCTGGTGGCGGATTTTTCGCTTTTGGGCGAAACGGTAGAGCTTGCGCTTGAAGGCAGGCAGCTGCAGCCCATATACCGATAGATGAAAAGACCCGGCAGACTACATCGCCCGCCGGGTCTTTTACTTTTTAGCTAAGCGTTCTGATACTCCTCAATAATGCGCTTTGCAAGCTTCGCATCCACTACGGAGAAGTCCTCAGGGTCCGAGTAATTCAGCGTCCGCAGTACCTCCTGGGACTGGGCGTACACCTCTATGCGCGTGGAGTGGTACACCGGCTCGGGCTGGCGGGGGAGATAGATGGCAAACTCCAGCTTTTCGTCTTCCATCCTGCTGAAGTAGGCGTGCAGACGGGTGTTATTATAGCTGCGTTTGATTATAGTGCAAAGGGCGTTCTTTACCAGCTCAACAGCCACATCGTCCAGCTTGCCGTCAAATATAAGGATCTTTTCCTTCAACTCGGCCAGATTTTTCACCCGGCGCTTTACATAGGTCTGCAGCAGCGGAGTGGTCTCCACTGTGCTGCCGCTTCCCCCCGGGGCCAGACAGACCACATAGCCGGCCTCATTGTCGATATAGACAAAGGGGTAGGCCATGGCGGCAAAATAATTACAGCGCTTACAGCGCCAGTCAAAGAGCGTCTCCTCAAGGATGCTCTGTTTCAGGTCTGGATGCTCCTTGGCGTTGATGCTGGCATAAAGCCTATACTTCTGCGATTCGCCGCACTGGGGGCAGACGATATCCTTTACGATTTCCGTTGACATTCCCTTATTCCTCCCGGCCTAGCCTTCAAAGGGCAGGCTGTCATTCTCGTCGAGTTCAGCTCCGCTGAACTCGGGTTTTGCTCCGCTGAACTCGGGTTTTGCTCCGCTGAACTCGGGTTTTGCTCCGCCGGATTCCGGCACATCCGAAGCCTCCGGCTTGTCTGCCGGCGTTTCAGCCACGACAGGGGAACCGGTCTCCTCCGGCATAGGGTCGTGGTCGAAGCTTTCCACGTCGCTTAGATCTATCTCCTCGCTGTTTTCGTCCTCTGGGTGATACACCGTATCCCTTGTCACGGTAATCTCAATGGGACCGCGGCCAAAGTGGAACAGGGTGCCGTCATTATCTTTTTCGTGCACGGACACAGTCTTGGTCTGACTGTCGCTAATATAAATTGCTGTCGGGCCATCCGCTCCGCCGATAATTCCGATGGCAGCGGCCTCGCGGGCACGGACAGTTTCCTCCAAGGATTTCAGCGTGGCGTCCAGCAGCGCGTTTATCTCGTCGAGCCTTTTGCAGTGCTCCTCGGCCACCGGGCTGTCTTTGCCGCGCAGGGCGTTATAATAATAGCGCCCCAGGGCCAGATACTCCTTCTCGGCGGCCTGCTCCTGGCAGCGGATAACGGTGCGCAGGCGGTTCATCACCGCGGCGTGCCTGTTTTTCTGCCTGATTCCGGCGGCAAGCCTTTGGGCTTTTACCTTCGCTCGGGTTGCGTGGTCTTTCCAGTTTGCCATTTCCATACCTCCGTATTCCGGGTCTTTTGTTTATATATAATTATACACTCCCAGAGCCCGTTAAGTCAACATTACAGCGTCATAAAGCATTAATTTTTACATTCCAGGCAGAAAATCCTGCATTTCGTACCTTTGGTATGTCATTAGCCTGGAAACATGCTATAGTATCGTTGTAATAATATTTTTCTCCCCAACAGCTTGCGGATCCATTGTGGTGCGTTCTTGGGGCGTACCCATAGTTTTGATTTTGGGTTTTATAGCGAGTAATGAAATTATCTGATTGATGTGTGTTCCCTAAAAACAAGGTATTATAACTACAGACTGGATGGGAAAACAAGTATAAGACCAGATATAGGGGAGATGGAAGATGATGAAGGCGGCGCACCGGGATACTCTCAGTGCTGGATATACCGGAGCAGAGGAGACCGAGGAGGAGCGCGCGGGCGGAGGCCCCACGCTTGAACAGCTGGAACATGAGCTGAAGCATGAGCAGAAAAAGCACTTCTGGACCATGGTAGTTCGGAATACGCTGTTTTTCCTCTCCGTAGTGTCGGCCGCGGTAGTCATTCTGGTGGTCTTTCTGTTTCCGGTAGTACAGCTCGAGGGCACGTCAATGTCACCTACGCTGCAAAACGGGGACGTGATAGTTTCGGTCAGCGGCACCAAGATAGTCTCCGGCGACATCATCGCCTTTTACCACAACAATACCATCTTTGTGAAAAGGGTGGTAGCTGTGGGTGGAGATACAGTCAACATCGACAGCGACGGCGTGGTCTATGTAAACGATGTGCCGCTTGATGAGCCTTACCTGGAGGAAAAGGCAAAAGGCAGCTGTGACGTGGCGCTGCCCTATCAGGTGCCCATAGACCAATACTTTGTATTGGGCGACCACCGTTCAGCCAGCATCGACAGCCGCCATGCCGCAGTGGGCTGTGTGGGAACGGACATGGTGCTGGGTCGGGTGGCCTGCCGCATATGGCCCCTGGGCAGGATCGATATGTTCTGACCGGGACAGTATAACCAGACTTTTAAGTATAAACTATTTAGATACAAAAATTAGAGACGACCGGCACAGATTTATGGTTAGTTAAGGAGGGTGCAGTATGGAATCTCCAAACAGGCAGGCAGTTAAATTACTGCGCGAACAGAGGAAAAGAAGGAAAAGGGTAGCGGTGTTCCTGGGTATGGCCGGCATTGTGGTTGTAGGCACAGTAATGGCCCTGCGTATGAGCGGCCGCGCTATGAATAATCAGATGCTTGACTGCGTGCTTTCCCATGACCTGCCCCACCAGCATACTGAGGCTTGCTACTATACTCCCCCGCAGGAGGGTGCGCAGAAGCTGCTGGTTTGTGGCACGGCGGATTTTGTGGTCCATAAGCATGACCCCAAAAGCTGTTTCGACAATATGGGGAACCTGATATGCCTGCTCCCTGAGATAGAGGAGCATGTGCATACCAATGAGTGCTATCAGGAGCAGAAGGTCCTTAGCTGCGCTCTGGAAGAAGGGGACGGGGGGCATACACATTCCGAAAGCTGCTGGGGTCACGACTATTCCGCCGGACCTGTCTGTGGATTAGAGGAGACCTCGGGCCATACACATAACGAGGACTGTTACGATGAGGAGGGGCAGTTGACCTGCGGCCAGGAGGAGAGCGAAGGACATACTCATAGTGACAGCTGCTATCAGACGGCGCTGATCTGTGGAATGGAGGAGGGAGCAGGAGGACACATCCATTCGGATGCCTGCTATACCATAGAGACTACAATAATATGCGGCAAACGCGAGGCAATCCTGCATACCCATAATGAGGACTGCTATCTGCATACGGTGGATCAGCCCAACGAAGTTCAGATGCAGGAGCTGACGGAGAAGGGCGTCAATATAGATCAAGTGATTTTTGCCGATCCCAGCACTGAAGAGCTTCCGGCAGAGGAGAACCGTGTGCTGGACCAGTCTGGCACCCCGATACTGAAATGCGGGCAGCTACAGCTGCTGGAGCATGTACATGGGGACAACTGCTATACGGTTATTGATACCGAGGGCAAACTGGTATCCCAGCTGGGAAGCGGCAGCGAAGGCGCTGAGATGCCTGGGCAGAGGACCGCTGTGTATCAGGGGGCCAGTCTGCGTGTGACGGCTATCTATGACGGCGGAGATTTCCCTGAGAATGCAAGGATCAGCGTGGAGCGTATAGACGAGGAGGGCGGTCTGCCTGAGAAGCAGGAGCAGCTGAGTAAGGCTATGCCCAATGATGAGCTTCAGTTGAAGGCATTGCTGAAGGTAACCGTGGCCGGAGTTGATGAGATGCCGGTGCTCTCTGAGCCCATCCGGCTTATTGTGGAGCCATCACAGCAGGAAAGGGTGATCGCTGCGGCATGGTATGACAACAGCGACAGCCTTTCGGATCAGGGCATATATGTGCAGAGTGAGGACGCCAAACTGGAGCTGCTGGAGATGACCGAGCAGGAAAGCGGCGAGTTTGCAACGGAGGTATATCCTGGGGCGCTGGTGGGCATCGCCCAGCAGCCGGTCCGGGAGAACGAAGGCGATGATGACCATGAGGCGGGTGCGGATACCGAGGTGGGCCAGACCGCCGATAGTGTTGTGCTGAATATTTCTCAGTCCTTTGAATATGAAGACGATGATTATACCATGATCTTCAACGTCAACGGTATTGCCCGGCCAAAGACCACAGAGGACATGATCGGCCAGGCTGGTACTGAGCCGGCGGACACCTCCGACGCAGAGCCAGCAGAACCAGCGGACAGCTCTAAGCCCTCAGAGGGTGAAGACTCGTCAGAGCCGGAGGCAGCTGATGATGTGAGCACCGAATCTACCGAATCTGACAATGGCGTTTACTTTACAGAGCCGTCCACATCGAATGAACAGCCGGATAATAGCGCATCTGAGCCCGCTGCGTCGGATGAACCTTCCGCTACAGACGAACCTGCGGGTACGCCTGAGCCTGACGTGGACGATGGGCTGACAGCGGAGCCCACGGTGGAGCCTTTCGGGGATGCCGAAGCCAGGGAGACTAATGTCACCATTGCGGGTGATGTTCTGCCCGCAAATGTGCTGGATGACCCCGAGAATCCGTTGGGGATGCTGGTGGAGCTCGTACCGGAAGATTCACCGGTGTTCGAGATGTATGCGGAGAACATCAAGGTAGACAATACTGAAAATGACCTGCCGGACCCCAAAGTAATGGCATATACACTGTATTATAAAGGTATAGAGCTGGATATGAGCCAGTGTGCAGTTACGATAGAGGTCAAGGCCAGACCGGGACTGTTGCGTGCCGCTGAGAGGATAGCGAGTGATAGTTCCGATAATAGCTTGCAGGAGGCGCCTGTGGCTATCGCGGTTATGACCACTGCCAATGCCCAGATTCCGGAGCCAGAGACCGAGGAAAAGATATACACCGTAGAGACCGGCAGCCAGCAGACAATAGCGCCGGTTGCGGATGAACAGACCCAGGCCGAAGAGCTTATAAATAGCTGCATAGACCCTTCGTTGGACTGCAGCTTTGCGGCTGCACCCCTAAAATCCGACAGCATCAGTGTCGCTCTTACCCTTATGGGCCCGGCGGCGGACAGCAGTGTGGCTTCCATTGCCGATGCGAATGTTCCGATGGCGCTTTATGCGGATGATGAAGAAGATGAAGAATTTGTTGAGGATGACGAAGGGACTAGTGGTTCTGATAGCGAAAAATCAGAGGATGAATTTGACGATGAAACGTTAACTACCAACGATAGCCCAGAAACTATCAATACAGAGAATACCTTTGAGATAGTAACTACCACTGCGGGCAATCCCAGTTTTACTATCCAGTATTATGCGAATCTTAGTAAGGTGCAGGAGTTTTCTGAGAGCGAAGCTGGGGAGGATAGTCAAACTATAAATGGTAATGATGCGAGAAAAAAGGGGTATTTACCTGTCATAGACACCAGAAGGGAAAAGGGTGGAAAACTCCCCGATAGTTCGACAAAAATTCCTGATAAGAAGGCCTACTTGAAAGTGGATGCTAATAATAAAAAAGTCGCTACAGAAACAGCGGAAACACAAATCTACAAAGATGAGCCCTCTAAACTTTATGAACGTCCAAATTTGACCTACTTTTCGCCTGGAACTGAGGTCGAAAAAGGCTATAGGCTGGTGCAAATCAAAGTTTGGCCTAAAGGTGCTGATACAAAGACCGAACAACCAACATGTTATCCAAATACTCCACTACCGAAAGATGCAGAAAAGTTCGAGAAAATATATCATATTACCAACCGTAGTGATTTAACCGATCAAGAAGATAAAAAATATATCTATATTGCAGATGGAGATATAGTACGGTTGATATATGAGCCTAGAAGCAGGGATTTGCCTGTTTCAGCACATTTCCATGATTATGATATCAGTGATGGTACACATGAAAAATTTGATCCCGAAAATCCAAAAGTTGTTACAATGATAACAAATAAGGATGACAAGGCGCAAGGAATTAATAATCCAGGTAACTACGATGGCTCTGGCGTTCATTATGCCTTTGGAAATGGTAATGCTGGAACGGGGTTAGATACGGAAAAAATTAATGGTAATATAATAAATAAGTTAAATGCAGAAAGTACTGGCGGGAAGAATGTATATGATGGATGCTCCTTCGGTCTAGTTACAGGACTGACAGATGCTGGATTGCCCGTGTTTGCAACTGGTATTTCTGCGCCAAGAAATTTGTTCACGAACGACACTGGGAATGGCGCGACCTATCATTCAGGTGGCCTGACATTTGAGCGAGTTGGCGACACCTATACTTTGACCACGGCTAAAGTTGGAGAAAAAGAAGTATGTAATCTTAATCAGTTGGAGCACCCGATATGTAATCAAACAACGCATACACATATCTGGACAAACAATTTTTGGCCAATGGATGATGAACAAGGTAAGGATATTCATTTTGGTGCCCATCGCTTCAATAACTCTCATAAAGATGGTTCCGGAGCCCAGGATTACCAGACATTCCGTGATTCAAAGAACAGGAATGAATATTTGCCTTTAAGTGACAACGGTAAAGACCATAACAGCTATTTTGGGATGAATTTTACAGTGAACTTTGAACTGAACGAAAATTATGTTGGGCCGCTCCAGTATCTGTTCTTCGGTGATGATGACATGTGGGTGTTCTTGGAAGATCCGGATGGTGAAACACAGCTTGTTTGCGACCTTGGCGGTGTGCACAGAACTATGGGTGAGATAGTCAATCTCTGGGATTACATTCCAGAGGTCTCGGAAGGAACGTATACACTGCACTTCTTCTTCACTGAGCGCGGCGCTTCCGGTTCTACCTGCTGGATGCAGTTCACTCTGCCCTCTGTATATGCTAATGAACCAGAGCCCAGCGGTAATTATGGCAGCTTGAGATTTAAAAAGGATGTGGAGAATAAGATTATGCCGGAAGGTAAAGTCGGTGAGGATAATACAGACGAGACCTTCCTGTTCACTATCAGTCTGACGGATGAAGAAGGCAGACCGCTTTCAAACGGCTACAAGTATATCAAGTATAACTCAGATGTTGAGAAAGATGAAAATGTGGTTAAGGTTTATGTATACCACGATAACGGAGAATATACCGAATATGAAAACGCCTTGATTCCAGATTTGTCTCAAACAGAGCAGGAAGCAGCTCTCGGCGATGGAGTATGCTTTACACTGAAGAAGGGCCAGCATATTCTAGTCCCATCTTTGCCCAAGGGCACGAAGTTTACCATCAAAGAGGTGGGTGTCTTGATTGGCGATGAAGTTCCTAGAGTTAATCCCGTTTGGGGAGAGGGTGAAAATGGGAAATCTGCCTGGAGATATAGGTTGAAGGCTGATGGGGAAGCTGACCACCAGTATGAATATTTTGTTGGTGAAGGGAAATGTGAAAATGGTGAATACAGTGATGAAATAGCTGGTGAAGATGCAAATGTAAGTGTCAACTTCTCAAATACCTACTACTCTTATGAACTGCCCAAAACCGGCGGTGCGGGCACTTGGGGCCTGACCGGCGCGGGGTTGCTGTTGATGCTCGCCGCAGGCTGTCTGCTGGTGCGGAAACGCGCGTGACACGAACTGAAATTGATCTTAAAGGGGGGATGGCTCATTGACGGATAAGGAACTACACAAGCTAGGCCGCAGGGAGATGCTTCAGCTGATGCTTGCGCAGGGCCGGGAGGCCGAAAAGGCAAAGCAGGAGCTGGCGGATGCTCAGGAGCGCATGAGCCAGCTTGAGGAGAGCTATGAGCGCCTTAAACGGCGGCTGGACGATAAGGATGCGCAGATACATAAGCTGCGCGCCGCGTTACAGTCCGTGCAGGGGAATCCTGAAATGCACGGCACGGCTGCCCAGGCCGGCCTGCCTGTCCCGGACGACTACTATGCCCCGCCGCAGGCTCCTGTTCCGCAGAATACGGCGGTTCCACAGCAGACCGCTCCGCCGCCGCAGCCGGTGATACCCCAGCAGGCAATGGCTCCGCCGGAGCCGGCGCTGGTGCAGCAGCCACCGCCGCCAGTATCCGCACCACAGGTACAGCAGCGCCGGACGGAAAGCGCCCATTATGCCCGGCCGGCCAAGCAGGAGCCGCCGGCGGCTCAAAGACATGCGCGCAGGGAACAGGATTATTACGATTACCTCTTCGGCCCGGTGGCAAACCAGGGCCGGCAGCAAAAGGAACGGCCAAGGTATCAGCCGCCGCCGGTCAGCCCCCCTCAGCCGGTGCCCGCCGAGCCGAGGGGACAGTACCAGCAGTGGGCTGCGCCACAGACCGCGCCACAGCAGTATTCCGCGAAGCCGCCGCCCCAGAGGGAGTATTACGATCCTTCTCAGCAGTACAGGCAGCCGGAACCCCAGCCGGTCTATCACAGGGAGCCGCCGCCCCAGGGCGCGCACTTTGCCCCAGAGCCGCAGGTTCCGGCAGTGCAGCAGGTCTCTGCGGTGCCGCAGTATCCCGCGGAGCCGCGTTTCCCGCAGCAGGCGCAGGACGAGTTCATCCCCGCGCCGGAAAAAGAGCCCGAAAAGGTACAGATGCTGAATGTTGTAGAAATAGTAAACGGCCTGCCTGTTTCCCAGAACCAGGTGCTGCGGCGGTCGCCCTAGGCAAGAGGGGTTTTGATGAAGGGTAAACAGGTGGATCTGCCCACCATTGAGCAGATCGAGACCGAGCTGAAGAAGGAAAACCACAAGAAAGAGTACAACAGGGTGCTTCGGACCACCATATTCGTGCTGCTGGTGGTGACGGCCGCGGCGGTAATCGTGGCGGTGCTGATGTTCCCGGTGCTCGAGATAAAGGGCGACGCCATGACCCCCACCCTTCGCGACGGCGACTTCGTCGTGACGAGCTCGGCCGCCCAGTACGGCCGGGGGGACGTGATAGCGTTCTACTATAACAATACGCTCCTTGTCAAACGCATCATCGCTGTGGGCGGGGACGAGGTGGATATAGATGAAGAGGGCAATGTGACGGTGAACGGCCAGTCGCTTTCAGAGCCGTATGTGACCGGGAAGACCCTGGGCGAGTGTGACCTGACATTTCCCTACAGCGTACCGAAAGACGAGTTCTTTGTACTTGGTGACAACCGGAGCCAGTCCGTGGACAGCCGAAACACGGGCCTGGGGCCGGTGACACAGGACCTTATAGCCGGCAGGCTTCTTTTCCGCGTGTGGCCGTTCACGGTCATTGGCGGGGGGAAGTGAGCCGGAGGGCGGGTCCGATATAAAAATTATATTTTGAAAGGATATGAGAGAATGAAAAACATCAAAAAGCTTTTGGCTCTGGTCCTCGCCTTAGCCATCTGCGCAGCATTCGCACTGCCGGCGTTGGCAGAGGGCGAAGAAACTGGCTATACGCTGACCATGAACAATGCTCAGCCCGGTCACAAGTATGTACTTTATCAGGTGCTCAAGGGTACTGTTTTGCCCGGCAGCGACAATATACCCACTGGCACTTTGGGTAATATTGAGTGGGGCGATAATTACTCCGATGAAACCACCTCTGTGGCTGATTATGCAAAAAAACTTTCAGGGTTGACGGGCGCTGGACAGTTAAATGAAGAAATCGAGAGAATTAAGAGTAGCTTTACAGCCTCCACTTTTGATACTCCTAAGATAAACGATGATGGCGCGATTGTCTGGGAGAATCTGCCTGGCGGCTACTATGTTGTAGTTGATGAGACCGATGAGGATAAACTCGATGACACTAATCCTCGCTCCCATGTGATGGCGCAGGTTGTTGGTGATACAACGATTACCCCCAAGGCCGAGTCCCTGATTCCTGATAAGGGCGTTAAGGAAGCCCTTGATGTTGAAGAGGAGTATCAGAAAATTATTAACTCTGAGGTCGGCAGGACTCTGGGCTACAAGGTTACTGCTACTGTTTCTGTTGGCACAATGAACCTGAACGAGAACTATTGGGTATCCCTTGTTGATAAAATGACTGAGGGCCATACCTATGTGGAAGATAGTGCTAAGCTTGTCGTTCTGACTGGCGATGGGACCGCCGAGCTCATTACTACTGGTTTGCCTGATGTTGAGGTTGTCGTTAACGATGACAAGACGATTACCATGTCCGTTGCGAAGTTTGACCTTAAGAAACTGCTTACGGATGCCGAGGTTATGCCCGAAATCGGCAACGTGATTGTTCAGCTGACCTATCAGGCGGTCGTGAACGAGGACGCTATTCAGTTTGAGGTAGTCGAGAACGAGGTCAAATGGTCTACTGGTGTCGATGAAAATGGAGAAGTCATGACGGAGGGCACACCGATTAAGACTAAGACCTATATCTATCACTTGAGCGGCGAGAAGATTAGCGGTGGCGATGAAGCTGCTCTGTCCGGCGCTGAGTTCACGTTGGAAAGAATTTTCAAAGATGCTGACGGAAATATTATAGAGGATAAAACTGAGTCAGTTAAGATTTTTGCAACTGAAACAAATGGCGAGTATTATGCTTGGAACGATGGTGAGGGTACTCTGCCCGAGAATCTTACTCCTGTTGACGATAATGTGATTATTGCTAATGGTGGCGATAGCAAAAATACCTTTAACGTTAAGGGCCTTGCTGAAGGTTGGTACAGACTGACAGAGACCAAGACGCCCGATGGTTACAATACTATGGCTGCTCTTGAAATCCAAATCGTTCCTAATACGAATGATAAGGGCGAACTGACCGATGGCTGCACTTACAATTATGGTGAAGTTATAAAGAGTGATGTCGTTAAGGTCGTGAATAACAAGGGCACAACCCTCCCCAGCACCGGCGGCATGGGCACCACGATACTGTATATTGTGGGCGCGGTCCTGGTCATCGGCGCGGGCGTGGTGCTGTTCACCAAGCGGCGCATGAGCAACTAAAGTTCTGAAAATTTCGGCATAGAACGTATCTGCACGTAAGTTAGGAAATTCTATACCCGCCGCTGCACGGCGGCGGGTATCCCCTTCGGGGGGACATCATTAAGGAGAGCCTTGGTATATGGCAAAATGGCTAAAAAAGAATTGGACCAACATACTTTTGGTCGTCATTGTGCTCGCAGGGCTCTGCTTATTGCTGTACCCTTCGTTTTCCGACTGGTGGAACTCCATGCACCAGTCAAGGGCCATCGCGGCCTATGTGGAGACCGTTGACGCCATGTCCCAGGAGGACATCGACAAGATACTGACGGCGGCCAGGGAGTATAACGAGCGGCTGTGGCACAAGTCGAACCGCTGGGTGCTCTCGGACGAGGAGCAGGCGGAGTATGAGAGTATGCTGGACGTCAGCGGCAACGGTATTATGGGGTACATCAATATCCCGGTGATAGGGGTGAACCTGCCCATCTACCACGGCACGGGAGAGGCGGTGCTGCAGGTGGCCACGGGGCACCTGTCCGCCACGTCGCTGCCGGTGGGTGGCCCGGGGACCCATGCGGCCATATCGGGGCATAGGGGGCTGCCGTCGGCGCGGCTGTTTACGGACCTGGACCAGCTTAAGGTGGGCGATATCTTTACTGTTTCCGTGCTCAACGAGGTTTATACCTATCAAATTGAGCAGATCGTCACCGTGGTGCCCGAGGACACCTCGCAGATGAACCTGTACCAGGGCGAGGACCTGTGCACATTACAGACCTGCACGCCCTACGGCGTGAACAGCCACAGGCTGCTGCTGCGCGGGCGGCGCATCGAGGATGTGGACGGTGCGCTGATGGCGGCGTCGGAGGCTGTGCGCGTGCCGAACTATATAGTGATACCCGCCGTGGGCATACCAATCCTGTTCCTCTTGCTGGTGGTGGCGCTGATCTATTTCCGCCGCCGCAAGCCAAAGATAACGCCGGATGACCTTAGAGAACTGTTAAAAAGGAAGTAAGCTTTAGATTCAAGGAGGAGTTGCCATGAAAACGAGACGTTGGCTGGCTGTACTGATAACGGTGCTGCTGGCCGTGAGCCTTGCGGGCCAGATATGGGCGGCCGCGGCCAATGACACCCTGGACCTTAACCAGGACTGCACTCTGACGGTCAACCCCTGCGACAAAAAGGCCCAGGGGAACGAGGAGATGGCCGCTGACCTTGCCGGGGCCGATATAGTGGTAGACCTTTACAAGGTGGCGGACTGGAAGGTCGAGGGGACGCTGTACGGCTTCACGCCGGTAGAGCCGTTTGACCTGAAAATCTCGCAGGATATTACCAACGAGGGCTGGGCTGAGCTGGCACAGGATGCTGCGGGAACGGTGCTCATGCCGCCTAAAGAGCCTGATAAAAGAGCGGACAGCGGCGCAAGCGTTACGCTGAAGCCGGGGGTGTATCTTCTGGTGGCCCATAAGCGCGGCGACACTGACTTTGTGAAGACCATCAAGGATAAAGAGGGCAAATCACGCATAGTCACCCAGGTGAAGACCGGCACCAGCGTGTATACTTTTAACCCGGAGTTGGTGGCACTTCCCAGCAAGATGCCAGGGGAAAACGGGATAAATACCGCGAATCCAGGCGAGTGGCGGTACAATCTGGAAGTCAATTTAAAGCCCGAACGCGACGACCTAAAGGGCAAGCTTGAGATAATAAAGACTTTGAAGACCTATGAGACCTCCGCTCCGGCTACGTTTGTGTTCCAGATAGACTGGGAGGAGAACGGCGAGCACCGCAGCAATGTGCAGACCATAACCTTTACCGAGCCCGGACAGAGATCCCTTAAGGTGGAGAACCTGCCTGTGGGGGCGGAGGTGACGGTCAAGGAGGTATATTCCGGCGCGACGTATGTGCTCATAACGGATCCCGAACAGACTGTCACCATAAAGGCCGATGAGATCGTCCAGGTGAGCTTTGAAAATGACTATGACGAGACCCACAACAACGGCGGCGCGATAACCAACAAGTTCACATATGACGATGGATGGAAGGTTGAAAAGCTGGTGGACAATACCGGCGAATATGACGCTATAGAGTGAGGAGGCGAGGAGCGTTGAAAAAGAAATCGGTCATTTTTGCGGCTATAACCATAGTCCTGATCCTGGCCGCCAATCTGCCCCTTGCCTGGGGATATTTCTCCACCTATACCGAGGCCAAGGGAGGAGTTCGCATACAGCCCAGAAAGATAGAGACGGAGATAAAGGAACCGGAGATATCCGCATGGACCAAGCATGTGGTGATCACCAATTCCGAAGACGGCACTCCGGTATATATCCGCGCCAAGGCCTTCTGCGGCAGCGACTATACTCTGATATATGACGGCGGAGAAAACTGGACTCCGGGAGAGGACGGCTTTTACTACTATAACAAAATTTTGAACCCGGGCGAAGAGACTCCGGAGCTGCTGGTCAAGATAAAAGACCATCCTAAGGATGAAAACGGCCAGGAGTTCAACGTAGTGGTCATTTATGAGAGCACGCCGGTCAGATATGACGAAAACGGCAATCCCTATTTTGACTGGAGCCAGAAGCTTAAGGCCAATGAAAGGGGCGCTGAGTAATGGATAAAAAGCGCAGAATAAAAGGAATGACCTTGGGGAGCATCTTCCTGTTCGCTGCGGCGGCGGTACTGCTTGTCGGCGGCAGCATCGGCAGCGCCAGGGCCGCTCTGACGTATTTTTCCCAGACCTATACATCCCGCATACAGACCCAGAAGATCGGGGTTACCCTTTTGGAAAACGGCAACCCTATCGCCTGGAGGAATTTTGACAAGAAGTCCGCAGATGATATCTGGGACATAAATGAAGTGCCTGTAGACGAGCGGCTTCTGGGAGGGCTTCTGGGGGAAGACGAGAGCTTTGTGATGGGCAAGGCCTATAAAGAGGAGCTGGCTGTGCGTAACAGCGGTACCATTGACCAGTTTGTGCGGGTGCATGTTTACCGCTACTGGGTAAAGGTGGACGAAAACGGTAAAGAGACCAAGCTTCAGACCAAGTCGCCGGATCTTATAAATTTGAACCTTGTCAACGACGACTATTGGATCAGAGATGGAAAAGCGGACACCACTGAAAGGTACACGCTCTATTATAACAGGATTTTGCCGGCAGGGGAGACGACCCCGCTTTTCAGCGATACCCTTACGGTGGATGGGATGACAGCGGACCATGTGACGCAGGATGTGACCAAGAGGGATGACGGATGTACGGTGATAACCACGACCTATGACTATGACGGTGTGGAATTCCGGCTTGAGGTAGAGGTCAACGCTGTGCAGACCCACAATGCAGAAGGGGCAATATGGAGCAGCTGGGGCCGTAAGGTAAAGATATCCTCCGACAATAGGCTGAGCCTTGTTGACAATTAAGGGGAGGCACCCATGAGACGAAAATTGAAGAAGCTATGCCTGTGCTTTCTTGCGGCAGTTCTTCTGGCATTTGCAGGACCGGCCGCGTATGCGGACACGTATTACGGCGATCCAAACTGGGAGGTCAAATTCACCGATAAGCTGGAGTCGAACTTTCAGCCCGCCGATATGGCCGGGAATATGAGCGACGTGATAGGCAAGCTCCAGGCGGGGGACAGCGCGGTATTTACCATCAAGCTGGTGAATACTAATTCCAAGGCCACGGACTGGTATATGCGCAACGAGGTCATAGCCTCTATGGAGGACAGCAACTCGACTGCCGAGGGCGGAGCATATTCATATAGGCTCACCTATAAGGATAAGAACGGCAAAGAGAAGGTCTATTTTGACAGTGATACCGTGGGCGGTGAAAACCCCGGGGAGGCCGGAGAGGGGCTTCATGGGGCTACAGGCGCTTTGAAGGATTATTTTTACCTTGACACTCTGGCTACGAATCAGTCGGGCGTGGTCACGCTAAAGGTGGCCCTTGACGAGGAGTCTATCAACAACGTGTACCAGGATTCTCTGGCTGACTTACAGATGCAATTTGCTGTGGAGCTTGCCACGACAGATACCCGGAACCGTACCCAGGTGGTGCGCACGGGCGACGATACGGACCTGCTGCCGCTCTATGCGGCTATGGCTGTCAGCGGCGCGGTGCTCTTGGTGCTGGGTATATACAGCGTGAAAAAGGATAGGAGAAAGAGAGGGGGATGACAGATGAAACTGCTTAGAAGGATCACTGGCCTGGCAGCCACGCTGGCTGTCCTTATGGCGCTTGCTGTCCCCCAGGCGGCGGGCGAGGGGTATACCTATACTGTGCGCATTTATGCCGGGCAACAGGGGACCATGGTGGGCTCTGGCAATAACGGCGGCAGGATATCCGAAAGCGGGAATATGCTGATATGTGAGAATGTTCCCTATGGAAACCAGATCATTTTCCATAATAATATGGTCGAGCTGAACGACGGAAGCAAGTATTACGTCAAGGGCATCCGTGAGAGCGGGAAGGGCACCGACGAGGTATCTGAGACCGGCGGCAGCCAGCGTGTGGCGGCGTTTACGGTGGATAAGGACCAGGACTATGTGGTGGCCTATGGTGTGCTTACAAACCCGGTGGCGTATACTGTAAACTACCAGACAGCCGCTGGACGTGAGTTGGCACCCAGCGAGACATACTACGGCAATATCGGGGACCGCCCGGTTATCGCCTATCAGTATATCGAGGGGTATCAGCCCCAGGCTTATAACCTTACGAAGACCCTTTCCAAGGACCCGGCGGAGAATGTGTTTACATTTATCTATTCGCCGCTGCCGGAGAATACGGTGTATACCAATACGACCACAACGGTGGTTTCGGGGACCAATCCAACTACGCCTCCGAATACCAGCAGCACCGTGAGCGGGGAGAGCTCGGCTTCAAGCGCAAATGAGAGCTCCGCGCCCTCGGCCCCGCCTGAATCTTCATCTCAGCCTAATGAGGATATATCTGACAACAGCGTCCCTGTAGCGGAGCCTCCTGCAAGTGAGTCGCCAGCAGAGAGCTGGGACCTGGACGACGGGCCGGTGCCTATGGCTAGTTTTAATGGCGACGACGGAAAGCTGGATTCTGACGGAAAGATGCTATGGAACCATATTCCCCTTGCGGCAAAGATAACAGGAGGCGTGGCCATGTTGGGCTGCTTCTCAGTAGCGCTTTGGCTTCTTATCTTCCGCAGGAGAAGGAAGGATGAGGAATGAAAAGGTTTGCCGCGGCCCTTTGCAATATTTTAGGCATTTTGATATTGGCGGCGGTGTTGGGCTCAAGCCTGCTGCTGACCGTACCGAAGATATTCGGGTATGAGATATATAATGTCATCAGCGGGAGCATGGAGCCGGAAATACCGGTTGGAAGCCTGATACTTGTGGCGCCGGCACAGCCGGAGTCGATTATTGAGGGCGATATTATCGCCTTTGAGAGTGCGGATTCTGTAGTGACCCACCGTGTTGTGGAGAACAAAAAGCTGGAGGGCGAGCTGATAACCAAGGGCGACGCCAATGAGAAGGAAGATATCAAGCCTGTGCCATATGCGAACCTTATCGGCAGGGTGGAGCGGCACGTTCCGTATATGGGACAGTATATGGTCATATATACCACCAACGTGGGTAAGATATATATGATATGCTTTGCGGCCTGCGGAGCTATGCTAAACGTTCTTGCGGGGCGTCTTAGGGACCGAGCCAAAAAGGGTGGAAAGGGTTCTAAATGGGAAAGAGAGTCAGAGCAATTATAATGATTGCGGCACTACTGGTGTTTCTTGGTTCCGGCGCCGCAGTGTTTACTATTCGCGGGACATACAAGGCCAGCAGGCAGGGCTATGCCGACGCCGCATCTGAATATACCCGGAGATCCGATGTCGAGAGCATAACGGTTTCAGGTCAGGAGGGAGATGGTCAGGCAGATGCAGGTGAAACCGGGAAATCGCCTATTACGGTGGATTTCGGGCGGTTGCAGGAGGACAACCCACAGGTGGTGGCATGGCTGTACTGTCCAGATACGTCTATCGACTACCCTGTGACCCAGGGCAGCGACAATGAATTTTACCTGCACCACTCCTATACTGGTGCCGAGGATCAGAGCGGCGCCATATTTGTTGACGCGCAGTGTTCCCCGGGGTTTGTGGACGCAAACTCCATAATCTATGGACACAGTATGATGGATGGCTCTATGTTCGGTGGGCTGGAGGCCTGGGAAAAGCAGGAGTATTATGACGAGCACCCGGTGATGTGGCTTTTGACGCCGCAGGCAGACTATAAGGTGAAGCTGTTTAGCGGCTACACAACTTCGGCTTATTCGGACACATATACCATTTTTCGGGGGCCCGGCAGTGATTTTTCGGACTATATCGCCCAGTGCCTGGCCCAGTCGGATTTTGCCGCCGCGGATAAGCCAAGTGGGGACGGCCAGTATGTGGTGCTCTCCACCTGCGCCTATGATTTTGATGAAGCGAGATATGTACTGCATGGCAGGCTGGAGCTGGTAGGTACGCGGTAAGGGGGCGTTTCATGGCACGAATAAAAAAACTATTGTATGTTGTGCTTGCGCTGCTATGTTTGGGGGGCTGTATGGTTGCCCACACGGATATACCGTTGGAGGACGATCCACCCACTGTTACCGAAACAGAGCAGATCGCTCCCAGTAAGCAGCCGGCCGCAGATGAGCCGAAATTTACGCCGTATCAGGCCCCGGAGTTTGCCAGGGCCAATTTTGACCCTGATTCCGCCCAGGGAGAGAATGGGGTCTTGATAGACCTTTCGGGGGTCAGTATGGGGTATGTGGCCGTGTCGGCTGAAAGCGACGCCCGCATGAAGCTTCGGGTGCAGATGGACGAGCAGATATATGACTACGACCTGCCTTCGGATGGTACGCCTACAGTCTATCCCTTGCAGTGCGGGGATGGAACCTATATTTTCCGCGCTCTGACGAACACTGTGGGCACAAAGTATGCTGAAGCTTACTCCGCTGAGGCACAGGTGCAGCTTAAGGACGAGTTTCAGCCATTTCTGCGTCCAAGCCTATATTCGGATTATGATGAGGATTCCAAGTGCGTGGAGGTGGCCGCGGAGCTTGCGGCACAGCAGCCGGACGCTCTGGGGGTTGTAGATGCGGTTTTTAAGTATATTTGCGAGAATGTGACCTATGACAAAGAGAAAGCGCTTTCTGTCAAAAAAGGGTATCTGCCTGTTCCTGACGAGACTCTGTCTACTGGTAAGGGGATATGTATGGACTACGCCAGCCTGGCTGCCGCAATGCTGCGCAGCCAGGGCATACCCACTAAGATAGTATTTGGCTATGTGCAGCCGGATGATCTGTACCATGCCTGGAATATGTTTTATACCGAGGAGAGCGGATGGGTAACGGTGGGCTATGAGGTTGAGTCGAACAGCTGGAGTCGTCTTGACCTGACTTTTTCGGCCAATGGGGCCGGTTCGGAGTTTATTGGGGACGGGACCAATTATACTGACGTGCAATTATACTGACGTATATTTTATATTGAAAGCTGGTGGCTATATGGCAAAAAAGAGGGGGAAAAGGCTGGACGCCCTGGGGGTCAGCGCGTTCTGCGAGAGTATGGCTCTGATGACCCAGTCGGGAATACAGCCGGACGAGGCGGTGGAGCTTCTGCGGCACAGCGACGGCAAGGGCGGCGTTCTGGATTACGCCTTGTCCGCTATGCAGGCGGAGCTGGACCTGGGTCATAAGCTGGCGGAGGCTATGGAGACCTGCGGGGCGTTCCCGCCGTATGCGGTGAAGATGATTGCCGTGGGCGAGGACTCGGGCCGCCTTGAGGCGGTTTTGTTCCGCTTGAGCAGATATTATCTTGACGAGGAAACCATGGAGGATAAGCTGCGCAGCGCTGTTACATATCCGGCGGTGATGCTGGTTATGATAATCGCGGTGCTGGCGCTTATGCTGGCCATGGTCCTTCCTGCGTTTACGCGGGTCTATGAGCGCATGACGGGCAGCCTTGCGGCCTCGTCCTACCGATATATCAACTGGGCCTATGGCTTCTGCTGGGTGGCCCTGGGAGTAATGCTACTGATGGCCCTAGCGCTGCTTATCGGCCGTCTGGTCTGGAAAAGCAGCCGCCGTCCGGCCCTTGAGGGGCTGCTGGAAAAGCTGCCGCTGTGCGGAGACATACTGCGCGAGCTGGGGCTTTACAGGTTCATGGGCGCGTACACGACATATCTATCCAGTGGCACTTTGCAGGATGTGGCCATGGAGGAGAGCATTAAGATGACCAACTGCAGGACGGTGGAGAAGAAGCTGCTGCGCTGTATGTCCCATTTGCAGGCCGGCCACAGCTTTGCCCACGCGGCCTATGACGAGGGGCTGTTCGAGCCGGTGTATGGCCGTATGCTGCTGGCCGGAGAGCGCAGCGGCAGGTCTGAGTTGGTGCTGTGGAGGCTGACGGACCTTCTGGAGGAGCACTGTACCACCCTGACCGACCGGCTGGTGGGCATTGTGGATCCACTGCTCTCGGGTGTGTTGCTGCTGACGGTGGGGGTGTCCCTTTTAAGCGTTATGCTCCCGCTTTTGGGCATAATGAACTCCATAGGATAGGGGCGCGGCATGTATACTGATAAGAAGCGTAAACGCTGGCCGCTGGCATTGGCGGCAATACTTACAGCCGCCATTTTGGTCTATGGCTTCTGGATGTTCGCGGGGGGCTCCCGGCGCAATGCCAAGGAGGAGGGGGCCGTCGCCCTTAGGGCCGCCATACAGAACTGCGCCCAGCAGTGCTATGTGGTGGAGGGCGTGTACCCGTCGGAGCTCTCATACATGGAGGAGCATTATGGCCTGCAAGTCAATCATGATGATTACTACGTGACATATGAGGTGTTTGCCTCTAACCTGCCGCCGGAAGTGGCGGTAGTCAGTAAACCCTAGGGTTTGGGGGCGGTAATATTGAAAAAAAAACATGCGCCTGTGATGTTTTCCACATTGGCAGTGGAAGGGCTGTTCCTTTTGGGATTCCTGTTTCTCACCATGTTCGGTGCGGGTATCTATCGCGGGACTGCCGGGACTCAGGAGGATAACGGCCGAAACCGGCTGCTGCTGAGCTATTTTTCAACCTGTGCTAAGAATTCCGACACAGATGGCGCGGTTACTTTATATGAGGATGCGGCAGGACAGGTGCTTAGCTTTGCAGATGCCGGGAGCGGTTATGCTGTGAGAGTGTACCGGCAGGAGGGGAAGCTGCTGGAGGATTACGCACCGGAGGGGTCGCCGCTGGCTCCGGGAGGAGCTACGGTCATTGGTGAGACAGAGATTTTCCAGGTGGACAGGATAGGTAAGCGCACATTCCGTGTGACTACGGATGCGGGAAGCGTGGATTTTACCCTGAGAGCGGGGGCAGAGTATGAGAGATAAGCACAGAATCACGGTGTTTTACATAGAGATGCTCCTGCTGGTGGCGGTGTTTACCGGGGTCATCATGGTCCTTTCCGGCGTGTTTGCCACGGCCAAGGAGCAGAGCTCTGAGGCCAGAGCGCTGAATGGTGCAGTGCGGCTTGCCGAAAATGCTGCTGAGATAGTGGCAGGGACCGATGACCACAGCGAGATGGTGGACCTGCTGGGGGGAGATAACAGCGCGGCGTGCCATCTGGAATTAAAGAAGCTGCTGGCAAGGTATAACAGCGATATGGAGCCGGACCCGGACGGCGGGTTCCTGGTCGTGGTGGCCTGGGAGGAGAAGGATGGGCTGGTGAACTACTATATCACTGTCACCTGGCAGGACGGCGAGCCGGTCTATAAGCTGGAGACCTCTGTATTCTATGAGTGAAGGAGGAGCCCTGTGAAACAGATACATGTGCGGCTGGGCCCGCTGGCGCTGTTGTTGACGGTGATAGTGATCTGTATGACCGTGCTGGCCCTGCTTGCCGTGACCACTGCGAGAGGTGACCTAAGCATGGCCCGGAGATATGCAGAGTCAGTTGAGACGAGATATTCTCTGGAGGCCAAGGGCCAGGCTTTTTTATGTGAAGCAGCCCGGGATCCCGGATCGTTGGACCTTTTGGAGAGAGATGAAGACGGAACACGGTGGAACGTGCTGTCTGAGAATGGCATGAGCCTGAGGATAGGATTGATTGGACAGGGCAAGAGTTTCCGAGTGGTCAGTTGGCAGCTGGTTCAGGAGAGCTGGGAGCCAAATGATGATATAGGCGGGCTATGGAGTGGTGAATAAACCTATAGATGGAGCTTACTATTTTTGAAAGGATAGATCATTAAGATGGATATTCAGAATATTTTGCGTCAGGCGACAGAGTGGAGCGCCTCTGATGTTTTCCTGGTGGCCGGGCTGCCGGTGACGCTAAAGTGCAAGGGTCATCAGCAGAGACTGGGGGAGGGCATTCTCATGCCGGAGCATACTCAGACGCTGATAGACCAGATATACCGTTTCATCGGACGTGACCAGACAATGCTCTCTCAGGGCAGGGACGACGATTTCTCCTTTGCCGTACGAGGCATGGGGCGCTTCAGAGTGAATGTGTTCAGACAGCGCGGGTCCATGGCGGCGGTGATAAGGCTTATACAGTTCGGCCTGCCGGATCCGGCCTTGCTGGGCATACCAGAGGAGGTATTGTCTCTTTCTGAGAATCAAAAGGGGCTGGTGCTGGTGACAGGAGCTGTGGGTACAGGGAAATCAACCACCCTAGCGTGCATGATACAGCGTATAAACCAGAGCAGGGACTGCCATATCATCACCATGGAGGACCCAATAGAGTATGTATACCGCCACGAGCGGTCCATTGTAACTCAGCGCGAGATATCTATCGACGCCGTCAGCTATCCGGCGGCGCTGCGCTCGGCACTTCGGGAGAGCCCGGATGTTATACTGCTGGGGGAGATGCGTGACTACGACACAATTTCCGCGGCTATAACGGCCACAGAGACCGGCCTGCTGCTGTTCAGCACCCTTCATACCGGCAGTGCGGCCAACACCATCACCAGGATAATCGACGTGTTCCCGGCCGGCCAACAGCAGCAGGTAAAGATACAGCTGGCGCAGCTGTTAAAGGGAGTTGTGTGCCAGCAGCTTATACCGGACATAGAGGGCAGGCTTATCCCGGTATTTGAGATCATGAAGACCAATAACGCGATCCAGAACATGATACGCGAGGATAAGCTGCACCAGTTGGATTCAGTGATGATGTCCGGCGCCAATGAGGGCATGTGCACTATGGATGGCAGCCTTATGAAGCTTTACCAGCAGGGGAGGATCACCAGAGAGACCGCTATGGTGTATTGCATGAACTATGAAGTCATGGCGAAGCGTCTGGGGGTTTAGTGTTAGGTGTTTTTGCAAAATTGTCATTAACTTTCCTTTCGTCATGTGATATACTTACAGTAGCAGTAAGTAAGCCATCTAGTGCCTACACCCAGATGACGCCATAGGCTAAGTCGGCAATTTATTCTTTAGAAGGTGAGTATACATGAGAAAAAGCATTTTTATAGCCCTTGTTTCTCTGTTCCTGGCGATATTCCTGATTTCATGCGGCAGTAAAAATCAGGATGACCCCAGCCAGCCCAACCAATCGGGCCAGACGGACAAATCAAGTCTGCCCCAGCTGTCCGTACTTGTAGACCTGCCAAGCGTAAACGGCGGCAGTGTTGATGACTTTTTCTCCTACGTTCCTGGAAACGGAAAGGACTTCCTGATCATAACCGAGACCCTGCCGCCAGAGGGTCAGGAGCGCAGCGCCGCCCTCACCAGGATTCGCACGGAGATACTGGCGGGAAAAGGCCCCGACGTGTTTATCTGCACCTGCTGGGTCCCCGGATTCGGTGAGGAAGGGCTTTTCAAGTTCCCGAACCAGGCCATGGAAAACAGGATATTCCTGCCGCTGGACGACTATATTTCTGGGGCCAAGTACATGGAGTGGGACCGTCTTTTGCCGGTTGTGATGGAGGCCGGGAGGGGCCGGGAGGGCCAGATGCTTCTCCCGCTGGCTTATAGGTTTGACGTATTCCTTTTGGACAGAGGCAGATTCAGCTCAAGTGTTGAGTTTCCTGCGACATGGGATGAGCTGGCTGAAAGCGGAGACAAACTGGCCCGGTCACTGGCGGGGTATGTGACGCCTTATGATATGATGGGAGAATTGGCTGATTACGATAAGGACGTGCCCGCGTTTTCAGAAGACGATCTGTTTGAATATATGAAAAAGGTTCTAGACCATTTAAAGAAAGTCCAATCAGAATCTATTGTACCCATATTTTTGAATTTCTCGGACAGTAAATTCAATGGGCCCGACTATACCATGGATTTACTCAAAGGCCGGGAGTTCGACTTCTTCTCTACCTATAACAAGGACGGCGGCATCACGGCGGACATAACCACTTTCGGGGGCATAAACCGCAACAGCACCCACCCAGATGAAGCGTTTACCGTGCTGGATTTCCTGCTCAACAGGGACGTCCAGAAGGGCTTTACCATCTATTCCGCCATGCACAGCCTGCCCACGCATATGGACCTATACTCAAACGAGTACCCTGCCCATGGGCAGGCCATGAGCGAGGAGCATTTCGAGAGTTTCTCAAAACTGCGGGACCAGATAAATGTGGCAAAATTTTATACTCCGCTGGAGGGGGCCATGCTGGGAATAACCGCTGAGTTTGATTTTAAGAATGGGACAGAGGATGAGCTGAGGAAGATAGTACATAAGCACTATATGGAAATGTCGATGATGCTTGCTGAAAGCTGACACTATATATTTTAGCGCCCCCTAGTTGAACTAGGGGGCCATTTTAATGGGAAGTCCGCATATTTCACATCTGGCCGCATACATATTTGGTAAAGAAAGTTAAAGGAGAGGATGCTGTATGCAGGCCCATATCAAGACCGCGCCCTATGAATATTTCGACCCCATATTTGACGGCCGTTATGAAACGCCGCTGGACACCGAATACAATTTGCCCGACTACTGTACGGATATTCAGAAGATATTGAAGTGCAGGGCCGTTCCTGAGGTTTCGTCCTACATGATAGCTGGGGACACTCTTACCTGCGACGGAGTTTGCGACATCCGCGTACTCTATCTGGACGGCAAAGGGGACGCTGTGCGATGCTGTGAGTTCACCAAGGATTTCACCGCCAGCATAAAGCTCAAGGCTGCCGAGGAGAAGGCCGTGGCCTGTGTGGAGGCCTCTATGGCTCATCTGACCTGCAGGGCTGTCAGTGCGCGGAGGATAGACCTGCACGCCGCGGTAAGCCTGAACGTGCTGGCGGTGGTGCAGAAAAAGGAACTCATAACCTGTAGCCTGGACGACGAGACCATTGAGAAGCGGGGGGAGACATTTTCCGCGCACCAGGCGGTCAACGCGGTGTGCCATCAGTTCACCGTTGAGGACGCTCTGCCGGTAAAAAACGGCAAGCCGCCCATAGAGGCAATTTTGCACAGGGAGGTATCCTGCCGGTGCATTGAGAGCCGCCTGTCTGATGAAAGGCTGACCGTAAACGGAAGCGCGGATATTTCGCTGCTCTATACCTCGGCTGTGGACAGCAGTACGGAAAAGCTCTCCGCCTCTGTGGATTTTAGCCAGATAATCGAATGTGCCGGGGCCGATGAGGAGTGCGTCTGCGATCTGCGCATTATCGCCGGGGAGAGCAGCATACAGCCCAGGGAAGATGATGTTGGCGAGTATACCAGCATCAGCGTGATGGTAAAGGTGTTCATCATGGCCTTTCTGTATAAGCCCTGCGAGGTGGAGATCATCAATGACGCCTATTCTGTAAAGGCTCCTCTTGAGCTGCGCTACGCCCAGAACGCATTTACCAGGATACATGGGACATCCTCGGAGGTGCTGAAAAAGAAGTGCAGCATTGCCGTTACGGACGACGAGATACAGAAGGTACTGGACATCTGGTGCGAGCATGACACGGTTCAGGCGGTCTGTGAGAAGACAAAGCTGAATTATCGTGTGAAATATAATATATGTATGCTGTACATGAATGCCCAGGGACGCATCCTATATATTGAGAAGCAGTTTGACCACAGCTTCACCACAGAGCTTGACAACCAGCTGGCAAAGAGGGCCGACACGACCTGGCACACCGACCTTTGGGAGTACCGCATAGCCGATAAGAGCACCGTAGAGGTGTCGGTGGAAACCACGGTCAGTTCGGTGCTGCTGAGCATGAACAACGTGAAGTACCTGACCTCGGCGGCGGTGGACGAGAGCGCCCCGGGCTTTGATATACGGCCAAGGTTCCTGATATATTACGCCTCCGTCGGGGAAAAGCTTTGGGACATTGCTAAAACTCACCGGGCTCTGCTCAGCGACGTCAGGGCACAGAATGAGCTTTTTGACGATACGGTACCCGAGTCCCGGCCCATCATAATCTGCAACAGATAAGAGGAGACCACAGATATGGAAGATTTTAACGTATACAAGGATATCCAGGACCGCACAAACGGCGAGATTTACATCGGCGTTGTGGGCCCTGTGCGCACGGGTAAATCCACTTTTATTAAGAAATTTATGGACACGGTGGTCATTCCCAATATTCCCGACGGCCTCCAGCGGGAGCGGGCGGTGGATGAACTGCCACAGTCCTCTGCCGGACGTACCATCATGACTACTGAGCCCAAGTTCATCCCGGAGCAGGCGGTTTCGGTGCAGATAGACAACGACGCTATGTTCAACGTGCGCATGATAGACTGCGTAGGCTATATTGTCCCCAGCGCCATCGGCTACATAGAGGAGGACCAGCCGCGCATGGTGCGCACGCCATGGTTTGACGAGCCCATCCCATTCAATATGGCGGCAGAGATCGGCACAAAGAAGGTAATAACAGAGCACTCCACCATCGGCCTTGTAATAACCACAGACGGAAGCATAAGCGATATTCCCAGAGAGGAGTATGAGGAGGCCGAGGAGCGGGTCATCGATGAGCTGAACCAGACTAACAGGCCCTTCGTCATGCTGCTAAACTGCGTGGATCCCGGGGACCCAAACAGCCGCGCCCTGGCCGCCCGGCTTTCCGACAAGTATTCCGTGCCGGTGCTGCCGGTCAACTGTATTGACATTACCGAGCAGGGGATAAAGGAGATAATTGCCAGCCTCCTGTACCAGTTCCCTGTGCGCGAGGTGGAGCTGTCTGTGCCCGGATGGGTGGCCTCTCTTGGCGCCGAGCATTGGCTGTACACGTCCGTATTCGGAGCCATCAAGGACTGCTGCGGCATCACCCGTATGCGCGAGGTGCGCGGGATGATAGAGGGCGTGCGGGCCTGTGATTCCATCCAGGGGATAAATATTCGCCAGATAGACCTTGGCAGTGGATGCGCCAGCGCGGAGCTTATCTTTGACCAATCTTTGTTCTATAAGATACTCAGCGAGAAGACCGAGCTTGAGATCAAGGATGAGTCCGAGCTGTTGTCGCAGCTTATCGAGATGACGCAGATAAAAAAGACATTCCAGAAGCTTCGCCAAGCCTATGACGACGTGCTGGAAACCGGCTATGGCATTGTCATGCCCGAGGTAGAGGAGCTGAGCCTGGAGGAGCCGCAGATACTCAAGCAGAACGGCAAATACGGTATCAGGCTGAAGGCGACAGCGCCGTCCATCCATATGCTGCGCACACAGATAAACACGGAGATAACGCCTATCGTCGGCTCTGAACAGCAGTCCGAGGAGCTGGTGATGTACCTATTGAAAGAATTTGAGGAGAACCCGGTGAAGATATGGGAGTCAAATATCTTCGGCAAATCTTTACACTCACTTGTCAATGAGGGTATGCACAACAAGCTGTACCGTATGCCCTCCGACGCTAGGGAGAAGGTGCGCGAGACCATAGAGCGCATCATAAACGACGGCTGCAGCGGCCTGATATGTATAATACTCTGATGCAGGATCAGGAGAAGCTGCGGGAGATAGAGAACCTGGGAGAAGAAGACGATGCCATTCGTGAGGATGAGATATGGGGGGAAGACCAAAAGGAAAGGGGATGCTGGGGAGGCATTTTGCTGGTACAGGCGGTTATCTGCGCCCTGATAGTGCTGGCGCTCGTATTCTTCAGAATATCTGACAATGCGAAATTTCAAGAGATAGCCGCTTGGTATGGACAGGAAATGACCAAAGAGATTGAGCTTCCCTCATTCGGTCGGACCACGCCAGAACCGACACAGCCCCCAGAATCCACCCCCACTCCGGCACCGCCCGTCTCGGCCAGCGCCCCGCTGCAGATGCTCTGATGCTGGCATTTCGTATCGGCCCATGCAGGGTTCGGATATATTTCACTTTTTTCGCGCTGATCGCCTTTTGCTGCATTTTTACCGGGGCAGAGGGCGGTCTGGCGTGCTTTTTAGCCGTATGCCTCCACGAAACTGCCCATATAGTTACAATGGGCGCTATGGACGCATGGCCGGAAAGAGTGGGACTGTCAGCCCTCGGCTGCCGGATAGGGATAAGCAGCCAGAATAAAGTGACGGACATGCAAAACATGTGGATATCCCTAGCAGGGCCCGGAGCAAACTGGCTGTCATTCGCTCTGGCATATGCCGCAGGTCTGGGTGGCAGCCCCTTTTGCGAGGCAAGCTTTGCCATTGCGCTTGTACACAGTCTGCCAATAGAGCCACTGGACGGGGGGCTTGCGTTGCGGTATTACTTATGTGAACGGTTCTCATATGAAATGGCAGGGAAAATTTCCCATATTATTTCTATCCTTTTGCTGATCCCGCTGGCAACTATGGGGTTTCTCGTGCTGCTTCATACAAGGCATAATTACTCGCTTTTGGCGCTGAGTATATATTTAATGCTGTATCTTGTGCTGAAATGGGATCTTACCCAGCCATAGCACTTGCAAAAATTTGTGAAACAGGTTATAATAGTCAAAAAATAAGGAAAAGGGATGGCAATGTATCCGAAAGAAGTAGAAAAGATTCTCTTAAAAGTTCAAAAGCCCGGCCGCTATGTGGGCGGCGAAACTCACTCTGTGGTAAAGAATATGGAAGATGTGGATGTTCGGTTCGCGTTCTGCTTCCCGGACATATATGAGGTGGGGATGTCCCATCTGGGAATAAAGATACTGTATGGGACCATGAATCGGGTTCCGTATTTCTGGTGCGAGCGGGTGTTTGCCCCATGGGTTGACATGGAGCGGCAGATGGTTGACAGGCACATCCCGCTCTATGCTCTGGAGAGCGGCGACCCCGTAAAGGACTTTGACTTTATAGGATTTACCTTACAGTATGAGTTGAGCTATACCAACATCCTGAATATGCTAAAGCTGGCGGGAATACCACTGCACAGCGAGGATAGGCCGGAACTGTTCAATATCGTTGTGGCCGGTGGGCCGTGTGCCTGCAACCCGGAGCCGCTGGCGGAGTTTATCGACATCTTCTTCCTGGGGGACGGCGAGGAAGTGGACATTGAAGTCATGGAGCTTTACCGCCAGTGCAGGAAGGAGGGCATAGGCAAGCGGGAGTTTCTGTGCCGGGCCGCGCAGATCGAAGGAGTATATGTTCCATCACTATATGATGTGGAGCATAACCAAGATGGCACGATCAAGCAGTATACCCCCAAAGACGGGGCGCCTGCCGCTGTAAAAAAACGCGTGGTAAACGATATGGACAGCGCCTACTTCCCGGATTCGTTCCCCGTGCCGCTTATTGAAGTGATACATGACCGCATCTCGGTGGAGGTCCTGCGGGGGTGCATAAGAGGGTGCAGGTTTTGTCAAGCTGGATTCCTTTACAGACCCTTCCGCGAGAAAAGCATGGAGACCATCGACCGTCAATGCCGGGCGCTGTGCGAGTCCACCGGCTATGACGAGATATCCCTGTCCTCGCTGAGCACCAGCGACTACAGCGACCTTAACGGCCTGCTGGACTATCTCCACCGCTGGACGGAAAAGGAAAAGGTGAGCCTGTCGCTGCCGTCGCTGCGGGTGGATAATTTCTCCCCGGAGCTGATGGAACGGGTGAACTCCGTGCGCAAGAGCGGTCTGACCTTCGCGCCGGAGGCCGGTTCCCAGCGTATGCGGGATGTGATAAACAAGAATGTGACCGAGGAGGAGCTGCTCCACACGGTCAACGTGGCCTTTACAGAGGGCTGGACCAGGATAAAGCTCTACTTTATGATCGGCCTGCCCACCGAGACCATGGAGGACGTTCTGGCTATTCTGGAGCTGGGCAAGAAGGTCGTTGACGCTTTTTACGCCAATAAGGAGAAGCCGAAGGGAAAAGCCGTCGAGGTATCTCTAAGCGCCGCCGCCTTTGTCCCGAAGCCATTTACGCCATTCCAGTGGTTCGGCCAGGATACAATGGAGCTCCTGCGTGAGAAGCAGCACGAGTTGAAAGCGGGCAACAGATCAAAAAGGGTGAGCGTGAGCTATCACGGAGCGGAAACCAGTTATTTAGAGGCGGTCTTTGCCCGGGGTGACCGCAGGCTCTGTGCGGTGCTGGAGAAGGCTGTTGAGCAGGGCTTCCATTTTGACAGCTGGGATGAGTGCTTTGACTTTGACCGCTGGATGGGGATTTTTGAGCAGTGCGGCCTTGACCCAGCCTTTTACGCCAACCGTACCCGGAGCTTTGACGAGGTGTTCCCCTGGGACCACCTGGACTATGGCGTCCGTAAAGAATTCCTGATCGAGGAATGTAAGCGGGCATATGAGGGCAAGACTACGCCGAATTGCCGGGAAAAGTGCTCGGGCTGCGGAGCGGCCTGCTTTAAAGGAGGGCTATGCGTTGAAAAACGTTAGGGTATGGTTCAGCAAGACCGGTGCGGCGAAATACATCTCCCATCTGGACCTGACAAGGTGCATGGCAAGAGCTCTGAAGCTCTCGCGGCTGCCTGTTTGGTATACCGAGGGGTTCAACCCGCATATATATATGACCTTTGCCATGCCGCTGTCTTTGGGGGTGAGCGGCCTGCGGGAGTGTATGGATATCCGGCTTGTGGAGGATATTGGGCTGGAACAGGCGGCCAAGGCGCTTGGTGGAGAGCTGCCGAAGGATATTTCTGTATTGGAAATATCCGAGCCTGAGCTTGGGTTCGACGCCGTGGCATATGGTGAGTATGAGATATCCCTGGATTCGGAGGAGCCCGAGGCTCTGGCAAATACGCTGGAGGAACTAATGGCGCAGAACGCAGTTATTGTGATGAAACACGGCAAAAAGGGGGATAAGGAGTTTGATATCAAGCCCCACTTTTTTCTGCTGGACAAGCAGGCTGTGTCCGGAGCGCTGAAAATAAAGCTTCGCGCCTCATGTAGCCAGGCGGGCAGCGTGAACCCTTCGCTGCTGCTCGATGCCCTGAAGATGTACAAAAATTTAGAGCCTTACGCTGAAATAACCCGTTCCAGGTTGCTTACAAAAGATTTTTCCGATATGAGGTAAAAAAACTCTTGCCTTTCTCTACAAGTTGTGGTATAATATTTAAGCATTTGAGGTTCCGCGGGTTTTCTCTATGTAGCTTGCCCGTGGGGGTCATGGCGCGGGTCACGCGCAGGAAGCGGGCAGTCCGCTGCCGGTACGCCGGTATGAATGTCTGAATTATTATTTATGGAGGAATATCAAATGGACGCAATTAAATTGGTTTCACAGGACTCTCTCAAGGCAGAGGTCCCTCAGTTCAACATCGGCGACACCGTCAGGGTGGATGTGAACATCCGCGAGGGTGAGCGCGAAAGGATCCAGCAGTTCGAGGGCACTGTGATTGCCCGCAAGGGCAGCGGGGTCAGCGAGACTTTTACCGTACGCCGCGTGTCCTACGGCGTCGGCGTGGAAAGGGTTTTCCCCTTACATTCTCCCAACGTAAAGGCTGTTCGGGTAGTGCGCCTGGGACGTGTGCGCAGGGCTAAGCTGTACTATCTGCGCGACCGGGTGGGTAAGGCCGCCAAGGTCAAGGAGCAGCTCAAGTAAAATCGAGATATTATTGGGAGAAGGGACATTTCGTCCCTTTTTCTATTACTGTTTAAAGTTTTTGATAACCGTTAGGAGGATCTGAAATGGATAATAATGAGTTGGCAGTGGAAGACGTTCAGAAGCCCAAACAGCCCTTTCATGCATGGGCGCTAGACTGGATAGAGACTATAGTGATGGCGTTTGTTATCGTGACGGTGGTATTCACTTTTGCGGCACGGGTTGTGACGGTAGACGGCGCTTCAATGGAACCCAATTATTATGACGGCGACCGGGTGCTAGTGACCTCTCTGGCCGGTGAAGCAAAGGCCGGCGATGTAGTCATAATCGTACACGCCCTGGAGGAGACCCTGATTAAGCGGGTCGTGGCTACAGAAGGACAGGTTGTGGACTTTGACAATGAGCTGGGCGAGCTTATTGTTGACGGCCAAGTAGTAAACGGAGAAGTGTACGGTACCAGGAACGGTATTACCTTTGCGCCGGAGAATGTGGGTGATACCATGGATTTCCCTCAAACTGTGCCTGAGGGCTGTGTATTTGTGCTGGGAGACCATCGGGACGACTCTACTGACAGCAGGAAGCTCTCAGTTGGCATGGTGGACAGAAGGAATATCCTTGGGCGTGTGGTCTTTAACCTTTACCCGATGTCAAAAATTGGCCCGGTGGGGTGAATAAATTGGATCAGGAAAACATGAGCATAGTTCAGCAGGTCCAGTGGTTTCCCGGCCATATGGCAAAGACCAGGAGGAAGATAACCGAGGACCTTAAGCTGGTAGATATCGTGCTGGAGTTGCTGGACGCCCGTATTCCCGCCAGCAGCTCTAACCCAGTACTGCGGGAGATAATCAGGAATAAGCCCAGGATTGTTGTGCTGAATAAGAGCGATTTGGCCGACCCCAAGCAGACGGCGCGCTGGGTGGCGAAATATAAGGCGGAGGGCCTGTGCGCCGTACAGGTGGATAGCAAGACCGGTAAGGGTTTACCGGCGCTTTACCGGGCTATTCGTGAGGAACTAAAGGAGCAGATAGCGGGCTGGGAGCGCAAGGGGATGTCTGGACGGCCTATTCGGGTAATGGTACTGGGAATACCCAATGTTGGGAAGTCATCCATCATCAACCGTATGCTGATCGGCGGCGGTGCAGGCAGGGCAGAGGTTCGGGACAAGCCCGGCGTGACAAGGCAGAACCGCTGGTTCACAATAGGCAAGGGATTTGAGCTGCTGGACACTCCCGGAGTGCTCTGGCCGAAATTTGAGGATCCTGCGGTAGGAGAGCGGCTTGCCTTTACAGGCGCTGTAAAGGACGAGATACTTGACATAGAGGGCTTAGCCGGAAGGCTGCTTGAGGTTCTTTCTTGTCTTTATCCCCAGTCGCTGGAGGCAAGATATAAGCTTAAGCTCCCTGAGGGGCCAGTGGCAGGTCATGAACTCTTGGAACTGGTAGGACGCAAGCGCGGTATGCTGGTATCCGGCGGCGGGATAGACATGGAGCGGGCAGCTGTAACAGTGCTTGATGAGTTCCGCGGCGGCAAATTGGGCGCCGTTTCTTTGGAGTGGACGTGATAGACAGATATGAGCATCAGCGAAGTGCTGAAGAAACAGGATTCCGGGCAGTATGCGGGATAGATGAAGCTGGGCGCGGGCCGCTTGCCGGGCCGGTATGTGCGGCGGCTGTCATTTTGCCTTTGGGCCTTGAGATAGACGGGCTGGACGACTCTAAAAAGCTTAGCGAAGCCAAGAGGGAAGCGTTGTTTGCCGTGGTTAAGGAGAACGCTCTGTCGTATGGTATCGGTTGGGCCAGTGAGGAGGAGATAGACAAGCACAATATATTACAGGCCACCTTTTTAGCCATGCGCCGGGCTGTGGAAGCAATGCCAATACCGGCCGACTATGCCATTGTGGATGGAAACCGTATGCCGACGCTGCCTATTCCTGGGGAAACTGTAGTTAAGGGCGACAGCAAATGTGCGTGCATTGCGGCGGCGTCTATTCTGGCAAAGGTAAGCCGGGACCGGCTGCTTCGGGAGTGGGATCTACAATATCCTGAGTATGGCTTTGCCAAGCATAAGGGGTATGGCACGAAAGACCATTACGAAGCGATAAAGAAGTATGGCGTATTGCCTGTCCACAGGAAAAGCTTCCTAAAAAACTTAAATGAAAAATAATCGTAACGACCAGGAGACGGCACAAAATGCAGGCCGCACAGGAGAGGACTATACCGCTATTTGGCTTGAAAGCCATGGGTACAGCATTGTGGAGAGAAACTATCACTCCCGGTTTGGCGAAATAGACATTATTGCGCGCGACTCTCAATATATTGTATTCGTAGAAGTGAAGACCCGGGCTGGCGGCGCTATGGTATCTGCGGTGGAGGCTGTTACACCGAATAAGCAGAGAAAGATCTTGCTGACAGCACAGGTATACCTGCAAAAAAGCCCATGTGCTTTACAGCCGCGGTTTGATGTGGCAGCTGTTACCACTTTACACGGAGAGCCTATGGGGCTGAAATACTTCGCCAATGCGTTTGGATGCTGAGAGGAGAGATTTTGTGCGGTATTTTGACCTGCATTGTGACACCATGACTGAGTGCTATGTGAAGGGTAAGCATATTGATAAAAACGATCTTCATATAGACTGCCAGCGGGCCGCCGTATTTGATTCTTATGTTCAGTGCTATGCTGTTTGGATGCCGGACAGCGTCTGTGGAGAAGCGGCGTTCAGCCGTTTCAAGCAGGTTGCAAACCGGTTTTCTGAGGAGGTACGGAGTAATGAGCAGACAATGGTCCAGTGCAGGGATTCAGGTGATTTGGCACGGAACAAAGAAAAGCACTGCGCGGTGCTTACCGTTGAAAATGCAGCAGCTTTAGGCGGCAAACTGAAAAACATAGTTGAATTTGCCAGACTTGGCGTGAAGCTATGCAGCTTGACATGGAACGGTGAGAATGAGCTGGGCCGTGGAGTGCGCGCTTCCGGAGACGGCGGCATAACCCCATTTGGCCGTCAGGTCGTGAAAGAGCTGGAGAATAACCATATAGTTGTTGACCTATCCCACGCCAGCCCGGAGCTATTTTACGATGTGGTCTCCATGGCGAGGGGGCCTGTCGCTGCCACCCATTCCAATGCGAAAAGCGTCTGCAAAAGCGCAAGGAATCTGTCAGACGAACAATTTAATACTATACGCTCCTCCGGCGGCTTGGTCGGGTTAAATCTTTATAAGGGCTTTCTGAATGATGACCCGGATAAAGCCAGTTTATATGATGTGTTGCGCCATGCGGAGCATTTTCTGTCACTCGGCGGCGAGGATATACTGGCTGTCGGCGCGGACTGGGACGGCAGTGAAAAGAAGGACTTTGTTTCTTCCGGCCTAGAGGGTGTCCCGGAGTTATATGAGCTGTTTCTGCGGCATAACTACCCGGAGACGCTGGCCGACAAAATATTCTACAAAAATGCGGCGGATTTTTTCAAAAACGAAGATTTGCTTTGACATTCACAAGGATTTGCGCTATATTATTGTAGTAAAATAAAGCGATAGGGTGATATTGATGCAGTATAAAAGCACCAGGAATTCCAAACTCCGCCTTGAAGCTTCCCAGGTAATAGCCCAGGGAATCTCCTCTGAGGGCGGGCTGTTTGTGCCGGAAAGTCTGCCGAATGTAAAAAGCGACCTGCAAAGGCTTGCAAAGCTCAATTATCAGGGCCTTGCAAAAGAGATATTTCGTCTGTTCCTGACGGATTTTACTGAGGAACAGATAGATCACTGTGTCCAAAGCGCCTATGCGCCGGAAAAGTTTGGCGGTGAACCTGTAAGGCTTATCAGCTTGACGGAAAGCGTGGGCAGAAAGCATATCTTAGAGCTGTGGCACGGACCTACTTGCGCGTTCAAGGATATGGCTCTACAGATATTGCCGTACTTTTTGACAGTTTCCGTATCAAAGACAGCTCCGGATAAAGAGACGGTCATTCTGGTCGCCACCTCCGGCGATACGGGAAAGGCGGCCCTGGAGGGATTCCGTGATGTGCCCGGGACCAGGGTTATGGTGTTCTATCCTCAGGATGGGGTAAGCCCCATGCAGAAACGGCAGATGTCCACCCAGGAGGGCGGAAATGTAGGGGTCTGCGCTATAGAGGGCAACTTTGACGACGCGCAGACTGCGGTGAAGAAGATCTTTACTGACAGCAGCATCAAGGAGGTATTGGCAGAGCATGGGTTCATGTTCTCCAGCGCCAATTCCATAAACTGGGGGCGGCTGCTTCCTCAAATAGTATATTATTTTTACGCATATTTCAAACTTTGTAAAGGCAATGAGCTTGCTATCGGTGAACCCATGAATGTTGATGTTCCCACCGGCAATTTTGGAAATATACTTGCGGCGTATTATGCCCGCGAGATGGGCCTACCCATCAAAAAGCTGATATGCGCCTCCAACGCCAACAAGGTGCTGACAGACTTCATAAATACCGGCATATACGACCGCCGCAGGGAGTTCTATACGACATCGTCGCCGTCCATGGATATTTTGATCTCCAGTAATCTTGAGCGCCTGCTGTACGCCATCTCAGGCGAGGACAGCGCGACCCTTTCCGGCTGGATGGAGCAGCTGTCGGACCAGGGCCATTACGACGTGGGGGATACTGTCCGGTCAAAGGTGCGTGAAATCTTCTTCGGCGGTTTCTGTGATGACACTGCCACGGCCAGGACTATCAATAATACCTGGAAAAATGACAGATATCTTGTCGATACCCACACTGCAGTGGCCCTTGACGTGTACCGGCAGTATGTGGAGTCTGAGGGCGACGGTTCTACTCCAACCGTTATCGCGTCCACTGCCAGCCCATATAAGTTTGTGGGGAGTGTGCTGGGGGCGTTGGAACCTCTGGGCGATGGGGATGAATTTGAAAATATCTCCCGTCTTGAATCACTGACTGGCACTACGGCTCCTCTACAGCTAAAAACGCTCAGGGACAAACCTGTGCGGTTCAATACATCCATAGAGAATTCTCAGGCCGCCCGGTATGTGTTAAAGTCTCTGGGCATAGGTGAATAGGAATGGCGCTTTTTGTCATTGCGGACCTGCACCTGTCCCTGGGAACAGACAAGCCCATGGACGTATTTCGCGGCTGGCAGGACTATGTTCAGAGACTTGAGGAAAACTGGCGTGACTCTGTGGCTCCGGAGGATACTGTGGTCATAGCCGGTGATATTTCCTGGGCCATGAAGCTTGAGGACTGCGAAAAGGATTTTGCCTTTATACACTCGCTGCCGGGGCAGAAGCTGCTTATGAAGGGAAACCACGATTATTGGTGGAACACGCGCAGTAAAATAGATAAATTCCTGTCGGCGAACGGGTTTAACACCATCCATATAATGCACAACTGCGGGTATAGGGTAGGGGACCGGGCTATCTGCGGGACCCGAGGCTGGCTGTACAACTCCGAAACCGAGGAGGACCGGAAGATAGTCAGCCGGGAGGCCGGCCGACTCTTGGCGTCTATGGCAGAGGCAAAGGCTCTGGGAGGGCAGCTTACGGCGTTTCTGCATTACCCGCCGCTGTACGGCGGCATGGAGTGCCGGGAGATACTGGATATCCTTGTGGAAAATGAGGTGTCCGACTGCTATTTTGGGCATATTCATGGGCAGTATGCCGCCCAGAAAGCGCTGACAGGCAGCTATAAGGGTGTTAAAATGCACCTGATTTCCTGCGATTATGTAAATTTCAAGCCGGTTAAGGTAGAGGATGCCGCCGGTTAAGGCATATTTTGGGGCAAACGTCCGCAATTTCCTTAGATAATTTACGAAAAAGGTATAGATTATTGCGCGGCGTTGTGATATAATGGGCGAGATAGCGAAAATCGCGGCGCTTACCGCCGGGTTGTATAAAGTTTAACATGAGAGGGAAAAGAAATATGAATTTGAAATCTTCTAAGAATGTTGAGACAAACCAGTATGAGCTGCTGCTGGAAGTCACTCCGGAGGAACTAAATCAGGCCATCAACGAGGTATATAAGCGCGAGAGCAAGCGCATGAACGTGCCTGGCTTCCGCAAGGGCAAGGCTCCCAGGGCGTTTATCGAGAAATACTACGGCGAAGAGGTCTTTTTCCAGGCGGCAGTGGACCATCTTTACAACCCGATGATGAATACGGCCATCGAACAGTCGGAACTTGAGGTAGTTGGGGTAAACAACTACAGCATTGAAAAAATCGGCAAAGAGGAGGGTATCGAGGCCAAGCTCATCGTTACCGTACAGCCCGAGGTGAAGATCGACGGCTATAAGGGCGTTGAGGTGGTTAAGGAGCCCGTGGAGCCTACCGCCGAGGAAGTTGACAACGAGATCGAGCGGGTCCGCCAGCGCAACTCCCGGGTGGTCACCGTTGAGGACCGCGCCGCCGAGGACGGTGACATTGTGGTCATCGATTTTGACGGCTATACCGATGGCAAGCAGTTCGACGGCGGCAAGGCTGAAAATTTTGACCTGACGCTGGGCTCCGGCCAGTTCATCCCCGGCTTTGAGGAGCAGGTGGTGGGCCATAATATAGACGATGAGTTCGACGTGAACGTGAAGTTCCCGGAGGATTATCACGCCGAGGAGCTCAAGGGCAAGGACGCGACCTTTAAGATAAAGCTCCACGAGATAAAGCACAGGGAGTTGCCCGAGGTGGACGACGAGTTTGTAAAGGACGTCAGCGAGTTCGACACCCTTGAGGAGTACCGCAAGGACCTGGAGAACACTATCCGCACCCGCAAGGAGCACGCCGCCGAGGCCAGCACTGAGCAGCAGCTTATCAAGGCGATCATTGACAGAGTAGAGGCCGATGTTCCCCAGATGATGATCGACCGCGAGGTAGATGAGATAATCAACTCCTTCGATATGCAGTTGCGCGACCAGGGGATGAACCTGGAGACATACTTAAAATATACCCAGGGCACTGTAGAGGCCCTGCAGGAGCAGTACCGTGAGCGCGCTGAGCAGCAGGTACGGGTGCGCCTGGGCCTTGCAAAGATCGCGGAGCAGGAGGGCCTTGAGGTCACGGACGAGGAGATCGAGGCGGAGTACAAGAAGGTGGCCGACGCCTACGGTATGCCCATCGAGAACGTGAAGGGCCTGGTCCGCGCCAAGGACATCTCCAAGGATGTGGCAAATCAGAAGGCCATGGACCTGGTAAAGGAAAACGCGGTCTATACCGATAAGGCCCCCGAAGACGAAGGGGCAAAGGAATAAAAATGGGCTAAACCGCCAGAGATTGGAATAAATCTTATTGTTCGGCTTCATAATATTATACGCGTCTCGTGAAAGGAGAAATCTTACACATGAGCCTTGTACCTTATGTAGTAGAGCAGACCAACAGGGGAGAACGCTCCTATGACATCTTCTCCCGACTGCTCAACGACCGAATCATACTTCTCAATGAGGAGGTCAACAACGCCTCCGCAGGGGTGATAGTGGCCCAGCTGCTCTATCTGGAGGGGCAGGACCCCGATAAGGATATCGCGCTGTACATCAACAGCCCCGGCGGGGTCATCACCGACGGTATGGCGATATACGACACTATGCAGTATATCAAATGCGACGTTTCCACCATCTGTATCGGCATGGCGGCAAGCATGGGCGCGTTCCTGCTGGCGGCCGGCGCAAAGGGCAAGCGGTTCGCGCTGCCCAACAGCGAGATAATGATACACCAACCCAGCGGCGGCGCCAAGGGTCAGGCAACGGATATCAGCATCCACGCCAACCGTATCCTGCGCACCAAAAAGCGGCTGAACGAGATACTTGCCGAGCGCACCGGCCAGCCCATCGAGGTGGTGGAGCGCGACACAGAGCGGGACAATTTCCTCACCGCCCAGGAGGCCCTTGAGTATGGGCTGATTGATAAAGTGATCGACAAGAGATAACCGGAAAGGATGCGGATGAATGCCTGTGAACAATGAAAACGATGTAGCCTGTTCATTCTGCGGAAAGCCCCAGATGATGGCCGGTCAGCTTATCGCCGGGGCAGGCGTATATATCTGTGATTCCTGTGTGCGGCTGTGCATGTCTATCATCAGTGACGAGGACCGCTTAAGACATGCCAATAGGGTAGGCGAGCGGGATGGCAGTGTTTTGCTGCCAAAGCCCGTGGAGATCAAGAGCAAGCTGGATGAGTATGTTATCGGTCAGGATGAGGCTAAAATAGCTCTCTCAGTGGCCGTCTATAATCACTATAAGCGCATCTATTTCACCGGCGACGACGGCGTAGAGCTTTCCAAGAGCAATGTGCTGCTGCTGGGCCCCACCGGTGTGGGCAAAACCTACTTGGCACAGACGCTGGCAAAGCTTCTGGATGTGCCCTTTGCCATCGCGGATGCCACCACCCTGACCGAGGCCGGATACGTTGGCGACGATGTGGAGAACATTCTCCTGCGTCTGATACAGGCCGCTGATTATGACATATTCCGTGCTGAACGCGGCATCATATATATCGATGAGATAGACAAGATCTCCAGGAAATCGGAGAACCAGTCTATCACCCGCGACGTCAGCGGCGAGGGGGTGCAGCAGGCCCTGCTGAAGATTCTGGAGGGCACCACAGCCAGCGTGCCGCCCAAAGGCGGGCGCAAGCATCCCCAGCAAGAAGCCATCAATATCGACACATCCAATATCCTGTTTATATGCGGCGGCGCTTTTGACGGGCTGGAGAAGGTTGTGCAGAAGCGCATAGCTTCCGGTTCTCTTGGTTTCGGCGGCGAGGTCCACGGTAAGAGGGAGCTTGACGAGAGAAACTGGATGCGGGATGTTACTCCTCATGACCTTGTGAAGTACGGCCTTATTCCAGAGCTGGTGGGGCGTATTCCGGTGATCTCCTCCCTGGAGGCTTTGGATGAAAAAGCTCTGGTTCGGATCCTAAAGGAACCCAAAAATTCCCTTATCCAGCAGTATAAAAAGCTGTTCGATCTGGATCGGGTAGATCTGGAGTTTACGGATGACGCCCTTGTGGCTGTGGCCAAAAAGACCCTGGAGCGGAAAACAGGCGCCAGGGGGCTGCGTGCCATTTTGGAGGATCTCCTTATGCCCATCATGTATCAGGTCCCAAGCGACTATACGGTTGAGAAGGTTGTTATCACCAAGGACATGGTTGAAAATAACAGCGGCCCGGAGATTGTCTACAATAAGGAACGCAAGCCGATGAAAATCAGGATAACTACACCAAAACGCAAAGAGCGTAGGGATTCGGCATCATAAAATTGAAAACAGCTCGAAGGCTGCTGCCGATAAAAACCGGTCGCAGTCTTTCGCTGATTTTAGGAGAACATCATGCAAAATTTTACAGATGAAATTATTAAGATGAAAGAAAATATGACTTTGCCTATCCTGGCTATACGTGGTATGGTTTTTTTTCCGGGAATGATGCTTCAGTTCGACATCACCAGGAAAAAGTCTGTGATGGCCGCATCAGAGGCCATCGCCAGAGATCGGCTGATATTCCTTGTGTCGCAGGTACATATGTCAGAGAACGAGCCCGTGGGCAACGACCTCTATAAATTCGGAGTTATCGCCCGGGTAAAGCAGGTGCTCCACCACACCAGCGAGGGCGCAAAGCTGCACGTTGAGGGGCTGTGCCGTGGCGAGATAATTTCGTTGGTGCAGGAGGACCCGTATCTTGTGGGCAATATCGTGAAGTGTCCGATGCTCACCTATAAAAAATCTTATAAGTCAGAAGCTCTTATCCGTATCATTCATGAGAAGTTTGACGAATACCTGCGGCTCTTTAAGCATGTTCCGCCCGATGTGCTTTTGGGCGTTTTGCAGGAAAAGGACTGCGGACGGCTGGCGGATTATATTGCAGCCAATATCTCCATCGATTTTGAGCGCAAGCAATTCATACTGGATGAATTGCGGCCGCTAAAGCGTATGCAGAAGCTGATCGCTGTACTGACAGAGGAGATACAGATATTAGAGGTTGAGAATGAGATCAACCAGAAGGCTCAGGCACAGATAGACGAAAATCAAAGAGAATATTTCTTAAAGGAGCAGCTTCGCGCAATTACAAACGAACTCGGTGAGGACGACAACCCCCAGCAGGAGGCCGACGAAATAAAAGATAAGGTCATAGCGCTTGGGCTGCCCAAGATCTGTGAGGAAAAGCTTCTGAAGGAGTGCGACAAGCTTTACCGTATGCCATACGGTTCCCATGAGGCAAGCGTTATACGCATGTACCTGGACACCTGTCTGGAATTGCCGTGGAAAAAATCCTCCAAGGAAAAGCTCGACCTGAAGCGAGCCCAGCGGATATTGGACCGTGACCACTATGGTATGGTGAAGGTCAAGGAGCGCTTTATCGAGACTCTGGCAGTGCGAGCACTGGCGCCTGCCCAGACCGGCCAGATCATTTGTCTGGTGGGCCCTCCCGGCGTAGGTAAGACCTCCATCGCCCGCTCCATCGCTCAGGCTACAGGGCGGAAGTATGTGAGAGTGTCGCTTGGCGGCGTCAGCGATGAGGCGGAGATAATGGGGCACAGAAAGACCTATGTAGGCTCTATGCCCGGACGGATCATAAACGCGATCAAGCAGGCCGGGGTCAACAATCCGCTGTTGCTGCTGGACGAGATAGACAAGCTTGGGACCAACTTCAAGGGTGACCCTGCCTCCGCGCTTCTGGAGGTGCTGGACCCGGAACAGAACAGCGAGTTTACCGACCACTATGTCGATATGCCCTTTGACCTGAGCCAGGTGCTTTTTATCACTACCGCCAACGACGCCTCCCGCATACCCGGGCCGCTGTACGACAGGATGGACATAATCGAGCTGCGCAGCTATACCCTCGATGAGAAGCTCAATATAGCCATGAAACACCTTGTGCGAAAGCAGTTGGAGAAGCACGGGCTCAAACCGTCTCAGCTGAAGTTTACCAAGTCCAGTATGCGCCAGCTTATTGATGGCTATACCCGGGAGGCAGGTGTGCGTACATTGGAACGGAATATCGCCTCGATTTGCCGCAAGGTGGCAAAGATCGTCGTGACCGACGAAGAGTTCAAAAGCTATACCGTGCGCCCGGATAATCTGGAGGAACTGCTGGGGCCGCGCAAATATATGAAAGATAACGCAGCAAAAGAGGATATAGTAGGCTTAGTCAACGGACTGGCATGGACCAGCGTAGGCGGCGAGCTGCTGCCTATCGAGGTCGCGGTGATGGAGGGAACGGGTAAGATCCAGCTGACCGGCTCGCTGGGGGATGTGATGAAGGAGTCCGCAAACGCGGCGATCACCTGCATCCGTACCCGTGCGGCAGACCTGGGAATATCCCCCAAGTTTTATGAGAAGTACGATATCCACGTGCACGCGCCTGAAGGAGCGGTACCCAAGGATGGACCTTCTGCGGGCACGGCAATGGCAACCGCCATTACCTCTGCGCTGTGTGGTATCCCTGTGCGCCATGACGTGGCCATGACAGGGGAGATCACTTTACAGGGCCGTGTGCTTCCCATAGGCGGTTTGCGGGAGAAGTCCATGGCGGCCTATAAGAACGGCGTTAAGACGGTGCTGATACCTGCGGATAATCTCCCGGATTTGGCCGAAATTGACCAAGTTGTCAAGGATAATGTTAAGTTTGTGCCCATTAAAAAGATTGATACAGCCCTTGAGAATGCGCTGAAATATATGCCGATGCCCCTGCCACAGGAAACCACGGTTATCCAGGCAGAGGTTGTAAAGGCCCCTGCTTCCGGGTATGCCTGTGACAGCAGCCAGCAGCAAAGGAGTTACCGGTGAATTTTCGGAATATAGAATTTGAGATGGCCGCCGGAACAGCCGGGCAGCTGCCGAAAGCGGTATTGCCGGAAATAGCATTTTCCGGCAGATCAAATGTGGGTAAATCATCACTGCTTAACCGTCTTGTGAACCGGAAATCCTTGGCGCGCACCAGTGCCACGCCGGGCAAGACCGCCACCATCAACTTCTACAGACTGGCGGAGTGCAGGTTCGTGGATCTGCCCGGCTACGGCTATGCCAAGGTATCAAAGAGCGAAAAGATGCGCTGGGCAGAGCTGGTCAATGGGTACTTTGCCCAGGAACGACCGCTGAGCCTAGTATTGCAGTTGGTGGACATGCGGCATAAGCCAACTGCGGACGACATGCAGATGATAGATTTTCTTCAATCCGGCGGCTATCCGTTCGCGATTGTATGCACCAAGAGCGACAAGCTTAATAAGTCGGAAACGGCGGAGCAAATGGAACTTTTTACGGAGCTTTTCTCTGGCAGAGACATTGCCTTTTACGCATTTTCTGCGGTAAAAGGTTATGGTCTTGATGAGATTAAGGCGCTGATTGAAGGCGCCTTAAATGGATAATTTATTTTGGAAGGGAATGGTTTATATCTACTCACCATGCTTGGATATTAACGAAAACGGCCATCTGGCAATAAGTGGCTGCGACACCACAGCCCTGGTGGACCAGTACGGCACGCCCATATATGTTGTAAGCGAGGATGAAGTCCGCCGCATCTGCAAAAGTTATGCGGGCTCATTCCAAAAATACTATCACGGAAACGGAAGACCTATATATGCCAGTAAGGCGTTTAACTGTAAGGAGATGTGCCGGATAGTCTCCGGCGAGGGCCTTGACATAGAGGTAGTGTCAGGCGGGGAGCTTTACACCGCGCTGCAGGCCGGCGTATCGGGCGGGCGCATACATTTCCAGGGGAATAATAAGACCCCTAAAGAACTGGAGCTTGCCATAGACAGCGGTGTTGGCGATATCGTGGTTGACAATTTTTCTGAGTTGGAAAAGCTTGATAAAATAGCTGGTGCAAATGGTAAAACCGCGAATATTTCCCTGCGCGTTAAGCCTGGCATTGACGCGCATACCCATGAATTTATCCGCACCGGACAGGTGGACTCCAAGTTCGGCCTTGATCTGGAAAGCGGTGAAGCTTTCGCCGCAGTAAAACGTGCACTGGAACTGGAGCATGTAAAGCTGATTGGTTTACACTGTCATATCGGCTCCCAGATAATGGAGAAGAAGCCCTTTGTTCACGCCGCAGAGGTCATGCTGGGGCTGCACCGGCGTATCTTTATTGAGCTTGGCGTGGAGCTGGAGCAACTGAACCTGGGCGGCGGATTCGGCATACATTATCTTGAAACCGACGATTTTATACCGTACCACGAGTATATGGAGGCGGTTTCCGCTAAGATCGGCGAGAAATGCGCGGAATATGGCATAAAACAGCCGCGGATATATATCGAGCCGGGCCGCTCTATTGTGGGTGAGGCCGGCATAACCCTGTACACTGTGGGCAATATCAAGGAGATACCGAACGTGCGAAATTATGTTGCCATCGACGGCGGCATGTATGAGAATCCACGGTATGCCCTATACCAGTCGGATTACACCTGCCTGATTGCCAACAAGGCTGATAGACCGGCTGATTATTTGGCTACCATCGCCGGAAAATGTTGCGAGAGCGGTGACCTTATCCAGGAGCACACACATATCCAGCGGCCGGAGGAGGGCGATATTCTGGCTGTCCTGTCTACTGGGGCCTATAACTATTCTATGGCATCCAATTATAACCGTAATCCCCGGCCTGCCTGCGTTATGGTTAGCAAGGGCCAGAGCAGGGTCATTATCCGGGGCGAGACATATGAGGATCTTGTGAGAAACGACATTTGATTCGGAGGAAGATTAAATGAACGAAAAACTGCAGGATGAAAATGTTGACGCGCTTTTTAGTGCAATACTTAGCCTGAAGACTGCTGACGAGTGCTATCGCTTCTTTGAAGACCTCTGCACTGTGCCCGAGCTGAAGGCCATGTCCCAGCGTCTGGCAGTCGCGCGCATGCTTACGCAGCGGCATATATACTCGGACATCGTGGCCGAGACCGGCGCCTCTACCGCTACCATCAGCCGGGTGGCCAGGGCCCTGAACTATGGCAGCGACGGATACCGCCTTGTGTTCAGCCGCTTGGACGGAGAGGGCTGACATGGCTGGCTATTCGGTTTTCTCCCAGTATTATGACGCCCTCATGTCCGGCGTAGACTATCCAGGCAGAGCGGAATACCTGTTGGCGCTTCTGGAGCATCTGGGCCATAAGCCGGGCCTTACGCTGGATCTGGCCTGCGGTACGGGCTCCTTGACTCTGGAACTTCACCGCCGGGGCATAGACGTATATGGTGTGGATGCTTCGGCGGAGATGCTGTCTCAGGCCCGGGAGAAATGCATGGACGCCGGGGCCGATATCCTTTTCCTGCGGCAAAAAATGCAGGATCTGGACCTGTATGGTACGGTAAACACCGTTTTCTGTACTTTGGACAGCGTCAACCATTTGCAGGGTGCTGACGAGGTGCGCAGGGCTTTTCAAAAGGTTTCGTTGTTCTTGGAGCCGAGCGGGTATTTTGTCTTTGACATGAACACATTATATAAACATGAAAAGGTGCTGGGAAACCATACGTTTGTGTACGACACTCCGCAGGTGTACTGTGTGTGGCAGAACCGCTTTGTTTCTGGAACAGGCAGGGTGGATATCAGCCTGGATTTCTTCGAGCGCGACGGCAAGGTGTACCGGCGCGGCAAGGAGCATTTTTCAGAGTTCGCGTATCCCTTGGAACAGGTGGAAACCTGGCTTAAAGAGTGTGGCTTTGGCAGTATTCATATGTTCCGGGAAATGAGCATGGAGCCGCCCGGGAAGGACTGCCAGAGGGTGGTAATTGCGGCAGGGAAAGAAGGATAATATGGACAGGATCATACGCACTATAACCTCTGACGGCAGCCTTATGGCCGCCGCTATTGATTCCACGCAGCTGGTCTATACGGCGCAGCGGCTGCATAAGCTTACAAAGACCTCCTGTGCGGCACTTGGAAGGCTTCTGACGGGGGCATCGCTGATGGGGGCGATGCTCAAAGAGGCCAACGCGACGCTGACGGTAAAGGTGGCGGGGGACGGTCCCCTGGGCAGCCTGCTGGCAACCTCTGACAGCCGGGGATATGTCCGTGGCTATCTGGACCACCCGGAGGTGGAGCTGCCCCTAAAGCCCAACGGCAAGCTGGACGTGGGCGGAGCGGTGGGCCGTAACGGACGGCTGGCGGTGATAAGGGACTTCGGTACCGGGGAGCCCTATTCCGGGCAGGTGGAGCTTGTCAGCGGGGAAATAGCGGAGGACCTGACCAGCTATTACGCCCAAAGCGAGCAGACCCCAACGGTCTGCGCCCTGGGAGTTCTGGTGGATAAACAGGACGGTGAAGCGCTGCTGGCCGGGGGCATGCTTATCCAGGCGCTGCCCGGCGCGGACGACGCAGCTCTGGCTAAGCTTGAGAAGAACGTTTCAGAGATGGACTCGGTGACCACCATGCTCGCAAAAGGGCTGTCTCTGGAGGATATGTGTAACTTGGCGCTTAAAGGCTTCCAGGTGGAGAAGCTGGATGAGTTCAAGGTGGGCTATGCCTGCAACTGCAGCAAGGAGCGCTTTGCCCGGGTGCTGCTGACGCTGCCAAGGGAGGACCTTGAGACGCTGCCGGTAAATGAGGAGGGGCTGGTGGAGACCGTATGTCACTACTGCAACCGCAAATATATGTTCTCTAAAGAGGAAATACAGGTCCTGGTCGAAAATTCCCGAAAAAAAGACAAATAAATTTTGATTTTGCTATTGACAAACAGGATGAAATAAGGTAAAATATAGAACGTCGCTGGGAGCGATATTCCGAGTGGTGAAGTTGGGGGCATAGCTCAGCTGGTTAGAGCACCTGCCTTACAAGCAGGGGGTCATAGGTTCGAGTCCTATTGTCCCCACCATATTGGATAAGAGTTGGCCCGGTAGTTCAGTTGGTTAGAACGCTAGCCTGTCACGCTAGAGGTCGACGG
>CAJUDG010000011.1 GCA_910584745.1 uncultured Eubacteriales bacterium
TATACCGACATATAAGAACTTCTAAAGAGATAATCTAAATTCACCATAAATTTTATGCCAAAATATAAATAAAAGGAGATACATTTATGCTTGACAATAATGGCTTCGACCTGTGGGCCGACGGCTATGACAAGTCCGTGGGGCTTTCGGATGAGGAGAAAAGCTATCCCTTCGCGGGCTATAAGGACGTTCTCGGAAGGATATACCAGACCGTGATGGCAAAAGAGAAGGCCAAGGTCCTGGATATCGGCTTCGGCACGGGCACGCTTTCGGCGAAGCTGTACCAGGGCGGCTGCGAGATATGGGGCCAGGATTTCTCAGCGAGGATGATAGAGCTGGCAGGGGCCAAGATGCCGGGCGCCCGCCTGTTCCAGGGGGACTTTTCCAAGGGCCTTGCCGGGCCGCTTATGGAGGAGCGGTTCGACTTTATCATCGCCACATACTCCCTGCACCATCTGACGGACAGCGAAAAGATCGGCTTTATAAACACCCTGACAGGGCTTTTAAAGGAGGGCGGCGCTGTACTTATCGGCGACGTGGCCTTCGAGAGCAGACAGGACCTGGAGCGGTGCCGCCAGACGGAGGGCGAGGGCTGGGACGAGGACGAGATATACTTTGTCTATAACGAAATGAGGGAGGCGTTTCCGGGGCTGGGGTTTGAAAAACTCTCATATTGCGCCGGGGTGCTTGCTTTAGATAAGGAGAGGTGATATGCTTTCGCCCGAACAGGAAAACATTATAAAAAACTATTATAGGTATTACAAGACCTTCCCACTGTCCGGCGCGGTGGAGCTGCACACCGGGGGGATCAGTTGGATAATGCCCAAAAAAGGAGAAAAGGGTCCGGCGATAGCCTTTGACCTCAAGCTTGACCCTCAAACGGCCCAGAGGGAGATAGACGGCTTCATCTCATCCATACAGCAAGGGTCCGCTCCCAGGCAGCTGATAGTCACGCCGGACGCCGGACCGGAGGATATCATCAGGCTGCTGAAAGCGAGTGGGTTCACAGACCTGGGCGGGGACGAGCCCGGGATGCTGCTATATAGGGATGATTTCACCCCGCGCTTTGATGCCGCCGGCAGCATTACATGCCGTGAGGTCAGGTCGAAAGAGGATTTTGCGGTGTGGATAGATATAGTGAATGCCGCCCTGCACGGGTGGGAGATGATAGACGCCAAGCGGTACTATACCTGGGTCTTAAACGGAACATACAGATTCTATCTGGGCGAGGTCGGCGGCGTTCCGGCCTCTACCGCGGCCACTATCCTGAACGGGGACACGGCCTCGCTGGAATTCGTCTCCACGCTGGAGGAGTACCGGCACAGACATGCAGCCTCGAGCCTGTGCTCTAAAGCCATAGCCGGACTTTTTGAGCAGGGCGCCCGCACCGTCACCCTAAGCGGTTCAGCCGATGCAGTACGGTTGTATGAGGGATTGGGGTTCTGCGGCTATTTCAACAATATTATCATGCGGTACGGTCAAGCTGATGTATAACATGTTCAAAAACCGTTCATAAAAAACACACAATTCTTTTATATGCTCTTGATACGTTTTTCATAATTCTGCTGTATACTAAGACCATCGAAAGGAAAGAAGGTGATAAGAAAAGAGAGACGGTAAAAGCCTAACATACTTTGTCTAATATCATCGTATACTTATTTTATGCAAGTTTACTGTCCCTTCTACCGGGCGAGACCGGCAATAGCCGGGTGCGGAAAATGCCGCCGCTGTGCCCGGTAGTTGCGGCAGACCAAAAATTCTCGCTTCTGCATCCCTTGTGCACAAGAGCACATGGAATACAGAAGCGTTTTTAATTTCCATCATAAATGCCCTTCCCTGTGGCAAATTAAAATCGGGGCCGAAAGCCGCGGTTTTTTATTGAACCGCGCTTTGCTTTCAATTTTGCCCCGGGGGCAGGTGAAGCGTTTGGCAAAAACAAGCGATCAGGAAACGGAAAAGACCCGGGCGCCCAGGGGCGGCTTCTGCGGGGCCCTGCACACCTTTGCCATGAGCGTGGGCATAACGGCGGTATGTATGCTTCTGACAATAGGCGTGCTGGGCCTTGAGGAGCCCGCCACCCAGGCGGCCGTCCAGGAGGCGGCGGCCTTCAATACGGCCAGCCAGACCCCGGCACAGCCTATGCCCGCCGCAGAGAGCGGCCAGGTGATACCCATGGGCGAGGCCTTCGGCATAAAGCTGTTCACCGACGGGGTTATTGTTGCCTCGCTGTCCGATATTTATACCACCAGCGGCGTATGCTGCCCCGCCGCCAAGGCGGGCCTGCGGCCGGGGGACTATCTTATCCGGGCGGACGGCATGGACATCCAGAGCAACGCCGCCCTTGCCGCCTATATCGGCCGCAGCCAGGGCGGCGACGTGACCTTTCTGGTCCGCCGGGGGGACAAGGAATTCGAGACCACCGTGACCCCGGTGTTCGGCGAGGGGGCCTTTCGGACCGGCATGTGGGTGCGGGACAGCGCCGCGGGCGTTGGGACCCTGACCTTCTACGACCCGGATACCGGCATGTTCGCGGGGCTGGGCCACGGCATCTGTGATTCGGACGCGGGCAGCATCATGGCTCTGAAGACCGGCGAGCCCGCAGGTATCACCCTATGCGGCATTGTCCGGGGGCTTCCCGAGAAGCCCGGGCAGCTGCGGGGGTACTTCTCCTCTGACGAGCCCATGGGCGAGCTGCTGGCAAACAACGAGACCGGCGTCTACGGAAAACTGTCGGAGGCCCCGGAGGGCACGCCCATAGACGTGCTGGCGCGTGAAGATGTAAAGGCCGGGCCAGTGGAGATACTGGCGAGCATCGACGAGACCGGCCCGCACGCCTACGCGGCGGAGATAGAGAAGGTCAACAACACCGACCAGCCCACGAAGAATCTGGTCATAAGAGTGACGGACCCAAGGCTGCTGGAGGCCACTGGGGGGATCGTGCAGGGGATGAGCGGCGCCCCTATCCTCCAAAACGGCAAACTCTGCGGCGCGGTGACCCATGTTTTTACGGACGACCCAACGATGGGATATGGGATCTTTGCCCAGACTATGGTGGAGCAGAGCCGCGCACTGTCTCAGGAGAGCAGCGCAGGCGCTATTATTGAGGAAAATCAGGACGCAGCATAACAGGCAGAGCGCAGAGACGGCCGGGCGTTTAAGGGCGTCCGGCCCTCCTTGCTTTGGCGTTCCCGCTCTCTTCACGCTGTTCTCCGGACTGCATGACACGATTTTTAAAAACGCTTGACATCATTTGCCGCATATGCTAGAATATACCCATACATGTTTGAGAGGCAGCGCTGAATCGCTGTCCCCCAGATAGAGATCATTCATGAAGGAGGTACAACAGTGTTTTCAAATTTAGACAATATCAGGCCCGCCCTAAAGGCCCTGGTCTCGGCGCTCAGGGAGGACTACCCCTACGCGTCCGTGCTGGCGGTGGAGGACGCCTGGCGGCGCTGGTCCGTCAGCCGGCAGGGCGTCAATATCGATGCGTCCGGCTTCGGCGGCGGCACTGGATTTGTGGTGCGGGTGTTCGACGGCGTGGGCTGCGCGGAGTATTCCTTCAACCAGTTTTCAGAGAAGCGCATACCCGAGATAAAGGCGCTGATCTCAGAGCGGCTGGCCGCCCAGAACAAGGCCCTTGGGGACATCGACCCGCTGCCCACCCCCGTCCCCGCGGACGAGCCCGCTGCGCTCTCCAAGCGGTGCGAGTATAATCTGGACCCCATGGAGCTGGGGGACGAGGCCATTATTCAGAAGCTCAGCTCCATCCGGGAGAAGGCCCTTACTTTGGACGAGAGGATAATGGAGGCACAGCTGGGCATGGCCCACAGGGCTTACCGCAAGGTCTTTATCAGCGAGAACAGAGACCTGGACCAGACCTATATGTGGACCACCTGCTCTTTAGCCATGATGGTCACAAGAGGCCAGGAGCTGAAATACTCCTACCGGGGCTTCTCCAACCTTGGGGGCGCGGAGGTGCTGGACCGGGTGGAGAGCGGCCTTGAGGGCGTTGCCAAGACCGCCATCGACCTGCTGGATTCACAGCCCATACCCCCCGGGGAGTACGACTGCGTCTGCGACCCGGACACCACCGGCATGATCGTCCACGAGGCCTTCGGCCACGGGGTGGAGATGGACATGTTCGTCAAGGACCGGGCCCTTGGAAGGGAGTACATAGACAAGTTTGTAGCAAGCGAACTTGTGACCATGCACGACGGCAGCACCGTGGATGAGGCCGCCACCATGGCCTTTGACGACGAGGGCACCCTGACCGGCGACACGGTCATCATCGACAAGGGCGTTTTAAAGACCGGCATGTGCGACGCCTTAAGCGCCGCCCGCCTGGGCGTAAAGCCCACGGGCAACGGCCGGCGGGAGAGCTATGAGCGCAAGGCCTATACCCGCATGACCAACACCTATTTTGAGGCGGGGAGCCACACCAAGGAGGAGATGATAGCCTCCATTGACTACGGCTTCCTTCTGGAGCAGCCCAGCTCCGGCATGGAGGACCCCAAGAACTGGGGCATCCAGTGCATGGTAAGCATTGCCCGGGAAATAAAGGACGGCAGGCTTACCGGCAAGGTCTTCTCCCCCATCGTGCTCACCGGCTATGTGCCGGACCTCTTGAAGTCCGTCAGCATGATGGGCGGGGACATGGAGCTTGCCGGAGGCGGCTTCTGCGGCAAGGGCTATAAGGAATGGGTCAAGGTCTCTGACGGCGGCCCCTGCATGAAGGCCCGCATACGGCTGGGTTAAGGAGGTAACTTATATGATCGAGAGAATAAAGAGCGCCCTTTCGGACTGCGGCATAGCCCTGTGGCGCATAAACGACAATACGGAGGAGACGGCGGAGCTGTTCTTTGTGAAGAAGCAGCTGGACACCCGCCGCTTTAAGGACGTGCGCAAGTTCCAGGTGACGGTCTTCCGGGACGTGGAGAAGGAGGGCGCGTCTCTCAGGGGCTTCACAAGCGTCACGCTGCTGGAGTCCATGAGCGACGAACAGCTTCGTCAGGAGCTGAAAAACGCCTATTACGCCGCCCAGTTCGCCGCCAACCCCACATATGAGCTTGCGGACCCGGTCAAGGCCCCCATAAAGGAGAAATCCGGGGAGCTATGCGAGGCCCCGCTCTCTGAGAGCGCTGGGAAGATGGCAAAAGCCCTGTTCGCCGCGGACAGCGAGAACGACGCCTTTGTGAACTCGGCGGAGATATTCGTGGTGCGCTCTAAAAAGCGCATACTGTCCTCTGAGGGCACGGACGTGTCCTATACCGACGCCAAGGTCAACGGCGAGTTCGTGGTCCAGTGCCGGGAGCCGGAGGACGTGGAGATACACAATATATATTCCTATGACAGCCTGGACACGGAGGCCCTTGGGAAGAAGGTCCGGGAGGCCCTCGCTTTTGTCAGGGACCGGGCCAGGGCCAAGCGGATACTCAAGAGCGGCAAATACGACGTGGTGCTCAGCGGGGACAAGGTGGCTTCGGTGCTCTCCTATTATACCAGCCGTTCGGCGGCGCATATGATATACCCCGGCTACTCCACCTGGAAGGTGGGCGAGGCCGTGCAGGGAGAGGGCATACAGGGGGCAAAGCTGGAAATAGACCTCTGCGCCACAGAGCCCTACAGCGAGGAGGGCGTGCCAATGGAGGACCTGCCGCTGCTGCGGGAGGGGACGTTGCAGGCCATACACGGTAATAACCGCTTCTGCCGGTATCTTGACATCAAGCCCACCGGCACATACCGCAAGCTGAGCTGCGCGAATACCGGCGTGACCTTTGAGGAGCTGAAGAAGGGGCCGTGCCTGTGGGCGGTGACCTTCTCGGATTTCCAGATGGACGCCATGAGCGGGCATTTCGGGGGGGAGATACGGCTGGGCTACCTGATAGACGGGGACAGTGTCACGCCGGTGACGGGGGGCTCCATTAACGGCAGCCTTTTTGAGGCACAGGAAAACTTGCAGTTCTCCAGCGACAGGTACGAGTCGGCGAACTACTCGGGGCCCTATGGGCTGCGCATAAACGGCGTAAACGCAGCCGGGACGGACGACTAAATTTGCGCGGTCCAGGGGCGTTAGGCCCCTGGCAGGGTGTGGGGCAGCGCCCCACGAACTTGCGCGACAGCGCCAAAAAGTAAACCAAAAAATTTACCCCTTTTCCAACGGAAAAGGGGTACTTCTTTACACCTTACGGCCTGATCTCCTCAAATATAACAAGGCTCTTAAGCGCCTTAGCCCGTTGATACTCCTCCTCAGTACGCACGGTCCAGCTGACCTCCTGCATCCCCATAAGCCCCTTTGAAAGCCCCATAGACGGTATATCCCTGGTCTGAATATCATAGGCCTCAAAGTTCGGCCTGGTGTGAAAATTCGTCAGCATATGCGTGGCACAGAAGGCCTCGAAGGCCCCCAGCCCCTCGTCGCCCTTTTTATAGCGGCACATGAGCTGGCCGCGCACAATATCAGGCCTGTTCCTCCGAAACCATGCCACGATCCTGGGGTCAAAGCTCTCCACACAGTAGTGGCCCTTATACCCCTCCAGCTCCTTCATTGCAAGCTCGCAGAGCTCGGCAGGGTCGTTATAGCTCTTGAGCTCGATGATAAGGGGCGTCTGCCCCTTGAGAATACCCAGCACCTCGCTGAAAAGGGGTATATGCTCGTCGGTGCCGAAAAGCCTGTAGCGGCGAAGCTCGGCATAGGTGAGGTCGGCTATGGCCACATCATCGCCGCAGCTGCGCAGGAGGGTGGCGTCGTGGTGGACCACCACCTTCTTGTCCTTGGTAAGCTGTAAGTCGAACTCCATGCCGTAGCCGCTCTCCTCGGCCAGCTTGAAGCCAGTCAGGCAGTTCTCCGGCACGCCGTCGGAGAGCTTGTGCAGGCCCCTATGGGCGTAGTCAAAGCCGGAGAGAGCCGTAAAGTCCGGCTTCTTGTCCATCTGTGGGGCGATAAGCCAGCTCCAGCCCCCAAGCATCGCGAATATCACCGCAAAACATGTTATAAACCAGATCATAACGCCCTCCTTATCCCTCTGCCCTGGCGCGGAGCATCTTCCCAAGGGGGAACAGCACCCCGCCCACAGCGTTGCCCAGGGTCATCACCAGAAGATACAGCACCGTTCTGCCGCTCCAGGCCCCGGCCACGGTGAAGTAGAACATATTCGCCACACAGTGCTCAAATCCCGCCTGGACAAAGACCACCACGCCCAGGAACAGCCCCAGGTACTTGCCCAGCTCATGAGGGTTCTCCCGATAGCTCTCCACCGACAGGTATATGAGTATATTGCAGAACACCGCCAGGACGAACACGCTGGGTATGCCATCCGAGAGCTTCCCCTCGCATATGCTCTGGGCTTTGGCTATCACGTCCAGCCGGGTACAGCGCAGGGCCGTGCCCATTATCAGCGTGCCCGCAAGGTTCCCCAGCCATATAAGCCCGCAGCGGGCCGCATAGGCCGGGGGGTTCTGGAACACATAGCAGACCTTGCCGGTGAACAGGTCAAGCCCCAGTGTGCACACGGCAAACAGCCCCACGGAAAAAAGGGCGGCCCCCGCCGTGCGGCTCTCGGTGCATAAGAACACCGCGCCGCCAATGGAGATAGCCGCCCCGGCAAGGACCGCGCTTATGAATGTCGCAAGCTTTTTCACCCTTATCCCCCCTGATTCGTCCCTCTACGCTAACTATAGCATGAAAGCCGGAGATTTGCAAGGGGTCATTTCAGCTTTTGGGCGTACATGTCTATCTTATGCTCCAGCCGCCCGATGGCCTCGTCCATCTGCTGCCGCTGGACCAGCAGGCCCTCCCTCTGCCGCTTCAGCAGTTCGTATCTCTGGCCTATGGTGGAATCCCCCTCAAGGGAGAGCCGCACATACTCCACGATGGCCTCCACCGTCAGTCCGGCGTTTCTAAGGCACTTTGCAAGCTCCACCCAGGCAAGGTCCTTCTCCTGATAGTTCCTGTGCCCGCTCTGTGACCTGGTCACCCGGGGTATCATCCCCACGCGCTCGTAATATCTGAGGGTGTCCTGGCTAAGGCCATAGGTCTCGCTCACTTCTTTGATCGTCATTATACTCACCTCTTTCGACCATTATACTATCTTGAGCTAAGTCCAGGTCAAGGGGTATTTTTCACTTTTCCTTGTGTTAATTTGCCGTATGTGGTAAAATATCTATTATTGCGTTACTGCACGCCAAAAGGAGGCCCCCATGATAATCAGCGCCAGCCGCCGCACGGATATCCCCGCCCGCTTCTCCCCCTGGCTTTTTAACCGGCTTAAGGAGGGCTATGCCCTGGTCCAAAACCCCATGAACCCCCGGCAGATAAGCCGCGTCGACCTGTCCCCGGAGGCCGTGGACGGGCTGGTGCTCTGGACAAAGAACCCTCTGCCCATGCTCTCCGACCTGTGCCGTCTGGAGCCGTATCCATACTATTTCCAGTTTACCCTCACCCCATACGGCCGGGACGCGGAGCCGGGCCTGCCGGAGAAGCCAAGGCTTTTGGAGGGGTTCATAAGGCTCTCAGAGGAGATAGGCCGCCACCGGGTCATCTGGCGGTACGACCCCATACTGCTGGCCCCGGGGTATGACTGGGAGTTTCACCTGCGGGCCTTTGAGGAGATGGCGGAGAAGCTTGCGCCCTATACGGAGAAGTGTATCTTCAGCTTTCTGGACAGCTACCGCTGCATGGCAAAAGCCGCAAGGGAGCTGGGGGTGCAGTACCCATCACCCGACCGGCAGATAGGCATGGCCCAAGAGCTTGCAGCCATAGCCAAAGGGTACGGCCTAAAGCTCGAGACCTGTTGCGAGCCCCTGGAGCTTGCGGAGTACGGCATAGGGCGCGCCAGGTGCATAGACGGGGAGCTCATCTCCCGCATATCCGGCTGGCCCGTAAAGGCCGGAAAGGCCCCCTCCCAGCGCCCGGGCTGCGGCTGTGCCCAAAGCACGGACATCGGCGCGTACAGCACCTGTCAAAACCGCTGCATCTACTGCTACGCGAACCACGGCGAAAAGGCCATCGCAGCGAATTCCCGGCTCCATGACCCCGAGGGACCAATGCTGATCCCTCCGCGCCAATAAATCGGGCTTTTCATGCTTGACTATCTCATTCCAATCGTATATAATAATGTGGGTGATTTTCCATGAACTTTTTTAAAAACCTGTTTTCAAATAAGAAGACCGACGATATTCCCCAGTCCGCGCCCCCTTCGCCGCCCCCGGCGCCTCTGCCGGAGTTTGCCGAGGGCATGTCCCTGGATATCTTCACCGACGACGGAGTCGAGCTGCTAACCGGCCAGATCGCGGAGTATTCCGAGACCGGCATTACGCTGGAGCGGCTTCCGGGATGGCTCTCCTTCGAGACCTGCCCCGCGGGCTCCACGGTGTTCGTGCGGGGATATAACCGGCGTATGCAGAGCTTTAACCTGAGGGGCACCGTGGTGGAGAGCAGCCGCGTGCTTATAAAGGTCACGGATCTGGCGGTGGAGTACATACCCAATATGCGCAAGAGCTTCCGCCTGCCTATAAACGGCACGGCCTCTGTCTTCAGGGAGGACGACGAGCGCTTCTCCCGGCCCGAAAGCTGCGTCCTGGTGGACATCAGCACAGGCGGCGCCTGTATAGAGAGCGAGTATGTCCATGCCGAGGAGGAGGTCGTCGTCCTGCGCTTCAAGCTGGAGGACTATCCCACCATGACCTTCAAGGGGCAGATAATCCGCGGCGCGGAGCATAAGGACAGCCGCTACCGCTATGGCATACTCTTCGCCCAGCTGACCCGGGATGAGCTTACAAACCTCACCCGCACGCTCTATAATATACAGACCGGCAACCGTCAGCTATGGGACCGGACCAAGACAGGCTCCTGGAGTTCATAAGAACATAATGAAAGAGCCGGACCAAAAAGGTCCGGCTCTTTTTCTATTTGTCCCAGGACCTGAAATAGTCTGTGCGCACGGCCTCCATAGATGCCTCCACCCTCTGTCTGAGCTCCGCCGTGTCCTCCCTTATACTCTCGTCCTCCCCGCCGGTATAGTAGGTCCCGCCGTCGTACCAGCCGTTGTTGGGGAAGGGTATAAGACCCTCTCCCGGGGCAAACATGCTCTCCCCGGCGTAGTAGTTTAAGGGCGCGTCCAGGCCGTAGAGGTCGATCACGGTGGGGACCACGTCCAGGGAGCAGACAGTCTTGTCCACCTTTTGGGGCCTGAGCCCCGCCCCCACAAACACGCATGGGGTATGGTACAGCTCCGGCGTGCCGGCCTTTACGCCCTTAAGCTCGGCTATAAACTCCTTATCGCTCATATACTTTCCGTAATGGTCGGCATAGAACATGAGGGCCGTGTCCTTCAAAAGCCCCTCCTCCTCAAGCCTGGCTATGAGCCCGCCGATAAACTCATCGGTCTCCATGGCGTGGGCCACGGCCCGGGTGTACTCCTCCATATTCTCCGGCGTGCTCTTTACGCCGCTCTTTTCCACAGCCTTGCGGGCGTCCTCCATATGGGGCGCGGCGATATTGCCCATCTCCTCGGTATAGGGCCCGTGGCCGGAATAGGTTATTATAAAGGTGTAAAAGCTGTCCCCCTCTACCATATCCTCAAAGCCCCGGAGCATCTGGGAGTCCAGCTGATAGTCGTCCATGCCCATGTCCACATAGGAGTGGTACTTTGAAAAGCCCAGGTTCTCGTGTATGCTGCCCCTGCTGTAAATGCCGGGGCTTGCCGGATGGAAGGAGTTCACATTATATCCCTCATCCTTAAAGAGGTTCGCAAGGCTTAGGGGGAAGGCGTTGGTGGAGTAGCCGCTGTTTGGCATACCCACTGCCGGGGGCACAAGGCCCGTCTGGGTGATGATCTCCGTGTTGAACGTGCCCGCCGAGAGGAACAGCGGGGTGTAGAAGTCGGTGAACTCCACGCCCTCGTCCAGAAGCTTGCAGAAGTTCGGCATATACTCGGGCTTTGCCATCCAGGTGTCTATGCTCTCAAGCATCACCAGCATGAGGTTCTTGCCCTTCAGGCTCCCGCTGAGTTCATTTGCCGCGGGCAGATCCCTGCCCTCGAAGACGCCTGTCAGCTCCTCTATGCTGCGGCTGTCCGTGCCTATGCCGAAGGAGACGGCGAAGTTTCGGACTGTATACTGGTACAGGCCCGTAAGCTTCAGGCTGCGGTTGGTGTCGGTAAAGCTCTTGTATACCATGGCCCCCGGGTCATAGGCCGTGTCCCAGGTCATCACATAGCTCTCCTTGGGCATGAGCCTCTGGTGGACAAGGCCCAGCCCCAGAGCGCAGAGGCCCGCCATAGCCAGGGAACAGCCCCGCCGTATCCAGAGCTTCTTCCCTGTGACTCTCGGCCTTTGGGCCAGCACCATGGCCGCAGCTATCATCAGCAGGAACAAAAGCACGAAGAAGTACATCTTCTTCGGCAGCCGGAAGTATGTCCAGCTGAAAAACTTTGCCCCGTCCCCGGCGAAATTCATATCGGCAAAGCTGAAAAAGTGGCCGAAGACGTTGTACATCACACCGTGCAGCACCACCAGAAAGGCGAAGAACACCCCCAGCACGCCCATGGCGATGCGCCGCCCGCGCCTTGGCAGCAGGGCCGTAAGACAGGTTATCAGCAGCGCCCAGCAGCCGGTGAAGGCCATGGGCTTAAGGCTTAAAAGCCTTGTGCCCCCCACTCCCGCGTATACCCACCTGAAAGCGTAGTCCAGAAACACCAGCGCCATAAAAAACAGCGGCAGGCTCACTATGCCGAACCGGCGGGAAAGCTCCCCCAGAGCGTCCCGCACTGACTTTAAAAGCTTCTTCAAAAACCGTCACTCCCAACAAAAAGGATGAAAAAGGCCTCCCCCCTGGGAAGCCCTTCTTTGCTCAGTCGTCCTCCGCGTTTCTCGCCTTGTACAGGTTAAAACGGAACAGCTTGGATTCGTCCGACTCCTTCTCGCACATCACAAAGGCCTCGGCGATCTTTCCGCCCTCGATAAGGGCCGTAAGGCCCACCAGCTGACAGAGCTTGCTCTTAAGGTTCAGCCGGTTGCCGTCGCGCGTCATCAGGTAGACGTCGCCCTCGCAGCTGTCAAGCACCTGCAGGAAGGACGGCACGTCGATATCATGTAATTCTACCATTCTTGGGGACATTGGATCTCCTCCTTTCGCCTGGTAATCTGTCTGTACTGGCATATCATAGCACAACTTTGGGGAAAATGCAAGCCCCCATGTTTGAGCGGCTGTCTCCGTCAGATCTCGTCGTTATAGTACCGGGTGATAAGCTCCTCCAGGCTTTTCGCTACGGGCCGCCAGTTTTCCCCGCCCAGGTCCTCATGCTCCCAGATATACAGACAGTCCTCCTCCGGCGCGCCGTCCGGGCCCACCCGGTAGCAGTAGTAGTCCCCGCACCCGTTCCCGCCAAAGAAGATGAACCTGTCTACCTTGTCCTCATACTCCTCCGGGCTGAACTCCCCGGCATAGCACTCCCTGTTGAGCCTGACGTTTTCGATAATATCCTCTGCGGAAAGCAGAAGCCACCTGTCGCCGTCCATCTCTCTCAGCAGAGCCCGCAGCTCCTCCGGGAAGGGGTAGCCCACCGCCCTCTCCGCATCGTCTATCCTTTCCTCCGAACATGGCGGCTGTATCTTTACATACTCGTTTCCCTGTGACAGTTTCGCGACAAGCTCTCTGTACATTTCCTATTTCCTCCTGAGTATCCCCAAAATCCCCGACTTCCCGAACACCTTGACGCTCTTGAGCCACCCCGGCTCTATCCTCTCCAGCACCACCTGCGGGCACTGATATGCCCCCAGCTTCCGCTGGTCCTTCAGGTCCTCCATCAGCTCGTTATAGCGCCGGACGCTTATCTCCTCGCAGTCCGGGCGCAGGACCTTATAGTTGCCGGGCTTGGAGAACTTGAAGGCGTAGATGAAGTCGGCCCAGACCCCGTACTCGGTTATGTGCACGAACTCCTCGGGCACGTCCAGGGTCAGGCGCACAGAGCCCGACACCTTGCCGCCGGTGTTCTGCTTTTTGCCCTTCACCACCGCGAACACCGGACACTCGCAGTGGAGCCCCAGCATATCTATAAGCGCGTCGTACTCACGGCGCAGTGACAGATTGGGCTTTGCCCTATAGACCTCGCCGTTTTTCAGTGTGCGCAGCACCACCTTGGACTGATAGGTTTGAAGGATCATCTCAGGTCTCCCCTTTCTCCTCTTTCTCTCTCAAATACTCCTCCGGCGTCTTCACCGCCCACTCATACAGGTACGTGTCAAAGGTCCCCACCCGGTTTGGGCGTATCAGGAACCGCCGCAGAAGCGCGTCCTCGTCCTGGCCCGTGCCGCCGTAAAAGGCGTCGGCTATGCCCCCGGCTATGCACCCCACCGTGTCCGTGTCGCAGCGCACGCTGTAGACGTTTCGTATGCAGCTCTCCCAGTCCTCCGACTCCAGAAAGCACCGTATGGCAAGGGGCATGGTGCCCATGGCGGTCACGTCGAATTTTCCGAAGGGCCGGTACAGAAACAGGGGCTTTCCCACGGTATACTTATACCGCCTGCGCATATAATATGCGATCTCCATCTTGCCGGCCCCGGTCCTGGCCATAAATACCGCCGCCGCCGTGGCCTTTGCGGCCTTCACCCCCTCGGGGTGGTCGTGGGTGCATATGGAGCTCAGCTCCGCCTGACGCTCCACCTCTTCAAGTGTGTCATAATGCCAGCCTATGTAGCTCACCCTCATGGCGGAGCCGTTGCCGTAGCTGTTATAGCCCTTCTCAGAGCGGCTGTGCAGCCAGTTCTTGAACATGGGCCCATAGCCCGCCTGCATATACCGCCGGCCAAAGCGCTGATAGGCCCTGAAATACGGTACGCCGGTCAGCACCGCGTACTTTGTGGCGACAGTCAGTACGGTGTCGTCGGTGTACTTGCTCATGCCGCCAAAGAGCTCCTCGTTCCTCCAGTCGAACTTCTCCGGCCGGGTGAACTCGAAGCGCGACCCGGCGATATCTCCCAATATGGCCCCGTACATGGCCCCACCCCCGCTCTTTTGCGTACATTATATCATGAAAGGCGGGGATTTTCTATCTGTAATATTGCACAAAGAAAAGAACGCCGCCCGCCCCGGGCAGCGCTTCACTTATGATAGGGCGCCCCCCTCAAGATCTGGAGCCCCCTGTATATCTGCTCGCAGAGCATCACCCGGGCAAGCTGGTGGGGAAATGTCATCGGGGACATGGAGAGCCCCCTCCCCAGCCCCTTCACCGATTCCGACAGCCCGTAGGAGCTGCCTATCACAAAGCTCACCGCCCCCGGGCTCTGCATGGCCCCGGAGAGCATACGGCTGAGCCCCTCAGAGTCCAGCTGCCGCCCCTCTATGCACATTGGGACTATAAGCCCCGAGAGCCTTGGCAGCATGGCCTCCGCCTCCTTTTCCAGGGCCGCGGATATCTCCCCCGCCGTGGGTGATCCCGGCAGCCTCGCCTCTAGCAGCTCCACTATCTCGAACCGGCACAGGGCACAAAGGCGCTTCTCATACTCCCTGACCGCCGCCCGCCAGAACTCCTCCTTCAGCTTCCCCACACAGACTATCCTTACTCCCAGCATTGGCCCCTCCTAAAAAATCACCGTGCCGCTCCCGGTGTTCTCGGGCATTGCCACCTGTAAAATGAAGTCCACGTCCTGGACAAACCCCGCCTGCACCAGGGCGGACAGGGACGTCTCAAGGGCCAGCCCCGGAGTGTTGTTGGTGTCGCTGAGATGGGCCAGCATGAACCGGCGCACCCCGCTTTTAAGAAGCTCCGGCAGAAACCCCGCGCAGGCGGCGTTTGAAAGGTGCCCCCGGTCCGAGAGTATGCGCCGCTTCAGATGATAGGGGTAGGGGCCGTTTCGCAGCATCTCGATATCATGGTTCGACTCCAGCACCACCATGTCGCAGCCCAGAAGGTTCTCCTTCACCTCGTCCGAAAGATAGCCCAGGTCCGTGGCAAAGCAGAAGTCCCGCCCATCCCCGGTATGTATGCGGTAGCCCGTGGGCTGCAGGCAGTCGTGGGAGGTGGGAAACGGCAGGACCTCCATCCCGGCGATCTCAGCCCCCGCGCCTATGTCTATAAGCTCCACACCCTCCAGAAGATCCCCCAGGGCCCGGATGGTCCCCGCCGAGCCGTATACCGGCAGGCCGTACCTCTTTGCGAACACTCTTAGACCGCTTATATGGTCGCTGTGCTCGTGGGTGACAAGTATCCCCCCCACCGCCAGGGGGTCTATGCCGCAGAGCTTCATGCGCCCCTCAAGCCGGCGGGCGCTTACCCCCGCGTCGATGAGCACCCCGGCGCTGCGTGACCCAAGATACGAGCTGTTCCCGGAGCTTCCCGAGAACAGCGGGCAGAATCTGGCCATAAAAGCCCTCCTCACAAAATGACCCCGCCGCCAGGGCAGGGTATATCAGTTTTCCTCTCTCAGGCGGGCCAGGATGCCGCCCACCCACTGGGTACAGTCGGCCTGACGCGCGCCCTTCTTACGCCAGGAATCGGAAAGGGGCAGACGCACCCCGTCCCCAGCCTTGGGCCCCAAGTCCCAGAGCCCCTCCGGGCCCCTGTTCTCCTCGATCCACCGGGCCGCGAAGCCCAGCTTCCCCGCCGCCTGGCCATAGCCCAGCAGCAGCTCCAGGGCGCTAAGATACCGCACCGTCTCCCGGGACGCGAACACCTCCGGCACTCTCAGCACCGGGCCGCCGCATATATAGTAGATGCCCTCTTGATTTCCCATCACATGGTCCAAAAACCGGCTCTCAGTCTCCCTTGAGAGCATCCCCTTTAACAGGCTAACATGGTAGAAGTCCACAAAGTCCCTCTCGCGCCCGCCGCGTATGGGCGAGTTGAACTCCCGGTCATACGCCTCCCGGTAGGCATCCCGGTCGCACCCGCCGTTTGCAAAGGTGCTCTCTATGACCCGGGCCCACTGCCTGGCGACATCCAGGGCCTCGGGCTCCTCCGGCGTAAACTCCCGCACCCAGGCGCCCAGCATAAGCCTTGTAAACAGCGCCCAGTCGTGGCCCTTCTCCCAATAATCGTCTATCTTACGCTCACCTCTAAGGCAGGCGCACATGCAGTCCACGGCCCGCCTTATGGGCTCGTCCTCAATGGTGAAGCCCAGTATTTTCAGCCGCCTTAGGGCCTGCTCCGTGGTGATGAGACCCTGTCGGCGGTCCGGCATGGATAGGGTATGGAACTGGCTTCCCCAGGTGCCGTCGGGGTTCTGCATACGCAAAATCTCCCCGGCCCATTTCCCGTTTCTCCTGTCCACCCCTCTTATCCGATCTGGTAGACCGCCCGCTCCGGGGCCTTTTCCAGGTATATGTCCGCCCCAAGGCTTGCCAGCTTGTCCACTATATTCTCATAGCCCCGCTCGATATACTTGATGTTCTCCACCTGTGTCACGCCGTCGCACATTAGCCCCGCAAGCACCATGGCTACCCCGGCCCGCAGGTCCAGAGCCCGCACCGGCGCGCCCTTTAGCATGGGTACGCCCTCCACCACCGCAAGGCTCCCCTCGACGGTTATCTTTGCGCCCATCTTTCTCAGCTCGTCCACATACTTAAAGCGCCCGCCGCTGTAGATGCTCTCGGTGACCATGCTGATGCCCCCCGCCGCTGAGAGCAGGGTGGTTATCTGGGGCTGCATGTCCGTGGGAAAGCCCGGGTGGGGCAGGGTCTTCACGTTGCATTTTCTAAGCTGCCTGTCGCAGGTGACCCGGACAGTGTCGTCCCCCTCCTCCACGTGCACGCCCATCTCCACAAGCTTCGCGGAGATAGAGGCCAGATGCTGCGGGGTCACGTTCTTCACGGTTATATCCCCCCGGGTGGCGGCGGCGGCCATCATATAGGTGCCCGCCTCTATCTGGTCGGGAATGATGGCATAGGTCACGCCCCGCAGCTGCTGGACGCCGTGTATCTTGATGGTGTCGGTGCCCGCGCCCCGCACGTCCGCGCCCATGGTGTTCAGGAAGTTAGCAAGGTCCACCACATGGGGCTCTCTTGCGGCATTCTCTATAACGGTCACGCCCCGGGCCTTCACGGCCGTCAGCATGATGTTTATGGTGGCCCCAACAGAGACCACGTCCAGGTATATATGCGCCCCAAAGAGATCATTCTGTGCCGTAACGGATATCATGCCGCCGTTATCCAGGCTGTGCTCGCAGCCCAGAGCCTCAAAGCCCTTCAAATGCTGGTCGATGGGCCGCACCCCAAAGTCGCAGCCCCCCGGCAGCGGCACCAGCGCCTGCCGGCACCGGCCCAGAAGCGCGCCGATAAAGTAGTATGAGCCCCGCATACGCCTTGCCACGTCGGCGCTGACCACATGGGTCTCTATGGGCCTGGGGTCGATATCTATGGTGTGCCGGTCCGGATAGCTCACAAGGGCCCCCATCTCCTCCAGGATATACGCGGCGTTCTTCACGTCGGAGATATCCGGCAGGTTCTCGATGCGGCAGGGGGAGTCGGACAGTATAACCGCGGGCAGTATGGCCACCGCGGCATTTTTAGCGCCGTTTATTATGACCTCGCCGCACAGGCGATGGCCGCCACGAATAACATATTTATCCAAATTTCCACTTCCTATGGGACTATGAGGGCCCAAAAACAGCCCTCCGCCCGGGATTTTTATCTGAAAATATTATTGGAGCTAATCCTAATGATAATACATTCCGAGGCAAAAGTCAATCCCTGGAGCGCAAGATGTGTAAAAGTGTGAATTTTCTGTAAATTTTTACAGGATTCGACGGTCCCTGACGTCGCTGTAAAAGGTAAACTCCTCGGGCAGCTCGGGCCAGCACTCCTGCATCGGGACCGGGTATATCCGCACCGAGCGCACCTCCTCCGGCGTGAGCCAGCGGTAGATATGCTCCTCGCCGTCGCTGTCGGCCCTGGAAAATTCCCCCTCCAGAGCGGGCAGCCCCTCCCAGTCGAGCTCTGCAAGATAGTACATCGCTATCTCATGCACCGGCCTGTCCCCCAGCACAAAGAAGCTCTCGCACAGCCATAGGGGCCTGATGGCCCGGGCGCCCAGCCCCAGTTCCTCGCCCATCTCCCGGCGCAGGGCCTCCTCCATGGTCTCGTTCATGCGCACCCGCCCCCCGGGCAGGTAGTAGTGGTCGATGTTTGGCTCCTTCATGGCAAGCAGCAGGCCGTTTCGCACGAAGACGCCGGCTGTGCGGAAGTTGAAAAGGCCTTCGGGGGTGGAAAATTTAACGTCGCCGCCTGGCAGAGCAGCCGGACCGTTCTTATCATGTACAAGAGTAAGCCGCTCCGGCAGATTCGGGAAACTTTCCTGAACAAAATCCGGGTGGATATAGTCCGGCGAGTTCCCAAGCTCCAGCCACTGAAACGAGTGCCGGCAGCCATCTGTATCTACCCTGTCAAAGGACCCCTCCAGGCTGGGCAGAGCGCCCCAATCCAGCTCCACCAGAAAGTACATCTCAAAGCCATGATATGGCGGCTCGTCCCCTCCGTCAAGGCTCTCCCGAAGCCACAGGGGCCGTACCACCCTGGCAGATACGCCCAGCTCCTCCCAAATTTCCCTCTGCAAAGCCTCCTCCATGGTCTCGTTCAAGTGTACGCGTCCCCCCGGCAGGTAGTGGAAGTGGTCACTGTCCGCCTTATCGCGCATCCCCAGAAGCTTTCCGCCGTGGGATATCACCGCCGCTGCCCGGAAGTTGAACCGGCTCTCCGCCGTTATAAAATTACAGTCCATACCACTCCCCCCTACTTCTTCCCCACAATAGGCTTCTCCTCGCCCCTAAGCAGCCTTCCGATATTCGCCCTATGCTTCACCAGCACCAGCACCCCCACAAACAGGCTGACCCCAACCGCCGTCAGTAAGTACCACATAGGGTATCCCCACCCGCGAAAATCCACAAAGAACACTATCAGGAACGTATACACCGGGTACAGCGCCGCGCAGGCCACAGAGGCCAGGGAGATTATCTTCTTCCACAAAAACAGTACGCCAAATGTGGCAATGACCGCCAAAAACACCCGCCAGTCCGTAAGGGCTATCATGGCTGCCGCGGCCACTATGCCCTTGCCGCCGCGAAAGCCGTAGTATACGGGGAAGATATGCCCCACCACGCAGGCCGCCCCCGCTATGTACCGGGCGCAGCGCAGCAGCTCCCCGGCAGGGGCGCGGTCTGTAAACAGGATATCCGGGCTCATGAACATCCAGTTCATTATCAGCTGGCTGAGAAGCACCGCCGCCACGCACTTTAAAAAGTCCCCCACAAAGGTCAGCAGCGCCGGCAGCTTCCCCACGCTTCTGAGCACGTTGGTCATGCCCGCGTTGCCGCTGCCCTGGTCCCGGATGTCCCTTCGCTGGACGATGCGGGTCAGGATTATGGCCCAGTTTATCCCGCCCAGCAGATAGCCTATCACCGCCGAAATTATCAGCGCAAGTATAACGACTGCCTTCGCCTGCATGTTCATGCCCCCTAAATTTACTCTTTTTCGTCCTTTTTATCCCTTATCATCAGCCGCACCGGCGTGCACTCAAGCCCGAAGGTCTCCCTTATGCGGTTCACGATGTACCGCTGGTATGAGTAGTGGAACAGCTCGTGGTCGTTCACAAAGCACACGAAGGTGGGCGGCTTTGTGGACGCCTGGGTCATATAGTATATCTTAAGCCTGCGCCCCTTGTCCGTGGGGGGCTGCACCCGGTTTACCGCCTGGGCCAGCACGTCGTTCAGGGCCCCTGTGGTCACCCGCATGGCGTTGCTCATGGCCGCCAGCTTTATAAGCTCGAACATCCGGCTAAGCCTCTGGCCGGTCTTGGCGGAGATGAAGATGATGGGCGCGTAGCTCATAAAGGAGAAGTCCTCGGCCAGTTTAAGCCGCATCTGCTCCATGGTCTTATCGTCCTTCTCCACCGCGTCCCACTTGTTGACGCAGACGATACAGCCCTTCCCGGCCTCGTGGGCAATGCCCGCCACCTTGGAGTCCTGGTCCGTAAAGCCCACCGTGCCGTCGATCAGTATCAGGCACACGTCCGCCCGCTCCACGGCCATCTCGGCCCGCAGGTTGCTGTAATACTCCACCGAGTCCTCCACCTTGGACTTCCTTCTAAGCCCCGCCGTGTCTATAAATGTGAAGGTGCCAAACTCATTCTCTATGGTCATGTCCACCGCGTCCCTGGTGGTCCCCGCCATGTCCGAGACTATGCAGCGGTTCTCCCCGGCCACCCGGTTCACAAGCGACGACTTGCCCACGTTGGGCTTGCCGATAACGGCCACCTTGATGATGTCCCCGTCGGGCTCCTCCTCCTGCTGCTCTGGCAGGGACTCCATCACCCGGTCCAAAAGGTCCCCGGTGCCATGGCCGTGGACCGAGGACACCATCACCGGGTCCCCCAGCCCCAGGTTATAGAACTCATAGAACTCCACCGGCGGCTGGCCCACGCTGTCGCATTTGTTCACGCAGAGCACCACCGGCCTGCCGCTTTTTAAGAGCAGGTCCGCCACCTCCTGGTCCGTGGCGGTGACCCCCGTGCGGATGTCCGTGACGAAGATTATGGCGCTGGCCGAGTCTATGGCTATCTGGGCCTGCTCGCGCATCTGGGTCAGCAGCACGTCCCGGGAAGCTGGCTCAAGCCCCCCCGTGTCCACCAGTGAGAACGTCCGCCCGCACCACTCCGCGTCCCCGAAGATACGGTCCCTGGTGACCCCGGGGGTGTCCTCCACGATGGACAGCCTGCGGCCCACTATCTTATTGAAAAGGGTGGACTTGCCCACGTTGGGCCTGCCCACGATGGCGACTATCGGTTTTGACATATTATACCTCCCAGCTCTTATACTCATACGGATCGTGCCCGGCTCCATCCGTCCGCTCAATGCCCATGACAGCGGCGAACAGGTCCTCCCCGGACCCGCCCACTCTCACCGCGGTCACTCCCAGCCGCTCCGACAGCTCCGAAAGGGTCATATCGTCCAGGAACACGTCCTCGCCGGCCCTCAGCATATTATTGGCTATGAGCACCGCGTCCCCCAGCTCCCTTCCGGCCAGCTTCGCGCAGATGTCCCCGCCGGTCAGAAGCCCGGTGACGTTCACTGTCCCCCCAAAGAAATCATTTCTTACAGGGACCAGGTCTATGCTTAAATTATGGCACCTATCCCGCAGCACGTCAAGCATTTTATTCAAAAATTCAAACCCGCACTCCCCGGTGGGTATGGTCACGCGCCTGGGGCTGCTCAGCGTCAGGTCCCCGGCCTCCTCCATCGCCCACATAAAGCTGTCCTCCAAGTCTCTAAGCATCCCCACGCCGTTCTCTATCTGTGGAAAGTCCTCATAGAACTCCAGAGGCGGCAGCTCCCGCCCGGCCAGGATATACAGCTCGTCCGAGGCGTACACGGTCCTTGCCCCCCTCTGAGCCTTGCATATATCCCCCCAGCGCTCTATAATGTCCAGGGCCTCATTGGCCGTCTCCCTGTCAAAGGCTGTCAGCGGGTAGAGCCCCTCCCTATACCGGGTCAGCCCCACCGGCACACAGGCCACGCTCTGTAAACTCCCCTCAAGGCCGCAGAGCTCCCCAAGGGTAAATTCCAGCGCCTCCCCGTCGTTGAGCCCCGGGCAGAGCACTATCTGGCAGTTAAGCCCAACGCCCCCCTTTGCCAGCCGGTACAGATGCCGAAGGCTCTCCCCGGCAAATCGGTTGTTCATCATCCTGCACCGAAGCTCCGGGTCCATGGTGTGCACAGAGACGTTGATGGGGCTGATGTGCATTTGCAGAATCCTGTCCACTTCCCTGTCGTCAATATTTGTCAGGGTGATATAGTTCCCAAAGAGAAAGCTCAGCCTATCGTCGTCGTCCTTAAAGTACAGCGTCTCCCGCATACCCTTTGGAAGCTGGTCGATAAAGCAGAACACGCACTTATTCCGGCAGGACCGCTCCCTATCCATAAGATAGCTCTCAAACTCCAGCCCAAGCCCAGCGTACCGGGGCTTTACAAGCTCCAGCCTGTACTCTTTATCCCCCCGGCTCAAAACCAGCCGCAGCTCCCGCTCGGTCTCAAAGAAGCGGTAATCTAAAATATCCCCTATCTCATGTCCGTTTATGCTTATGAGCCTGTCCCCCGGCTCTATGCCCGCGTGTGCGGCGCGGCTGCCGGGCTCCACTCCTGTTACCGTCACCATATCACTGACACCCCGCGCATCTTCCCGCAAAGCCCCTATGCCCCCGGGCAAACTCCCGCTCAAGGCCCTCTACGCCCTCCCGGGCCCATACCTCCTCGAGATAGAACATCCCGGCCATGCAGAGGAACTTGTCAAAATATCTCCCGGCCGTGCCCTCATATATCAGCCGCTCCTGCTCGCCCGGCTCTCCACATTCCATGGCCGCTCTCAGCCTCTCCCGGCTCCTGTCCCGCACCTCGCCGTACTGGCTCCAGTCCACCTTGTCAAGCTCCATGCCCCTAAAGGACAGCAAATGGGCAAAGCCCTCGTTAAAGGCCAGGGCGTCAAGGCGGCTCAGGTATCCGCCGCGCTCCCCGTCCTCCACGACCTCCGGCGCTCTCAGTGAGATGAGGGAGTGGGTCAGCTCGTGGGTGAGCATATTCCCGGCGGCCTCTTTGATATGCCCCAGGTACGCCGTCCAGCGGAGCATATCCAGGATGATGGCCTCGCCCCCCTGTGGGTCCCTGGTGCTCACCGCGTCGTAGGGTTCGGGATAGCCCACTATCAGCATCAGCTCCACCCCGGCGGTCTGCTCCCGCCATTTGGGGAACATCCGGTCCCACACAGGCCTGTTCACCGGGGAGAAGTCCCCGGCACAGTCCAGCACCTGGCGGTACACCTCCCTGACCCGCTCCCGCTCCGAGCCCTCCGGCTCCGCATATGGCGGGTGCTCTCCCCCAAAACACCACTCGTCCCTGAACCTGCCCGTCGGCTCCCCGGCCAGGAACCCATCAACGATCCTGCTGTCTATACGCATCCAAACGCACCTCCAATATACCTAAACAAAAAAGGGAGCGCCAATTCCTCCGGCGTTCCCTTCTCGTGGTCACATGATCCCTTTACGCTCCCATGTCCGACAAAGCTCGCTTACGCGCACCTTGTACGACAAACTCGCTTACGCTCCTTTGTCGACCACTTTCCGGTTATTATAGAAACCGCAGTGTGAGCAGACACGGTGGGGAGCCTTATACTCGCCGCACTGGGGGCACTTCATCAGCGCGGGGGGCTGCAGCTTCCACACGTTAGAGCGCCGCTTATTCTTGCGGGCACTGGACAATTTTCTCTTGGGTACCGCCATTTTCAGCACCTCCTTAATCTATAGTGGATAGTTCTTGGCAAATTTACAGCAGCTGCCTCAAGACCTCAAGCCTGGGGTCCACCTGCGGCTCTATACATTCACACGGCCCCTCGTTCAGGTTCTTTCCGCAGCTGGGGCAGAGCCCCTTGCAGTCCTCCCTGCAAAGATACTGCCCGGGCATGTCCATAATCAGGTCCTCCAGCACCAGGGCGTCAAGGTCCAGCCGCTCGTCAGGCACGGTGATAAACTCTCCCGTGTCCTCCCGGCTCTCCCTGACCAGGGTGTGGGAGAACTCCCTGGTATACTCGCGCGTCACGAGCTCCGCGCACCGGTCGCAGGGCATACTCATGGTATACTCCACCGCCGCGTTCAGCTCCACCGACCCAGCAAAGCCCCTCAGCCGGGCTCTGACCTTCACGGGCGCACAAAACGGCTTGGCACCGCCCAATTCCACCCCGGAAAGGTCCAGCTCATACTGACGCTCGATTACGCCGTTGGAGTTACGGTCAAAGCCGTCCTCCCCCTGAAAAAGCTTCCTAAGATCGATTTCCATTTCGCGCCATACCTCAGTATATTATAGTTTCCCTCCCGGGATTTGTCAAGACTTATTTCAGCACGCAGTCCATAATGCCCGCGGGGATGTCCTCCTCGGCGGCGGAAACGGACAGCACTATGTTGGTGTCCGCGGACTGGCTCAGCTTCTTGAGCTCCTCTACAAGGGGCTCTATCTCCCCCGCGCCCGTGCCGGTTATCTTCAATGTGGAGTCCACAAAGATGTCCGTCACGTCATAGTTGCCCGCGCAGATGCCGCAGATAAAGCCCTGCAGGGTCTGGGCCCCCTTTATGTCATAGGCGTCAGAGTCCACAAGCCTTGCGGCGTAGGGGATATTATAGGTCATCTGCTTGCCCTTCTCGATGACCACCACGTTGCCGTTGGACTTCTCCAGGGCCACGTTCACCATCTCGATGAGCTTCTTCGTCTTGCCAGAGCCTTTTTTTCCTGTTAAAAGAGTAACCATGATAACTCTCCTTTGTTTTGTTATATTTTCCTCAGCCCAAGAGCCCGGGCTGAAAGGGTCGGATTTATCAGCCGTTTATGCGCTTCTCCAGCGCGGCCTTCTGGTCCTCGTACCCGGGCTTGCCCAAAAGTGCGAACATATTCTTCTTATAGCTCTCAACGCCCGGCTGGTCAAAGGGGTTCACCCCCAGCATATAGCCGGAGATGGCGCAGGCCTTCTCAAAGAAGTAGATTATCTGCCCCAGGGTGTCCTCAGAGAAGTCGCTGGCGTGCAGCACCACATTGGGCACCCCGCCGTCGTTATGGGCCAGCACCGTGCCCTCAAAGGCCTTCTCGTTTATAAAGGCCATGCTGCGCCCCTCAAGGTAGTTGAGGCCGTCCACGTCCTCGGGGTCCTTCCCAAGGGTGACCTGGTGCTTTGGCTCGTCGATGAGCACCACCGTCTCAAAGAGCTGCCGCCGCCCGTCCTGGATATACTGGCCCAGAGAGTGCAGGTCGGTGGAGAACACCACGGAAGCCGGGAACAGGCCCTTCTGGTCCTTGCCCTCGCTCTCGCCATAGAGCTGCTTCCACCACTCGTTCATCATGGCATAGCAGGGCTCATAGCTCACCATTACCTCCACGGACTTGCCCTTATTATAGAGGATATTGCGTATGGCCGCGTACTTATAGCAGTCGTTCTCGTCAAGCTCCACGCTGGTATAGGCCTTCATGGCCCTTCTGGCCCCGCCCATCAGAGCGTCGATGTCACAGCCCGCCACGGCAATGGGCAGAAGCCCCACCGCCGTCAGTACCGAGAAGCGCCCGCCCACGTTGTCGGGCACCACGAAGGTCTCAAAGCCCTCCTTGTCGGCCAGCTGCTTCAGCGTGCCCCTGGCCTTGTCGGTGGTGCAGAAGATGCGCTCCCTGGCGCCCTCCTTGCCGTACTTCTTCTCAAGCAGCTCCCTGAACACCCGGAAAGCTATTGCGGGCTCAGTGGTGGTGCCTGACTTCGAGATCATGTTGATGGACACGTCCCTGCCCTCGCACAGGGTCACCAGCTCCTGCAGCGCCGTGGAGCTGATGGAGTTGCCGGTAAAGTAGATGTCCGGGGTGTCCTTGGGAAGGTCGTTGTACTTATCCGACTTCAAAAACTCGATGGCCGCCCTGGCCCCTAGATACGAACCGCCGATGCCGATGACGATGAACACCTGGGAGTTCTTCTTTATGCGCTCTGCGGCGGCCTTTATGCGCGCGAACTCCTCCTTATCGTAGTCCTCCGGCAGAGTGACCCAGCCGAGGAAGTCGCTGCCCTGGCCCTTCTGGGACATGAGCTGATCGGCGGCGCACTTGACAGCGGCCCCGATGCCCTCATACTCGTGCTGGGAAATAAAGCCTTTTAAATACCTGTCGTCCAATTTTAGCGGCATTTTCAAAACTCCTTTGCCCGCCCGGACGGGGCGGAAACTTTTTTCTGCTTCTATTGTACAATAAACCAAAGCATTTTGCAAGGCAAGTTTCGGAGATTGTCTAAAAACTTTTTTACAGCCCCAGAAAGCTGTGCAGCAGATAGGTGAACGCCGAGGAAAAGCTTATCTTCTCAACGTCCCCCGCCGCGGTTATGTCCACCTGTGCCACTGTCTCCCCCTTGGCCGAGTAGGTTATCCTTCCGATAACGTCCCCCTTCCTCACCGGGGCCCGAAGCTCCGGGACCCAGCTTATGTCCTGCTCTATCTCCCCCATAGAGGCCGTCTCCATAAGTATCTCCGGGCTCTCCCCGGCCACAGCCCCCACGGTCTCCTCCATACCCCCCTTCACCGGCACGTCAGGCAGCGCCGGGCTCTCGGGCACCGTCACCGACCATCCCCCGAAGCCATAGTCCAAAAGGGCCGCCGCGTCCTTGAACCTGTCGTCGGTGCTGCCCGCGCCCAGTATAACGGCGATAAGCCTCAGCCCGTTCCTCTCCGCCGTGGCGGTTATGCAGCTCCCCGCCTGAGACGTTGTCCCGGTCTTAAGCCCCGTTATGCCCTTATAGCTCCGTATGAGCTTATTTGTGTTCACAAGCTGTGTGGCCCCGTCCCGCACATAGTCTATCCAGGTGAGGGTATAGTCCTTTATCTTCTCGTGTCTGATAAGCTCCCTGCTCATAAGTGCCACGTCATAGGCGCTTGTCACATGCCCCTCCTCGTCCAGGCCGTTGCAGTTCTTAAAAACTGTCTCCTCCATGCCCAGCTCCCCGGCCCGCTCGTTCATTCTCTGGACAAAGGCCTCCTCGCTGCCGGCCACGTTCTCGGCCAGCACCACCGCCGCGTCGTTGGCGCTCATTATCACCGTGGCCTTGATAAGGTCGTCCACGCTCATCAGCTCCCCCTCCTTAAGCCAGATGTCAGAGCCCCCCATGGACGCCGCGTGGGCCGATGCCGAAAGCTGGTCCGTGATGTTCAGCTGTCCGCTCTCCAGAGCGTCAAAGGTCAGGCACAGCGTCATTACCTTCGTAATGGACGCGCAGGGCCGCACCTCATGGGCGTTCTTCTCAAACAGCACCCGCCCGGTCCCGGCCTCCATAAGCACGGCGGCGGGCGCGGACACCTCCACCCCCTCGCCCAAAGCCGAGGGCGCGGGGAAGCACAGCAGGATAAGGGCGACGGCAAGTATTGCGGCGGCGGTCTTTTTCATATTCATACACTCCTTACAGATAGGTGATAAGTATGGTATAAATATATGCCCGCCCATAGGGGTAAAATGCAAAAAGGCGCGAAGCCAAAGCCCCGCGCCCTTTACCCTCATATCACGCCCCCGCCGCCTCCGTCTCCCACTGGAGACCCAGCGGCAAAAGCCTCGAAAGCAGCCTCCCGGCCTCTTCCTCAGTGACCCCCAGATACTCCGCAACGGTGATGATAACCTTCCCGCCCTCAAACCGGGCAGCGCCCTTTATCCCCGCCGCCTCCAGTATGCCCTCAATATCCCCCGAGAGCACCGGCCCGCCCCGCCGGGACAAGGCTGCGGCCACGCCCCGCCTGCGGGTCTCCGGGTCCGCCCATGAGGCCTGCCGCCTGTAAAGCCGCTCCCAGGCCCCAAGCCGCTCCTCCCCGGCGGTCAGGGCGAACATATCCTCCTCCAGCCTCCGCAAGCCCTCCTCCACCGGCCCCAGCCCCGCCCCATAGGCCCCAAGCTCCCGATCGACGGCGCTGTCCCCACTGAGCTTATACGCCCCGGACTCATTGAGCACCTTCCGCATATTCTCCACACTGTCCATCATGTCCCCTCCTTAAGCGACACCATGCCCGCGATGGGCACCACCCCCAGCGCTCCCTCATGGTCCTTGCTGGCGCTCAGAAACTCCACCCGGCCCACGCCCGGGTCCGCGTCCAGGATAACGCGCTGGATATCCGCCATATACACGCTCTCACCCACGGACCTCTTGCCAAGCCACGCCTTTATGGCTGCCGTAACCGCCGCCGATGCCGCGCTGTAATCCGCCCCCTGGCGCATCCTCAGCGTGGCCCCCACGGCCACCTTCTTTGTGCTGGCCCCCTGGACCGTCACAGTCACGCCCAGCGGGCACATGCCATTTAGCTTCTCCTGAAGCTCCCCCACGGCCTCCTCCGGCACGGCCTCTCCGTCCCCCCAGACGTACACCGCCGCCCCGGCGCCCCCTTCGGGTATCCCCGCCTGGGCCGACTTCACCCCGGCCTGCTCCAGAGCGATGCCCTCATAATACCCGGCGCTGCCAAAGCCCTCAAGCCTTCCTATCCCCGCCAGGATCCTGGCCCGATAGTCCCCGTCGCTCTCGGGGTCCGTGCCCCCGGAAAAGGCGCTGGGGTTCGTCACATAGTTTATACCCGTCACCTCCGACACCAGGGTATTGATATACCCCGCCGCCGCGTTCCCGGCGCTGCCCCCGGTAACCGCCCTGGCCGGCACGGACACAGTCACCGACCCCGCCGCCAGCACCGCCTCCTCCGTGGTCTCATACTCCGCCGCGTTTTCACCCGAGGACGCGCATATGGTCCCCTTGGGTATCACCAGGTCAAAGCTTATGGGCACATACCTTGAGAATGCCAGCACCCCCCGGGCCTTCCCGCTGCCGCCCCGGACGACGCCTCTCTGGGCCCCGTGCAGGTCCAGCTGCGCCCCGCTGGCCGTCTCAGGAAAGGCCTCCTTCCAAAGCCAGTCCATCCGCGCCTGCAGCCTATAGACCTCCCCGGCCATGACCCTAAGGCGTATGCCGATATCCGACACATCCTCCGGCCTATTGCCGCTCTCCTCTATATACCTGGCCCTCATGCGCTCCAAAATATCCCTATAGCTCTCCAATCTCAACGCTCCCCTCTCCAAGGGGGGTGGACACCCTGAACACCATCCCCCCGTCTCCTATCTCAACAGCCTCCGCCCTGACCCCCGGCAGCCAAAGCAGCGCCTCGTTGGCCATGGCCAGGGCCCTGTCCGCCGCGTGCTCATCCCGCCTGTCCAAGAGATACAGCCTGCTGCCCATATCCCGGTCATACGGAAACCTCCCCTGCCTAAGGGACAAACTGAGCCCCACACAGTTCAGCAGCTCCGAAAGCCCCTCCACCACAACTGGCAGCCCCCCGGCCCCGGGCACATAACCGCCGTCCTTCACCATCGTATCCAAGACCTCTAACCCTCCTTCGGCCCAAAGACCTGGCCGTTTATTATCACCCTTCCGGAATTGTCAAGGCATATCTCCGCGCCCCCGGCGGAGTACAGCCTGACCTCCCCGGCCCGCAGGTCCCCGTCCGGTGCCCCTGCCACCCCGGCGCAGTACCCGTCCAGCATAACCGCCTGCCGCCCGGCCTCCGCCACGCTCATAAGCCCATAGGGCATAAGCTGCTGGGGCTCCTCATAAAGGCTCTCCCCCCTTACCGACAGCCCGCCGTCCTCCACCTGCCCAAAGCTCAGCTTCACTTCCCCCGCTCCCCTAAGCCTTTTTGTCAGCCACATCTCCATCCCCCGTTTCCAGCGTAAGCTTCGTGCGCCCGCCGCTTCTATTCAAATAATACGTGCCCCTCTCCACGGCGCACCCAGTAAACTTACCCATCCCCGGCACCTCAACGTCCGCCCTGGCTCCTATCAGCGGCCAGACCATCCCCTCAGACGCCACCGTCAGCAGCCCGCTGCCCTTCTTCGCCCTCTCCAGCATCTCCCTGGGGTTCCTGCCGCTCTGGGCGCTCACATACCTCCTGCGCGCCGCCGGGGCCTCCGGGTCCCTGTAAACGGCGTCATACCCGCCCCCGTACCCCTGCTTATATACCTCGCTCAGCCTCTTATACGGCAGCCTGCAGAGCTCCGCCCCGATGATACTGTCAAGCTTCACCCTGCGCTCCTCTGCCCCCTCGCAATGCACCACCCCCTCAAAGTCCACATAGGGCTCCGTGCCCAGATACTCCCCGCAGAAGTCTCTAAGCACCTGCCAGCATGAGGTCCCCTTCTCCACTCTCAGCTCCCCCGGCATCACGCCCTCGCCGCCTATGACCCTCTCAAAGCCCAGCGGCTCCAGCAGCCGCCTATGTATGCTCTCCAGCGACGGCCTCTTGATGGCCGCGGGCTCCGCCTCGCTGTCCAGCAGCAGCGCCTCCCTGCTCCTGCACACCAGCTCCACCAACAGCCCCTCCGAAGAAAGCCTCGTGTTCTGCTCGTCCACTATCCCCCTGAACACGCCCTTCCCGCCCTCATACACAAGGACCTCGCCCAAGTCCTCCCATATCCTGTCCGCCGGGAACACCGCCTTAAGCTGGTCCGCGGGCGCGTCCCTGTCAAATGAGAGCACCGCCTCCACCGGGTCCCCCAGCAGCATCTGCCCGCCCCTTTGCAAAGCGCCCCAAAACGTCACGGCGCATACACCTCCTCTCCCTGCCCAAGGCAGGCGATGTCCCTTATATGGGTGTTCGCCGCCCTCAGCTCCTCCATATCCCATCCGTACCTCCCCGCATAGTCCCAAAGGCTCTCACCCTGGGCGGCCCTATGGGTCCCCTGGCCCCGATAGCTCTCCCCGGCCCAGGTCTCCACAAAGGCGAAGCTGTACTTCACAAGCCCCCTGCCCGCCTCGCCCAGCAGCCGAAGCTCCGACAGCACCGCCCTCATGGGCTCCATCCCCGGCAGCTGCAAGCTGCCCGGGCCCCCCTCCTGAAAGAGCCCCTCAAGCCTTCTCCACTGCTCCATGCAGTCCTTCCCCACAAAGTACCCCTGCCCCAGTACCCTGCGCTTTTTTGCCCCCAGGTCCGTCAGCCTGCTGCCCCTAAAGGGCAGCGCGGTCTCCTTCACGTTCTGGGCGTACTCCACCCGCAGCTCCGTGGGGTTCACCCGCCAGCACATCCCCTTAAAGCTCATGGTCATCAGCTCCATCCGATCCCCCTTTTAAAGCTCCGCGGGATACCGCCTGCTGTCCCGCTCTATCTCCCTGCTCAGCTCCTCCGCTCTCTCCAGGCTCTCCATACATTCATTCCCCCTCCAAAGCTATCCTCCCCCCGGCGGCCAGCACTCCGCTGCCCCCCGCCGAAAGGCTTTTCCACCTGCACCCTGTATACATCACCCTCTGGTCCCCAAGCCGCAGAGTAAAGCCCTCAAGCTCCTCCGGCCTCTCCATGCTGAGCCCCTGCAGCTCCACTGTAAACTCCCCGCCGCTTTTATAATAGAAGGGCTCGCTCTCCCCTATGGCGGTAAGCCCCCCTTCAAAGGCCCCGCCGGCCGCCTTCCAACCGGTGACGGTATATGCCGCTCCGTCTATCTCCACCGGGTACGTGACCTTCGTCCCGCCGGACCCTCCGGCGCTCCCCGGCCTAAAAAAGCTCAGCACGCACCCCGCCGCCACAGCGCCCGCGCCCTTTGCCCCCGGCCCGCTCTCCACCCCCGACAGCAGCGGCTGGCTGTCCTTGGCGGTCCTTATCATCCCGTCCAGCACCTCCCGGACCCCATCTCCCCCCGGCCCGTACACCGTAAAGGCGAGCTTCGCGCTCCACTGGTCCCCCTGCTCGCTCTCCTTCTGCACCGACCCCAGGACCCAGACCCGCCCCGCCGGCCTGAAGCCCTCCCTGGCGTCCAGCGCCTCCCGGAACTCCGCCCCCGGCATTGCATCCCGAAACGCCTCCAGCAGCCCCAGCAGTATCTCCCTTGCCCTCCCCATCAAAATCTGCCCCCTCTCAGATCGCTCTAAAATAGAATTCGTACTCCACAAGCAGCCTCACGCAGGCCAGCCGCTTTCCGTCTCTAAGCCTTCCCGCCGCCCCCAGCCTGTCCCCAAGCTCTATCTTCATCTCCCGCGAACTCACCGCCAGCGGGGCCGTCCTCTGGTCCAGGTCCGCCAGCTGGTAAAAGGCCTCCGCCGCCGCAAGGCTCTCAAGGGCCCCTATGTCGTCCGGGTCGTTCCTCTGCATCACCTCGGGCCTCACCCTGCCCGTCACCTCGGCGGCGCACTCTCTGCATATCTCCCGGCACAGGCCGTCCCTGCCGGGCTCCGTGCCGTCCAGCTCCTCGCCGCTGTAAAGCTTGAATTTCTCCGTCACGTTCTCAATATCGATTATCACGCCTAAACCCTCCCATTTTCTCCCACTCTAGTTTTTTAGCCCTCGCCGGTCCCGCAGTCAAGGCCCGCGGCCGCGTCCTTGAATATCCTGGCAAAGCCGCTGATAACGCTTATCCCGGCCCGCTCAAGCTGCCTGTCTATCAGCTTGTCGCAGTCCATGGTTACGTCCCCGGACTGAACCATCTCCAGCGCGCAGCCCTTATCCAGCACCACTATCTTGTCCGCTTCCATCCCCGGCACGTGCACAAGCTTCGCGCCCAGCGGTGTGCAGAGCCTGCCTGTGCCCTGGAAGTTCATCCCCGCCTGGGCGTCCTTGAACTCTTCCACCTGCAAAAGCTTCTGCATGGCCGCCGTCCCGGCCACCACCGTGTTCAGCTCATAGGGGGCCATGGCCGCCCAGAGCCCGACAAAGTCCGCATAGCTTGGCGTGCCCTTCTTAAAGGTCAGCCCGGACTTGCCGTCCTCCCCCTTCATAAGCACGTCCACCGCGTCCTTCACCTGGGCCCCGGCGATATAGGCCCCTATCTGCCGCAGAGTCACCGTCAGCAGGTCCAGCTTTTGAAAGCGCAGGGCCTCATAGGTGCTCACCAGCATCCGCCCGTGCTTCTGCAATTTCACAAGGTTCTGGCTGGTATGTATCTTCGTGCTGGGCAGCACGGCTCCCTCCGCCACCGCCGTCAGGCTTCCGTCGTCCCCCTCGGCCTCGGGCTCGGCCACTATGCTGCGGTAGTCCATGGCGTCGATCTTTGTCACCGTCGCCACCAGGTCCTCCACGCTTGGCCCGCTCTCCATGCCCTGCCTGACGGCCCGGGCCACATATTCCGGGAACAGCGCCGCGCTCTGGCTGTTCCTGAAAAAGCTCTCCACGCTGCTGGACTCCGGCCCGCCCACCTTGATGGCGTACCGCTTCAGCTGCCGCTGATACGCGTCCAGCCCCTCCAATGGCGTGCCCCGGTAGTTCTCAGAGCTGTCCATCTCCTCCAGCACCTGGCTGAAGCTCTTGCCCGGCACAGAATACATGCCCTTCTCCAAACTGACGTTCTCATAGTAAGCCATAAAATTATCCTCCTCAAAAATTTAATAGTATATTATAGTTTTCGTTCTCACTCCCCGATCAGATCAGAAAATCCCTGTTTCCGTCCCTACGCCCCTCCTTTCTCCCGGGCATCAGCTGGGGCCTCAGCGGCAGCGCCTTCTCCGCCATCCCCCGATAGGTCCTCTCCATCTCCGCCAGCTCCTCAACGCCCAGGGCCTTCACGGCGCTCTCCATCACGCGTCTGGGCATATCCGGCTGGGCGATGGCGCTGTACTTGAGAACGCCCCGCTCCAGCTCCATCCGGTACTTCTCGCCCCAGCGCGCCTTCTCCGAGACCTCCCTGAACCTCTCGCCTATCTCCCGCACCTGGGACTTGGTCAGCGTCACCTCCCCCTCTGCATCCCGCGCCAAGATCTTCTCCACCTTTGCGTTCTTTACGACCCCCGCGCCCCTCTGGGCCGGCACCGCCACGAACGAGCACTCATACGCGTCCGAGGGCTCCATCAGTATGGTATGGGCTACCTTCCCCTCATAGCTCCTGCCCCTCACATGCTCACAGCTCATCTTGCCGCAGATGCCGCATACCCTGCGCCCTATATCACAGCTCACGCTCATCTCCTTCAAAATCCCGCTCTCGATAAGCTCTATGGTCCCCCTGCTGCCCTCGATCCTGGGCAGATACGCCTTGGCCAAAAGCTGCACCAGCTCCTCCCCGGCCCCTGTGGTCTCGCCCTTCACCCGTTTCAGCTCCGTATGGTATATCCGGGCCGTCTGGTTCGCGCTCCTGCACTCATGGTCGAAGATGCATGTCTTCCCCAAAAACAGCTCCCGAAGCCTGTCAAGGCTCTCCACCGAGAACCGCTCATAGTCCCTGTCTATCTCGTTGTCGCACAGCACCATGGCAAAGGCGTACACCTCCTCGGGCCCGTAGTCCCTGCGGGTATAGCGGTTTATAGCCTCCATGTCCTCCTTCCCCGGCATGTCCAGGGACTTGGTCACTATTCCCTCTTTCACAGATTATCCCCTCTCTCCTGTCCGCTCAGCTCCAGCTCCCTCTCAAGCTTCCTGGCCCTGGCGGTATAATATCTGGCGTTGGCGTGGTCCACCTCGTCCTGCATGGTTATCTCGTCCCAGACCACTTCGCAGTCCTGAGGCAGCCCCTCCAGCATCAGCCATGTCCTGCATACCTTCAGCACCGCCGGGGTCAGCACTCTGCGGTATGCTTCAAGCTCGCTTGTAAGCACGTCCGCCTGCTGGCTGGACATCCTCTCCGTAGAGGACCAGCTCAGCCCCAAAAGAAACGGCGGCAGCCCCAGCTTCGCCACTATCTGCTCCAGCATCTGCCTGACGGGCACGTCGCTCTCCATCAGCTGGTTATCGGGCCCTATGGCCTTTATGGACACGTCGCCCACCGCCACAAAGTCCCTGGGCTCCCGGCTGGACATGGCGTTCTTCCACTCCCCCGCCATCTGCCTTGCCCTCTCTGCCGCGCTCCCCGCGCCGTCGGGCTTACAGGTCACGGCGAACCTGACGTTCCCCATGCGCTCCCAGTTGGTCCCCAAGGTCTCATAAATCTGCAGCAGCACCGAGCTCACAAAGGGCAGCCCCCGAAGCAGAGACACCCCCCAGATGGATCCGGCCTCCGGGTTCAGCGCCGAGATCAGCAGCAGCTCCCTGTGCCCGCACTCCCGCTTTCCCCCGGGCTCCAGCACCGACACCCTGATGCCCAGCGCCCCGTCGTCCTCAAGCTCCAGGTCCCGAAGCCCCGCGTTATACAGGGCCCCAACCTGCCCCCCGGACATCACCATCTCTCCCACCGCGTTGCCATAGGTGATAAGCTCCTCCAGGTATATCCCCAGAAACTCGTTTATGCCCGTGCCCCCGGCGTTCACCTGCACCCCGTCCAGGAACCTCTGCAATCTCTCCTGCGCTATAGGGTCCGGACAGCGCACCTTAAAGTCCCCTATCAGCCTGCGCATCTTGTAGATGGCCGCGTCGATGATGGGCACCGACTGTCTCAGCGCCCTATACAGCTCCCTCTCCCCCGCGCCCACCGGCAGCGGGGCATGTCCGCCCCCGGGCCTTGTCTGCACGCTGACCGCGGCGGACCGCTCCTCCTTCCTGCGAAATCCCAGCAAAAAATATCCCCTCCTCTCGATTTGCCATTCAAGTCCTCCTGCGCTCCTCCTTCCCAAAGATTCCCTGACCTTTTAGTGCTCTCAAAACCTCCTCTCAACCATCCCTCCAAAAACCCAAAAAGTTTCGTATAAAAGGCGAACTTTCCCAGAAAAAAATAAAATTTTTAAAAAAAATCCGGTTTTCACCGTCAAAAATCTTTCCACTGATTAAGAATACCTTACTTTTGCCCCCGTCCTATTGCTTTCTCTATTTGACTCGTGCTAAGATATACCCATCAAAATGATTTCCGGCTGTCAAGCCGTACAGAAGGAGCGACCATAAAATGTCAGACTATAATAACGGCGGCTACCAGCCCCAGGGCCAGCAGCCCATGTACAATCCCCCCCGGTACCAGCCCCAGGCGGGCATAGACCCCCCTCCCGGCTACTCACAGAAGAGCCGCGTGGCGGCGGGTATCCTGGGCATACTTCTGGGGGCCTACGGTATGCACAGCTTCTACCTGGGCAACACCTCCCGCGGCCTTATGCAGCTGCTCATATCCATCCTGACCTGCGGCGTCGGCGCCATCATAATGCAGATATGGGGCGTCGTGGACGGCATAAAGCTGCTTGACGGACGCATCAACACCGACGCCAACGGCGTATTCCTGAAAGATTAAGGAGGCATCCATCATGAACGATATGGAAAACAAGGACCTTACCCCCACAGAGCCCGAGACTCCCGCCGGACCCGCCCCGGAGACCCCCGCGGCAGGACCCATCCCGGAACCGGCCCCAGAACCGGCTCCAGAACCGGCAGCCGGACCGGCTTCCGAACCCAAGCCCGAAGAACCCGTCCAGCCCGAGCCCGCGCCGGAGGTTCCCCAGCCCCAGCCCGTCCCGGAGCCTGCCTGGGAAAAGCCCACCCCCCAGCTGACCCTGGACCCGGACCCCGAGATACCGGCCATCGAGTTCACTACCGAACCTCCCCACGCCCCGGAGCCGCCCGCTCCGCCCCAGGCGGGGGACCAACAGCCCACGGTCCAGAATCAGTACGTCTACAACTTCAACACCCCCAACCATAGCCAGCCGGGCGGCCAGACCTATTCCCAGCCCTACGCCGGATACCAGCCGCCCAACTACACCTCGAACGCCTACCGCCCCCAGCCCCAGCAGCAGCCCGTATACACCACCCCGCCCATCGGCTACCAGCAGAAAAGCCGTATGGCGGCGGGGCTTCTGGCCTTCATATTCGGCACCCTCGGCATCCACAACTTCTACATGGGCTTTAACGGCCGGGGTACCGTCCAGCTGCTCCTGGCCCTGCTGGGCGGCGTGCTCACCTGCGGCGTGGGCACCGTGGCCGCTGCCATCTGGGGCTTTATCGAGGGCGTTATGATCCTGTCCTCCACCGGCCCCCGCTTCGACGGCAACGGCGTCGTCATGAAGGACTGATCCCATGCGCCTGCACTATAAGGGCACCTATAACCTGGACCCCTCCACCCTCCCCCAGAAGCCCCACCGGCCGGGGGCCGTCCCCTTCAGAGAGGCAAAGGACACCAGGACCCTCTCCATAATCGGCAACGTCCTGGGCGCCGTCATAATCGCCCTCCTGCTGGTCTCCGCCATTTTCCGCGGCAAGAGCACTTTCGACTCCGTTCAGATGACACTGGGCTGCGTCCTGCCCATGGCCGCCCTTCTGCCCCACGAGCTGCTGCACGCGGCCTGTTTCCGCGGGGACGTGTACCTCTACACCAACCTCCGGCAGGGTATGCTCTTTGTCGTCGGCCCCGAGGACATGTCGAAAGCCCGTTTTATCCTCATGTCCCTTCTGCCCAATATCGTATTCGGCCTTATCCCCTACGCCATAGGCATGGCCCTGCCGAACATGGCCCTTTCCGCGTTCGGTGCCATATGCATCGGCATGGGCGCCGCCGACTACTATAACGTCTTCAACACCCTTACCCAGGTGCCGAACGGCGCGAAAATATACTCAAGCGGCGTCAGTTCATACTGGTATCTGCCAAAATAGCACAGAAAGCGTTCCCCGCGGGGAGCGCTTTTTTCTTTGCCCGGGTGTTTACAAATGGCAAAAAAGATGGTAAAATGTAGTTTAATTACGGCTTACACAGAAAAGGAGCGTGCACAATGAAGCCCAGACCCGACCGCCACACCCTGTTTGTCCGCATAGTTGCCGGCGTACTGGCGCTCTTAATGCTGGCCGCGGCACTTTCGGCCCTGCTGCTCCGGTAAAAGGCCATAGAGGGCGCATGAAACGGGAATAAAATAAGAGAATATACCAAAGGAATAAAAAATTATTATCACACGGAGGATACCATGGAATCAAAAGGCGCTTATTATATCACAACGGCCATAGCCTACACCTCGGGCAAGCCCCATATCGGCAACGTGGCCGACCCGGTCCTTGCCGACTGCATCGCCCGCTTCAAGCGTATGCAGGGCTATGACGTATACTTCCAGACCGGCACCGACGAGCACGGCAAGAAGAACGAGCAAAAGGCCAAGGCCGCGGGTCTCTCCCCCAAGGAGTATGTGGACAGGGCCGCAGCCCTTGTGAAGGAGCAGTTCGACCTGATGAACCTCAGCTACGACCACTTCATCCGCACCACCGACGACTACCACGTAAAAGAGGTCCAGAAGATATTCAAGAAGTTCTACGACCAGGGGGACATCTACAAGAGCTCCTATGAGGGGCTCTACTGCGACGAGTGCGAGTCCTTTCTGACCGAGAGCCAGCTGGTAGACGGCAAGTGCCCCGACTGCGGCCGGAAGCCCCATAAGCACACCGAGGAGGCCTACTTCTTCAAGATGAGCAAGTACACCCAGCGGCTCATCGACCACATCAACTCCCACCCCGACTTCATCCAGCCCGTCTCCCGCAAGAACGAGATGATGAATAACTTCCTGCTGCCGGGGCTTCAGGACCTGTGCGTCAGCCGCACCTCCATCAAGTGGGGCGTCCCGGTGGACTTCGACCCCCAGCACGTGCTCTATGTGTGGGTGGACGCCCTCTCCAACTATATCACCGGCCTCGGCTACCACTGCGGCGGCGAGAGCGACGAGCTCTTCAAGAAATACTGGCCCGCGGACTTACACGTAATCGGCAAGGACATCACCCGCTTCCACACCATCTACTGGCCCATCTTCCTTATGGCCCTGGGCCTGCCCCTGCCGAAGCAGGTCTTCGGCCACCCCTGGATCCTGATGGACGGCAGCAAAATGTCGAAATCCGCTGGCAACGTAATGTACGCCGACGACCTTGTGGACATCTTCGACGCGGACGCGGTGCGGTACTACATCCTGAAGGAGCTGCCCTTCGAGAACGACGGCAACATCACCTGGGACCTGATAAACGAGCGCACCAACAGCGACCTTGCCAATATCCTCGGCAACCTCGTGAACCGCACCGTCTCCATGATAAACAAATACTTCGGCGGCAATGTGGAGGACTGCAAGATAACCGCCCCCGAGGACGATGACCTTCACGCCTGCGTCTCGGCCTGCCGCGACAAGGTGGCCGAAAAGATGGACCGCCTGCGCACCGCCGACGCTCTCACAGAGATATTCACCCTTTTCAAGCGCTGCAACAAGTATATCGACGAGACCACCCCCTGGGTCCTGGCAAAGGACCCCGCAAAGGGCCCGCGCCTCTCCACAGTGCTCTATAACCTTGTGGACTCCATCGCCACCGGCGCGACCCTCCTGTTCCCCTTCATGCCCGAGACCTCTGTCTCCATCCTGCGCCAGCTTGGCACCGTCCCCCTGCCCTGGGAGCTTCTGGATAAGACCAACAACTACCCCGCAGCCGGCAGCAAGGTCACCGACGCCCCCTCCATCCTGTTCGAGCGCCAGGAGATGGCGGACATCATAAAGCGCATGGAGGAGAAGTACGCCGACAGCGCCCCCGCAGAAGATGACATGCAGAAAAAGGCCGAGCTCCACCGCGAGCTCCAGGGCATAGCCAAGATAGGCATAGACCACTTCGCCGCCGTGGACCTCCGCGTGGCTAAGATAATCGACTGCCAGCCCGTAAAGCGCGCCAAGAAGCTTCTGAACCTCAGCCTTGACGACGGCACCGGCGTGGTGCGCACGGTGGTCTCCGGCATCGCCCCCTGGTACAAGCCCGAGGACCTCACCGGCCATCACGTGATAGTGGTCTCCAACCTTAAGCCCGCCACCCTCTGCGGCGTGGAGAGCCAGGGCATGATCCTGGCCGCCGATGCGGGTGAAAACGACGTTAAAGTGATATTCGCCGACGATATCCCCGCCGGCAGCAAGGTCCGCTGATATGGAGCCCGGCGAGTACCTGGAGATATACGACTCCCACGCCCACTATGACGACAGCGCCTTCGACAGCGACCGGGCCTGGCTCTTGGAGAAGCAGCTGCCCCTCTCCGGCGTGCGCTGCGTCATAAACATGGGCACAAGGCTTCTCACCTGCGCCTCCACCGTGGGCCTCTCGGACCTGAACCCCTATATCTTCGCCGCCGTGGGCATACACCCCGAGGAGATAGACGATACCCTGCCGGAAAACTTCACGGACTGCCTGCGCGTCTGGCTGGAGCGCGGCGACGCGGTGGCTATCGGCGAGATAGGCCTAGACTACCACTGGCCCGACAGCGCCCCCAGAGAGCGGCAGATGGAGGTCTTCGCCGCCCAGCTGGCCCTCGCAAAAGAGCTTGACTACCCCGTCTGCGTTCACGACCGCGACGCCCACGCCGACGTGCTGGCCCTTCTAAAGGAGTACCGCCCTGAGGGCGTGGTCCACTGCTTCTCCGGCAGCGCCGAGATGGCCCGGGAAATAGTCGGCCTTGGGATGTATATCGGCATAGGCGGCGCTGTCACCTTCAAAAACGCCAAAAAGATACTGAAGGTGGCCGAAAGCATCCCCCTGGACCGCCTGCTCTTAGAGACCGACGCCCCCTATATGGCCCCAGAGCCACACAGGGGAAAGCGCAACGACTCAAGCCTTATCCCCCACGCCGCCGCCAAGATAGCACAGCTGCGCGGGGTGACCACCCGTGAGGTGCTAAAGGCCTCCAACCAAAACATCCGGCGGCTTTTCCGCCTGGAGGGCCGGATACCCCCGGCCCCGGCCCCAAGCCCCATGGCATATTAAACCCGCCCTTTTTGAGCAATAGGAGTAAAACTCATATGGAAAATCACATAAGCCCACTATACGGCGCCAGCGCCACATACGAATACGGCGCCAACCTGTACATCAACATGACCAATCAGTGCCCCAACCGCTGCGACTTCTGCCTTCGGCAGAACAGCTCCGGCAGTCTCTATGCCAATAACCTCTGGTATCAGGGCGGCGAGCCCACCAAAGAGGAGTTCTGGGCCCAGCTGCAGCAGCGGGACCTGAACCGCTATCCCGAGATAGTGTTCTGCGGCTATGGCGAGCCCGCCTGCCGCTGGGACGATATGATGTGGCTCTGTGACCATATACGCTCCGCCGGCTCCCATTTCATCCGCATAAACACCAACGGCCTTGCGAACCTCATCACCGGCCGCAACGCCGCCCTGGACCTGGACGGCCGGGTGGACGCGGTGTCCGTAAGCCTTAACGCCAGCAACGCCGAAGACTACGACAAGCTCTGCCACAGCCGCTTCGGCCTGAAGGCCTTCCCGGCCATACTCCGCTTTACAAGCACCGCCGTTTTGAACGTCCCCCACGTGCGCATGACCGTCGTCAGCACCATGCCCAAGGCCCAGCAGGATGCCTGCCAGAAGGTTGCCGAAAGCGTGGGCGCGGACTTCTTCGTCCGGGAATATATCAAGGAATAAAGGTCAAACTATCGGGGTAGGAGGGAATCACCCATGTCTATCCCAAAGCTGCTGGCAGCCATACTGCTGCTGTGCTTTCTCCTGACCGCCTGCACCGCCTCTGCCGACAACCGGCTTGGGGGTCTTCGGCGGGTCAGCGCTTATAATTCCGCTGCCGGGTCCCCCGGCAGCTTTTTCTTGTCCAGCCCATATTTGCCCCCACTACATCTAGCCGCTTGACACCCTCCCCTTTTCGGGTTAGAATATATAGTAAGGTCCCAAGAGAATTTTTAGATTTTCTGTGACCTTAAGGAGATATTTGACGTATATAATACTGTGGGGGCCCCGCCCCCTTATTTTCCACCCAGGAGGAAATTATGAACCCCAGCGCCAAAGGCCCAAGGCTTTTTTTAACGGCCCTGCTTACCGCCCTTATGCTTTTAACGTCTTTATATTGTGGGGCGGCAATTCCGGCCCGGGCCGAGTCCCAGCCCCCCATCCCCGAGCCCAGCGCCGACTTCTTCTATAACGACCAGGCGAACCTGTTAAGCGCCGAGACCAAGGCCCTTATCCTCACCAAAAACGCCGGCCTCTCTCAATACTCCGTCCAGCTGGCGGTCCTCACCATGGATACCCTCCCGGTGACCGGCTACACCCAGCGGGTGGAGTACCTGCGCGCTGTTATGCAGTCATGGCAGCTTGGCGGAGCCGAGGGCCGGGGCCTGCTTCTGGCCCTGTCCGTCTCCGACGGCGACTACATAGCCGTGGCGGGAGATGGCCTTCAGTCCCACTTCACCACGGACCTTTTGAAATCCCTGCTGGACGCCCAGCTAGAGCCCGATTTCAGCGCCGGCTCCTACGACGCGGGCGTGTCGAAATTTGTCTCAGAGGCCGCCGCCCAGGCGGAACTCTTTGCCGCCCAGCCCGCCTCCACAGAGCCCCGGCCCGAAAAAAAGAAAGAGGCCGGCTCCCCCGCCCTGCTCTGGGTGGCCATAGCGGCCGGAGCCGTGGCCGTTATCTGCATCGCCGTCTTCATCCTGTCCGGCCGGCCCGGCCGCCGCAGGTACGGCCGCCGCCGGGGCGTACACCGGCACACCCCCCTTGTGACCCCGCCCCGCACCACCGTGCTGCACCGCGAGAGCCACACCCCCATGATAGTAAAATCCGCCCGCCGTGGGGACGGACCCACCCGGGTGAAAAAGCTTTGACCCGAAAACTCTAAGAGGAGCTGTCCTGATTGGTATTCGCAGACCTTTTCTTCATCTATGTGTTCCTGCCCCTATGCTTCATATGCTACTTTCTGGCCCGGACCCTGCCCCAGAAGAACGCTGTGCTCGTCGTTTTCTCCCTTATCTTCTACGCCTGGGGCGAGCCCCTATGGGTGATACTGCTTCTCTTTAGCTCGGTCCTCAACTGGGCTATAGGCATACTCATCGAGAAAAACCGCGCCGCCGGCCGGGCCAAGCTCTTTGTGGCCCTGGGCATTATAATCGACGTCGCCCTGCTGGTGGTCTTCAAGTACAGCGGCTTCATCATGGAGAACCTGAACCTTATCACCGGCCTGTCCCTGCCCGTGCCAAAGATACGCCTTCCCATCGGCATCAGCTTCTTCACCTTCCAGGCCATCTCATACATCCTGGACTGCTACTGGGAGACCGTCAGGGTCCAGCGCCGCTACTCCCGCTTTTTACTCTACCTCTCCCTTTTCCCCCAGCTTATCGCCGGCCCCATCGTGCGCTACAGCGTGGTGGAGGACGAGATAGAGTCCCGCTCTGTCAGCGCCACGGACCTGTGCGAGGGGGCCCTCAGGGTGATAGTGGGCCTTTCCAAAAAGGTGATCCTTGCCAACAACCTCTGGGTGATAGTGGACTCCTTCTTCGGCAAGGACATCTCATCCCTCTCCTTCCTCGGCACGTGGTACACGGTGATAGTCTACTCACTCTACGTCTACTTCGACTTTTCCGGCTACTCGGACATCGCCATCGGCCTTGGCCGGATGTTCGGCTTCCACTTTGACGAGAACTTCACCCACCCCTTTGCCTGCCGTACCATCGCGGAGTTCTGGCAGCGCTGGCACATCAGTCTCGGCTCCTTCTTCCGTGACTACCTGCTCTACGTGCCCATCTTCGGCAAGAACCGCAAGTATTTTAACCTGTTTCTCGTCTGGTTCTGCACCGGCGTCTGGCACGGCGCGGCCTGGAACTACATCATCTGGGGCCTCTACTTCGGCTTCTTCATCTTCTTTGAGCAGAAGCTGGGCAAAAAGCGAATAAAAAAGTGGCCCCTCTGGTGGAAGCATATCTACTCAAAGCTCATAATAATCATCGGCTTCGGCATCTTCTACTTCGAGGACCTCACACAGCTTGGCCTGTTCTTCCGCAATATCTCCGGCGCGGCAGCCATCACCGGCGCGGCCCCCTTCTTCGACCCCATCACCTGGGCCTCCTTCCAGAACAACGTCTTCCTTGTGGCCGTGTCCGTCCTGTGCAGCCTGCCGCTGCTGCCCAGGATAAAGAGCTTCTTTCTGGATTCGCCCAGCGACTCCCTGTACATAGCCGGCCGCGCGGGCTCCCTTGTCGCCTGCATGGGCCTTCTGGCAATAGTCAGCATCCTTCTGGTGGACGCCACCAACAACGTGTTCCTATACTGGCGCTTCTAAGCCCGCGCACCAAAATGAAAGCAAGGTGACCCAAAATGGAAACCCCCGAGATAAAACACATCCGCGGGCCCTCAGAGCCCCGCCCCCGCCGCCGCAGGCTGGACCGGCGCGCCGTTCTTGCCAGCCGGCTCTCCCTTATCTGCCTTGCGGCGCTGATCCTGGCCTTTGCCCTTGCCACAGCGCTGCTGCTCATACTGCCCCGCTCCACCCGGTCCATGATAGAGAAGCGGGACTTGGCCACATTCCCGAAGTTCACCCTTAAAAGCTACTTTTCCGGGGACTTCACCGCGGACGTCGCCACATGGTACGACGACACCGTCCCGAACCACGACGGCTTTAAAAACCTTGGCAACAGCTTCAAGCGCCTTTTCGGCCTGCCAAAGTCAGAGGACTCCGTCCAGTTTGTGGGCAAGATTGACAAGATAAAGGACCGCGCCCCCGGAGGGGGCCCCACCCCGGCCCCTGTGAACAGCAAATCTGATAGTTCCGGCCCCGCCGGAACTATTCTGCCCGCAGGCGCCGCGGGCCGCTTCATGACCGCTGCTTCCGCCGCCCCCACCGCCGGCCCATCCCCCAACAACGACGCAGAGGGCAAGGACATCATCGAGAACATCATGATAATAAAGCAGGACGGCCGCTGGCGCGGCATGGAGATGTTCGCCGGGGGCAGCGGCGAGACCTACGCCTCGGCCCTGAACGACCTGCGCGGGAAGGTGGACCCCGCGGTAAACATCTGGTCCATGCCCGCCCCGCTCCCCTGCCAGTTCTACACCCCCGATGAGTACAAGGAGTACGTGGCCGACCAGTCGGAGTGTTTTGACGGTGTGCACTCAAAGCTCACCTCCGGCATAACCCCCCTGAACGTCTGCGGCGCCCTTGCCGCCCACGCGGATGAGCCCATCTACTGCCGCACCGACCACCACTGGCAGCCCCTTGGGGCCTATTACGCCGCCGAGGCCTTCGCAAAGGCCGCCGGGGTCCCCTTCGCGGACATCAGCTCCTATACCCCCAAAAATATCGAAAACTCCATGGGCACCATGTATGCCTGGTCAAAGAGCGCGGACCTGCTCAGCGACCCCGAGGACTTCACCTACTACCTCCCCGGCGCGCCCTACTCTGCGGTCTACTATAACCCGGACTTCAGCTTCGCCTGGGACGACGACGACCTCTTCGGGGCCGAGATACCCGAGGACCCCTATGTGGTGTACCTCGGCAGCGACCAGTACATCGTCAAGGTGACCACCGGGCTTCAAAGCGGCCGCAGGCTCCTCATCATGAAGGACAGCTACGGCAACGCCACCGTGCCCTTCTACACCGGCTCATTCGACGAGATATACGTGGCGGATATCCGCTATATGGAGCGGAATTTAGTCAGCATGATACGGGACCTGGACGTTACCGACGTGCTTTTCACCGTCTCCGCCTTCTCCGTAGTGGGCGAGAACGCAAACCATATCCAGACCCTTATCGACCAGAACGCCGGCGAGACCGTTACGGACCCATACCCCCAGCCCGGCCCCACCACCGCGCCGCCGGAAGCGGGCTGATATGAAAGGAGGTGGAGAAATGGACCAGCGGGAAGTATTCGACAGGCTGAACCGAGTGTTCCGGGAGGTATTCGACGACGAGACCATCCGCGTCACCCCGAAGACCACCGCCGATGATATCGACGACTGGGACAGCCTTGAGCATATCACCCTGATATCCGCCGTCGAGCGGGAGTTTCGCATGAAGTTCAAGATGGGCGAGATATCCTCCATGAAGAACGTGGGCGAGATGGCCCGGATAGTCACCGAGCGCATGAAGCGTTGAGAAAAGCCCCCGGCAAGGCCGGGGGCTTTTCTCAACGCTCCTATTTCCGTTTTCCCTTCAGCCTTTCCTCCCGCCTGCGGTTTACCCTCTCATACAGACTGGTCCCCAACGCGGCCAGGCCAAAAATGGCAATAAAAAAACAGCCCAGCGCTGACAGCCTGTCGAAGACGCCGGCCCCTTCCTTCTCGACGACCACTACCTCCATCAGCGGGGTTTCGGCGGGGGAATCGCTCGGCTTCGGGGTCTTCCCTTCCGCCAGGGCAGCGTCAGGCGCCGGGGTCTTTGCCTTCTTGGGGGTGGCAGAAGGCCCCGGGGTACTGGAGGGCTTAGGGGTTTTCGCTGCCTTCGGCGTGGCAGCGGCGCTTGAAGTCTTCGCCGCTTTCGGCGTCGGGTCGGGTTTCGGGGTCTTATCAGGCGCCGGCGTCGCGGTGGGCTTCGGCGTTGGCGCCGCGTACTCGCCCCTGTGCACGTTAACGGTATATATGCCTTTGGTCATCCCATCCTCCGCGGTCACTGTCAGCCTGAACAGCGTATCGCTGCCGCCCGAACCCAGCTTCCTCCTGTTCACGCTGACCCTGGCCCCCGGCGAGGCTGACAGCCCAAAGTTCATCTCCGTCACAGAATACGGCACAGACACCTCATAATGTGTCGTATCCGGCGAGAACTCCGGCTCAAGCTCCCCGCTGTCTGGGTAAAGTGTCAGCAGCTTCGCCTCGCTGCTGGCCGCCGGCTCTCCCTGATACTCCACGCTTACCGGCGGTATCTCCGGCACATCCCTCTGCGCCGCCACCTGCTCAATCTGCACAAGGATACTCGCGGCGCTTGTACCCGCCCCCTTGCGCGCCTTAAACTCAAAGCTCACCGACTCCAGCCCGTCATTATCCGTCCGGGAGGAGTATATGACCTGCACCATGTTCCCCTCCACCGAGCTCACCAGATACCCGTCGTTTGCCTCGCGGCTCCCGGCAAAGTCCATCCGCTCCTGGTCAAAGGTCACCTTGAACACGCAGGCGCTGACCCTGCCGTACTCGCCGTCATACTCCACCAGCACGTTCAGGCTCTGCCCCTCCCGGCTGCCGGACACCTCGAACCCCAGCGCGCGGCCCTGTGCCGGCACAAGCCAAAGCGCCGCCAGCACGGCAAAAACGGCTACCACCCAGCGGCCCATACCGTCCCCCTCCTTTCCGTCCAAAAGCAAAATCTATTTTTGCTATTCTACCATACTTTTCCAAATCATTCCACTACTTTTTTACAAAGTGAAATATTTTCAAATTATTTTCAAACGAAGCCATAAAAAAGTGACCCCGGCCGGGGGGCCGGGGTCCTTTCGTTGAAGTCAGCGTTTACATAAGTTCTTTAGCATTATACAGGAACGTGACGATCTGTCCCCTTGTGCAGGTATTGTTGGGCCCGAACCTTGTGCCGTCCCCGATACCGCTGGTGACGCCGTTCTCATAGGCCCAGCTTATGGCCTTTTGGAAGTCGGAATTTGAGGGCATATCCTTAAAGCTTGCCGCAGTGTTTGGCTCCGGCTTACCAGCCGCCCGCCAGATAAACGTCATGGCCTCGGCCCTGGTGCAGCCCTTACCCGGCAGGAACTTACCCTTTCCGTCGCCAACAGTGATATTGTTCTCAACGGCCCAGCTTATGGCCCGCTTGAACTCCTCGGACTTTGGCATATCGCTGAACTGGTTCGTCACCGTCACCGCCGGGCTGCCCTTTGCGCGGTATAGGAAGGTAACAATCTGGTCCCTGGTGCAGGTCTTCCCGGGGCTGAACTTACCGCCGCCGGTGCCGGCTGTGATGTCGTTCTCCACGGCCCAGCCCACCGCGTCCGCGTAGTAGTCGGTGGATTTCACGTCGATGAAGCCGGTGGATGGTGCGGGGGTGTCGCCGGAGCCGGTGAAATGTATTGTCACCCTTTGGGCAAGCGAATCACCATAGTTAAAATCGAAGAATATCTTGTTCCACTGCTCCCTGGTGCCGCTGTAATAGATATCCTTAAGCTTTTCGCAGGCGAAAGCGTCGCTCATAATGTGGTTAACGCTGACCGGAATTTTGACCCATGTCATGTTTGGGCAGAAAAAGGCGAACCTGTTGATCGTGGTAACGCCTTCCGGTATTGTAACGCTGACGATTTTTTCGCTGGAAAATGACTCTCCGATTATGGTAACGCCGCCTGGAATAGTAACGTCCGTATCAGAGCCGGTATACTCCATGAGCATCCCATTCTCGACAACAAAATCGCTGTCCGCCGCGCTGGCGCCCATGTTCGCCGCGCCGATGATCAGGCACAGCACCAGAAGAGCTGAAAGAACTTTTTTCATTTTTACTACCTCCTAAGAATTATGATCGCGCGCAAAGGTTCATGCAAAAAGGTACACTTTTCTGTAAGTTCTGAAACAATAGCATTTATTTTAAATATTCAGAAATTCAGTATTGCAAATTTGTGAAAAATCTGGTATAATTTGGTAGAAACAAGCGCAAAAGGATCATTACAGAAAAGTGTACCTTTTTGTAAGTGGAGCGTCCCTTCCGGGGCGCTTTTTCATACTTTCAATGGGGCTTGCAAAACTTCCCGGTTTGCGCTATACTGGTTAAAAACCTTGAAAGGGCGGCTTAGCTATGGAAAAAATCATCAGCGGCAAGGTGCGCGAGGTCTATGAGGTATCGGAGGACCGGCTGGCCATTGTCACCACCGACCGTATCTCGGCCTTCGACGTGATACTCCCCACACTCATCACCGATAAGGGCAGGGTATTAAACTCCCTGTCATCCTTCTGGTTCGGGTATACGAAGGACATCGTCAAGAACCATATGGTCTCAGAGGACCAGAAAGACATGCCAGCGGAGCTCCAGGGCCCGGAATTCGAGGGGCGCACTATACTTGTGAAGAAGCTCAAAATGATCCCCTTCGAGTTCATCGTGCGGGGGTATCTCTTCGGCTCCATGTGGAAGGAGTATCAGAAGACCGGCGGCTTCTGCGGGACTAAATTCCCCGAGGGTATGCAGCAGGCCGAGAGGCTCCCCGAGCCCATCCTGACCCCCTCCATCAAGGCCGAGGAGGGCCACGACGTGAACGTGTCATTCGAGTACATGGCCGAGAAGCTGGGCACTGAGATGGCGCAGAAGGTCTGCGACGTGTCATTGGCACTATACAAGCGCTGCTACGACTACGCCTACGAGCGGGGCATAATAATCGCTGACACCAAGTTCGAGTTCGGCCTGGACGAGAACGGCGAGCTGGTGGTGGGCGATGAGGTCCTGACCCCGGACAGCAGCCGCTTCTGGAGCCGCGACGCCTATACGGTGGGCACCTCCCCGGAGAGCTTCGACAAGCAGTACGTGCGCGACTGGCTCACAGAGAACGGCCTGGACGGCAAGACCCCGCCCCCGGAGCTGCCGGAGGAAGTGGTGCAGAGGACCCGGGAGAAGTATTTGGAGTGCCGGGAGCGGCTGGTGCCGAAGGACTGAGCCAGTAGAGTAGAATCATATAGTGATTAACATTATGAGCGATATAAAAGAGCGCCTGATAGGGGCCATCACCGTCATGGACGAGGACGGGGCCCGGCGGCTTTGGGAAATAGTGGAGGGTCTTTATTCAAAGGCGGGCGGCTGGGATTCCGTCCCCGAGGAGGACCCGGACGAGACGGACCTTGAGATGATACGGGACGCTCTCAGCGACCCCGACTGCCGGGAGTTCGTCCCCGCAGAGGAAATAGAGACCTGAGTGAAAGGAGGGCCCCATGTACCGCATCCTGATAGCCGACGACGAGGAAAAGATACGCGCCCTCATCCGTAAATACGCCCAGTTCGAGGGCCATAAGGTCACCGAGGCCGAGAACGGTATGCAGGCCGTGGAGCTCTGCCGGAAGGACCCCGGGGCCTTCGACGTGATAATCATGGACGTGATGATGCCGGAGCTGGACGGCTTTTCCGCCGCCGCCGAGATAAAGAAGATATGCTCCGCACCCGTGCTCATGCTCTCCGCCCGGGGGGAGGAGTACGACAAGATACACGGCTTCGAGCTGGGGGCGGACGACTATGTTGTGAAGCCCTTCTCCCCCAAGGAGCTCATGCTGCGAATAAACGCCATCATGAACCGTGTGCGCCCCTCGGGGGCCAAGCCCCGGCAGACGGAGAGCTTCGGGGGGCTTACCGTGGACCTTGGGGCCCGGACGGTCTCGGTGGACGGAGAACGGGTAGAGCTGTCCCCCAAGGAATACGACCTTCTGACGTACCTTATGAAAAATAAGGGGCTGGCCCTGACCCGTGAGCAGCTGCTTATGAACGTCTGGGGCTATGACTTCTACGGTGACGACCGGACGCTGGACACCCACATCAAGCTCCTGCGAAAGCGGCTGGGCCCGTACAGCGGTTATATCGTCACCATCCGGGGCGTGGGGTACAGGTTCGAGGCCCCGGACGCATGAGAGGGCCCGCGCAAAAGCGCCGGGGCATCCGGGCCCAGATGGCGGCGGGCTTCGGCATATTCGCCCTCTGCACCCTGGCCCTGCTGTGGGTCTTCCAGATATTCCTCCTGACCCCCTTCTACCGGGCCATCAAGACCCGGGAGGCCGGGCGCATCTCCCGGCAGGTGGTAAAGGAGCTGGACAGCCCGGAGCTGGCCCCAGCGGCCTATGCCCTCTGCGCCGGCACCGGGGCCAGCATCTTCGTCAGCGACGAGCTGGGGAGAGAGTATGTGGGCTATAAGTACGGCTTTCGCGAGAGCCTTGCCTATGACCTCACCCGCCGGGAGCGGGCGGCGCTGTTTGAGGAGGTGAACCTCATGGGCGGGGAGTACACCCGGATATTCAGCGACCGGCTGCTGCTGTACGCGGTGACCGTGCGCACAGGGGACGGGAACCACAGGCTGGTGGTGATAGAGACCGAGATAACCCCCCTGGAATCCACCGTGGAGACCCTGACGGTGCAGCTTCTCTGCCTTACTCTGATACTGCTGCCCCTGGGGATAGTGCTGGCGGTGGTCATATCCCGGCGCATAGCAAGGCCCATCATGGAGATAAACGAATCCGCAAAGCGGCTGGGCGGCGGGGACTACTCCGTGCGTTTCGAGGGCCGGGGCCCCAGAGAGGTGGGGGGCCTTGCGGAGACACTGAACTTCGCCGCGGACGAGCTGTCAAAAACTGACGGCCTTCGCCGGGAGCTCTTAGCCAACGTCTCCCACGACCTGCGCACGCCCCTGACCATGATAAAGGGCTACGCCGAGGTCATGCGGGACCTGCCCGGGGAGAACACCCCGGAGAACGTGCAGATAATCATCGACGAGGCGGGACGGCTCAACGACCTTGTGAACGACCTGCTGGACCTGTCCCGGCTGCAGGCCGGGGTCCTGGAGCTCAAAAGGGAGCGCTTTGACCTTACGGAAAGTATCCGAGAGATACTGACCCGCTATGACAAGCTTGCGGACTTCAAGTTCCCCTTCGAGCCAAAGGAGAGCGTATATGTTGTGGCCGACAAGCTAAAGATATCCCAGGTGGTGTATAACCTCATAAACAACGCCGTTAACTACGCCGGAGAGGACAAGACCGTTGCCCTCTCCCAGGAGGTCATGGGGGACCATGTGCGCATCTCAGTGACAGACACCGGCGAGGGCATACCCCAGGACCGGCTGCGGGACATCTGGGACCGCTACTACAAGGTGGACCGGGAGCACAGAAGGGCCCAGATAGGCACCGGGCTGGGGCTGTCCATAGTAAAGAACGTGCTGGATCTGCACGGCGGCAGCTACGGCGTAATAAGCGAGCTTGGAAAGGGCAGCACCTTCTGGTTCCAGCTGCCCATAGATAAAGGAGAGGATGATGACAATGAGAGCGAGACCGCTGAGTAAAAACGGCGTTATCGGCCTGTGCTCCCCGAGCCACGTGCCCCTATACGAGGCCGCGCCCGGCCAGGAGATACCCAAATCCTGGGAGTATAAGCGCATGATAGCGGGCATGGAGGCGGAGGGCTTCTCCGTGGTCCAGGCCGAAAACATGTATAAGAACACCTGGGGCTTCCTGGCCTCAGATGAGGAGCGGGGCGCGGACTTTAACCAGCTGGCCGCGGACAAGAGGGTGGAATATATCCTGTTTGGCGGCGGCGAGGGCGCGCCGGAGGTGCTGCCGTACCTGGACTTCGGGCTGTTCAAGGCGAACCCCAAGCGCATTTGCAGCTACAGCGACGGCACCAGCATACTCAACGCCATATGGGCCAACACCGGCCTTGAGACCTACTATGGGCAGAACCCCGCCGTGTTCACCGGCTGGACGGACTACAATAAGCGCCACTTCGAGGGGCATATCTTAAGCGACGGCATGACCGCCCATGAGAAGAACTCAGAGTGGATAACCTGCACCGGCGGGGCCGGAGAGGGCGTGCTGGTGGGCGGCTACACGCTGAACTTCGCGTTGCTGCTTGGCACAAGATATTTCCCGGTGGACAACTCCGAGCCCCACATATTGTTCCTCGAAGACCACGAGAAGTTCGGCGGGCCGGACCATGTCAGCGCCCTGCTGGGCTATATCGAGCAGAGCGACTTCATGGGGTCCGTCCGTGGGCTCATCTTCGGCAACTTCCGCGACACCCCCTGCCCGGAGCTGTACGCCCGCCTAAAGGTGCTTGGGGAGCGGCACCGTATACCCACAGTGTACTGCGACGACTTCGGCCACGGGGAGAACCACGCCATACTGCCCATCGGGAGAAGGGCGCGGCTGGACGCGGGAGAGCTTTGGTATCTGTAAACTTTTCCGAAATATTGCCGAAGTATATATGAGATTATTTTTAGCGAGGTAATTTTCTATGGCTATGAATGTTAATAATATCAACAAAATTTCCCCGATGAAGACCATGCGCTGGGCAAAGCCAAAGGACGAGACTTCGGAAGCTCCCGATGCTCCCGGAAAGGAGCCGGAAGGCGGGCTCTCCCCTATAGAGAAGGCCCTGCAGGGCACCACCAAGGAGGAGGTGACCGCCTGGATGGATAAATGGCAGGCCCAGCACCCCCTGGAGATAAACTGGAACGCCACTGTGGACCCGGACGGCAGCGCCTACAGCAAGGCGTACTTTGAGTCCATGAGTACCCAGCTTGAGAGCATAGGCGCGGGAGAAAAGGTCCCCACCGAGAGCATCCAGGAAAACGCGCGGGCATACGCCAACAGCGTGCTGGATAAGCTTATAGAGGAATATAAAAAGGCACACGGTATTATACTATAAAATATTATCGAAAATAAGGAGAATCACAAACCATGAGCGAAAACATCGAAAACTGCACCCACGACTGTTCCTCCTGCGGGGCTGACTGCCCCTCGAGACAGAACCCGGAAAGCCTAATCGAGCCCCAGAACGCACTGAGCAACGTGAAGAAGGTCATCGGCGTTGTCAGCGGCAAGGGGGGCGTGGGCAAGTCCCTGGTGACGTCCATGCTGGCCACCACCCTGCGGCGGCGGGAATGCTCGGTGGGCATACTTGACGCGGACATCACCGGCCCAAGCATACCCAAGTGTTTCGGCCTGAAGGGCCGGGCCACCGCCGACGAGAACGGCATGTATCCCATGGCCACCAAGACCGGCATAAAGGTCATGAGCATAAACCTGCTTTTGGAGGAGGAGACCGCGCCGGTGGTCTGGCGTGGGCCGGTCATCGCCGGGGCCATCAAGCAGTTCTGGACGGACGTTGTATGGGGGGACGTGGACTATATGTTCGTGGACATGCCCCCCGGGACCGGCGACGTGCCGCTGACGGTGTTCCAGTCGCTGCCGCTGGCGGGGATAATCATCGTGGCCTCGCCCCAGGAGCTGGTGGGGATGATAGTGTCGAAGGCCGTGGAGATGGCGAAGCTGATGGACGTGCCGGTGCTGGGGCTTGTGGAGAACATGAGCTACTTCAAGTGCCCGGACTGCGGCAGGGAGATAAAGCTCTTTGGGGAGAGCCATATCGACGAGGTAGCGGCCAAGTACGGCCTGAAGGTCATGGGCAAGCTGCCCATAGACCCGACCCTTGCCAGTGCCTGTGACAGGGGTATAATCGAGCTGTTCGGGGGCGACTGGCTGGAGGGAGCGGCAGACGCTGTCGAGGAGCTGGGGTAAAAGTTTCGTCCACCTTTTCAAAGGTGGCAGGGGCTTGGGGGCAGAGCCCCCGGGGTCTTGCGCCAAGCGAAGCGAAGGCATAATATAATATATCCCCCCAAAGGAGGCACTGACCATGAGCGAACGCGAACAGGCAAAGCAGATCATCGACCAGCTGCCGGATTTCAAAATGGGCCGCCTGCTGGCATTTTTACAGGGCATGAAGTATGACGATGAGATAGAGGACGATTTGTTCTGTGAGCAGCTTTATCAGAACTATCTGGACGACCCGGACCCGGAGAAGGATGAGACCATCTCCCTTGAGGAGCTTTGCCGCCAGGAGGGAATAGAGCTTGAAGTACAGAATTGACATCCGGCGCAAGGCTGAGAAATTTATCCGCAAGCTTCCCAGGCAGGATAAGGAGAGAGTGCTCAGTGCCATTTACCGTCTGCCCGAGGGCGAGGACATCAAAAAGCTGCAAGGCCACGAGGGTCTTATGCGCCTGCGTGTGGGCGATTACCGTATCATATACCGGGTGGACAATGGACGGTTTATCGTGTTGGTGATAGATGCCGGGAGCCGGGGAGATATTTATAAGAGGTATTAGCTTGTGAAAGAAGTTAGGACTTTTCCTTTTGGAAAAGTCCTAAAGTTTTCTTTTTATGTTTTGGCTTCTTCGCTTCGCTCAGTCGCAAGACCCCGGGGGCTCTGCCCCCAAACCCCTGCCGCCTTTGTAAAGGCGGGCGAAACTTTTACTCTCTCCCCCCAAAAAGCTCCTCCAATATCTCCCCGGCCTGGGCCGCCTTATCCGGCGCCACATAGACCTTCATCCGCTCCCTCATGCCGGTCTTCATGACCAGCCCCGCTCCGTGCACAGGCACCGCGGCACAGGGAACATCATTATCCTTTAAAGCCTGCATGAGCATTTCGGCCCACATAGCGTCCTTCTCCGCAAGGAACTCAAAGCCGGTCTCAGGCATATTCACGTTTCCCATTGTAAGCTCCTCTCATCACAAAAGCGCTCTGCTCACTCCACACTAACATCCGCGCCCATCTCAACGGCCACTTCAGAGGGCTCCGCGCCCTCGACCCCCTCTACGCCGGGGGCTGCGGCCTCATTCTGCTGCTCCTCCTCTTCCTTCTTCAGCTCGGACTTCACCTTCTTATTGTCCGGGTCCTCCAGCATCCGAAGGGCCATGGCCATCATATAGAGCTTGGGATCGTTCTCCAAAAGGTACTTCTCGTCCTTGGGCGGCACCTTATGCCCCTTCTGGATGTTCTTGGCTATCTTCGAGCAGCGCTTCATCTTGTCCAGGGACTCCTTCATGGCCTTGGACTGCTTTTCGGACTGCTCGGCCATCTGGGCGCTCTGCTGCCGTATGCTCTCCAGCATTTGCCGCATGGACCGCACCGCAGAGAGCTTATCCTGCAGCTTCTTGTCCTCCGGCGAGAGCTCCTCCCTCACGCGGACCCCAATCTCCACCGTGTCCTCCCGGGCCTGCCGCGGGGAATTATCCTCGGGCTCCGGGCGTCTCTGCTCCGCCGCGGCCTGTGCCGCCTGGGCGCTTCTCTGTATTCCGTCTATCTTCATTGCCATAATACAACCCCCTTTAACTATATAATCGGCAAAAGAAACCATAAATTAAGCAAAAGAGGGATTTAAAATACCGGGCAAGTGTGGTATAATGGAAAAAATATTGAATCAAGTATGAGAGGAGCTCCCGCCATGACCAGAAAAACCAAAATAATCTGCACGCTTGGCCCCGCCACCGAGGATGAAGCCGTACTGCGCAGGCTCATGCTCTCCGGCATGAACGCCGCCCGCTTCAACTTCTCACACCTGGACCATCAGGACGCCAGAAAGAAGCTGGACATGGTGGAGCGCCTGAGGGAGGAGCTGAAGCTGCCCATAGCCACCCTGCTGGACACCAAGGGCCCGGAGATAAGGGTGGGCAACTTCAAGGACGGCCCCATACAGCTCCACGCCGGGGACACCTTCACCCTCACAACCCGGGACGTGCCCGGCACCGCCGACATTGTCTCCATCACCTATAAGGACCTGCCGAAGGACCTGGCCCCCGGGGCGAGGGTCCTCATCGACGACGGCTTAGTCGAGATGAAGGCCCAGAAGGTCAGCGACACGGACATAGTCTGCTCTGTGATAAACGGCGGGAAGGTCTCCAACCACAAGGGCATAAACGTGCCCGGCACCAAGCTCTCCATGCCCTTTATCAGCGAGCGGGACCGCTCTGACATAATCTTCGGCATAGAGAACGGCTTTGATTTCATCGCCGCCTCCTTCACCCGCACGGCCGAGGATATCCTGGAGATACGCCGGATACTAAAAGAATATAAATGTCATAAGATAAATATTATAGCAAAGATAGAGAACATGGAGGGCGTCGAGAACATCGATGAGATACTTCGGGTCGCCGACGGCATAATGGTGGCCCGGGGCGATATGGGCGTGGAGATACCCTTTGAGGATGTGCCCGTGCTGCAAAAGGAGCTCATTAAGAAGTCCTACCTTGCGGGCAAGCAGGTGGTCACCGCCACACAGATGCTGGATTCCATGATGAAGAACCCCCGCCCCACCCGCGCCGAGGCCACGGACGTGGCAAACGCCATCTACGACGGCACCAGCTGCATAATGCTCTCCGGCGAGACCGCCGCGGGGGATTACCCGGTAGAGGCCCTTGAGACCATGGTGCGCATAGCCGAGAAGGCCGAGCAGAGCATCGACTATATCCACCGCTTCAACTCCCGGGACAACAGCGACATCGCCTTCGACGTGACCAACGCCATCTCCCACGCCACCTGCACCACCGCCCACGACCTTGGGGCCCGGGCCATAATCACCGTCACCAAGTCCGGCGTGACGGCCCGTCAGCTCTCAAAGTTCCGGCCCCTCTATCCCATAGTGGGTTGCACCACCGAGGAGCACGTCTGCCGCCAGCTGAACCTTTCCTGGGGCGTTACCCCCCTGCTCATCGCCGAGGAGAGCGACACCGACGCCCTCTTTGACCACGCCGTGGACGCCGCCCAGCAGGCCGGGGTGGTGCAGAGCGGGGACATAGTGGTCATCACCGCCGGTATGCCCCTGGGGGTCTCCGGCACCACCAACATGATGAAGGTCCATGTGGTGGGTCATGTGCTGCTCACAGGCACAGGGGTCACCGAAAAGTCAGTTTCAGCCAGACTCTGCGTCTGCAAGCACCTGGAGGACATCCCAAAGCGCTTCCGCGACGGCGACATCTTAGTGGTCCCCGAAACGGACAACACCATCGTCGAGTACCTGCGCCGGGCCTCGGGCATCATCACCGAGCAGGAGGGCCTCAACACCCACGCGGCCATATCGGGCCTCGCCATGGATAAGCCTGTGATAACCGGCGCGGAGCACGCCACGCGCATCCTGAAGGGCGGCGCGGTGGTGACCCTGGACGCCAAGACTGGGAGGGTCAGTGTGTGCTGAGCGTAGTAAAATGATAAAACATATAAGGAGAACAGTTTGATATGACTGATACTGAGATGATTTTGGAACAGATCAAGAGTTTGCAGATGTCCATGGAGACAAGGTTTGACAATGTAGACCAACGCATAGACGGCCTGGACCAACGCATGGATGGTTTAGAACATCGCATGGACGGCCTGGATCAACGTATGGATGGTTTAGAACATCGCATAGACGGCCTGGATCAACGCATGGACGGGCTTGACCAGCGTATGGGTGGACTGGAACAGCAGATGGAAAGTTTCAAGGAAGACATGCTTTCCGAATTCCAGAAGCAGACCGATACCCTAAGTGAGAAGACTGGCGCTATGGACCGCAAGATCGATGAGTTCCACTCTGCTATGGTAGACGAGTTCCAGAAGCAGACCGACACTCTGTGTGAAAGGTCTGAGGAAATTGACAAACACCTGCGCGAGGTAAAGCATGACCTCAAGGTCTATATGGAGAGCTCCACGATGAAGAAGATAGGCACCATTCACGAGGGGTATGAGATAAACCGGGACAATATAGCTGAAAACCGCCGGGAGATCAGGCGCACGCAGGAGCAGCAGGACCGCCTTGAGACCCGAGTTTCCGTGCTGGAAAGCAAGACCTCCGCCTGACCGCAAAAGGAGGACCCACATGGACAAAGACGTATTCACCGGCGGCGTTGACCCCGGCGGGCTCTGGACGAAGAACGACATCCGCATACTCATCTGCTATATCCTATCAAGCGTCAACGCGCCCCTTACCGGGGAGGACATCTCCGGCATAATGCAGGGCAAGGCCCTGGCAAACTATTTCGAGACCACCGATGCCCTGGCGGGGCTTTTGAGCCTTGGGCATATCAGGAGCACCCCCGAGGGCTATGTGATAGAGCCCACGGGCCGGGAGATAGCCGGGAGCCTTGACACCGGCCTGCCCCTTGCGGTGCGGGACAAGGCCCTGGAGGCCGCGGTGTCCCTTTTAGCCCGGGCCCGGGCCAGAAGGGAGAACCGCGTCGAGATAGAGGACCTCAGTAACGGCTGCCGGGTGCGGTGCGTTATATCCGGCGGGGGCGGCGGGGACCTGATGGAGCTGGGCCTGTACGTGGCCGACCGGGCCCAGGCAAGAGTGATAGAGGAGAATTTCTATAAGGACCCGGAGGGGGTATACCAGCTGCTGCTGGCGGCCCTGACCGGCGACAAGGAATTCGCCAGGGAATATCTCAGTTAAAAATCAAAGGAGTTGTATCATGGCTATCAAATTTGACCCAAAAACCAACATTTTCAAGCTGGACACCGACGTTTCAACCTACGCCTTCATGGCCTATGAGCAGGGCTATCTCGTTCACCTGTACTACGGGCCCAGGGTACCGGACGGGGACCTCTCCCACCTGATGTATAGGGGCTGGTACGACTCCCTGTCCCCAAGGAATCCCAAGGTCCAGGACCGGCGCTTCTCCCTGGACTCCATCCCTCAGGAGCTGCCGGGCAACAGCACCGGCGACTTCCGCATATCCGCCATCGAGGCCCAGGCCCCGGCGGGGGACTCGGTCACGGACCTGCGCTATGTGGGCCATAAGGTCTACCCCGGCAAGCCGGAGCTCTACGCCGTGGAGGGGCTGAAGCTGCCCGCCACCTTCGCCGGGGAGGACGAGGCCGAGACCCTTGAAGTAGAGCTGCTGGACAAAGTTACCGGGCTCAAAGCCTACCTTAACTACACAGTCTTTGTCAAAAACGGCGCCATGGCCCGCAGTATGCGGGTGGAGAACGCCGGAGACAGCGCCGTGCAGCTTGAGCGTGCCTACAGCATGTGCCTGGAGCTGCCCTCGATGGACTACGACATGGTGCACATGTACGGCCGCTGGGCCAAGGAGAACACCGTAACCCGGCATCCGCTCATGCACGGCATACAGAGCATCCGTTCGAAAAGGGGCATGACCGGCCCCAATCATAACCCCTTCATGGCCCTTCTGCGCAAGGGCGCGGACGAGGACCAGGGCGAGGCCATGGGCGTCAGCATAGTCTACAGCGGCAACTTCTCCATAGAGACCGAGGTGGACACCCTGGGCTGCCCGAGGGTCCTGGCGGGCATAGACCCCAGCAGCTTTAGCTGGCATCTGGAGCCCGGGGAGATATTCCAGACCCCCGAGGTCATAACCGTGTTCAGCGCGGAGGGCCTTGGCGGCATGAGCCGCAGCTTCCACAGGCTCTATATGGACAACCTCATGCGCAGCGAGTGGACCCATAAGAAGCGCCCCCTGCTGATAAACAGCTGGGAGGCGGCGGTGTTCGACTTCGACGACGACCTCCTGGTGGACTTCGCCAGAGAGGCAAAGAAGCTGGGCGTGGACATGCTGGTGATGGACGACGGCTGGTTCGGCACCCGGAACGACGACACCCAGGCCCTGGGCGACTGGCAGGTGAACGAAAACAAGCTGAAGGGCGGCATAAAGAGCCTTATCGAGCGGGTGAACGCGGAGGGGCTCAGCTTCGGCATATGGTACGAGCCGGAGATGGTGAACCCCAACAGCGACCTCTATAGGGCCCACCCGGACTGGATAATCAAGGCCCAGGGGAGGGACGGCAGCCTCAGCCGCAACCAGTGCGTGCTGGACATGACCCGCAGGGAGGTCCGGGACAATATCTTCGACCAGATGGCCGAGGTCATTGGCAACAACAATATACAGTATATAAAATGGGACTGCAACCGCAATATATCCGAAGCGGGCAACGCCGTGCTGCCAAAGGAGCGCCAGGGGGAGTTCTTCCACAGGTACGTCCTTGGCGTCTACGAGCTGATGGACCGGGTGACGAGCACCTGGCCCCATATCCTCCTTGAGAACTGCTCCTCGGGCGGCGGGCGCTTTGACCCCGGTATGCTCTACTACTCCCCGCAGATATGGACCAGCGACAACACGGACCCCATCGAGCGGCTGACCATACAGATGGGCGCAAGCCTCTGCTATCCCCCGGCCTGCATGGGGGCCCACGTGTCGGCGAACCCCCGCACGGGCTTTGAGACCAAGGGCAACGTGGCCATAATGGGCACCCACGGCTTTGAGCTGGACCCCTTAAAGATGAGCGATGAGGAGAAGGAGTGGGCCAAGCGGCAGGCTTCTGACTACCACAAATACTATGACCTGACCCATTACGGGGACCTGTACCGGCTGACGGACCCGGCGGCGGACCCCTTCTTCTGCGACTGGGAGCTGGTGAGCCCGGACAAGGGGGAGGCGCTGTTCACCCGGGTGGTGATGCGCAAGCCGGAGAACTTCTACCAGATGAAGCGGCTGAAGGGCCTTGACCCCGAGAAGATGTACCGTATCGAGGGGACAGAGCGCGTGTATTCCGGGGCGCTGCTGATGGCGGCGGGGCTTGACCTGTCCCAGCCGTGGCCGGGGCCGGAGGACGGCTCCAGCGTGACCGTGCACCTAGTGGCGGAGTAAAACGAGGCCGGTCCAGCGGGCCTTACGCTGGCGGGGGTCTGGGGCGAGGAGCCCCAGGATGTGGCCGAAGGCCACAAACATACTCCAAAAACTATTGACTTTTAGAATAAAATGCGCTATATTATATATAGAGAAACTATCCAGATTTCAACTGAAATTTAGTCGATTCCTGGAGCATACCCACAAATCCACGCAAAAGGGGGTCCCAATATGTTACCAGTCATTACCATTTCCCGCCAGTTCGGCAGCGGAGGCCACGAGGTGGGTGAAAAGCTGGCCCGCCAGCTGGACGTGCCCTTCTACGATAAGGCCCTTATCGCCATGGCCGCCAAGCAGAGCGGCCTTTCGGAGGAGGTCTTCGCCAACGCCGACGAGAAGGCCACCAGCAGCCTTCTGTACTCCATGGTCATGGGCAGCTACTCCTTCGGGGCCAGAGTCCCCGGCATCAACGAGATGCCCATCAACGACAAGCTCTTTATAATCCAGTCCGACATCATCAAAAAGGCCGCCGCCGACGGCCCCTGCGTGATAATCGGGCGCTGCGCGGACTATATCCTCAGAGAGCACGAGAACTGCCTTAACGTCTTCGTGCACGCCAATAAGGAGGACCGCATCCGCCGCTCGGTGGCCAAAAAGGACTGCGAGGAGCGCAAGGCCGCTGACTTCGTCACCAAGAAGGACAAACAGCGGGCCAACTACTACAACTTCTACTCCAATAAGCGCTGGGACGACCTGCAGAATTACGACATCACCATCGACACCTCCCGGTTCACAGTGGACGAGGCCGTGGAGCTGCTGATGGACGCCGCAAAGCGTCTGGACCGTTAAGCAATGTCAGAAAAGAGCACGATCCTCCGGCCCAAGGGCCGGAGGATCATACTTATACTATCCGGCGCGGCACTGGCGCTGCTGCTGGCGGGGCTTTTCATATGGCAGTTCGTCCACAGGGAGCGGGAATATACGCTCGATACCTTTGCCATGGGCAGCTACGTGCGGCAGACCCTCTGGGGCCGGGAGCCGGAGGAGGCCGCCGCCGAGACCGTCCAGCGGATAGAGGAGCTTGAGCGGGAGATATCCTGGCGCAGGGACGGCGATATAGCGAAAATGAACGCCCAGGCCGGCGGGGAGCCGGTGACAGTTGAAGACACCGGTGAGCTGCTGGCGGAGCTGCTGGAGCTCTCAGAGAGGAGCGGCGGGGCTCTGGACATAACTCTCGGGCCGGTGACAAGGCTCTGGGACTTTGACGGCGAGCCCCATCTGCCTGACCCGGAGGAGCTGGAGAAGGCCCTGGCCCTGGTGGACTACAGGAAGCTCTCCATGGACAGCGAGGAGTATTGGTACGCGGTCCCCATCGAGGACGGAAGCCATCTGGACTGCATAGGCACAAAGTACCATGTGTCCCTCAAGGAGCCCGGCATGGCCCTGGACCTGGGGGCCGTGGGCAAGGGCGCGGCTTGCGACGAGGCGGCGGAGACTATCTACCGTGAAGGGATCTCCGGCATGGTCGCGTCCGTGGGGGGCAGCGTATGCCTCCGGGGTCAAAAGCCCGACGGCGGCCCCTTCCGTGTCAGCGTGCGGGACCCAAAGGGAGACCCGGCCGAGAGCCTGGGCGTTCTGGAGCTGGACGGCGGCTACATATCCACCTCCGGCAGCTATGAGAAATATTTTGAGCAGGACGGCAAGAGATACCACCACATCCTGGACCCCCGCACCGGCTGCCCCGCCGAGAGCGGCCTCTTGTCCGTGACGGTCTGGTGCCCGCCGGGGCTCGACTGCAAGTACCCCGGGGCACTGAGCGATGGGCTGGCGACAGCCTGCTTCGTGCTGGGCCTTGAGGACGGCCGGAAGCTCCTTGAGAGCTACGGCGCGGAGGGCATCTTCATCGGCGAGGACGGCGAGCTTACTGTGACCGAGGGCCTAAAGGGCCGCTTCACCCCCAGGGAGGACGGATGATGGAGCGGCGGCTGTTCAGCAAAAAGGAATGGCCCCTGCTGCTGATAATAGCCCTGGCTGCGGCCCTATGGCTCGTCCTGTCCCGGACGGGCCCCGGCGGGACCCGGGCCGTAGTGGAGCGGGGCGGCGAGACGGTGCTTACAAGGGAGCTGGGCGGACTTGAAGCCCCGGAGCTGGTGGAGATAACAGGTGAGAACGGCATTACGTTTACGCTGGAGTTTTCAAAGGAGGGCGCTCGAATCACAGCGGCCAGCTGCCCCGACAAGACCTGCCAGCGCACCGGCCAGCTGACCCGGGCCGGGGACGTGGCCGTGTGCCTGCCGGGCCGGATAGCGCTGCGCCTGGAGGGCCCGAAAACAGACCAGGCCCCGGACGCCGAGACCTATTAGCGGAGGAAAACGTGAGAAAAAAGGCTGGATCCGCGGCCCTCTCGGGGCTGCTGGCGGCGCTGGCGCTGACCCTCTCCATACTGGAGGGTATGCTGCCCCCCCTGCCCGGTATGCCCCCCGGGGCCAAGCTGGGGCTGTCAAACATAGTCATGATGTACGCCGCCGGGACCCTTGGCCTGCCCCTGGCCCTGGCCCTGGCGGTGATAAAGGGCGGCTTCGCCCTGCTGACCCGGGGGGTCACGGCGGGAGCCATGAGCCTGTCCGGGGGGCTGCTGAGCACCCTATGCGCCTGGGCCCTGCTGAAAAGGACCCGGGCAAGCCTCTCCCTTACGGGCGTATGCGGGGCCCTGGCCCACAACGCCGGACAGCTTTTCATAGCCCTCATGCTGACGGGCCCCGCGGTGGCGGCCTACGCGCCGGTGCTGGCGGCGGCCTCGGTGCCCTCCGGGCTGCTGACCGGCACAGCGCTAAAGCTCAGCCTGCCCCTGCTCCGGCGGGCCTGCTCGTTCCTGACAGGTGATACCCCCCCAAAAAAGTGACCCTGGCCAACCTGGCCGGGGCCTTTTAGTTGAAGCCGGAGTTTACATATTTGTGAAAAATCTGGTATAAAAGGATCATTACAGAAAAGTGTACCTTTTTGTAACCGCGCCGGAAATTGACCCCCCTTAAAAGTTCAAAAGACTGCCCCGGCTTTGTGGCCGGGGCAGTCTTTTATCGGTTTAGTATTACATTTACAGGTCCCTGCCGCGGTATAGGAAGGAAACTATCTCCGCCCGGGAGCACTTGTCGCTGGGTTTGAAGGTGCCTTCCCCCTTCCCGGCGGTGATGCTGTTCTCAACGGCCCAGCCCACAGCCTTTTCATAGAAAGCGCCGCTGGCCACGTCCTTGAACGCGCCGGAGCTGCCGGCAGCGGGCTGCTCACCCTCGGCCCGCCACATGAAGGTCACGGCCTCGCCCCGGGTGCATCTGTCGCCGGGCTTGAAGGTGCCCTCGCCCTTTCCGGCGGTGATATCGTTCTCAACCGCCCACAGCACGGCCTTGTAGTAGAAATCCTTTTCCTTCACGTCCTTAAAGGGGTTGACGGTGGTTTTGGGCTCCGGCGAGCCGGCGCTACGCCAGAGGAAGGTGACAATCTCGCCACGGGTGCACTTGTCATTGGGCTTGAAGGTGTTATTGCCCTTCCCGGCGGTGATGCCGTTCTCCACGGCCCAGCCCACAGCGTCCGCGTAGTAGTCGGTGGACTTCACGTCGGTGAACTGGACGGCGGGCTTTGCCTTGACGTTGACGGTGATGCCCAGCTCAGGCCATTCCAGGGTCTCCTGGCGCCAGCGTCTTAAAGCCATGGGGCACAGGGTCTCCTTGCCGTCCTTGCCGATTACCACCAGACAGCCGGTTGAAGTGCCGTCCGTTCCGGGCATGTTCCGAATATCATAGCGGCCGTCTTCATCAAAGAAATGCCAGTCGGTCTCGTACTCGCCCAACTCAGGGTACTTCTTTGACAGATATTCCGGCCAATCTTTTTCGTCGGCTAAGTATTTGCCGGTGGTCTCGTCCACAAAGCCGTACTCATAGTAGCAGCTGCGTATTACCGCGGTGCCCGCACTGACAGCGGTGACCTCGGTGTAGGGTATCAGGGCGGGAACATGAGCATCGCCTACCACATCGGTCCTGGCGACAGCCTCGTTCCTTGACTCCACAGTGACGCTGTACGAGGGTGTGACGCACCACTGCTCCTGTCCGTCTACCTCCCTCTTGTCCACCCAGAGGGGATATATGGTCTTCTTATCCCCAACTGCCATGTCCAGCTTGACGCTCAGCTTGTCCTGAACGTCCTTCAGCAGAACCTGATCCTTGCCGTTAAAGATGTCCGTGGTGCTGTAGGCGATGGTCTCCCTGGGATAGAACCATAAGCTGGGGTCATCTATGCCGTCGTCGTTTACCCAGTTGCCGGGTCCTTCCTCGTGCTCCCACTGGACCAGGACGCGGGCTCCCAGCTCCGTATCCTTCAGCATGGCCTCCTTCTTCATGGTTATCTTCCAGAAGGTGTCGTTCACCTTCTCCATGGTGAAGTTCTCCTGCGCCCGCACCCCGAGCTCAATGCTCTTTATGCGGCGGTGGCCCTCCCACTGGGGGTCCTCCTTGACGCCAAGATAGACCGTGGGGGGATCGCCCGCTACGTTGAAGCAGCCCTCATGGGTGATGTTGGCGTAGTCCAGGTCGGGCTTGGTGTAGAACTCCATGCCGTAGGCATTGGTGTCGAAGCGCAGCTCGTAGGTCGTGCCGCCCTCCTGATAGCTGATGGTATACTCTTTGCCGAAGTCGTCCACGGTCACAAAGGCCATGTACTGGGCGTACTGCCTGCTGCCCTCGGCTATCTGCTCCGCGGGGATGGGGGTGATGTGCAGGCCCTCTGAGCCGGTCAGGCTGCTGACAGGGACAGGCTTGAACCCGCCGTTTTCGGTCTCAATGCCGAAGGCAACATTCTGCGTGTCGATGGGCAGCATACCGAACCAGGGGCTGTGCTCGGCGTCGGGGTTATAGGAAAAGATATCCTTCTCCAGCTCGTCGTCCCAGTGGTCGTAGTCGATCCCATGGTACACGTGCAGCCGGGGCGGCTCCTGGCCGTCCCCCTCCTCTGCCAGGGCGAACATTGGCACCGCGCCCAGGAGCAGGCACAGGGCCAGCAGGGCTGATAGAACTTTTTTCATTTTGCAGACCTCCTAAAATTTTTCACCGCGCGGGAAAAATGATTCCAAAACCTATACCTTTTTGTAAGGGCTGATCCAATGCGGTTTATTTGGGATATCTGCAAATACAGTATTGCAAAACCGCAAAAAAAGTGGTATAATCTGGTAAAATCAGGCGCGAAAGAGACGGTTACAAAAAGGTATACCTTTCTGTAACCCGCGCGCCGCCCGATAATCGGTAAAATGAAAAGGAGCCGCGGATGCGGCTCCTTTTCATTTTATTTTATACCGCCAGCAGCGCCAGCCGGTAAACTATAAAGCTCACTATCCACGCCACGGCGATCTGGAACACGGCGGCGCCCAGCATCCACCGCCAGCTTCCGGTCTCCCTCCTTATGGTGGCCAGGGTGGCCGCACAGGGGATGTACAGCAGCGAGAAGGTCATCAGCGCCAGGGCGTTGGCCGGGCCGAAGCCCATGCCGCCCAGTATGGCCGAGAGGGACGCCATGCCCGCCGCGGAGTTCACGTTGTTCACCGCAAAGAGCACCGCGCAGCTTGAGACCACCACCTCCTTGGCGGAGACCCCGGCGATGAGCGCCACCACTATCTGCCAGTACCCAAGGCCCACCGGGGCGAAGAATGGCACCAGCCACCGGCCCAGAAGGGACCCGAAGGTATTTCCCATGTCCCCGGAGTAGCCCGAGGGGCCGAAGTTCATGAGCACCCACATGATGATGGAGGCCGCAAAGATGATGGTGCCCGCCCGGCTCAGATAGTCCTTCACCTTCTCCCAGACGTAGATGAATATGGTGTGGGCGCTGGGGGACTTGTACTCGGGCAGCTCGATAAGCAGGGAGTTGCCGTGGGCCCCGGCCCCCCGCCGCTCCAGAAGCCGCATGACAAAGGCGCAGAGGACGGCCACTATAAGCCCGAGAACATACATTGAGTAGGCCGCCAGCATGGCGTGGCTGGGGAAGAACATCTCTGAAAAGAGCACGTATATGGGCAGCCTCGCGCTGCATGACATGAATGGGGTTATCAGCATGGTCTTATAACGGTCCCGCTTGTTCTCAAGGGCCCTGGAGGCCATTATGGCCGGGACGCTGCACCCGAAGCCAAGTATCATTGGGATGAAGGCCCGGCCCGAAAGGCCCAGCTTGCCCATTATGCCGTCCATGACGTAGGCCACCCGGGACATATAGCCGCTGTCCTCTAAAAAGGCCAGGGCCAGGAACAGTATTATTATGTTGGGCAAAAAGGTCAGTATGCCGCCCACGCCGGTTATGATGCCGTCCACGATAAGCGACGTGAGCATGGGCGCCACGCCCCAGAGGTCCAGGTAGCAGAGCGTGCCCGCCGAGAAGTAGTCCAGGCCCAGCTGGAAGTATTCCTTAAGCCAGTCGCCCACAGTGAAGGTCAAGAAGAAGACCAGGGCCATTATCAGCAGGAAGATGGGCAGGCCCCAGAAGCGGTGGGTCAGAAGGCTGTCGGCCCGGTCGGTGACGGCGGAGCGCTCCTCCCGGTTGACCACCACCTCCCCTATTATCTCGTCGATAAAGTCGTACTTCTGGTCTATTATGTCCCGCTCATAGCTGCGGTCCAGCACGTCGGGCCGGTCTACTGGGTACTTCTCCAGAAGCTCCTTGTCCCCCTCCAATAGCTTTATGGCGTGCCAGCGGTAGTTCACAAGGCCGGGATAGCGGGCCTTCAGCTCGTCTATCAGCTGGTCTATCTTGTCCTCGATAAGGTCCGAGTAGACCATGGCGTATTCAGAGTGGTGCTGGTGCTTATGCCCCGGGCGGGTGCTTTTGGTGACGGTCTCCTGCTTCCCGCCGTGGTGGTGTATAAGGGGCACGTCAGAGGGCTCATCCACATGGTGGGCCGCCGCGTGCATGAGTATGTCAAGGCCGGTCTTTCTCCGGGCGGAGACCGGTATCACCGGGATGCCCAGCATCTCCGGCAGCCTGTGGGTGTCGATCTCCATGCCCCGCTTTTCAACTATGTCCATCATGTTCAGGGCCAGTATCACTGGCTTGCCAAGCTCTATGAGCTGTAATGTCAGGTAAAGATTCCTCTGGAGCGCCGAGGCGTCCGCCACGTCGATTATCACGTCCACCTCGTCGCTTAGTATGTACTGGCGGGTGACCTGCTCCTCCATGGTGTAGCACGTAAGGCTGTACGCCCCCGGCAGGTCCACCAGCCGGTACTCGCTGTCGTGGAACCTAAAGCGCCCCTCCTTCTTCTCCACCGTCACCCCGGGCCAGTTGGCCACCTTAAGGTTCGCGCCGGTATAGGCGTTGAAAAGGGTGGTCTTGCCGCAGTTTGGGTTTCCGGCAAAACCGATGGCTATCTCCTTTGCCACTTAAACCGCCTCCCTTACCGATATATGCCGGGCAATGTCCAGCCCCACGGCGAAACGGGTGCCCCGCACGGTGATTATCATGGCCCCCCGCCGCTTTTTGCGCAGGACCAATACCGCGCTGCCCTCTGTCATCCCGAGAGCCTCCAACCGCCGGGAAAGCTCGGTAGTCAGGTCTAACCCGGCCACCCGGCAGACGGAGCCGGGAGCCACATCTGATAGTGTCATGTTTTATCCCTCCCAGATGAATTTTATACCTTGCGAAAGGGAAAGTCAATCCCCGAAACGCTAAAAACCGGCCCCGAAGCCGTGGCGGCAGGGCCGGTTTTTGGTATTATTTATTCTCCTCGGCCTCGGCCAGCTCCTTTTTATAGAGGTACTTCTCCACTTCCTCCACGATGTTCTTTGGTATCTCGCGCTTCACCGGGAAGGCGGCGGCGTTGACCATGCCCTTTGCGAAGGCCAGCACATAGCGGGCGGTCTTCTCCAAAGCTTCGGCGGACAGGAAGTCAAGGGTGTCGAAGCGGTCGTGGATATAGGCCGCGCCCTGGGCCCCAAAGCGGCAGAAGTTCACAGCGGGCACGCCGCTGTCGGCGAAGGGGATGGAGTCGCTGGAGTATATCCGCTGCTCGACCTTGGCGGAGTGGCCGTGTATCTTAGAGGCGTAGTCAATATATTTCACCAGGTCCTCCTCGGCCATAACGGCCACGGAGTCCCGGCCTAAGATCGGCCCGCCAACGTCCACGTTTATCATCAGCAGGTGGTCCTTTAGCTCCTCCTTATGGGCCTTCACATAGGCCCAACTGCCCTCAAGGCCTATCTCCTCAGAGCCGTACCACATGAACTTCACCGTGCGCTTAGGCGGGTTCTCCTTAAAGTACCGCAGCAGCTCCATGTTTATCACCGAGCCCGCGCCGTTGTCGTAGACGCCCTTTGAGAAGTCCACCGAGTCATAGTGGGCCCCGAAGGAGATTATCTCCTCGGGCTTATCAGTGCCGGTTATTGTGGCCACCACGTTGTGGGAGGTGCGCTCTACGGTCTCGTTCTTCAAGACCAGCCTTGCCTTGCAGGCCCCCCTGCGCACCATGTCCATGGCGTCCAGCACTCTGGTGTGGACCATGGGCACGTTGCCGAAGGCCCGAAGGGTCCTTCTGAGCTTGCGGGTGGAGAGGTCCGTGCCCTCCCGGTCGTCCCGCAGCTGGCCCTCCATGGTGACTATTCCGGCCACCCCGGCCTTTATCAGCTGCCGGAAGACGGGCACCCGCAGGAAGCCGTTTATCAGAACTATCTTGCCCTCGGCCTCTGCAAGGTCCACCTCGTTGCCGTCCTCAACATAGAGGAAATCAGCCTCAAGGCCCCCCTGATAGGTGTTCTTGGCGCATTTATAGCCGGTCACCGGGTATTCCTGGCGGTAGGGCTCCAGTATCTCCAGAGTGGCGGTCTCGATGTCCGCGTCCTCTATTTCAAAGCTCTGAAGCTCCGCCGGAACGCCGATGGCCTCGCACTCGGCTTTCAGTATCTCCGCGGCTTTTAATTCCTCCGGGGAACCGGCTACCCTTGTGAAGCCTATTTTTTCCAGCAGGTCCATTGCCCGCTTGCCTGATATTTCCATTGCTTTTTTACCTTCTTTTTGATTATATTTTGGCCTTCGGCGAGAAGGGGCTTTGCCCCCTCCACCCCCACCACTTTTGAAAAAGTGGACAAAACTTTTTCCTTTAGCCTTCAATATGCCACTGCACGCCATCAGGCGTATCCTTTAACACCACGTGCCTGGCCGCCAGCTCGTCGCGTATAGCGTCCGCCGCCGCCCAATCCTTTGCCTTGCGTGCTTCGGCGCGCTTTGCTATCAGCTCCTCTATCTCCGCTGCCAGCCCCGCGTCCACCGGCTGTGCGCTCTCCGCGCCCTTACCGGCCAGCAGGTCCAGCCCCAGCACCCGGTCAAAGTCCCCCGCAAGCCAGCGCTTGGTCGCGTCGGTAAGGTCCGACTTGAGCATGTCGTACAGCACCGTCAGCGCCTGGGATGTGTTCAGGTCGTTCCCAAGGGCCTCCTTGAACCGCTCTATATAGGGCTCCGCTGCCCCCATGTCCGGCTCCCCGTCCTTAGAGAGGGCCGTCACCCGGGCCGTCAGCTTCTGGTACGCCTGGGCGGCGTTATCCAGGCTCTCAAAGCTAAAGGTCAGGGGCTTTCTGTAGTGAGACTGCAAATTAAAGAGCCTGTATACCAGCGGGTCATAGCCCTTCTCCTCAAGAAGCGACACCGTCAGCTTCGCGCCCTTTGACTTGCTTATCTTGCCCCCCGCGTCGTTCAGGTGCAGCACATGGAACCAGTGCCCGCACCAGGGATGGCCTAAATAGGCCTCGCTCTGGGCTATCTCGTTGGTGTGATGGGGGAAGGCGTTGTCTATGCCCCCGCAGTGCAGGTCCAGGTGCTCTCCCAGCTCCCGCACACTGATGGCCGAGCACTCGATGTGCCAGCCGGGATAGCCAAGGCCCCAGGGACTGTCCCATTTGAGCTCCTGGTCCTCGAACTTGGACTTTGTGAACCAGAGCACGAAGTCCGTCTTATTGCGCTTATTGCCGTCCTCCTCAACGCTGTCCCGCACGCCCACAGCCAGGTCCTCGGCGCTCTGATTGCCGAAGACGTAGTAGCGTTCCAGCTTAGACGTGTCGAAGTACACGTTGCCGCCGGCGGTATAGGCATAGCCCTTCGTGAGCAGCGCCTGCACCATCCCGATAAAGTCGTCTATGCGGGTGGTAGCGGGCACCACCGTGTCGGGCTTTTTGATGTTGAGCTTCGCGCAGTCCTCAAAGAAGGCCTTGGTGTACATATCCGCCAGCTCCAGGACGGATTTATGCTCTCTTTTCGCGCCCTTTAGCATCTTGTCCTCGCCGGTGTCCGCGTCAGAGGTCAGGTGTCCAACGTCGGTGATGTTCATCACCCGGTCCACCCTGTATCCCTCATAGCCCAGGGCCTTTTCCAGCACGTCCTCCATGATATATGAGCGCAGGTTGCCGATATGTGCCCGGCCATAGACCGTGGGGCCGCAGGTGTACATCTTCACCACGCCGGGCTCATGGGTGGCAAGCTCCTCCTTCTTCATGGTAAGGGTATTCGTCAGCTTCATACTTTTACTGTCCTTTCAGCTCGTTGACTTTCTTCTCAAGTCGTTCCAATTCTCCCCGTAGCTTACATATCTCCATTGACACCGGGTCGGCCACGTGTATCTGGTCCAGGGTCCTGCTGGGTTGGGCCGTCTCCTGGGGCACCTTCTCGCCGTTTATGCGCACCACTCTCGCCGGCACGCCCACGGCCGTGGCCCCGGCGGGCACGGCGTCCAGCACCACGGCCCCCGCCGCCACACGGGCGTTGTCCCCAACGGTGAAGGGGCCCAGGACCTTGGCTCCCGCCCCTATGAGCACGTTATTGCCAAGGGTTGGGTGGCGCTTGCCCTGGTCCTTGCCGGTGCCGCCCAGGGTCACGTTCTGGTAAAGGGTGCAGTTGTCCCCTATCTCGGTGGTCTCCCCTATCACCACGCCCATGCCGTGATCGATAAAGAGCCCCCGGCCTATCTTTGCCCCCGGGTGTATCTCTATGCCGGTCCTCCGGCGCGCGCTCTGGGATATGGCCCGGGCTATGAACTTCATGCCGTGGCGCTGGAACCATGAGGCCCTTCTATAGGCCCTGACGGCCTTGAAGCCCGAGTACAGAAAGTACACCTCTAAGCGGGACCGGGCCGCCGGGTCCCGCTCCATCACCGCGTCTATATCTTCCTTGAGCCTTCTGAACAAAGCTCTCACCTCGAAATCAATTTTACGGATACAGCGCGGCCCGCACCTTCTCGAAGATCTCCTCATATGAGACCCGCTCAAAATCCTCCGAGTCAACGGGGATCAGCGCGTCCCCGAACAGGAACTCCCTGTTCTGCCGGGTGGCCTCGCAAAAAAGCTCAAAAGGCACGTCCGGCCGGGTGGGGGCGGGGTCCTCGCTGTTGCGGCGGGTGTACCGCTCATAGGCCGTATCGGGCTCGCAGTCAAAGTGCACGTTGACCGTCTTGCAGCCGTGGGTCTCTGTCAGCTCCTTGAGCCAGTCCACCTGCTTCACGCTGAAGATATAGTCCGCGATAAAATCGCAGCCCATATGCTCCTCTAACTCAAACAGGAACAGCTGATAGGCCAGCTCCCCGCCCTTGGCGGCCTCTGGGCTAAGCTCCTTCACCCTGCGAAGGAGCCGGTCGTAGTTCACCACCGGCAGCTTCAAACGCTCTCCAAGCCATTTGGCGAAGGTGGACTTGCCTGCCCCGCACATGCCCGATACCATTATCATCGTGCCCGCCATATCCTATCACCATCCTATTCCCAAGAACGTCCCCGGGTTACTGAAACTCCAGCTGCTCGTGCTGGGACTTTTTATACTCCTCCCGCCGCTTCTCCAAAAGGGCCACCATCTTGGCGTGGGGGTCGATGAGCTGGCTGGTGGAGATGTCGTGGTTCAATGCCGACACATAGTAGGAGATGTATTTAGACACGTCCACCTCATAGAACCAGGGCCGGTTTTTCAGCTCCTCGGTGCGGTATGTAAGGTTCGTGCCGAACACGCCGTCCAGCACCCCCGCCTGATAGGCCTTGTCGAAGGCCTCAAGGCCCTTTACGAAGATGGCGAAGGTGGCAAAGCAGAAGAACCGTTTTGCCCCGCGCTCCTTCACGTTATAGGCGATGTCCAGCATGGACTCGCCGGAGGAGATGATGTCGTCGGCCACGAACACGTCCTTGCCCCGCACGTCGGAGCCCAGGTACTCGTGGGCGACTATTGGGTTGCGGCCGTCCACCACCCGGGAATAGTCCCGGCGCTTATAGAACATGCCCATCTCCACGCCCATTACAGAGGCATAGAACATGTTACGGTCCAGGGCCCCCTCGTCCGGGCTTATGACCATGAACTCGTCCCGGTCTATCACCATGTCAGGGAAGCTTCTGAGCATCTTTTTCAGCACCTGGTACGAGGGCCGCAGGTTGTCAAAGCCCATCAGCGGCACGGCGTTCTGGACCCTGGGGTCGTGGGCGTCGAAGGTCACCACGTTCTCCACGCCCATGCTCTGCAGCTCCTGCAGAGCGAAGGCGCAGTCAAGGGATTCCCGATAGTTCCTTCTGTGCTGCCTGCCGCCGTAGAGCACGGGCATTATCACGTTCAGCCTGTGGGCCTTGCCGCTGGCGGCCTGGATTATGCGCTTGAGGTTCTGGAAGTGGTCGTCCGGGGACATGTGGTTCTCCATGCCGAAATAGGGGTAGGTGGGGCTGTAGTTGCCCACGTCCACCACGATGTACAGGTCGTACCCTCTGACGGTCTGCTCGATGATGCCCTTGGCGTCGCCGGAGCCGAAGCGGGGACAGCTGCACCGAAGCCGGAAGCTGTCCACGTCCATGCCCGCGTCCCTGGCCCAGCGGACCAGGTGCGCGTCGATCTTCTCTCCCAGCTCCTCCGCGCCCTCAAGGGCGATTATCCCCAGAGGGGCCACGCGGTTCTCAAGGCTGAACAGTGATTGGGGTCTCTCTTCCATAAATTTGCCTTCCCTTTCTGCGGGGCGGTCTTTTGGCCCGCGCCCGCCTCAACATTGTTTCCTCGGTGCCTATTATATCATATACCGGCTATTCCTGCCAATCCACTTTTAAGAAACATGGCCGGATTTTGAAATATTATTCCAAAACTGATAAGGCCGCCGCAAAAATGTTGAAACTTTTACGGCGGTCTTTCCAGGTTTTATTTCATGCTTTTGGCTATAGTCACAGAATCATACCCGCGAAGCTCCGCTTTTGCCGCAGGCTGGCCGGTGGCAAGGTCAATATAGCCCTCGGGCAGGTCCACGGTCTTGGGCTCGCCGGTGAAGTTTTGCAGGAACACAAAGCGCTCTGAATCGGTCTCCCTAAGGCAGGCCTCCACCCCGAAGGGCGCGTCGTCGGGCAGGGCCCGCTTGCAGTCAAGGGCGGATATGAGGGTCCGGAGGAAGTCGGAGTAGAAGTCCACCCCGGCCCTTGCGGCCACATAGTACGCCTGGCCCCCGCCGTACTCGCTGACGGTAAGGGCGGGCCGGCCCTTATAGAAGTCGCTGCCATAGGTGCCGATGACCTTGGCCTCCTCGGCGTGTATCAGCTCGCAGAGCTCGGTGACCCTATAGCTCTTGCCGTCCCCGGTGACGATGGAGTTCTCCTCCCCGTCCCAGAGGCCGTCTATCTCCTCGTTCCATATGCCGTAGAGCTCGCGGAGCCCTCCCCCGGGCCAGCCGCCCAGGTGGCACAGGTCGTTCTCGTTCACAAGGCCGGTATGGTAGGTGCCCACCAATGTCCCGCCGGCCTTCACAAAGGCCTTAAGCTTCTCCTCAAAGCCCGCACGGAGCATGTAGAGCATTGGGGCCAGCACCAGCTTGTACTTCGAGATATCGCTCTCCTCATCCACAATGTCCACCGGCACGCCCATCTGCCAGAGGGCCCTGTACTGGTCCCTGACGGCCTCGGCGTAGTGTATGCCGCAGTTGCGGGGGCCCTGGGCGTTGTCCAGCGCCCAGCGGTTCTCCGTGTCGAAGACGATGGCCACGTCGGGCCTTACCTCGCTGTTATATAGGGCCTTGTCCAGGAGCTCAAGGCGCTCTCCCACCTCCTGGACGTCCCTGAAGGCCCGGGTGTCGCCGTGGCCCACGTGGTCCACCACGGCCCCGTGGAACTTCTCGCTGGAGCCCCGGCTCTTTCTGAACTGGAAATACTGCACGGAGTTGGAGCCGTGGCCCACGGCCGACATGCTGGCCGCAAGCTGCATCCCCGGGCGCTTCAGCCGGGAGACCGGCTGCCAGTTGGTGGCGCTGGGGCAGGACTCCATCAGCAGGAATGGCTTTTGCTTTATGGAGCGCATAACGTCGTGCCAGAGGGCATGGTTCTGGGCCTCCTCCACGTCGCCCTTGGCATTGCCCACCCAGACAGGGTAGGAGTCCCAGGAGACCACGTCCAGGATATCCTTCCACTTGAAGTAGTTATAGAAGTAGAAGTCGTACATCAGGTTGGCCGTCACGGGGATAGAGGGGTCCGCGGCCTTTACGGCGTCCTTTTCCATCTGGATGAAGCTGCCCACCTGGTCGGTGACAAAGCGCTTCCAGTCGATGCACAGGCCGTGGATGGGGTCGCCGCCCCACATGGTCCTTGGGGATGGGGGATTTATCTCGTCAAAGCTGTTATAGGTCTGGGCCCAGAAGTCGGTCCAATACTGCTTGTTAAGGGCGCTGATATCGCCGTACTTATTCTTCAGCCACTCCCTGAAAGCCTCCTTGCACAGCTCACAGCGGCACTCGCCGCCGTACTCGTTGGACAGGTGCCAGAGTATCACCCCGGGGTGCTTCGCAAAGCGCTGTGCAAGAGCCGTGTTCATGGCCTTGACCTTCTCCCGGTATACGGGGGAGGTATAGCAGTGGTTGTGGCGCTTGCCGGACTCCTCCCGCTTGCCGGAGCTGTCCACACGGCGTATCTCCGGGTACTTCTCGCTCATCCACCGGGGCTTCGCCCCAGAGGGGGTGGCGAGGACCGTATAGATGCCGTTCTCGTAGAGGTCGTTGATGACCTTCTCAAGCCAGTCGAACTCATACCGGCCCTCCTCGGGCTCCAGCTTGGCCCAGGCAAAGATGGCCACGGACACGCAGTTGATGTGCGCGGCCTTCATCAGCTCGATATCCTTTTTAAGGATATCCGGCCGGTCCAGCCACTGGTCCGGGTTGTAGTCGCCGCCGTGGAGCAGGTGGGGGTATTTGGGTGTGATAGAAGACATGGTATTGCCCCTTTCAGATTATAAAATTATAGGATCATTTCCTATATGTGACCGTTATTGACTTTGAAAGCCCGCGCCCCGCGTGGTACATCAGCCAGCCCAGGAGCCTCTTGCCCGGGGTCAGCGGTATCCCCGGCGCGTACCTCATGCCCCGATACCTGGGCCAGAAATCGTCGTCCTCGGTTGGGTAGTCCGTTTTTACGCTTGTCAGCGCCTGGAACAGGTTGAAGGGTATGAGCACGCCCGCCTTTGGCACGTGCATTTTCCCGGAGCTCACGTCCTGATAGAACCTTTCGGCTATTTTATGGGTCTTTCGCAGGTCCTTTTCCGTGGGCCTATAGTCGTTCCAGCTATAGGCCGCCACGGGCAGCTGATAACACCTGTTGAACCCCCAGCCCCCAAGGGTGGCCGCGAGGGCCTTTGTGGTGCTGCGGGCCATAACTCCCCCGGTGGTGCTTATTATGAGAGCTTTCTTTGTGAAGTATCTGGGCCGGTGGAGCATGAACGCCATATGGTCGGTGAAGTTCTTTAGGATACCGGGCAGGTGTCCCTGGAAGCAGGGCACGGAAAATATCACGCCGTCGCTCTGCTCTATCAGGTCCATGACCGGCTGGACGGCTCCATTATGCGGGCAGGCCTTATGCCCCAGGCGGAAGCAGCCGCTGCACCCGGTGCAGAAGGGCAGACCCATATCCGCAAGGTGCACCTCTGTAAAGTCAATGGACTTGTCAAGGCCCGCCAGATATTCCCTGGCCCTCTCTGTCAGGAGCCAGGTGTTGCCCCTATGGGGTCCGCCGTTTATGATAAGGATTTTTATAGCTCTGATACTCCTATCGCCTTGAAATTTTATTTCATTATATCACCTTTCCACTGAAAGTCAATAAGCCGCCCGGACAAAACCAAACTTTATTTGACAGGCTGGGGGTATTGACATAATTTTTTATATTATGTATGATGGAACTGCCAAGCTTGGATATCATAATAAAGGGAGTTTACTATGGAATACAAAATTGTGAATAAGCCCGCCTTCTCGGTAATAGGCAGACAGGGCTCCACGGAGGACGGCGAGGGCTTTATCGCCCGGCTCTGGCAGGAGGCAAACGAGAATTTCCCAGAGGTGGCGGCGCTGGCCAAGAGAGGCCCGGAGGGCTCTTTCGCCGGGTTCTGGGGGCTCATGTCCGACGAGGGCATGAACTTTATGCCCTGGGAGGACGGCTTCACCCGGGGGCTCTATCTTGCGGGGGTGGAGGTCGAGGACTCCGCAAAGGCCCCGGAGGGCTGGGTGAAATGGGATGCGCCCGCCCGGGAGTATATGGTTGCCCCGGCGGGGCCGGAGGCCTTCGGGCAGGCGGTGGAATACATCCAGGAGCAGGGCTGGACCCTCTCGGGGGCGGTCTATGACTTCACCGACCCCGACTCCGGGGAATCAAGCCAGTATTTTCCCATTGACAAAACGACCAGAAATGAGGTATCATTATGACAGAGGAGATGCGCAGACACTACCTTGAGTTCGGCCCCTTCACCTATCCGGGGCTTTACGCGGACTACTTTAAGTCCCTTCCGGACGATCCCTCTGAGCTTGGGCACCTGATATCCCACCAGATAATCCACCGGGTGACCCTTCGGGAGGGCAACAAAAACGCCAACTTCGACCTGCGCTATGGGGATATGGAGCGCTGGCCCTGGTACCGCTCGGAGTGTCAGGACGACATCTACCTCACCGCTCCGGCCATAGCCGCCGGGCTCTTCAGGCTGGACGGCCGGGGATTCGTGCCCGACCGGGCCGTGGAGCACAAGCTGGTGCTGACCTGCCGGTTCGTGTCGGTGCTGGTAACGTCCATCTATAAGGCAAAGGGCGTGCCCTGCCGCAGCCGTGCGGGCTTCGCACCCTACTTCAGCGAAAACAGCATGGACCACTGGATAAATGAGCTCTGGCTGGAGGATGAAAACCGCTGGCTCACCTTCGACGCGGACGGCTTCTATGAGGGCTTTCCCATGCCGGTGACCCAGTACGACATGAGGCCCGGGGAGTTCGACTGGGCCGCCAAAGCCTGGCTCGATATCAGAGACGGCAAAACGGACGGTTCACAGTTTGTCTATGCCGACGGCCTTGGGACCTGCGGTCTCAGCTCGGTAGGGCGGTATCTTGTGTACGATTTCCACGCGCTTATGAATCACGAGATATCCTACGTCTTCCAGCCCAGGTTCATGGAGCCGCTGCTCTTTAGGGGCGAGGTCCTGCCCGATGAGGACATGGCGCTTCTCGACAGGCTGGCTCAGCCCCTTATGGAGCCGGACGAAAACTTTGACAAACTTCTCCATATTTGGAACACGGAGAGAAAGCTGCGGGACCTCTCAAGCCCGCTGGTATAGGCGAAAAAATTTCGTAACAGTTTTTTCAGCTGCTTCTCCTCAAGACTTCACACAGTTTTCACAATCATAGGGCATAATATAGCCACAACAAGGGAACAACACCCCAATGAAACCTCGAAAGGAGCGGCTATTTTATGAACACCTATGATAACGATAACAAGAATATCCGGAACGAAAACGAAAGCACCTCACAGCAGAAGCCCGCGGCTCCCGGCAGCGCAGATCAGGCGAATACCGGCGCCTTCCCATACACCACCCAGACCGCCGCGCCCAGCTATCAGTACCCACAGTACCAGACCCCGCAGACCTATCAGGCTCCGGCACAGCCCCAGCAGGGCAGCTACAGCTGGGGGCCCGGCGCTCCCCAGGGCTACTACCAGCAGCCAAAGCCCGCCCCCAAAAAGAAGAAGGGCGGCAGGTTCCTTGTAAAGGCCCTGGCGGCGGTGCTGGCCTGCGCGGTGGTGTCCATGGGCTCGGTGGGAGTGTTCGCCGCCATGATACAAAACGGCGTTGTGAACATCCAGAGCCCGGAAAACGCCAAGGATACCGCCGCCTTCACCCTCTATAAGCGGGCGGACAGCGGCACGGACACCACCCCCACCGCCACCAAGTCCGAACTCACCACCCAGGGCGTGGCCCAGAAGGTGATACCCTCTGTGGTGTGCGTGCAGAACTACCAGATAGTTCAGCAGCAGAACGGCTTTTTCAGCTTCTTCTACGGCATGGACGATGAGCGGGAGGAGTCCGGCGAGCTGTCTCCGGCGGGCGAGGGCTCGGGCATAATAATCTCCGAGGACGGGTATATCGTCACGAACCAGCACGTCATAAGCGGGGCCGACCGCCTGTCGGTGGTCACCTCCGACGGCACCAGCTATGAGGCCGAGCTTATCGGCGAGGACTCCCAGACGGACCTGGCGGTCATAAAGGTCAACACCAGCGACAAGCTGACCCCCGCCGAGTTCGGCAGCTCCGACGACCTACAGGTTACTGATCAGGTGCTTGCCATCGGCAACCCCGGCGGCTTACAGTTCAACTCCAGCGTCACCATCGGCTACGTGTCGGCCCTCAACAGGCCCGTCACAAATACAGAGACCGGCTTTGTGGTGAACTGCATACAGACCGACGCGGCCATAAACCCCGGCAACTCCGGCGGCGCCTTAGTGAACCTGGACGGCCTGGTGGTGGGGATAAACTCCTCCAAGATAGCCGCAACGGAGTACGAGGGCATGGGCTTTGCGATACCGTCAACGGTTGTACAGCCTATCGTAAGCGACCTGATAGACTACGGCTATGTCCGTGACCGGGCCATGCTTGGCATCACCGGGGCCTTTGTGAACCGGGCCATGTCCAGCTTCTACGGCCTGCCCCAGGGCTACTGCGTAGGCGAGACCGTCACGGAGAGCGCCAAGGCCTCGGGCCTTCAGACCAACGACATCATAACCGCTATCGACGACACGCAGATAGTGGCCGAGAATACAGTCTCCTCCTATCTTGCCACAAAGAAGCCCGGCGACAAGGTGACCCTCACCGTTGACCGGCCCCTCAGCGGCGAGAGCGGATTGAAAATAGAGCTGACCCTGTCGGCGAATACGGGTTCCAATAACTAAGCGTACAAGTTTTCTTTTTCATAATCTCCTTTTTCAATGGGAAGGCCCGAGGCATTTGCCCCGGGCTTTCTCATTTCTTTTTTTATTCGTTATCTTCCCGCCAGCCCTTGCAGACGTCCACCCACGAGACCGACTGTGAATAGCGCTCCAACTCCTCTATGGTAAGCTCTATGGCGCTGTTTCCGCTGCCGCAGGCGGGGAACACCGTCTGAAACCTTTTAAGGGACTCGTCAAGATAGACCGCAACGCCCTCGTTGACGGCGAAGGGGCATACCCCGCCCACCGCGTGGCCTATGAGCTTTTCGGCCTCCTCCGGGGACAGCATCCTCGCCTTTGTGCCAAACCGGGCCTTATACCTTTGGTTATCTATCCTCGCGTCCCCGGCGGCGACGATGAGTACCGCCTGCCCGTCCGCCATAAACGACAGGGTCTTCGCTATCCGGCAGGGCTCGCAGCCCAGCGCCCGGGCGGCAAGCTCCACTGTGGCGCTGGACACCTCGAACTCCCGCACCCGGTCCTCTATGCCGTATCGTTTGAAATAAGCCTTCACCTTTTCTATTGCCATATTTGCTCCTCCCGTCTAACTGAATACCGTCTCGGTGTTCTTCACCCGCAGGAACATGGTTATCACCAGCCCCACAACGCAGCACACGGCCATGAACAGGTACATGGTGCCTATGCTCCACTCCCCCGCAAGCCAGCCGCATACGTTCTGCATGACTATGCCCGCAAGGCTGTTCACGGCCCCCACCACCGCCAGCCCCGTGGTGGTAAGGCCCGCCGGCACAAGGCAGCGCACCATCTTCAGGGTCAGCATCATGTAGAGGGTGGAGGTCACCGCCTTTAAGAGCACCACCACCGCCATCACGAACCATGCCGACTTCGACAGGCCGTAAACCGAAAACTGGACTATGGCCAGCACAAATACCAGCGCCGTCAGCACCTTTCCGGAGAGCTTATCCATGAATTTGTTGGAGAACAGGAACAGGGGTATCTCCACCACGGTGCTTATGGACAGCACAGTGCCCACTATGCCGGTGGGCAGCCCCAGGCCGGAGAGCAGCACCGGCGAGTAGTTCATGTTCACCCCGGAGCAGCCCGAGAATATGAACGCCGCCAGAAGGAACAGGAAGAACTGGGGGCTCTCCAGAAGCGCCGAGAGCTTCGGCCTCTCCGCCCGGTCCTCAGGGCCCTTTACACCGGGCCGCAGCTCCACCCCCAGCAGCCCCAGAAGGCTGAGCCCGCAGGCCGCCGCCACCAACAGGAACAGGGCGTACCCCGGCAGCAGCTCTATGGCCAGCCCCGCCCCCTGGACCCCCGCGGCAAAGCCGATGGTGCCCCATACCCGCAGCACACCGTACCGAAACCGGCTGTCCCCGGCAAGGCGCTCGCATATGGACGAGAGGCCGTTCATCGCCGCCATTATAAAGCCGTTGAGGACGAACAAAATGCCCAGGCCGTTCACCGCCGAGAACACCATCCCCAGGGCCGCCGCGGATACCAGCAGGGCCGCCGCCACCAGCTTCTGGTTTTTGGCCCGGTCGGTCACATAGCCCAGCACCGGGACCAGCCCCAGGGAAAAAAGCCCCGCCGAGGAGAGTATCAGGGACATCTCCTGGTCGTTCTTGCCGATGCCGGTCAAATATACCGACAGCACCGCGCTGTACGCGGCGAAGGCAAGGTAAAAGCCCGCGTACAGGAATATGTAGCTGAGATAGCTGTTTTTGTATTTTTTAAGCATAGTTTATACCCGGATAAAATTAAACACTAGGATCAGCACGAACACGAACCTTATAATATGGTGGGACAGGTGAAAGAGGCTCTTATCCCCCGCCTTCTCCGCCGCCGAGCGGCCGTTATAGAAGGCCGCCCCGCAGACTCCCCCGCCGCCCACTGCCATCAGCAGCGAATCAAGGTTCCAGGGCCAGCCGAAGAGACAAGCGGGCACTGACAGCAGGGAGATAATACTGCAAACCAGCATGACTATCTGCGAGGGCCTATACTCCTTTCGCATGGCGCTTATCACCGCGATAAGGTGCAGGACGCCGAATATCAGCGCCAGAACGCATACGGTTATGGCCCAGACTACATAAAATGTGTGGTCTACTAAATTCGGATTCATTGTCTTTTCCTCCTTTTCATCCTGGCCCGGACCTTATAGGGGTACACCGGGCTCTGTGAGTTTGCTATCACGTGGTCCACAAGATGCAGCATTGCAAGCATGAACACTATGGCGAATATCAGAAGCGGCATAAGGGCGATGAGCATGGGCAGCGTCAGGTGCGACAGCTGGAACAAGCCCCCAAGGAAGCTGTACGCCAGGATGAACACCGTCAGAAGCCCGAAGAACAGGGTGCCGCGAAGGGCGTTGAAGGGGGCGCTGACCTTAAAGAGCATGATAAAGCCGGTCATGGCCGTGACTATCACCGCCATGGTGGAGGTCTCCTCGGGGGTCAGCCCCAGGGGCGCCGCCAGGGCGCAGAGGGCCACGATGTTGGCGGTCATGGTAAGTGCCGCGGGGATGCACATTCGTATCACGTTATTGATGAACTTCCCCCGCAGCCTGTCGTTATTGGGCTCAAGGGCCAGTATGAAGGAGGGAACGCCGATAGTCAGGGAGCTTATCAGGGTCTGCTGTATGGGCTGGAAGGGGTAGGAGTAGTTGATGAAGATAAAGAGCACCCCGATAAGGGCCGAGAAGATGGTCTTCACCAGGAACAGGGAGCTTGAGCGCTGCAGGTTGTTTATGGACCTGCGCCCCTCCTGGACCACCACGGGCATGGAGGCGAAGTTGCTGTCCAGCAGCACCAGGTTCGAGACGGTGCGGGCCGCGTCGCTGCCCGAGGCCATGGCTATGGAGCAGTCGGCCTCTTTAAGGGCCAGCACGTCGTTTACGCCGTCGCCGGTCATTGCCACGGTGTGGCCGTCCTCCTTAAGGGCCTTTACAAAGCTCAGCTTCTGCTGGGGGGTCACCCGGCCGAACACCGCGTACTCCTTCACCGCCCGCTTTACGTCCTCCTCGGTGCGAAGGGTGGTGGCGTCCACGTATTTGTCCGCGTTGGAGAGCCCCGCTTTGCGGGCGATATTCGCCACGGTCACGGCGTTGTCGCCGGATATGACCTTCAGGTCCACCCCCTGGTCCGCGAAGAACCTGAGGGTCCGGGGGGCCTCCTTTCGTATCTTGTCGCTTATGAGCACAAGCCCCATGGGCTTCATGCCCTCTGGCAGGGCCTTATTGTCAAAGCTTCTATCAGCCCTTGCCAGCAGCAGCACCCGCTGGCCGTTCTTTGAATAGCCCTCGGCCCGGGCCTTATAGGGCCCGAAGGCCCCGCCCAGCACGAACTCCCCCGCGCCCATGACATAGCAGCCCCGGCCGGAGAAATAAGCCCCGCTCCACTTGCGCGCCGAGGAGAATGGCACGGTCTCGGCGGCCTTCCAGGGGGGCGCCGGGCTGTCCGCCAACCACTCCTTTATGGCCATAAACGTGGGGTTGCTGTCCTCAAGGGTGTTCACAAGGGCCTTGAGCGTCTCCTTCATCTGGTCCCCGGTAAAGCCCTCCAATGGCACGATATCGTCCACCTGCATGGAGCCCTCGGTGATGGTGCCGGTCTTGTCAAGGCAGAGGGTGTCCACCCGGGCTAAGGTCTCCACGCAGTACATATCCTGCACCAGGGTCTTTCGGGCCGAGAGCTTAATTACGCTGACCGCAAACGCCAGGCTTATCAGCAGCACAAGGCCCTCGGGTATCATACCCACCATGGCCGCCACGGTGCTGACAACGGAGTTCTGCAGGGTGTCGCCCAGTACAAAAAACTGCTTCCAGAACAGCACCCCGCCGATGGGCAGTATGGCGAAGCCGATTATCTTCACGATGAAGTCGATGGAGTTCATTATCTCGGAGTTGCGCTTTTTCATATAGCTTGCGTCCCCGGCTATCTTATTGGCATAGCTCTCGGCCCCCACATGCTCCACCTGGGCCGAGCACGTGCCGCTTACCACAAAGCTGCCCGAGAGCAGCGGGTCCCCGGGCCGCTTTACGATGGGGTCCGATTCGCCGGTCAGAAGTGACTCGTTGACCTCGCACTCGCCGCCCACCACCGTGGCGTCCGCGCAGATCTGGTTGCCCGCGCCGAAGATAAGTATGTCGTCCAGCACCACGTCCTCCACCTTCACGGTGTACCTCTGCCCGCCTCTCAGGGCCACGGCCTTGGGGGCCGATATCAGCGAGAGCTTGTCGATGGTGTGCTTGGCCCTTATCCCCTGGAAGGAGCCTATCACTATGTTGGACAGGATGACCCCCATGAACAGGGCGTTCCTTGGCGAGCCCACCAATATTACCGCCAGGGCCAGGGCGAAGTTCAGAAGGTTGAAAAATGTAAATACGTTCTCCCGGATTATCTGCCCCTCGGTCTTTGTGTGCACCCCGGAGTCGCCGTTATGCAGGCCCTCCTTTACGCGCTGTTCCACCTGGCTTGACGTAAGGCCCTCGCCGGGGTCCGGGTAAAAGCGCTGTACCTTCAAAGAGCTGTTCGTGCTCTGCTGCGCCGGGGCTGGCGGCGTTTTCACGTGCTTCATATCTGTAATACCTCGCTGATTTGATTGGTATGCCATAGACTTCCATATTAAGTATACACCTAATTCTTCCGGTTTCCAAGAATAATCCGGCAAAAAAATCCAAAAAATTTCTTACAGGTCTCTTAATTCATAAATTTGTAAGGAAAAGATTGACATTAGCGAAAGGAACGGCTATAATATATAGTATCACAGCAAACACCGATACTAATGAACCCGCATATATTGTATACAGTGCGGAGGAAAGGAAGATTTGAGTATGGCTGCTAGGGAAAAGCGCGAGGAGATCGTTATAGTGAACCGCAGGACGGGAAAGGCGCTGCAGATAACCGGTCCTGACAACGGCCAGATAGTGGAGCAGGCAGAGCCCAACGGCAGCGACGCTCAGGTATGGATACAGGTGAAGGCGCCGGGCCGCGCGGTAAAGCTTGTGAACAAGCAGAACGGCAAGGTGCTGGACGTCACCCACGGCAGCACGGAGGCCGGCTCCTGGGCCCAGACCTGGGACGATGTGGACGGCGGCAGCCAGGTATGGAAGTGGGTAAAGGTCACCGCCACCTATAAGAAGCTTTTGAACGTCCAGTCCGGCAAGGTGCTGGATATCGTTGAGATGCGCGAGGACGACGGCGCCCCCGCCCAGATATGGGACGACGTTGGAGACGAGGGCGTCGGCCAGCAGTGGAAGGCTGTCCCCGCGGTCGAAAAGCCCGAGCCCGCCCCGGTCAAGGAGGAGAAGCCCGCCCCCAAGAAGCGCGCCCCCCGCAAGCCCAGGGCCGTGAAGGAAGCCGCCCCCGCCAAGGAGGAGGCCCCCAAGGCCGAGCCGAAGACGGAGCCCGTTGCAAAAGCGGAGCCAGAGGTCAAGACCGAGCCCAAGGCGGAGCCTGTTAAGGAAGCCGCCCCGGCCCCCGCAAAGAGCGAAGCTCCCAAGACGGAGCCCAAGCCCGCCCGCAGAAAGCCCGGACGCAAGCCCAAGGCGGCTAAATGATCGGAATTTTTTAAGGCAGGACCCGAAAGGGTCCTGCCTTTTGATTTGGCGGCCGTCAAAAAACGGCCCGCGCAAAACCCGCGCGGGCCGTTCCTCTTTATTCAATTACTCCTTCTCAAAGGCGTCCTTGCCCAGCCCGCAGGTGGGGCAGGTCCAGTCCTCGGGCACCTGATCCCAGGGAGTGCCGGGGGCCACGCCGTTGTCCGGGTCGCCCACCTCGGGGTCGTACACATAGCCGCAGGGGCATACATACTTGTCCATAGTCTTTACCTCCTGTTTGATTTTACGGTCTCATTTCTTCCCGAACAGGCCGCCGATAAGGTCGCCGGCCTTGTCCAGGTTTATCTTGGCCTTCACGCCCTCGGCCAGCTGCTTGAGCTGCTCCTCGGGCAGGTCCACGCCCAAAAGCTTCTCCAGTGTGGGGATGGGCTCCTTCAGGAAATTTTCCCGCAGGGCGCTGTCGTTTTTCAGCTTCTCGGCCAGTTCCTCTATCTTCTTTTTGACGTCCATTATTTGAAGTACCTCTCCAGAAGACCCTTGAAGGCCTTGCCGTGGCGGGCCTCGTCCCGGGCCATCTCATGGACGGTGTCGTGGATGGCGTCAAGGCCCTGCTCCTTGGCGAGCTTTGCCAGCTGGGTCTTGCCGTCGGTGGCGCCGTTCTCGGCGTCTACGCGCATCTGCAGGTTCTTCTTGGTGCTGTCGGTGACCACCTCGCCCAGGAGCTCGGCGAACTTGGCGGCGTGCTCGGCCTCCTCGAAGGCTGCCTTCTCCCAGTACAGGCCTATCTCGGGATAGCCCTCGCGATGGGCAACCCGGGCCATGGCCAGGTACATGCCGACCTCTGTGCACTCGCCCTGGAAGTTGGCGCGCAGACCCTCCAGGATCTCCTCGCTGACGCCCTTGGCAACGCCCACCACGTGCTCGGCGGCCCAGGCCATATCACCGGACTGGGCGTTGAACTTCTCGGCGGGGGCCCCGCAGACAGGGCACTTCTCGGGGGCGCTGTCGCCCTCATGGACATAACCGCATACGCTGCAAACATACTTCATTGTAAATTTCCTCCTGATTTTTAATATATTATGTGATATTTCAAAGCGCCTATGCGTTAACTATAGCACCGTGCGCTTTTTTACAGATCCCTTACGGCGACAATCTCCTCGCCGCACATCTCGCCGTTCTCGATAAAGCCGAACCTGTGATAGAGCTCCCGGGCGGCGGTATTCTCCGGCTCATAGCTGAGCCAGACCTTGTCACTTGGGCCCAGCGGCCTTCCCCGAAGGTACTCAAGGCAAACCTCCATGGCCCGCTTTCCAAGCCCGCGCCCCTGGTGTCTGCGGTCTATCATGAACCGCCACAGGCAATAACTGTCCCTTGCGCTCTCAGGCTCGTCCGGGTCGTCCAGGCTCCCATAACCGAACATCACGAACCCCACCGGCCCGCCGCTCTCGTATATCCCGAAGGGCTGGGCCGCGTGCCCGCCGCTTACGGCCACATAGGCCTCCGCAAGGCTCAGCACGTTTGGGGCCACAAACCCCTTCTGGTCCTCCCGGACCTCCAGGGCCATAAGCTCATCGATATTATCAAAGGTTATCTTCCGAAGTTCCAAACTTTTCCTCCTTGTCGAGACAGTCCCGGCAGAGCCCCCTAAAGGTCACGCTGGCCGACTCCACCCTGCACCCGCTGCGCTCCGATATGCTCTCAAGCTCTCCGTCTTCCGGCAGCGCATCAAAAACGTCCACCACCGCGCCGCAGCTCTCACATATCAGGTGTGCGTGCGGGGACGTGTCTCCGTCGAACCGCTCGTGCCCGCCGATGACCCCCAGGCTCGCCGCCTGGCCGGTCTCGGTAAAGCGCCCCAGGTTTCTGTACACGGTCCCAAGGCTCAGATCGGGATAGAGTGGCTTCAGCCGCCGGTAGACCCACTCCGCCGTGGGGTGCGCATCCGTGTCCCGCAGGGCGCAGAGGATAGCTTCCCGCTTCCTGCTGAAATTTTCCCGCCCCCTGGGCACACGCACCACTCCTTTCCCCGGCGAGATACATTATAGCACAGCTTCCAGAATTTGTAAAGTAGTAATCGTTATTATTTTTGATTTTCTTCGGATTCGCGGTCATCTCCCCTTAAAACTCACTTCACCTCGCCCAGCACCCCATGCAGCGCCTTGCGGCTGCGGTCCTCCGCCACGGCCACCAGCTCGTCCCCGGCATGGAGCACCGTGGAGCCGTTGGGGATCGTCAGCTTCCCCCCACGTATGAGGGATATCACCAGCGTTCCCTTGGGGAACTCCACGTCCTTCAGGGCCATGCCCTCCCAGGCAGTGTTATATGGCAGGGTCATGGAGCATATCTCCCCCTTGCCCTGGTTAAGGCTGGCGATAAGGTGCATATGAGCGCTGTCGGCCTCCTGCTCTATCAGCTGCACCACAAGCTCCGTGCTGCTGACCACATCCGTTATCCCCAGGGAGCGGAAGGTCTCGGCGTTTCTCGGGTCGTTCACCCGGGCGATCACCTTTTTCGCGCCGAAATGCCCTGCCGCCAGCTGGGCGGCTATGAGGTTCACCTGGTCCACACCTGTCACGGCCATAACGCAGTCGGCTTTCCTGGCCCCGGCGGCCTCCAGCACCGAGACGGTGCTGCCGTCCCCGGGGAACACCGCCGCGTCCAGCTCGTCGGCCAGCTTCTGGCATCTGGCCCGGTCCTTTTCGATAAGGCACACCTCGTGCCTTCTCTCCAAAAGCAGACGGGCAAGGCTTCGCCCAGCCTGCCCGCCGCCCACAACTATCATGCGCATCAGTCTATCCTCCTGCTTATCACCATCACGTCGCCCTCCATAAGGGCTATGCCCCCGGCGGTCTCCTTGAGCACAAACTCCCCGTCCGGCCTTATCACCGCGAAGATGCCGCAGCCGGGCAGGTCCACACTGTTTGTGGACTGGCCGAAGTACCGCCGCTCCACCGGGCGCAGCTCTAATGAGACCGTGGCGTTGCCGAAATTCACCTGCTTATTCTCCAATGGCGACAGCAGATCCGTCACCAGCTTATCGCAGGCCATATTGGTGGGGCACACCGTGCGCACGTCTCCGTCGAAGATTTCCTCGCGCTCGGGGTCCGCCACCCTGGCGGCCACGCGTTCCACCTTAAAGAGGCGCTTCGCTATCTGGCCCACGGCGATGTTCAGGTTGTCGTCCCCGGTGGTAACAGCCACCGCGTCGCAGCTGCCTATGCCGGCCCTTCTGAGGACGTTCAGGTCCATGGGAAAGCCCACGAAGGTCACCCCGCCGAAATCCGGGGGCAGCAGAGAGAGGTTCTCCGCGCTCTCGTCCACAACGGCCACCCCGTGCCCAAGGCTGTCCAGCCGCTCGGCCACGGCCCGGCCCAGAAGACCGCTGCCCACTATCAGCACGTCCATTTTACTCGCCGTCCTCGTTGTCAGAGCTGGCGTTATTCCCCGCCTGGCTCCCCGTTCCTGTGGGGGCGGGGGTGGCGCCGGCGCCGGGCTCCCCGGAGGGCTCCGGCGTGGGTGTGGCGGAGGCGCTGGACTTAAGGGCGTTGTACCGCTCCACGGTCACGTCGATGACCTTTACGAACTCGGCCGCGACATAGCCCGTGCCGCCGTTATATGACACCTGATACCAGCCGTCCTGGGCCGTGTCGGTCAGAAGGGCCAGCTCCTCTCCGTCCTCGACCACGCCGAGTATGTCCGCCTCGGTAGAGCCGGACTCCCGCACGTTCAGAGAGTCGTCCACCGTCACCCGCACGGCCTTGGCCGTGGGCAGGGGCGTTGGCGAGGGGGTGTTGATCGGTATCACCGCGGACACGTCCGAGGACCCGGAGCTGCTGTCGTCCTTCCCCTTATCCTTGTCCCCGCCGCAGGCCGCCAGAGTGCCGGTGAGCACGCACCCGGCAAAGAGCAGGGCCAAGCCCCGCCTTATGACTATCCCCTTTATCCTCCCGCTGTTTTCCTTTCCCATGCCGACTGAACCTTTCATTGCTTTCCCGCCTTCCCAACATTTATTTTTAATATAGACATTTAATTGCATTTTGCACTCTCAATATAATATAGACGCGGGGCCCCTCCCCAAGGTAAGCCCATCGCGCAAAAAAAGCTACCGCCCCCCCTTTTACGGATCTTCTATCATATATATTTTAACATAATTTGCGGAAAAGTCCACCTGTATTTTAAAATTTCCGGCAGATTCACGCAACTTTTTTCCGGGGCGAAAATACGTTGACAAATTCCCAGCTTTTGTGGTATAATATCAGACGCCAAAACACACGCAGGAAAGCGGCTCTGGTCCGGGGACACCCGGCGCGCCGGAAAATCTCTTTCCTGCGGAGGAAAAAACCAGGAGGTAATTTTAAATGGCAGTAGTATCTATGAAGCAGCTTTTGGAGGCCGGCGTACACTTCGGCCACCAGACCCGCCGCTGGAACCCGAAGATGGCCCCCTATATCTTCACCGAGCGCAACGGCATCTACATTATCGATCTTCAGAAGACCGTTCGCAAGCTGGAGGAGGCCTATAACTTTGTGCGGGACCTGTCCGCCGAGGGGAAGAACGTGCTGTTCGTGGGCACCAAGAAGCAGGCCCAGGAGAGCGTTAAGGAGGAGGCCCAGCGTGCCGGGGCATACTATGTGAACGCCAGATGGCTGGGCGGTATGCTGACGAACTTCACCACCATCCGCACCCGGATACAGCGTCTTGCGCAGCTTCGCAAGATGGAGGAGGACGGCACCTTTGAGCTGCTCCCCAAGAAGGAGGTCACAAAGCTTCAGCTGGAGATAGAGAAGCTGGAGAAGTACCTGGGCGGCATCAAGGAGATGCGCAGCTATCCCGGGGCACTGTTCATCGTTGACCCCCGCAAGGAGCGCATAGCCGTATCTGAGGCCCGGAAGCTTGGCATCCCGATCGTAGCCATCGTGGACACCAACTGTGACCCGGACGAGATAGATTATGTGATACCCGGCAACGACGACGCCATCCGCGCCGTTAAGCTTATCGCCAGCGCCATGGCCGACGCCGTTATCGAGGGCCGCGAGGGCCAGATGGGCGCGGCTGCCCGTCAGGAGGAAGCTGACGAGGCCGAAGACACCGAGGAGACCGCAGAGCCCACCGAGGAGTAAGTTGCGCGGTCCAGGGGCGTTAGGCCCCTGGCAGGGTGTGGGGCAGCGCCCCACGACCTTGCCGTAAGGCAATAAAGTAATATAAAGAAAATATGGCTATTTTCGCAGAAAATGACTATAATACCCCAATATATGGAAAGGAAGTAATCCCCATGAATTTCACCGCCAAAGACGTAGCCGCTCTCCGCGAGAAGACCGGCTGCGGCATGATGGACTGCAAAAAGGCCCTGACGGAAGCCGAGGGCAACATGGACAAGGCCATTGACCTTCTGCGCGAAAAGGGCCTTGCCGCCGCCACCAAAAAGGCCGGCCGCATAGCCGCCGAGGGCGTAGCCTTTGCCAAGGTAAGCGACTGCGGCAAGGTAGCCGCCGTCATCGAGGTCAACGCCGAGACCGACTTTGTGGCCAAGAACGCCGAGTTCCAGGCTTTCGTACAGACCGCCGCCGACACTGTCATCGCCGAGAACCCCGCCGATGTTGACGCCCTGCTCCAGAGCAAAGCCGCCGGCAGCGAGATGACCGTGGGCGAGCTGCTCACCGAGAAGATCCAGACCATCGGCGAGAACATCAAGGTCCGCCGCTTCGCCCGCTATGAGGGCGCTGTGACCTCCTATGTCCACGCCGGGGGCCGTATCGGCGTTATCGTGAAGTTCGCCGTTGACGAGAACGTTGCCGCCACCGAGGGCTTCAAGACCTACGCCCACAACGTGGCCATGCAGATAGCCGCCCTGAATCCCGAGTACCTGGACGAGGCCTCCGTGCCCGCCGAGCGCGTGCAGAAGGAGAAGGACATCCTCACCCAGCAGATAGTCGACGAGGGCAAGCCCGCCAACATCGCCGAGAAGATAGTCACCGGCCGCCTCCAGAAGTTCTTCAAGGAGATCTGCCTTGTGGACCAGGCCTACGTGCAGGACGGCAATATGAGCGTCAAGCAGTACACCGAGAGCGTCGCCAAGGAGCTGGGCGGCGACATCAAGATCGAGGCGTTCACCCGCTTCGAGAAGGGCGAGGGCCTTGAGAAGCGCGAGGACAACTTCGCCGAGGAGATCGCCAGCATGGTGAAGTAAGACAGAAACACCGGGGGACATTCGGAAGGATGTCCCCCTTATTTTTTATCGGGAGGTAAAAATGAGCGAATACTATGAGATGTATATGAGGTGCTTTCCGGAGTACCCCACCACCCCGGAGAACTTCCAGTCCCTGCTGCGGCCTGATTTGGCACATATAGTGGAGCGCCGGGAGGATGGCAGGCTTTTGGGGTTCGCCCTTGTGCACGGCGAATCAATTCCCCTGCTCTGCGTGGACGAAAGCTATCGCTGCCGGGGCATAGGCAGTGGGCTTCTTGAGGAGTGCGAGGCTTATCTTCGGGAGCAGGGCACCGGTAATGTCTCTATCGGCTGCGGCCCCCACTACCTTTTGCAGGGCGTGCCCCAGGGCCCGGCTGTAGGCTTCTTTGAAAAGCGCGGCTATACGGCGGAATGGTCCAGCATCAACATGGCCTTGGACCTTGGTACGTTCCAGCACGACCAACTGAGCATACCCCCGGCCCCCGCCGGGACCGGCTACCGCTTTGCGGGCGAGGGGGACATCCCCGCCCTGCTGAAAGCCGTTGAGGCCGCCGAGGACGGCTGGGTGGATATCTTCGCCCACTGCGCCGACCCCATACTTTTGGCGGAGCTGGACGGCGTGATAGCCGGGTTCGAGATACTCTCCGTTGATGGCGGCTACTTTATGGCCCCCGGCGAGCGTGTGGGCAGCGTGGGATGTGTTGGTGTGGTCCCTGATAAGCGCGAGCGCGGTATTGGCCTTGCAATGGTTGCCCAGGGTGTGAAGTGGCTTAAAGAGCGGGGGTGCACGCAGATCGAGCTGCGGTATACCTGGCTTGAGAGCTGGTATGGGAAGCTGGGGTTCAAATCGGTTTCCAGGCAGTGGATGGGTGAGAAGAAACTGTAAAGTAAATTGGCTTTCCTTTTGGAAAGCCAAACTTTTTTGTGTACGCTTTTGGCGCTGTCGCGCAAGGTCGTGGGGCTCTGCCCCACACCCTGCCACTTTTGAAAAAGTGGACAAAACTTTTACGTTTGCCCCCCTTACAGTTCCAGGTCTCTCAAAGAGAATCCCATCCCCTGCAGCGTCTCCGGCCTCTGCCGCCAGTCCTCCTTCACCTTCACCCATAGCTGCAAGTTCACCCTGCACCCAAAGAACTCCTCCAAATCTTTCCGCGCCGCGCTCCCGATTCGCCGGAGCATATCTCCGCCCTTACCTATCAGTATGCCCTTATGGTTGGGCTTCTCGCAGTAGAGGGTCACATGTATCTCCAAAAGCTCCCCCTTCTCCTGCATATGCTCCGTCACCGCCGCCACCCCGTGGGGCACCTCCTGCTCCAAAAGCCGCAGCACCTTCTCCCGCACCAGCTCCGCCGCCAGCACCGGCTCCGTCTGGTCCGTCAGCGTATCCTCCGGGAACAGCCACCCTCCCGGCAGCGTCAGGCCCCGAAGCTCCTCCAGCAGCGCCTCCATGCCGTCGCCCTTCTCCGCGGACACCGGCACCACCGCCTCAAAGCTGTAGAGCCCGGAATACTCCGCTATCTGCTCCATGAGCTTCGTCTTGTCCCCCAAAAGGTCTATCTTGTTTATGGCCAGCACCGCCGGCACATGCCCCTTCTTGAACCGCCCGATAAGCTCCTCGTCGGCCTTGGACAGCGGCGCGCCCGCCTGTACCACCAGAAGGCAGGAGTCCACCCCCTCTATGGCCGCCGTCACCGAGCGCACCATATAGTCCCCTAGCGAGTTCCTGGGCTTCAAAAGCCCCGGCGTGTCCAAAAACACCAGCTGGTCCTCCCTCTCGGTCAGCACGCCCATTATCCGCGTGCGGGTGGTCTGGGGCTTCTTCGACACGATGGCTATCTTCTCCCCGATAAGCTTGTTCAGTATGGTGGATTTCCCCACATTGGGCCGCCCCACGATGGCGATGTATGCTGATCTTTGAGTATCCATAGTTTCCCTTTTCTTTAAAAATTTTTATCCCTCAAGATTTTTATCCCTCAAGCGCCTTGAGTATAGCGCCCCGCTCCCGCGCCGCAAACTCCCGGAACGCCGCGAACCGCTCCTCAAATTCGACCCTTTCCTCCTGGGTGATGCCGTGCTCCCCCTCAGCCGTGCGCACCATGCGGTTATCCTCCGGCAGACGGTTCCCAAAATACTTGCTGTCCTCGCCCTTCTTGCACATCTTCCCTACCAGCTTGAGGAAGTCCTCATATGCCCGCGAGGGCGTGTCATAATGCTTGAGCAGCAGATACCTGAACCCGCCCAGATCCGTATCGTTACAGTCAAATATGCCGCATTCCCGGTCCTTCAGCAGCAAAAGCACGCCCATTTTGCCCCTCTCCACCACCGCGTAGGTGGCCCCCAGGGCCCGGTTTTCCTCCATCCTGACGGTCGAGCGCACCATGGCATATTCTCCCTTCACGTTCCGGCCTTTTGTCCCAATGAAACGATCTCGCACAAATCGTTCCGCTTCCACTTCAACACCGCGCGGATATCGCCGTTCGAGCATTGCTCCGGCTCCCTTATTTTCAAGGTCGCGCCGGCGTAAATATCCCCCGGTAAAACCTTATCGTAAATACCCCGCTCAGTTTTAAAGGTGATCCTATCATAAGATAAATCATAATCTTCTATAAGCCAATCCTCTAAAGCAACCGTCAGGTAATACCCATCCTCATCATGAAACTTCTCCGCAACGCAGTCAATGGAGAGGGTCGTATAGGTCACCGGCCCATCCTTCTCCGCGCCGCTCACCGCAGCAAGCCATCCCGCGCCCAGCATAACGCACGCCAGCACAGCCGCCAAAATGACTACCCTTTTCTTCATCCTTCCTCCCCCTCACTCCTTCTTAAGCGGTACAAGGAAAATAAGCCCCAGGCTAGCCGCCACCGACGCCCCAAACGCCCCCAGCTTCCAGCCTGTCCCCACTATGTCCATAATGACCGCCCAAAGCTCCGGGCGTAGCAAAACCGCCCCGCCCACAAGCGCGGCGAAAATCGCGTACAAAAGCACCGCCCCCGCGGCCAGGTCCTTGACCCTGCCTATCTCGGGGTCCTGTTTCTTACACACATGGTCGCAGAGCTTTTCCACGGCGGTGTTCATCGCCTCGGCCCCGGTCACAAGGCCCATGGAGAGCAGCAGGCAGGCAAGCTCCCCCCGCCCAAGGCCCATCTTAAGGGCGAAGAACAGCACATATCCGCAGGCGGCGGCATGTATGCGCATGTTCCTCTCAGAGCGAAGGCAGAGCCATGCCCCCCTGAAAGCGTCCCTAAAGCTCTCAAAAAGGCTCCGTCTTTTATCCGGTCTCATTCTTCCGGGGCGTAGCTCCCGCTGGCGGGCAGGCCCAGCTCCCGCATGACCCGCTCCTCCTTCTCCCGCATACGCACCCGGGCCATGCCGCCCTCCTCGTGGTCATAGCCCAGAAGGTGCAGCATGGAGTGGGCCGTCAGATACCCGATCTCCCGCTCCAGGGTGTGGCCGTAGGTCTTCGCCTGCTCCATGGCCTTTGGGATGGAGATGACGATGTCCCCCAGTATCTTCGCGCCGGTCTCATGGTTCACGTCATAGTTGCCGCCCTCGCCCATTGGAAAGGACAGCACGTCCGTCACCGAGTCCTTGTCGCGGTACTGCCGATTCATCTCTTTGATCTGGTCGTTGTCCACAAAGCTGACGCTTATCTCCGCCGGGTCCGGAAACCCCTCCAGCTGGAGCACCGCGTGGCAGCAGCGCCGGATAAGCATCCGCACCCCGGTGGGCACCCTTATCTGCTTCTGCCGGTTTGAAATGATCACCCTTATCTTCTCCATATTACTCTATCCTTTCCCCGGCAGCCGCCGGTGATTCTCACTGCCTGGTCTTGGCCGCGCGCTCATAGGCCCTTATAATATCCTGGACCAGCTTATGGCGCACCACGTCCTTTTCGGTGAACTTGAATATGGCGATGTCATCCACTCCCCGAAGCACCCGCACCGCCTCCTTAAGGCCGCTGCGCTTGCCGTCGGGCAGGTCTATCTGGGTCACGTCCCCGGTTATCACCATCTTGGAGTTGAAGCCAAGGCGCGTTAAAAACATCTTCATCTGCTCCCCGGTGGTGTTCTGTGCCTCGTCCAGTATGATGAAGCTGTCGTCCAGGGTCCGCCCGCGCATATAGGCCAGGGGCGCCACCTCGATATTGCCGCGCTCCACATACTTTGCGTAGGTCTCCGCCCCCAGCATGTCGAAAAGGGCGTCATACAGGGGCCGAAGGTATGGATCCACCTTCTGCTGTAAGTCGCCGGGCAGGAACCCCAGCTTCTCCCCGGCCTCCACCGCCGGGCGGGTCAGGATTATCCTGTTCACCTGCTGGGCCCTGAAGGCCGTCACGGCCATGGCCACCGCCAGATAGGTCTTGCCCGTGCCCGCGGGGCCCACCCCGATGGTGACGGTGTTGTTCTTGATATTGTCGCAGTAGGTCCGCTGGCCCACGGTCTTGGGCTTTATGGGCTTGCCCTTGGCGGTTATGCAGATGCAGTCCCCCGCGAGCCTTGCCACCTTTTCCTCGCTGTCCTCGGCCACCATGCTCATGCAGTACCGCACATTCTGGTCGCTTAGGCTCTCCCCCGCGCCGATAAGGGTGATAAGGCTTCTGACGGCCCGCGCCGCCTTATCCACCTTCTCCTCATCCTCGCCGGTTATCTTCAGCTCCGAGTCCCTTATGACCACGGCCACGCCGTACTCATGCTCGATAAGCCGCATATTGCCGTCTATGCTGCCGAACAGCTCCGCGGCCTGCTCTATCCTGTCCAGGTTTATTTTAACTTCCAATTCGTGTAATTACCTTTCCCGCTTTTTACATTTAAAGTCTGGCTCTATTTAATACATTATAACATAAACTGTCCTGAAAGTTCAAGCCCAAACCCTATGAAAATTCTCCAAAAATTTCGTAAATTGTTTGGGCTATTCCACCAAGATTTTCTCCACCACCCCTATCTCCTCCCAGCAGCGGCACCCGGAGGAGAGTATGCAGAGCCCGTCTGAGAAGGTGAACTCCAAGGTCTCCTGCCGTATGCTGCCGCCCTTTGGCAGCTGTGCCCGCTGGACCTCCCTAAGCTTTCTGAGAGCCGCCGCCTTCTGCTCCTCCTCAGAGAGGGCCCGCTCCCGCTCCTCAAGGTAAACGGTGGTCCGCCGCTCAAGCCCCAGGGGCAGCTCCACCCCCAGCACCTTCCACTGCCGGGTCTCCTTCCAGGACCTTTTCGGCCCGTCATACCTGCCGTAGAGCCCCAGGGGTATCCTCAGCCCGAACACATGCAGCCAGAGCTCCGAGTCCTGGCCGGCCTCCACCGGCTCCCGCACGGTCCCGCTAACCTGGACGGTGAACTCCCGGTATGTCTCGGCGGTGACGCTGCCCCTGGCGGCCCCGGTCCTTCTGTAGGGCTCCGGGGGCTGGGGGGCCCAGGGGTCCAGCCGCTCCTGGTATAGCCCCGCTATCAGGAGCTGGCCCTCGAACACCGTCTCCCCTATCCGCACCTCCGGCCGGCCCTCGTGGGCCTCAAGCTTCACTATCTTTCCCGCCCGGGCCGCAACGATGTTGGAGAGCTCATCCTTTATCTCCAGCTCCGGCTTTTTTGTCCCCTCCTTCACCACCACATCGGCATAGCAGCCGTCGGTGTTCACGCTGACCCAGCTGAGCCCGGGGAGCAGGGCCTGCATCTTCCCCTCCGGGTTCCCGGCCCGAAGGCGCTCCCTGTCCGCCCCCACGTATACGCCGCTGTCATACGCCGCCTCCAGCACCTGGCTTGGCAGCAGCTTCTCTGTGCCGGAGACCGATACCCCCCAGATAAAGCCGGACATATACCAGTAGAGGGCCGCGCCGAGAACGGTCCCCAGTATCAGCCCCTTGCGCGCCCAAAGCCGGGCAAACTGAAAGGGCAGCCCCCGCTTCTTCCCCACCCGGCAAACCGTCCCGCACCGCCTGCACAGGGGGCGCAGCTTTATGTACTCACCGGGCTTTATCCGGGCGGCGGCACACTCCCCCTCTCGGCGGAAGCCCCAGAGCAGCAGCCCCCTCTTTGCCGCCATGGAAAAGAGCCTTGCTCCGTCCCCCCTTGCCGTAAATTCCACATAGCCCGACAGCCAATGGTATATCCGTGTCAGCATAGCGTCCCCCTAATAGCTGTATTCTATGCCGGAGATGGCCCCCTCCACCATGGCGGAGCTCCCCGTCAGCTTGGTAAGTCTCAGGTCCCTGCCGCCTATGCGCACGGTGAGCCGTCCGGCGCGCAGCACCACCTTCTCAGAGTCATAGTCAAGGACCCCGTCGCAGCCGTCTATCACGGCGCTTCTGTTGCCCGTGAGGGTTATCACCCCGCCGCCTGTGGGCTTTTCCTGCATACCGCCGCCCCCCTGGGTAATATATTTAGTGGTATACATATATGAAAACCGTCCCGCCCATATTCACCCCGAAAGGAGCCGCCTCTATGCTCTCCGCCCTTATACTCCTGATCTTCACCCTCTCGCTGCTCATATGGCCCCGGGCCGTGTCCGGCGCGGCAGCCTCCTCTGTGGCGTACTGCCTTCACACCCTTGTGCCCTCCCTGTTCCCCTTCATGGTCCTGTGCGGCTTCGCGGTGGAGTCCCCTGCGGCAGCCAAGCTCTCCCGGCCCCTGGGGCTGCCCGCCCGGTATCTGTTCCGGCTGCCGGGCTGCTGCGCCGCGCCCATACTCATGGGCCTTATAGGCGGCTACCCCGCCGGAGCGAAGGGTGCCTCCCTGCTTCTGTCAAGGGGGCTCATCACCCGGGAGCAGGCCGGGCGTATGCTCATGTTCTGCGTGAACCCGGGCCTGGCCTTTACGGTCACCTATCTTGGCATAGGCGTCTTTGGCAGCCCGGGCCTTGGCTGGCGGCTGTTCCTGGCGGTGAGCCTTTCGTCTGTGCTCCTGGGCATACTCTCAGGGCTCCTCTCCCCGGTGCCCGAGCCGGTGAAGGAGCCGCCTCCAAAGAGCCCTCCCGGGGCCCTGACCCGCTCGGTGGCCGGGGCCGCCCGGAGCGTGCTGATAATGTGCGCCTTTATCGTGCTGTTCTCAGGGTTCTCCGCCCTCCTGCACCAGAGCGGCCTGTTCCAGGGGGCTGTACGGCTGCTCTCCCGGCTGGGCGTCTTCACCCCCCAGCAGTGGGCCAGCGTCCTCTCCTTCCTCATAGAGGTCACCGGCGGCGCCGGGGACGCGGGGGCACTGGGAGTGGGGCCGGGGTTCTTCGCCTTCGGGCTGGCCTTTGGAGGGATATGCGTGCATATGCAGGCGCTATCCATGTTCAGCGAGCCGCCCATATCCACGCCGGTCTTTCTCCTCTGCCGGCTTATCCACGGCCTGCTGTCCTGCGGTATCTTCGCCCTTATGGGCCTTATCGCGCCCCTGGAGAGCGCCGCCGCGGACCTGCCCGCCGCGGCCGAAGCCTACCGGGCGGGGCTCTCCGGGGGATGGATGGGGGGCGCGTCCCTGCTGCTCATGTGCGCGGCCTTCCTGCTTATGGTCCCGGGGGAAAAATCTCCCCTTGCAAAACCGGCGGGATCGTTGTATAATTTCAGTAAATGCAACTTAAAGGAATGATCAGCTTGCGCAAAAAGACCCCCCCACTGTTCGGCGGCAGCATACCGAAGAGCTGCGCCTACTGCGACTATAACGCCTCCCCTTCGGGACCCCCTGTCTGCCGTCTGGGGCTGAAGCTCTCGGAGGAGGGCAAATGCGCCCGCTACAGCTATAACCCCCTTTTGCGGGAGCCCAAGAATTCCCCGCCCCTGCCGGAGCACGACCCGGAGGAGTTCAAGCTTTAAATAACCGGCAGGGCCGCACCCATCAAAAGGGTACGGCCCTGTCTTTATATATTTCTATCTAAAGGTCAGCATATTGTTCAGAAGCCTGCCCCTTGGCCCGGTGAAGTAGAAGCCCCCGGCATAAAGGTTCGCCGATCCGCCGCCGTCCAGGTTCACCGCGTTGTCGCAGCCAAGGCCCACCATGACCTTCGACATCTCCGGCAGGCTGGCATAGGCCGTGACTATCACCAGGTCCCCGTCGGGCTTCACCCCGATGCATACCCGCACGTCGTCGGAGAAGTTGTTTATCCCGTCAAGGCCCTCGGCGGCATAGGTGTTCGCGTCCCCATAGGCCTTGCCGTTCTTCACAAGCCTGGGCCCCACCCCAAGGCAGTGCCTTATGTCCTGGGTGCCGGAGCCCTTATACTCCACCTGCCTGTCTATAAAGCTGCCCGGGCAGATAGAGGTGATAAACTCGTTCTGGTACTTTCGGTCCCCGCTCTGCACGATAAGGTATCCGCTCTCGGGTATCCTTACGTCCTTGTCCCTATATACCTCGGTCACATACCCCTCGTCGTCCACCTGCACGGCGTACTTGGGGGCAAAGCCCAGCTTTTCGCCCCAGGCCCTGGTGAAGATGATGCGGGCGCCGTCAGTGGGGCTTGAGGGCCTGCGGTTCACCACGACCTCCTTGGCGGTGGCCTCCGGCGCGTGAAAATTGACGGCGGTAAGGGTCACATAGGTGGAGAAATTCTCCACCGACCAGCGTCCCGAGCCGTCCATGATTATGGCGGACTTTGCCGGGGAATACGCGTTGAAGGTGGTCACGATCTCCCGGTTCTTGACTATCGTGGCGTATGGCGTATTGGTCTCAAGGTCAAAGAATGAGCCGTTCACGGCGATCTCCGCCCCGGACCGCCTTATAATGGAATCCGCGCTCTCCGCGCCGTTCACCCGGCTGCCGCCCATCACCACGTTGGAGGTGTAGTCCATCGGGTCAAAGCTCACGCCCCTTACGGACACGCCGCTCACCCTTCTGCGCACCACGCTGAACCCCGGGGTCCGGCCCAGCTTTAAAAAGGTGGAGAACATCTGGGCCGCCTCGCATCGCTTGCTGGTATCCGCCGGGCGGAAATATCCGTTGTCGCCCTTCAGTATCCCGGCCCGGACGCAGGCGTCCACGCTCTCCCTGGCATAGCTGAGTATCTTGCCGCTGTCATGGAAGGAGACAGAGCCCGTCGTCGGGGGAAGCCCTATGCACATGGCCTTGGAGTAGTTCACAAGCATGACGGCCATATCCTGCCGGGTTATCATCTTCCCGGGGTTGAATTTGCCGCCGCTGCCGCTTACTATGCCGTTGTCGTTGGCCCAGTTTATGTACTTGTTGGCCCAGTTGCCCCGGCCCACGTCCGAAAAGCTGCCCTGATAATTATATTCCTTCAGCTCCTCCTCAGAGAGGGCCGTACGGGCCAGCATGGTGGTGAACTCCGCCCGGGTCATAGAGCCGTTGGGCTCGAACCTGCCGTTCCCCTTGCCGCTCATGATGCCCTTAGAGACCAGGTCCTTTACCGCCGCGGTGTACCAGGCCCCGTTGGGTACGTCGTCAAACCCCGCCGCGCCGCTGGCGGGCATGGCCAGAATGGCCAGCATAAGCGCCGCCGACAGCAGGCAGCACAGCGCCCGTCTAGATCTATTTTTCATACAGTCCATCCCCCTTTTCTAAAAGAGCTTGCTTTCTAAGAGAGAAAGCACTTCCGCGGGCTTTCTCCCAGAAAGTAAAATATTTATAAGCTATAATACCACATTTTCAGCCTTTTGTCCAGTAAAAGCTTGAAAAAATCAGAAGATTTTGGTCGAATCTTGGCGTCCGCCTTTTATCCCGCCCCATAGGCGGCCCGGCAGCCGGGGAAAAACCGCGCTTTTGCGAAGGATACAGCTCGTTTAGACGCGCCCTTTCTTTCAAAAAGTATTGCATTTCACGGCGAAATATATTAGAATAAGAGCAAAGAAAGCTGTCAAGAATATTCCGGGAGGTTTTTTAACTATGGTAACGGCAGGCGATTTCAGAAACGGCGTGACCTTTGAGATGGACGGCAACGTATACTCCATCATCGAGTTCCAGCACGTGAAGCCCGGCAAGGGCGCGGCCTTTGTGCGCACCAAGATCCGCAACGTCATCTCCGGCGCGGTGACCGAGCGCACCTTCAACCCCAACGACAAATACCCCACCGCCTTCATTGAGAGGAAGGACATGCAGTACCTCTACAGCGACGGCGACCTCTACTACTTCATGGACACGGAGACCTACGAGCAGGAGCCCATCAACGGCTCTGTTCTCACCGACAACTTCAAGTTCGTCAAGGAGAACATGGAGTGCAAGGTGCTCTCCTATAAGGGCAGCGTATTCGGCGTGGAGCCCCCCAACTTCGTGGAGCTGGAGGTCACCAAGACCGAGCCCGGCGTTAAGGGCGACACGGCCACCAACACCCTGAAGCCCGCTACGGTAGAGACCGGGGCCGAGGTCCGCGTACCCCTGTTCATCAACGAGGGCGAAATGATCCGCATAGACACCCGCACAGGCGAATACATGGAAAGAGCCTAACCCCGAAGCAAAGGGTAAAAGTTTCGTCCACCTTTTCAAAGGTGGCAGGGTTTGGGGCAGAGCCCCAAGAAAGGAAAAATTATGAGCAATTCAGAACGCGCATCGTACATCCGCGGCCTTATGGACGGCATGGAGCTGGACCCGAACGCCAAGGAGACAAAGATATTCAACGCCATCGCAGATCTGCTCTCAGAGCTCTGCACTTCGGTGGACGAGCTTGAGGACGAGGTGGACGGCATTGCCGACCAGCTTGACGAGGTGGACGAGGACCTGGGCGCCCTTGAGAGCGAATACTACGGCATCGACGAGGACAGCTGCGGCTGCGGCGGCCATCATCACCAGGGCGGCTGCGGATGCGGCCACCACCACGCCGAGTTCGAGGCCATCTGCCCCAGCTGCGGCGAGACCATCGAACTCACCGAGGAGATGCTGGACGAGGACAGCATGGTCTGCCCCAGCTGCGGCGAGACCTTAGAATTCGACTTCGACGACGACGAGGAGATAGAGTTCGGGGATCCCGACGGCGAGCCCCAGGAGGACGGCGAGGAATAAGCCAGAAAAGTTCACAGGCCCGGGAAGCGCTGACGCTTTCCGGGCCTGTTTCTTATTCCTTCCTGCCTGTGTCCCGGGCCTTTTCCAGCAGCAGCTTCAGCTTGTCCTCCCCCTGTATGGCCCTGAGGGTGTCCTGGCGGCGCATGACCGCCAGCAAAAGCGTCAGTATGAGATTCACGCAGGTCACAACGGCCAGAAACAGCTTCGGCCCGGCCCCCGGCTTTCTGCGCCCGGCTCCCTTTTGCTTTTTCATATCTGCTCCTCCTTATTCTCCATTCTCTTTTCTATCTCCGCCATGGCCTCCCTCTGGCTGAGGCGCTCATTCTCTATGTCCCGCCCGGAGACCTCCCTGCCGCAGACGGCGGCGTACGGGCAGTATTCACAGGCGCTGCGGTTCTTCATATTGGGCCTTGCGGCGGCCTCGCCCCCCAGGAGCTCCCGGCCCATGGTGGCTATCAGCCGCTTTGAGTATTCCAGCACCCTTATAAGCTCCTCCTCAGAGAGCACCGAGCTGTGGCTGTCCGGCGTGCCGTCCTTTTTCAGCGCCGCCGGTATGAACACCCCCTTGGCCCCAGCCTCCATGGCGGTGATGATCTCGCTGTCAGAGAGCACCAGCCCGCTCATGCGAAGCTGCCTGAGCTCCGCCTTCTCTATCTCCTCGGGAGCCGCGCCCCGCTCCGCGTTCACGCTGGGCTCCGCCGCCGGAACGTACAGTATGCCCGCCGGAAGACGCTCTCCGTCCTGGACCAGCGCCGCCAGATACACCAGCATCTGCATGTTTAGCCCGTACAGCACGTCCCCAAGCCGGAAATCCTTGCCCCCGGTCTTATAGTCTATCACCCGCACATAGCTCTTACCACCCGGGCGGCGCAGGATGTCCACCCGGTCGATGGTGCCGCCCACGGTGACAGTATCGCCGTCCCCGGTCTCCACCTTAAGCGTGGGCATGTCCCGGCCCAGCTTCAGCTCCGTATGCTCTGGGACGAACCGGCTCTGGGACAGCTCCAGCTCCAAATGGCGTATGAGCTTCTGTGCGGATGCCCCCATGCGCCCCAGACGGTATCTCTGGCGGCTCGTAAGCAGCTCCATGCCCCCCAGGTTCTCCCCGGCGTACTCCTCTATCAGCCGGTCGATAAGCTCCCGAAGCTCACCGTCCGTCCAGCCGGCCCGGGTCTTTGGGGGCTGCGAGAACACCTTTTCCAGCAGGTAGTGCATAAGGGTGCCGTATTGCAGCACGTCCACCTCGGCCGGGCGGCGCTCCCGGGCGTTCAGGCCGTACCGGCAGAAGTATTTGAAGGGGCAGCTGTGATAGGTCTCTATCTGGGTGGGCGAGAGGAAGATATGCCCGCCGTATACCTCCCGCGCCAGGGCCGGGTCCTCAAGGCGCTGGGGGCGCTGTCCCGCCGCCCGCTCCAGGGCCTCCAGCCGTCCGGCATGGTCCGGGTCCCCGCCGGCGAACATGCGCAGTGCCTCGGCCTCCGGGCTCCGCTCCCGCCAGCGGGCAGCCATCCGGGAGAAGGCCGCCTCCCTTGAATTTGCGAAGAACTCCTCCGGGAGATCCCTCTCCGGCTCCAGGGTGGGGAACACCCCCCGGGCCCCGGCGATAAGCTCGCTGGGCTCCTTCTCCTCGCCTCCGGCGCTCATGGGCCAGGACATGATGAGCCGGTCGCTGGCAAGGCACGCCACGGAATAGGCCAGATACCGCTCCTCGATGGCCCTCTGCTCCAACGGGTCCCCAAGCGGCAGCTTAAGCTCTATCAGCTCCCGGCGCTCCGCGTCGGAGAACACCCCGGCGGGCTTGGGGTTCTGGGGCAGATCCCCCTGGGTGACCCCCATCAGGAACACCACTTTCGGCGTGGTCTGCCGCACCTGCTCGGCGGTGCCGAATATCACCTGGTCGGCGGTCTCGGGGATATCAGACACGTCCTCCGCGCTGAGCACATCCTTTAAAAGCCGGTAGTACCGCTCCCGGCTGGTCTTTCTGTCCCCCAGTATGCTGTGGAGCTGGTCCAGGGTCTCCATCAGCAGGTCCCAGACCCTGAGCTGCCGGGCGGCTATGGCGTCCTCCCCCATAAGCTCCAGCCTGCGGCAGTATTCCGGCAGCGTCTCCTCAAGGCCGAAGCCTATGAGCAGGTCATAGCAGGCCCCGCTTATCTCCGCGCCCGAGCCGTCGGCAGTGGCGGCGGCGAAGGCCTCCAGGGGCCTCATGAGCCGGGAGCGCATGGCGTTCAGCCGCAGGAGCTCCGCCGCATCCTCCTCCGTCATCTCCCAGCCGAAGCCCCTGGGGTGGCGCAGAAAGCTCTCTTTCCAGGCGGGGCCATTCAGTTTCCACAGGTAGGCGTAGTTCTCAAGGTCCGAGACCTCCTCCGCCGTAAAGCCCGATACCCCGGTCTTCAAAAGCTCCAGCAGGTCCTCGGTGGCAAAGCCGCTCTGCACCGCCTCGAATGCCCCCAGCAGGAACCGGGTCACCGGCTCCGCGTCCACCCGCACCGGCTGGGACATGAAGCAGGGGATGTCCCGCTTTTTCAGCGCCACATCTAAACTGCCGTAATACTGCTGGGGCGAGCGGCAGATTATCGTTATGTCCCTATAGCGCAGGCCCTCCATCACCAGCCGCCGGATGCTGGCGGCCACGAACTCGCTCTCGTCGAACACGTCCCGGGCCCGGTACAGGGTCAGGCCCTCGTGGTCCGGGGAGGTCATGACCTCCTCCGGGCAGAACAGCTGGGCCTCCAAAAGCTTCAGGTTCTCATTGTGAAAGCGGGGGGACCTTGTGAGCATCACCGGCGGCAGCACCTCCACCCCCTGCTCCCCGGCAATGGCCGTGATGAGGCGGCGGGTGCGGTCCACCAGGGCGAAAAGGCCCGTATCGTCCCGGGAAAGGCCGTCTGTGCAAAGGGACACAAGCACACTGTCCGCCTGGGCCATCAGCCTTGACAGCACGTCCAGCTCCTGCTTTGTGAAGCCCTCGAAGGAGTCCACGGCCACGGTGTACCCCGAAAAGATATCCGCGCCCTCAAGGGCCCCGTAAAGCCGCGTCAGGTCGTCCCGGGAGTCCAGGTACGAGGCGGCCACCAGCGCGTCAAAAGCGGCGTACACCGCCGACAGCTCCCGAAGCTTTTTGGAGAGCCCCCGGCTCTTAAGGCCCATGGCCGCGCCGGACAGGTCCTCCGGGGCTATGCCGCACATTTTAAGCTCGTCCACGGCGGTGAGCATAAGCTCGGTCATGCGCCCAGACCCGGCGGCGGACTTATAGACCTCCAGCTCCTCCTGACAGGCGGCGATGGCCGAGGCCATCAGTATCCTCCTGCCCCCGTCGGTGAGCCTGTGGCCCGCAAGGCCACCCAGGCGGCGGAAGACGTGCTCGGCAAGCCGGGTGAAGCTGTACACGCCGATGGAGTTGGCGCATTTCTGCCCAGCAAGGCGCAGCATGGCCTTCTCCGTCTCGAAGGTGAACTGCTCGGGGACCAGCATTATACATTTTGTGTCGCCCTCAAGGGCGCGGCGGGCAAGGGCCTGCCGCAGGTATTTGGTTTTCCCGCTTCCGGCGCGGCCAAGTATGAACTGGAGCATGGGGCCTCCTAAGTAATAGTGTTTACACTATAGTATTTACACTATTATACAACAGCTCATGCCCCCGGGGCAAGCCAATTTTTCAATTCCTCATACAGCTCCACAAGCTTGAAGCTTACCCGCAAGCCCTTCTCCTTTACAGCCTCCCGCTGCTCCGGGGGCAGCGACCCCAGCACATCGTCTCCCGCCGCGGGCAGGCATAGAGCCGGGAACACTACGCACCACCAGTTGTGGCCGGAGCCCTCGCCTATCACCACCCGCAGGGTCCTATACCGCCCGGCGGGGAGTGTAAAGTCATTGTACTTCCGTGTATGGAAGAACTCGTCGGTGACCGTGACTGTAACGGCGTCCGTAAAACCGTTCTCCTTTACAACATCCCCGGCCGCCTGGGCGATGCCCTCAAGGTGGGTGCAGACAGCGGCGTTTGCCTCATACAAGCTCCCGGCCCCCTGGCACCAGCGCGCCGCCTCCGTAAGTACCGCGTCCCGGACCTTTAGCTTCAGGGCCTGGTCCGCCTCGCTGTCTGAGTTTGCCAAAACATGCAGGCGCAGTATGTTCTCCGGCAGCTGCTCGGCGGGCCCCGCGGCGGCCAGCCACGACAGGGCGCAGGCTATAAATAATCCGCAGACGGCGGCTTTAAACAGGTGGTTCTGCTTCACGTTCATATTATCATACCTTTCTCCATATTCTGGGAAAAGTATGGGCAGCGCCGCAGGGTTTTATGCGGGGCTTTGCAAACCCGGAGATTTTGTGCTATACTATACCCAAAAGGAGATGAAGCGCATTATGCTTGACATACTGACCGACGCGGTCATGGATTCCCTGAAGACCCTGCCCTTCCTCTTCGGCGCGTACCTGCTTATCGAGTTCCTTGAGCACCGGGCCAGCGGATATATGACCCGGCTGCTGGCTAGGCTGGGCCCACTGGGGCCGCTGGGCGGGGCGGCCCTGGGCTGCGTGCCCCAGTGCGGGTTCTCGGTGGCGGCGGCAAACTTCTACGCCGGACGCCTCATCACCCCGGGCACGCTTATCGCCGTGTTCCTCTCCACCTCGGACGAGGCCCTGCCCATCCTGCTCTCCCGGCCCGGCGCGGCGGGGAGCCTCTGGCCCCTGCTGGGGGTAAAGCTCTGCGCCGGGGCTTTGGCCGGCATAGCCGTGGACCTTGTGTACAGCCGGTTCCTAAAGCAGAAGCTCCGGGAGCCCTTCCACGAGCTCTGCGAGGACTGCGGCTGCGAGGAAAAGGGGGTGCTGCGCTCGGCCCTTGGGCACACGGTAAAGATATTCCTGTTCCTTCTGGCGGTGAATATCGCCCTGGGCTGCGCCATAGAGCTGGTGGGCGGAGAGAACATCTCCCGGCTGCTGCTCCATGGAAGCGTCTTCCAGCCCCTGCTCGCGGGGCTCATAGGCTTCATCCCCAACTGCGCCGCCTCTGTCATCCTCACCGAGCTGTACCTGGAGGGCTCACTGTCCTTCGGGGCGGCGGTGGCCGGGCTGTGCACCGGGGCGGGGCTTGGCCTGCTGGTGCTGTTTAGGGTGAATAAGAACTGGCGGGAAAACCTGTGCATAGCAGGTGTGCTGTACGTGGCCGCCGTGGTTGCCGGCACCCTCTGCCAGATCGTCATGCCATAGAAAAAAGCACCCCTTCGGGGTGCTTTCTTACTCTTTACAATCCCGTGCAGGGCTGGGCCAAAAACAGCTTTCCCATTCCCGCCAGCTGCTCCATGGCCTCCCTTGCCCGCTGCTCGGTCTCGAATATGCCGTACACGCTGGACCCGCTGCCGGTCATCATGGAGCCCAGGGCCCCGGCGTCCATCATGGCCCTTTTCAGCGCCCTGACCGGCGCCATGCGGATGGTCTCGTCGAACCTGTTGGCAAGGCCCTTTCCGATGCGCTTAAGGTTCCCCGCCGCCATGGCCTCCAGCATCCTGGGGGTGGCCTGGGTGCTGGAGAGGGGGTACTGGTCCAGAAGGGAGTAGGCCCTGGGGGTACTCATGCCCGTGGGTGGCTTGCACACCACCAGCCAGCACTGCGGCATGGGCTCTATGGGCTCCACGTCCGCGCCAACGCCCGTGCACCTGGCCGCGCCCCCCACAACGCAGAAGGGCACGTCCGCGCCCACCTTTTCCCCCAACTCCATAAGCTTGTCCGCGGAGAGCCCGGTCCCGTACATCTCGTTAAGGCCCCTTAGCACCGCCGCCGCGTCCGCGCTGCCGCCGCCCATGCCCGAGCGGCTGGGCAGGTGCTTCTTTATGAATATATAAACTCCCTCGTTCTCAAGGCCCCTGTCCTCAAGGAAGAATTTTGCCGCCCGAAAGGCGGTATTTTTGCTGTCCGTGGGAAGGCTGTCCTTGTTGCACTGCAAGTGCACCCCGGGCTGGCGGCTGTGCTGTATCTCCAGCTCGTCCCAGATGGATATGGTCTGCATGACCGTGTCCAAAAGGTGATAGCCGTCCTTGCGCCTGCCCACCACGTCCAGGGTCAGGTTTATCTTCCCATAGGCTTTTATCTTCATATAATCAACTCCTGGTCCAAAGCCAATAGTTTTATAAAAGACACAAAACTACCGGCTTTTACAGTTCCTGTAAAAATGCCCGCATCCTTGACAGGGCCTCTGTGATATGCTTTACGGAATAGCAGTAGGATATGCGCACAAAGCCCTCGCCGCAGGGCCCGAAGGCGCTGCCGGGCACAACGGCCACCTGCTTGCCGTATATGAGCCTCTCGCAGAACTCATCGGATGTAAGGCCCGTGGACTTTACAGAGGGGAACACATAGAAGGCCCCCTTGGGCTCGAAGCATTTTAAGCCGATCTCGTTAAGGCCGTCCACGATAAGCCTTCTCCTCATGTCGTACTGGCCCCGCATATAGGCCATATCGTCGTCGCCGTTTTTCAGGGCCTCTATGGCCGCGTACTGGCTGGTGGTGGGGGCGCTCATAATGGCGAACTGGTGCAGCTTCACCATCAGGGAGATTATCTCCCTTGGCCCCGCCGCATACCCTAAGCGCCAGCCGGTCATGGAGTGGGCCTTTGAAAAGCCGTTGACAACAACGGTGCGCTCCATCATCCCCGGCAGCGACGAGAAGCATATATGCCCCTCGTCGGTATAGGTCAGCGCCGCGTATATCTCGTCCGACAGCACCAAAAGGTCGTGCTTCTCCACCACCCTGGCTATCTCCAGAAGCTCCTCCCGCTCCATCACGGCCCCGGTGGGGTTGTTGGGGTACGGCATGATGAGCAGCTTCGTCCGCTCGGTTATATGCGCCTCCAGCTCCTTTGCCGTCAGCTTAAATCCGTTCTCCGGCCCGGTCTCTATGGTCACGGGCACGCCCCCGGCCATCTGGGTGATGGGCACATAGCACACAAAGCTGGGCTCGGGTATCAGCACCTCGTCCCCGGGACAGACAAGGCTTCTGACGCAGAGATCTATGGCCTCGGACCCACCCACGGTTATCAGCACCTGGCTCTCGGGCTCATACTCCACGCCGTAGTGCCGTGAAAGAAAGCTCGAGACCTCCTGCCGCAGCTGTATAAAGCCCCTATTGGGCGTATATCTTGTGCGGCCCTTCTCAAGGGACTCTATGCCCGCCTCCCGTATGTGCCATGGGGTGTGGAAGTCCGGCTCCCCCACCGAGAGGGATATCACGTCCTCCATCTCGTTGGCTATGTCGAAGAACCGCCGTATGCCAGAGGGCTTTATGGCCTTTATAGTGGGGTTCACCAGCTTATCATAATCAATCACAAAGGTTGCTCCCTCTCTCGTCGATTTCCTCATAGTCGCTGTTAAAGACCACGCCGCCGTCCTTGTACTTTGTCAGCACAAAGTGGGTGGCCGTGGACAGCACGCCGTCGATGGGCGCCAATCTTTTCTGCACGAACATGGCCACGTCCTGCATACTGCGCCCGCCCACGGTGACAGCCAGGTCATATCCCCCGGACATGAGGTACACGCTCTCCACCTCGGGGAAGTTCATTATCCGCCCGGCTATCTCGTCAAAGCCCGTGTCCTTCTGGGGGGACACCCGCAGCTCTATAAGGGCCGTGGCCTTATGTGTCTCGGTGCGCTCCCAGTTCACAAGGGTGTGATAGCCCTTTATGACCCCGTCCCGCTCATACCGCTTTATGGCGCTCTCAACCGCGCCCTCATCCTCGCCAAGCATGACGGAAAGCTGCTTGGGTGTAAGCTTTGCGTCCTCCTGCAAAAGCTCCAATATCTGCTCCATTGCCATTATGATCGCCCCTTTATATTTTATTCCAGCGGCAGCATTATGGGCTCATGCCGCCTGTAGATCGCAAACTCCTTAAAGCCTATCTCCCTTGCCCCAGTCATGGCCCGGTCTATGCCCCGGCCCAGATGCTCCGTACAGTGCGAGTCCGAGCCGAAGGTCAGAAGCCTGCCCCCCAGCTCATAGTACCGCCTGAGAAGCGCCGGCCCGGGCATGGTCTCCCCCAGCTTGTTAAAGAGGCTGGAGCTGTTGACCTCAAGGGCCTTCTTGTGCTCGATAAGGCTCTTGAATACCTGGTCTATCCTGTCATAATGCCGCTCAAGGTCGACTATAACTCCCTGCTCCCCCTGGATGTACCGAAGTGGATAGGTCAGATGGCCCAGGCTGTCAAAGCCCCCCAGCTCTATCATCTCCAGCAGCTCGTCCCAGTACCTATAGAGCAGCCCGGCTATCTCGTCCTGGGTCTTCTCCCGGCAGTCCATATAGTAAAAGTCCATCTCCCCCCTCATGTTATGAAGGGACCCTATCACAAAGTCATAGGGGTACTTCTCAACGGCCTCCCTGGCCCCCTCCGGGTTCTGGGTGGCCTGACCCACCTCCATACCCCTAAGGAAGACGAGCCCCTCCGGCACACAGAGCCTCTCCATCTCCTCCCAGGCCCTCGCCTGCCGCTCCCGATACTGCTCCTCATACTCGTTGCACTCGCAGTGGTCCGTAAGGGTATAGGCGTAAAGGCCCAGCTCCCCGGCCCTCTCCACCATGGCCTTCTGCGTATGCTCCCCGTCCGGCGAGCAGCTTGAGTGGCTGTGGCAGTCGGCCGCGTATCTATGTTCCATATCCGGGCACCTCTCTTGCAAATTCGTGGCGTATATTATAGCATATTTTGATAGTGCAGGTCAAGGGTCTCCAGCACACTGTCCGCAAGGTCCGCGAACTCCCGCAGCTTTCCGGCGATCTTTCCCCTTCGCTCCCGGTCCCGAAGGGCCTCCCACGTAACGTCAAAGCCCCCGCCTATGGCCTCAAGGCCCTCCGGGTCCTTCTCCCACAGATATGCCATCCGCTCATAGAGCCTGTCCAGCTCCGAGAGCCAGGCCATTTCCGGGGCCAGCCTCATGGCCCTGCCCAGAAACTCATGGCAGCAACAGCCGTTGGTGGCCAAAATACAGACATAGTTGGTGTATATATACCATTTCTCCCTCTCGAACTCCTCCGGGTCTATGTCCTCATACCGCCCGCGCTCTATCTCGTCCGCCCAGGCCCTGAACGCTGCGGGGCCGAAACAAAACTCCTCTGTGCGGACTCTCATGAGCTCCGGCAGCCGTTCGATGGCCCTGCGGTATACGTCCGCCAGCTCAACCTGTTCCCGCTTCTCCCCCACGAACACGAGCCCCCGGCTCCAACCGTCGTTATTCCCTCCGGCGAATATCTCCTTTGAGGGAACGCTCTCGGGCTCTGTCATGTTGTCCGTCATAAAGAGCAGGGTCTCCCCGCGCTCCTCATAGCCCACGAACACCAGCCATCTCCCTATGCCCGAAATGACCAGATTGCTCATGACCGGCACTCCCCGGTCGATATGCTCCACTATCCTTTGCAGGTATAGCTCCCTCTGGGCCATCACCAGCTCCTCGGGCACGAACTCCGCGCTATAGCCGCACATGGCAAAGAGCTCCGGCAGAAGCTCCCAGCGCCCCGCGCTCAGCAGGAAGTCCGAGGCGCAGTCGCCCCTAAAGCGGTCGAAGGCGAACACCTGGGTAAAGATGTCCCCGCTGGCCCCGGCGAAGAACTCATAGTCGAAGTCCGGCTCGTTAAGGGCGCCCATCACGTACCGGCAGCAGCCGTGGAGCCAGTAATTTTCCCCCAGCTCGTCGGTGACAAAGCGGTGCAGTTTGGGTATTATATTGCTCTCTTTCATGGCGTTTTACCTCTCAAAACAGTTTATTTTAGCTCCACTATAGTGACGCCGCTCTCACCCTCGCCGAATGCCCCCAGCCTGAAGCTCTTGACCCCCGGGCACCTTCTCAGGTGCTTCTGCACCGCCGCCCTCAGGACCCCGGTGCCCTTGCCGTGGATGATGGTCACCTGGGCGAGGCCCATGCGCCCCACCCTGTCCAGGAAGCTGTCCACCTCCATCAGCGCCTCGTCGGCGTTCATGCCCCTAAGGTCCAGGCTGGTGCCCGCCTCAGGCGCTGACACGTTCTTGGTCACCGTCCGGCCCTTGGGCTTATCCTTCTGCTTCTCGTCCAAAAGCCGCAGGTTTTTGACCTCAACCCGGGTCTTGATTATCCCCGCCTGGACCATGACCTGGCCGTCCCTTGGGGCCTCCAGCACCACGGCCTTCTTGTCAAGGTCGAATATCAGCACGTTATCCCCGGCCCTAAGCTCCCTCGGCAGTTTATAGTCCCCGTTGTCACGCCTGTGCACCGGGTCGGCAGAAGACTCCATGTCCCGCATACCAGAGCGCAGCCGGGCCTTCTGCTCGGCTGAGAGAGCCTTGTTCTTCTGCTTCCTGGCCTCGTCCAGCTCGTTTAAAAGCGCGTCCGCCTGCCTGCGGGTCTTCTGGACGATGTCGGCGGCCTCCTTCCTGGCCTGCTCCAGCTCCCGCTTGGCCTGGACACCGGCCTCGAACTGCTTGGCCTCGGCCTGGCGTATGCTGTCCCTGGCCCTGGACGCCGCCTTTTGGGCCAGCTCCAGCTCGTCCTGCAATTTCCTCCGGTCCTCCTCAAGCCGGCCTATGACCTTCTCGAACTCGCTGCTCTCCCTTGAGACCAGCTCCCCGGCCCGGTCCACTATCCGCTCCTCGAGCCCCAGCCGCTTTGATATGGCAAAGGCGTTGGATTTCCCCGGCACGCCGATAAGCAGCCTGTATGTGGGCCTTAAGCTCTCCACGTCGAACTCGCAGCAGCCGTTCTCCACCCCCGGGGTCTGCAAGGCGTAGGCCTTAAGCTCCGCGTAGTGGGTGGTGCAGGCAAGCTTCACGCCCTTGCCCCTCAGCTCCTCGATTATGGCCGCCGCCAGCGCCGCGCCCTCCACCGGGTCCGTGCCCGCGCCCAGCTCGTCCAAAAGCACCAGGCTCTTTTCGTCCGCGGCCTTAAGTATGCTTATAATATTCGTCATATGCGCCGAGAAGGTGGACAGGCTCTGCTCGATGCTCTGCTCGTCCCCGATGTCAGCTAAAATATGGTCAAACACCGACACCTCGCTGCCGTCCCCGGCGGGTATCATCAGCCCGCACATGGCCATCAGCGACAGCAGCCCCACGGTCTTCAACGCCACGGTCTTGCCGCCGGTATTGGGCCCGGTGATTATCAGGGTGTCAAAGCTCTTCCCAAGGCTTATGTCCGTGGGCACCACCTTGTCCTTGTGTATCAGCGGATGCCGGGCGCTCTTGAGCTCCGTCACGCCGTCCTCCCGTACCTTTGGTGTCACGGCCTTCATGCGGTATGCGGTCTGGGCCTTTGCGAAGATAACGTTCAGCTCCACCGCGCACTTGTAGCTGTGTATGATCCCGTCGGCAAACTCCCCGGCCTCGGCTGAGAGCTCCCGCAGTATACGGTTTATTTCCTCCAGCTCCTCCGACTGCAACACCCTTATCTCGTTGTTGGCCTCAACAACGCTCATGGGCTCGATGAACACCGTGGCTCCGCTTGAGGAAGTGTCGTGCACGAGCCCCGGCACCTCGCCCCTGAACTCAGCCTTTACCGGCACCACGTACCTGCCGCCCCGCTGGGTTATGATGCTCTCCTGCAAGTGCTTCTGGTGGGCTGGGGAGCGCACCAGCTTGTCCAGCTGGTCCCGGGCCCGGGCCGAGGCGTTGCGTATCTTCCGGCGTATGGTGGCAAGGGCCGGAGAGGCCGCGTCGGCCATCTCCTCCTCGCTTATTATGCATGTGAATATCTTCTCCTCCAGGTACTTATTGGGGGCCAGCACCGAGAACCGGTCCGAGAGGGCCGTCCTCATCCCCGCCGACTTGTCGTGCCAGCTCTGTAACGAGCGGATAGACCGCAGAGTCCCCGCCACGTCCAGAAGCTCCCTCATGCCAAGGCTGCCCCCCGCCTGTGCCCGGCGCAGGGGATTACTGACGTTCTTCAAATCCCTGAAGCTTGGTCCGCCGAACTTGGCCATCAGCACAAAGGCCGCGTCCGTCTCCTCCAGCAGCAGGCGGGCCTCACTGGCGTTCTTCACCGGCTCTATGGCCCGCACGGCCTCCGCCGCGTCGTCGCAGGTGGTCTCTGCTGCCACGATGTCAAGTATCTTGTCAAGCTCTAAGGCTCTATAATTTTTATCCATAGTATTATCCTCAATTTATACTTATATCTTTATATATGTAGTCTTCCAAAAGCGTATTGCTATAGGTGTCCACCCAAAGGGGCCGAAGCCCCGCCCTATGCGCCACGGACTGAGAGCCGGTATTCGTCACCGACGCGCTATAAAAAGCCGCGCGCCCCCGGGCCATGAGCTCCCCCGCAAGCCGTGCCACCAGCGCCGCTCCAAGGCCCCTGCCCCGATACGCGGGGTCCGTGTCCACGCCCATCTCCCATAGGCCCTCGTACTCCTCTCCGGCCCCGGCAAGGGCAATGATCCCGTCCCCGCTCTTGGCAAAGAACACTATGCCCGTGCCGGTATGCCCAGCTCCGTCAAAGGCCAGGGAGTTGGGAAAGCCCTCGAGCCCCGAGAGCTCATACACGCCGTCCCCCTCCAGCAGGCGGTACTCATACCCCCCGGGCAGCGGGATATCCGGCACACTGTCCGGCACAAAGTGGATGGTCTGGCCGTATACAAGGGGCAGCTCGAATATCTCGTCCCGGCTGCGGCCCTCCGTCAGCTCCCGCACCTTGGGCAGCAGCTCCGGGGACGCGGAGGCTATCACCCGCTCGCCTATGGCGGCAAGCTTTATAAACGGAGCCCTTGCCCTCTCATTCGCCACGTATACCGTGCCGGAGCCAGAAAGCTCCGACACATCGCATCCCAGCTCCGCCGCGAGATAGCGCCGGGCCCTGTCAAATATGATATGTCTGTCCATAAACTTCTCCTAAGTCAAAAGGCTGTGGTAAAAATCCAGCGTTTTCAGCCGCTTTTGCAGCACGCCTACGGAATAGGCCTCCGCGGCCTCCGACAGCTCCCGCAGCGGCGCGCCCTTAAGGCTGAAGGCAAAGGCCCGCTCCAGGGGCGAATAGATGATGTGCCGCATGGCCGTAAGGGCCGCGGGGGACAGCCCCAGGGCGGGGGTGTCCTTTTTAAGGTAGCACTTCTCGCAGTAGAGCTCCCCCCTCATGACCCTAAAGAACATCCGCTCCGACTCATAGGCCCCGCAGGCGGCGCAGGCCACAAGGTCCGGCATGAACCCGGACATGGAGAGCATACGAAGCTCGATAATGGCTTTTAGCAGCTCCGGCGGCCTTATGCCCTCTCCGAGGGCGCCCTCCGACAGGAAGTGCAGGGTATTCAGCACCAGCCGCAGGTACTCCCCTGAGTCCGGCCCCTCGGGCACTATCTCCCCGGTAAACTGGCAGATATACTGCCCCAGGGCCAGGGCCACTATGTCAGAGCGCAGGCCGAAAAAGGTCTCTATGGGCACGGCGGAATTTATTATGTACCGCTCCCGGCCCCGGTACAGGTCCAGGCGGGAGTAGCACAAAAGGCTCGTGGCGGCGTTCTTGCTGTCAGAAAGATTCTTTGCCCGGCGGGCAAAGGCTCTGATAACGCCCTGGTCCTCAGTAAGGACCGTGACCAGCCGGTCGCTCTCTCCCAGGGCCATCTCCCGAAGGATAAGTCCCCGGGTCTTCTGTTTCTTCTCTGCCACGGAGAACCTCCTCCCTATGGTCTATGCTCCTTACCTGCACATAGCGCAGATAGTCCTCCACCCGGCCGGACCGGGCAAAGCAGTTCCAGGCTTGCGTCTCGTTCATTGGCGGCGGCCCCCCTGTCCAAATAGATTCACACGTGCAGTATCTGCACAATAGCATTATTTGCACCGAAGGGGCGGCTATGAGAGGAAAAAATATCTTTTATCGACACGGTACGACGGACTTTTCAAGCATTGTATGCTTATTTAAGGTTGGTGTAACTATTTTACATGGAAATTGGGGAATATGCAAGGGGGTAAAAGAAGAAAGGCTCCCGGTTTCCCGGAAGCCTTTGTGTATATTACTCCTCCTCTTTCCTGCGCCTGTCATAAACCTGCTTGCCGATAAACAAGATGCACACCCCCAGCATCACCGCCGCCTGTATCAGCCCCGCGCCCAGGGTGTTCAGCGCGCCGTTCTCTACAAGGGGCTCGTGGTCGATAAAGATGTGCGTACCGCCCATCACCGCCAGCATAAGCCCGCATAGCCCCAGAATAATGTACAGCGAGTTCTGCCTGCGGCTTCTCGGCAGGATATCCCGAAGGATAAACTCCACCAGGGCAATCCCCGCGCTGGCCCAGAATATGAGGATATTCCCCCACATGCCCTCTGCCCAGACGATGCCCTCCTCCCTCAGAAAGCCGTCGATAAGCAGCAGGGACATCATCACTATCAGCGAGTGCTTATACACGTTCCCTCTCAGTAACAGCTGGCGCTCGTCCAGGCCGTCGTCTCCCATAAAGCATTTCTTCATAGCTCAACTCTCCTCTCTAAATTATCCTTCGTCCTCTCCGGGCCAGAAAAGCTCGTTGAGGGTCACGCCCAGGGCGCGGCAGATGTCCACGCACAGCCGGACAGTGGGGTTATAGTCCCCCTTCTCGATGGCCACCACGGTCTGCCTGGTGACGCCCACCCGGTCCGCCAGCTCCTGCTGGGTGAGCCCCTTGGCGGCCCTTGCGGCCTTCATCTTGAGATTTTTGCCCAAGCCATCACCTCCATGCCCTTAGTGTACACTATCTCTTTCAAAAAGTCAAGTATATATTACAAAAAGATTTTGATAATTTACATCCGGGGATAAAAAAGAGGCCCGCCGGGCTCTCTGCCCGTGGACCCCTTGCTATCCTATTCAGCCGTCTGCCCGCCGCTCTTCGGCAGCGCGTACTTCTCCAGGCTCTCCTCATACTCCCTGGTAAACTCCGGGCTGCCCGAGCTCTTCAGCTGGTTCAGATACCCATGGTTCTCCAGCACCGAGTCCTTCACCTGTATCACCGTCACCGCGATATTCGAGCAGTGGTCCGACACCCTCTCATAGTTCGTCAGAAGGTCCGTCAGCACAAAGCCCAGCTCTATTGTGCACCGCCCCTCCTGGAGCCGCCGCACGTGCCGGTTCTTAAGCTCCAGCTTAAGGCTGTCCACCACCTGCTCCAACGGCTCCACCCTTGCCGCCAGCTTTATGTCCTCCCGCTCGAAGGAGTCCACCGTCAGGTTAAGTATATCTATAATGGCCTTGGTTATGACCCCCAGCTCCTCCTGGGCCTTCTCGGAAAACTCCAGCCCCTTGTCGTCTATCTCCTGGGCCGCCCGCAGGATGTTCATGGCGTGGTCCCCTATGCGCTCAAAGTCCCCTATGGCGTGCAAAAGCTCCGCGGCCTCGTTGCTGTCCGCCTGTGACAGGTCCCTGCTGCTCAGCTTCACCAGGAACGTGCCCAGGGTGTCCTCATACAGGTCCAGCTGCTCCTCCTGCTCGGTTATCTCCCTTGCCGTCTCTGCGTCATACTCCTTGGTAAGCCGTATGGCGCTGAGCATGGAGTCCCTTGCCGTATGGGCCATCTTCACAGCTAAAGCCCTGCACTCGCTTATGGCAAAGGCCGGGGATAGCATAAGCCGCTCGTCCAAGAGGGCCTCCTGGGTGTTGGTGTCCCGTATGGTGACCTTCGCCAGCTTCTCAAGCTGCTTTGAGAAGGGCAGCAGCACAAAGGTGTTCACCACGTTGAACAGGGTATGTACAACAGCTATCCCAAATGCGTTGATGGGCGCGTCCACAATGTCAAAATGGAATATGGCGTTTACCCCGTAGAAAGCCGTCAGGCATATCACCGTGCCTATCACTTTAAAATATATGCTGACCGCCACCACGCGCTTTGCGTTCTTGTTGGCCCCGATAGCCGACAGCAGCCCCGTGACGCAGGTGCCGATATTGGCGCCCGTGATTATGGGGAAGGCCATCCCGAGACTTATGCTGCCGGTCATGCACAGTGACTGCAATATGCCCACTGAGGCCGCCGAGCTCTGGATGATCCCGGTGACCACCGTGCCCAAAAGCACGCCCATAATGGGGTTCCTGAACATTATCAACAGGTCCTTGAACACCGGGCTCTCCGCCAGGGGGCTCACGGACTGGCTCATAAAGGTCATGCCCGTCATAAGCACCGCGAAGCCTATGAGCACGTGCCCCGCATCCTTTCTGCGGTCCTTGCCGGCCATGGTCATCACCACGCCGATAAGGGCCACCAGGGGCGAGAAGGACTCGGGCTTCAGCATCTGAAGCCAGAAGCTGTCGCTCTGTATGCCCGTGGCGCTCAATATCCAGGCCGTAAGCGTTGTGCCCATGCTGGAGCCCATTATCACCGCCACTGTCTGGGAGAGCTCCATTATGCCCGAGTTCACAAGGCCCACCAGCATCACCGTCATGGCCGACGACGACTGTATGGCGATGGTTATCACCGCCCCCAGAGCCAGGCCCTTCCAGCGGTTGGAGGTCATGGCTCTCAGCACTGTCTCAAGCTTGCCGCCCACCATCTTCTCCAGGGCCGACGACAGCACGTTCATGCCGTACAGGAAGAAAGCCAGGCCCCCCAGCAGGGTGAAGACCGAAAAAATATCCATAGATTGACCCCTCACATTTTCCCCTTGATTCTTTGCAAGTCAGAAATATCATAGCATATACTCCGGGAACAAATCAATGGGTTTTGCAAAAATAGGGAAAAAAGAGGGAAAATATTAAAAGACAGGTGGAAAATTGCAGAAGTATATGCTAAGATGATTATAGTAAACGCGCTTTTGAACCGCGTTAACTATAGCAGCAAAAGCGAGAGGGGGAATATCCCATGAACGAGAGCTTCGCCGCGGTCCTGGCGGCAGGGGGAAGCTCCTCCCGGATGGGGGGCGGCCGCTCAAAGGTCCTTCTGGACCTTGGGGGCGGGACGGTGCTTTCAAAAAGCCTTCGGGCCCTTTTGGAGTGCGGCTGTATCAAAGAGGTGTGCATAGTCTGCCGGGACGAGGACATGGAGGAGATATCCCGGCTGGCCCGGGAGCTCAACTCCGGCTCCGGCAAGGAGATCTGCTTCGCACCGGCGGGAAAGGACCGGCAGGAATCGGTGTATAACGGTGTGCAGGCCCTTACCGAGGACTGCGGCTACCTTATATTCCACGACGCGGCCCGGCCCTTCGCAAGCCCGGAGCTGATAAACGCCGTCTGCAAGGACGCCCTAAGCTTCGGCGCGGCCACTGCGGCGGTGCCCAGCAAGGACACCTGCAAGCTCTCGGATAAGGACAGCTTTGTGGAGAGCACCCCGCCCCGGGACCGGCTCATGGCCATACAGACCCCCCAGGCCTTTAAAAAGGAGCTCTACCTGTACGCCCTTGAAAAGGCGCGGACAAAGGGGAAAAGCTATACCGACGACTGCCAGCTCATAGAGGCGGCGGGGGGCCGGGTGAAGCTGACCCCCGGGGACTATAAAAATTTCAAGCTCACCACGCCCGAGGACCTTATACTGGCCCGGGCCCTGGCGGGGGAAGGGAGTGAAGGCAAAATGCGCAGCGCAAGCAATTTGCGTAGCGCAGACAATCTGCGCTTGGGAAGCGGCTATGACGTGCACAGGCTGGCGCCGGACAGAAAGCTGATCTTAGGCGGCGTGGAGGTGCCCTATAAGCTGGGGCTCCTGGGCCACTCGGATGCGGACGTGCTGGCCCACGCCATCTCGGACGCGCTGCTGGGTGCGGCGGCCATGGGCGATATCGGAAAGCTGTTCCCGGACAGCGACCCGGAGTATGAGGGGGCGGACAGCCTTAAGCTTCTCTCGGAGGTCTGCGCCCGGGTCCGGCAGGCGGGCTTTGACATTGGGAACATCGACAGCACCGTGATAGCCCAGCGGCCGAAGCTCGCGCCATATATTGACACGATGCGCACGAATATTGCCGCCGCCTGCGGGATAGACGCGGGCCGGGTCAGCGTAAAGGCCACCACGGAGGAAGGCCTGGGCTTCACCGGCAGCGGCGAAGGGATAGCGGCCAGCGCGGTGTGCCTGCTTACCGAGTAACGAGGCCGGTCCAGCGGGCCTTACGCTGGCGGGGGTCTTGGGGGCAGCGCCCCCGAGCCGCCGGAGGCCATAAATATACTAAAAAATTAAAAGGAGCAACAACCATGTACGAATTCAACCGCAAAGAGTACGAAGAAAGAATGAAATGGTATAAAGAGGCCCGCTTCGGCATGTTCATCCACTGGGGCATCTACGCCATCCCCGCCCGGGGCGAGTGGGTCAGAAGCCCAGAGGAGATGCCCGAGGAGGAGTACATGAAATATTTCGAGGAGTTCGACCCCGTGGACTACGACCCCAAAAAGTGGGCGAAAGCCGCCAAGGAGGCCGGCATGAAGTACGCCGTGCTCACCGCCAAGCACCACGACGGCTTCTGCCTTTTCGACAGCGCCCTTACAGACTTCAAGTCCACCAACACCAGATGCGGCCGGGACCTTGTGCGGGAGTACCTGGACGCGTTCCGGGCCGAGGGGCTGAAGGTCGGGCTCTACTACTCCCTCCTAGACTGGCACCACCCGGACTATCCCCACTACGGGGACCAGCACCACCCCATGAGGAATAACCCGGCGGAGAGCAACGAGGGCCGGGACTTCAATAAGTATCTTGAGTACATGCACGGCCAGGTGCGGGAGCTGTGCACCAACTACGGCAGGCTGGACGTGCTTTGGTTCGACTTCTCCTACGGCGAGGGCGAGAAATGTATGCGCGGCGAGACCTGGCGTGCTCACGAGCTGGTGACCATGGTGCGCGGGCTGCAGCCCGGCATAATCATCGACAACCGGCTTGAGGTCAGCGGCGAGGGCTTCGGCTCCATGTATGAGGGGGACCCCAAGCCCTGGCATGGGGACTTTGTAAGCCCCGAGCAGATAATCCCCCCAAACGGTCTTTTGGACAAGAACGGCAGCGACCTCGTATGGGAGGCCTGCGTCACCATGAACAACAACTGGGGCTACTGCGCCCTTGACCGGAACTTCAAGCCCGCCGGTATGCTCATAAAGAAGCTGGTGGAGTGCGTCTCAAAGGGCGGCAACCTGCTTCTGAACGTGGGCCCGGACGCAAAGGGCAATATCCCCGCTGAGTCCCTTGAGATCCTGGAGGGCATAGGCCGCTGGATGAGGAAAAACGGCGAGAGCATCTACGGCTGCGGCAAGGCCGGCATGGAGAAGCCCGACGTGGGCCGGATAACCCGCCGGGGCAATACCCTCTACTACCACCTGTTCGAGAACACCATCGGCGCCATGCCCCTGCAGGGACTCTCAAGGGATCAGGTGAAGTCCGTGCGCTGGGTCCACTCCGGCGCGGAGATAAAGATAGCAAATGGCTGGGTATACGACAACTACCCCGACGTGGTGTTCGCGGACCTGGGCCCGGACCCTGTGCTGCCCGACCCCGTTGACACGGTCATAAAGGTGGAGCTCAGATAATGACGGAAAATTATTACAAGCATATCATAAGCGTCCTGCCAAAATGCGACACGGAGGACTACCCCCCGGAGCTGTTCCGGAAGTTTGCGGAGCACGCCGCCATGCTCAGAAAAGACTGGCCCTGGTGCCGGGACCTCTCGGAGGGGATGTTCCTCTCCTGGGTCCTCTGCCCCCGGGTGAACAATGAGGAGCTCTCCGACTGCCGGGAGCTGTTCTATAAGGAGCTGGCCCCCAGAGTAAAGGACTTGAGCTTGACAGAGGCCATACTTGAGGTGAACCGCTGGTGCGCAGAAAACGTGACCTACCGCTCCACCGACATCCGCACGGCCTCGGCCCTGTCGGTGTATGAGAGCGGCTGCGGCCGTTGCGGCGAGGAGTCCATGTTCGCGGTGAACGCCCTGCGCAGCGTGGGCATCGCCGCCCGGCAGGTATACGCCCCCTGGTGGTCCCACTGCGACGACAACCACGCCTGGGTGGAGGCCTACGACGGCGAGGACTGGCGCTTTCTGGGTGCCTGCGAGCCCGAGCCCCGGCTGGACCTGGGCTGGTTCATCCCGGCGGCGGGCCGGGCCATGCTCTGCCACGCCAAGTGCTTCGTGGGCGGTAAGGAAAGCTGGCAGCGCCTGCTGCCCGGCGAGGATATGGACGATGTGGACCTGCGGGAGGGCATCGCCTATATCAGCGTCACCCAAAGATACGCAAAGGTAAAACCCTTTACAGTCCGCGTCACAGATGCAGCCGGCGTCCCCCTGACAGGCGCTGCCGTAGAATACTACGTGCTCAACGAGGGCCAGCTGCGAAGGATAGCCCAGCGCACCACGGACAGCCGCGGCCAAGCCACCCTGACCCTCGGCCTTGGCAGCCTCTGGGTAACGGCCCGGCAGGGCGCCATGTCCGGCGAGCTTTTTGTAAACACGGCGGAGACCCCCACCGTGGACCTCCGCCTGCCCCAGAGCGCCGAACCCCCCGCCAGCTTCGACTTCCTCCCCCCTGAGTGCAGCAGTGTAAAGCCTCTCACCTTGTCAGAGTCCGAAAGGCTCCTTCGGCAGGAGACCCTCGGCCGCGCAAAAGAGCTCTACACCGCCCGCCACCCCGGCGGCGGCTCCGTGCCAAAAAAGCCGGAGCTCTGGCCCTGGCAGCGCTTCCCGGAGGGCAGAGTGCCCGAGCTCTGGCAGGACGGCTGGGCCCATGATACGGAACCTCCGAGAAGCTGTAAGCTCACCCTGCTCCAGGGCGGCGGCAAGGGCTCCCTGGGCCTTATGCGCTGGGATGAGGGCTGGCGCTCCGTCCCGGCCCCGCCCTGCGGCTGCGAAACCCAGCTGCCCGCCGGAAAGTACCGGCTGATCACCTCTGCCCGCCTGCCAAACGGCGCCCAGCTTGTAAAGCTTCATGACTTTACGCTATCCCCGGGAGAATCCCTCAGGCTGACCGCGGACTTCCGCCAGGGCACGCCGGACCAGCTGCTGCAAAACCTCCCCATGCCCGACCCGGGCTTCAGCTTTGATGGCCCGGCGCTCCTGTGCTGGATAGACCCCGGGGCCGAGCCCACCGAGCACCTTCTGAATGAGCTTGCGGCCCTGGGAGAGTTCCCCTGCCCCCTGCACTTCATCTGCCAGAAGCCCCCCGCCGCCCTGCCCCAGGGCGCGGCCCTCCACCCCTGGGACGGGTACGTGGCCGAGACCATGGCCCGGCGGCTGTTCCAGGAGCCGGGCAACCTGCCCCTGGCGGTGCTGGCCGACAAAGAGGGCTTTGCCCGCTTCGCCAGCGCCGGGTACAACGTGGGCCTTATAGAGCTTGCCGCAGAGCTCTGCGGCCTGATAAAATAACCGAAAGAGAGGTATTTCACATGCAGAACGAGACCCTTAAAGTATTGCTCACCCGCCGCAGCGTCCGCAAATATAAGCCGGACCAGGTGGACCCCGAGATCCTTAACGCTATCTTAGAGGCCGGCACCTACGCCCCCAGCGGCATGGGCAAGCAGCCCTCGGTGATAGTGGCCGTGCAGAACCCCGAGGACCGCGAGGCCGTCATGGAGCTCAACAAGCAGGCCCGGGGCGGCAGCGGCGACCCCTACTACGGCGCGCCCACCATCGTCCTGGTGCTGGCGGACAGCAGTATCACCGGCACCTTCGTGGAGGACGGCTCCTGCGTGCTTGCCACCATGATGGCGGCGGCCCACTCCCTGGGGGTCAGCTCCTGCTGGATACACGGCGAGCACCTGATGTTCGATTTGCCCGAGGGCAGGGCCCTGCTGAAAAAGTGGGGCCTTCCCGAGGACCTTCGGGGCGTTGGCTCCCTGGCCCTGGGCTACGCGGACGGCGAGCCTCCACAGCCAAAGCCCCGGAAAGAGGGCTATATAAAAATTGTATAAATCATGAACTGACAGTAAATTCCCCCGCCGCAGGCGAGAATATCTCTCCTGCGGCTTGTTTTTTCCTGCAAAAACCGTTATAATAAGAACAAACTGGAAAATTCCGGCCTTCCGGTCGAGCTGATACAGAAAGGCGTGGTCATATGAAAAAAAGCCGGCGGCTGCAAGCGGGACTGTTGAGCGCCGTCATGGCGGCCCTCCTGACCCTTGGGTGCTGCGGCCCGGAGGAGCCCCAGAAGATAGACGAGCTGGTCCTGCCAAAGAACGACGGCCAGCCCGCAAAGCTGACCGTGGCAATAGAGACTCCCGAGGATATGGCCCATATCAGCACAAGCGGGTCATTGGAGCGGGTGATAAAGGAAATAATCGCAAGGTATCAGGCCGACTTCCCCGGCACCGAGATAGAACTTATATATGACACCCGGGGCGAGAAGATAGCCGCCGGGGGAGATGACGCGCCGGATATCGAGCTTTTCACCGGCCAGGACCTCTATTACAAGCACAGGGACCGGCTCCCCCGGAACACGGACTGGCTCATGGACCTGACCCCATACGAGGACGCCTGGACCGAGGAGGGCACCATATCCAACCCCGCAAACCTCATCATGCGCTTTATGGGCGGGGACAAAATATACGCCGTCCCCTTCTCCTACGACCAGATAATGCTCTACTACCGCTGGGACCGGTTCCACGAGTACAACCTGAATGTGAGCAGCGACAGCGAAAAGGTCTCCGTAATGGTCTGGGGCCGCTTTCTCGAGGCCGTGGACAGGCTGGGAGACAAGGGCCGGCTGGCCATAGACAAGGCTGTGAAGCCCTATCTTTTCGACGCCATCCTATGGAGCTGGGTGGGCCAGAAGCGCATCGCCGACACGGCGCTGGGGTACTACCAGCCCGACGGCAGCACCATATTCACCCTGGAATCCGCCCAGAATGCGGTAAAGGCCTATGAGATGGTGCTTGAAAGGGATATGGGCGCGGAGGACCCCATCAAGGCCTTCATCGACGGTCAGGCCGGCATGTACCTGGGCACAGGCATGGACATTCTGGAGCTTGAAAGGGAGATGCCCGGAAAGGTGAACGAGGACTGGTACGCCGTGGGCCTGCCAAAGGGCAACAGCGGCAAGATAGCCCCCCTGCTGGGATGGTCGGCCTGGGGAGTGAACAAGGACAGCCCGGAGCCGGAAAAGGCCGTGCATTTCCTCTGGTATATGACAAACGCTGATAATAACGCCCATATGTACATGGAGCTGAAGGACTATGGCGCAAAACCCATCTACCGGGAAATAGAGGCCTATGAGCCCTCCCTGCTGGAGGGCGGCCTGTACGGCGAGACAGACCTGCTGAACACCCCCAGCTACCGCTACGCCAGCGCCCCGCTGGCCTTCGGCGGAAGCGCCGGCGTAAACGACCCGGTCTTCTCAACGCTGCTCGGCGGCCTTGAGAGCGGGGACGTTACGGCGGAGGAGCTGCTGGAGGGCCTGGACGCGGAGTACAAAAGGCTTATCGACGAATACACCGCCGGGGGCGGCAGCCTGCCCTGGGCCGGTTAGGATACGGAGGAAAACCCATGAATGTAAAGCTTATAGCCTATACGCCCGACCCCGAGCGCACCGTGGCCTGTGCGGCCAAGCTCTGCTACTCCGCCGCCGGCATCGGCACGGTGATGGAGGGCCTTACAGAGGAGAAGACCATCTCCTTTATCGACATGCTCACCGAGATAGGCCACGAGAGCCCCATCGAGCACGCCAGCTTCACCTTCGGCATAGAGGGGGTCTCCCGGTCCCTGCTGGCCCAGCTGACCCGCCACCGCCTAGCCTCATACAGCGTACAAAGCCAGCGCTATGTAAAGGAGTCCGCCTTCGAGTTCGTCATACCCCCGGAGATAGCCTCCATGCCTGAGACCAAGCGGGAGTTTTTACTGGCAATGGAGGAGGACCAGCGCCACTATGAGCGCCTGACAGAGCTCTTACAGCGAAAGCACGAGACCGACTTCCTGTCCCAGGGCCTCAGCGAAAAGGAGGCCCGCCGCAAGGCCGAAAAGAAGGCCATCGAGGACGCGCGCTTTGTCCTGCCCAACGCCTGCGCCACAAAGCTCATCTGCACCATGAACGCCCGGGAGCTGACAAATTTCTTCACCCACCGCTGCTGCAACAGGGCCCAGTGGGAGATACGCGCCCTTGCCACCGAGATGCTGCGGCAGGTGAAGGCCGTGGCCCCAAACCTCTTTAAAAAGGCCGGCCCCCCCTGCCTTCGCGGCTCCTGCCCCGAGGGGAAAATGAGCTGCGGCAGAGCCCCGGAGGTCCGGGAGATGTTCAAAGGATTGGGGGCGGAAAAATGAAGATAGGCGTGATACAGGCCTCCTCCCAGCGGGAGAAGAACCCCCTGATATACGACTGCACTAAAAAGGCCGCCGAGCCTCGCGGCCACACCGTCATAAACTTCGGCGTATTCCCGGAGGAGACAGAGAACTGGTCCTATGTGGAGACCGCCTTTCTATCAAGTCTCCTGCTCTCAAGCGGGGCCGTGCACTTCATAGTCACCGGCTGCTCCTCTGGCCAGGGGATGATGCTGGCGTGCAACAGCCTGCCCGGGGTCCTCTGCGGCTATCTCCCCACTCCCCAGGACGCGTTCCTATTCGGCCGGATAAACGGCGGTAACGCGGCTTCACTGCCCCTTGGGCTGGGTTTCGGCTGGATGGGCGAGATAAACCTCCAGTGCACCTTAGACAAGCTCTTTGACGGGGACTTCGGCGTGGGCTGGCCCCCGTCAGAGTCCGAACGCAAGCGCCGGGACACGGAGCTTTTAAAGGCGCTGAATTCCGCCGTGAAAAGGCCCCGCGCCGAATGTCTCGCCCGGTATCCGAAGGAGCTGGTAAAGAAGGCGGCGGGCCGGGAAAACGTCATGGAATATATACGAAAATTCGGAAAGGAGCCAGATATATGGGCCTGATAGTTCTCGAAGGGCTTGACGGCAGCGGCAAGAGCACCCAGCTGCCCCTTTTGGAGGAGGAGCTCCGGCGGCGGGGCCCCGTGCGCACGGTGTCCTTCCCCGACTACTCCTCCCCCTCCTCGGCCCTTGTGAAGATGTACCTCTCCGGCGAGTTCGGGGACAGGCCCGGGGACGTGAACGCCTACGCCGCCGGGGCCTTCTACGCCGTGGACCGGTACGCAAGTTTCAAAAAGGACTGGCAGCGGGACTACGATAAGGGCATCACAATACTTGCCGGAAGATACGCCACCTCCAACATGATATACCAGATGGAGAAGCTGCCCCGGCCCCTGTGGGAGGAGTATATTTCCTGGGTGGAGGACTTTGAATACGTCAAGCTGGGCCTGCCCCGCCCCCACCGGGTGATATTCCTGGACATGCCCCTTGCGGCGGCCCAGAAGCTGCTGGCGAAAAGATACGAGGAGAGCGGCGGAAAGAAGGACCTGCACGAGCGGGACCTGCGCTATCTCGAGAGCTGCGCCCAATGCGCAAGGTTCGCGGCGGAAAAGCTCCGCTGGCGGGTCGTAGACTGCGCAAGCGGGGGCGAGCCACTTGGCATTGATGAGATACACCGCCGGGTAGTCTCGGCACTTGATTAAAATATCAGGAAGGAGCAATATTTTATGGTATATGTGCTTTTAGCGGAGGGCTTTGAGCTGGTAGAGGCCATGGCCCCCGTGGACATCCTCCGCCGGGCAAAGGTAGATGTCAAGACCGTGGGCGTCACCGGCGGGACGGTAAAAGCCTCCAACGGCGTGCCAATAGTCGCCGACATTGAGATATCCGAGGCCTCCACCGAAGGCCTTGACTGCGTGGTCCTGCCCGGCGGCCTGCCCGGCACGCTGAACCTTGAGAAGTCCCATAAGGTCCAAAGCCTCATAGACTTCTGCGCCAAAGAGGGCAAACTTCTCGCCGCCATCTGCGCCGCGCCGTCCATACTGGCCCATAAGGGGCTCCTAAACGGCAAAGAAGCCACGGCCTTCCCCAGCTTCCAGAAGGATGTTGCGGAGGGCGGCGGCAGGCTCTCTGAGAGCCCTGTCGTCCGCGACGGGCAGTTCATAACCGCCCGGGGCATGGGCGTTTCCACCCGGTTCGGGCTGGCCCTGGCGGCGGCGCTCGCCTCCCCGGAGACGGCCGAAGAGATAAAGACGGGCATACAGTTTGCCTGAGTCAGGAGGTAGTCAGACAATGAACCAGACACCACAGGACCCCCGGCAGGAGCGGCGCCAGCCGCCCCAAAGCCCCGGCAGGCAGAACTTCCAGGTAAATATTGACCGCCGGGACCTGATGACCGGCCCCATAGAGCAGCCCGCGGCCAGACGGCAGCCCGAGCAGTACCAGGAGCCCCACTCCATGAAAAAAGCCCAGCTCACCGACAAGGAGCTCCGGGCGGAGAAGCGTGCCCACAGAAAGCGCAACCGGGTCAAGGCCCGGAAGAATAAGCGCATATTCAAAATAGTCTGGCTCTGCATGGTGCTGCTCATATCCTTCACCTTCGCCAGCTACCTTATCGGCGGCTCCAACGACTTCTTCGGCGCGGGCCGGCCCCAGGGCAAGGCCGACGTGACCATCCCCGAGGGGGAGCTCACCGAGGACGCTCTGGCGGAGATACTCCATAAGGCCGGGATAATCAGCAAGCCGGAGTTCTTCAGCCTTTACTGCAAGATAAAGGGCGATATCGACCGCTTCGGCCCGGGCACCAGGCTCCAGGTGGACACCGACATGGACTACGAGGCCATCATCACCGTCCTGGAGGGCGGCAACGAGAGCCGGGAGACCGTAAAGATAGCCTTCCCCGAGGGCAGCACTGTCCTTCAGATGGCAAAGCTTTTAGAGGAGAACGAGGTCTGCACGGCCCAGGAGTTCCTGACAGAGGTAAACTCCGGGGATTACACGGACTACAACGCCATAGCGGCTCTGGGCGCGGACACCGGGGACAAGTATTATAAGCTGGAGGGCTACCTCTTCCCCGACACCTACGACTTCTATAAGGGCGAGGACCTGGACGACGTGATAGGCAAGTTCCTCTGGAACTTCCAGCAGAAGTTTGACGACCGGCTGCAGCAGAAGCTGGAGGCCTCCGGCATGACACTTGACGAGGCTGTGACCCTTGCCAGCATCATCCAGGCCGAGGCCGCCGGCACCACGGATATGTTCAACGTATCGGCGGTCCTGCACAACCGCCTGAAATTCGGCGGGGACTACGGCATATATAACCTCGAGTGCGACTCCACCTCCTTCTACCCCTATAAGAACGAGGAGGAGATGAACGAGATGGGCGGCACCCTCAGCCACGGGGCCTACGACACCTATCAGGTCAGCGGCCTGCCCGCCGGTGCCATCTGCAATCCCGGCCTGGACGCCCTGAACGCAGCCCTAAAGCCCAACGACTCCGGGGACGCGGCCGACTACCTCTACTTCTGCCACTCGGCCGAGGGCGAGGCATACTACGCCACCAACGCCGACGACCACGAGTACAACAAGCAGCTGGCGGGGATCGAGTGATGGAACAAATGAAATCTGTAGAGTTCAGGCGCAAGCCGGAACTCTTAGCTCCCGCCGGGGACATGGAGCGCCTTGAGGCCGCCGTGCGCTACGGCGCCGACGCCGTATACCTTGCGGGCAAGGACTACGGTATGCGCGCCGCCCCCGGCAACTTCACCCGGGAGGAGCTTAAAAGCGCCGTACAGCTCTGCCACGCCGCCGGGGTGCGCGTGCACGTGACCTGCAATACCCTGCCAAGAAACCATGAGCTCCGTGAGCTGCCGGACTTCCTCTCATACTGCGCCGAAATAGGCGTGGACGCGCTGATAATCTCGGACCTGGGCGTGCTGAGCCTTGCCCGGGAATACGCCCCCAATGTGGACCTGCACGTGTCCACCCAGACCGGCATCGTCAACTACGCCGCCGCCAAAGCCTGCCGCGACCTGGGGGCGAAGCGGGTGGTGCTGGCAAGAGAGGTGCCCCTCTCCGAAATAAAGGAGATACGCGCCAACATCCCCGGCGAACTGGAGCTGGAGGCCTTCGCCCACGGCAGCATGTGCGTCTCCTTCTCGGGCAGATGCCTTCTCTCAAACTACATGACCGGCCGGGACGCAAACCGGGGCCAGTGCGCCCAGCCCTGCCGCTGGGAATATTTTCTCACGGAAAAGCAGCGGCCCCAGCAGCACTTCACCATCGTGGAGCGCGGGGACGGCACGTACATAATGAACTCCAACGACCTGTGCATGATAGAGCATATCCCGGCGATGATGGACGCCGGAATATGCAGCCTCAAGATAGAGGGCCGGGCAAAGTCCGCCTACTACGTGGCCTGCGTCACGGCGGCGTACCGGCGGGCCATCGACTTCTTCCATGAGCACCCCGGGGAAAAGCTGCCCCATGAGATACTTGAGGAGACGGAGAAGATGAGTCATAGGGCCTACTCCCCCGGCTTCTACTTCGGCGGCGAACCCGGCCAGACCACGGACCGCAGCCATTACACCCGGAACTATCAGGTGGCCGCTGTCTGCGGGGGCAGGTCCGGGGAGTATGTGCTCCTGCGCCAGCGCAACAAATTCCTGAGGGGCGCCCAAGTGGACGTGCTCCAGCCCGGCGGGACCTTCACCGCCGAACTCAACGAGATATACAATGAAGACCTGGAGCCCATTGAAAGCGCCCCCCACGCGGAGATGACGGTCTACTGGAAAACTCCGCTGCCCCTTGAGAATGGGGCCTTTCTCCGCGTAAAGGTGTGACAGGACAGAGAACCCGTCCTTCAGAGCGCCCGAAATAAGTGAAAGTATGTTACCTTACCCTATTTTCACAGTTAGGTACTAGATTTTTTCCCGGGCTTGGTATATAATTAGGACGTTGACTTTTACACCGGGAAGAGCTTGGGATGGGGGAGCCGTATGAAAGACGTTGCGTATGTTTCCGTGCAGAGTGAGGACTTGGCGACCAAGCTCAAGCGTTACCGCCTGCAGGTGGGTTTCACTCAGAAGAACGTCGCCGAGGTCCTGAATATTTCACGTTCGACCTACACCTATTACGAGCTGGGCAAGACCAGCCCGGATCCGGCCACACTTAACCATATCGCAAAGCTCTTCGGCCTGTCGGTGGAGGAATTTTTTGACGACGAAACGTCCACCGATATGCTCTATGATTCCGGGGCCAAGCGTGTCTCGAAAAAGGTCAAGGCCGACCCCGAAAAGATCGGCGACCTGACCACCGGCGAAAAGTCCATCGTGGCTTTCCTGCGCGACAAAGGCGTCTCCGCCGGCGATGCCCTGGACACGCTGAAAATCCACTTCAGTTCCGAACCAAAACGGCGCGGCTACTGACCCACGACAGAAACCGACATCTTTTTCGCCGCCCATATGCTATAATACGTCTGTACGACAGATGTGCACACAAAAAGCCACGCCTGCACTCTGTCATTGTACGCCCAATTTATCACAAAGCTGGCTACCGCGAGTTTCGCGGTTGCCATAAATATGCGCTTGTAGCTCAGTTGGATAGAGTATCAGACTCCGAC
>CAJUDG010000012.1 GCA_910584745.1 uncultured Eubacteriales bacterium
CTTGACTATCTTACCACACACCCGTCCGTTTGTCAACACCTTTTTTCAAATTTTTCAAAAAATTTTTTTGAACTCTCGTGCTGTACATCCGGCGCTTGGTGTGATATAATGAATTATATCTGCCAAATCCCCCTTTGTCAAGGGCTTTTCGAGGGATTTCGGCAAATTCTTATATGAAAGGTCAATGCCATGCCCATCCGTATACAGGCCGACCTTCCGGCCATTGAGGTGCTGGAGGCCGAGAATATTTTTGTGATGACCTATGACCGGGCCGCCGGCCAGGATATCCGGCCCCTTAAGATAGCCATCCTGAACCTTATGCCCACCAAGACCGAGACCGAGACCCAGCTGCTGCGGCTGCTGGGCAACACCCCCCTCCAGGTGGACGTGGAGCTGCTGCACACCGCAAGCCATATAAGCAAGAACACCAGCTCCTCCTATTTATATAAGTATTATAAGACCTTCGATCAGGTAAAGGACCAGCGCTTCGACGGCCTTATCATCACCGGCGCGCCCGTGGAAAAGCTTCCCTTCGAGGAGGTGGACTACTGGCCTGAGATGTGCGCCATCATGGACTGGACCCAAACCAACGTCTACTCGACCCTTTATATATGCTGGGGGGCCCAGGCGGGGCTTTATTATCACTACGGTATAGAAAAACATCCTCTGCCCGAAAAGCTCAGCGGCATATACAATCATCAGGTCCTGAACCCCTATCACCCCCTGATGCGCGGCTTCGACGACAACTACTTCGCTCCTCACTCCCGCTATACGACAGTATACCTGGACGACATAAGGGCCCATAGAGAACTTCTGCCCCTGGCCGTCTCGGACATGGCGGGCCTGCATATCGTGGCCGAGAAGGGCGGGCGCAGGATATTCGTCACCGGCCACGCAGAGTATGACCGTGACACCCTCTCCAAAGAATACTTCCGGGACGTGAACCGGGGCCTTGAGCCGAAGGTCCCATATAACTACTTCCCCTGCGACGACCCCACAAAGGCCCCCGCCTTCACCTGGCGCAGCAACGCCCACCTTCTGGTGTCCAACTGGCTGAACTACTACGTGTACCAGCAGGTGCCCTACGACTTTATCGGAGAGGATCGCACATGAAAATATTGACCTCAGAGCTAAGCTCGCTCCTATATAATGAGGGGGCCTCCCTTGTAGGCTTCGGGGATATCTCCGCCCTAGATTATCAGGGCTTCACCTCATGCGTGGCCCTGGCGGTAAAGATACCGGCGGGCGTTATAGCAGGGATAAAGGACGGCCCCTCCCGGGAATATTTTGAGCAGTATAACGCACTGAACGCAAAGCTGGACGCTTTGTCAGAGCTTGCCGCCGGATACCTCTCGGAGCACGGCTGCCGGGCCCTGGCCCAGACCACCACTGCCGTGGCCGAGTCGGCCGGCTACCGCACTCCAATGCCACACAAGACCTGCGCCACCCGGGCGGGCCTTGGCTGGATAGGCAAGTCGGCCCTTTTAGTGACAGAGGAATACGGCCCCGCCCTGCGCTTGAGCTCGGTGCTCACCGACGCGGAGTTCGACAGCGTCTCGGAGCCCATAGACCACTCCCGCTGCGGCAGCTGCACCGCCTGCGCCAGCGCCTGCCCGGGCCATGCAATCAATGGCGCCCTCTGGGACGTAAACGCGCCCCGGGAAAGCCTCGTGGACGTAGAGGCCTGCCGGAAAGCCGCCCGGGCCCTGGCATGGGAGCTTCTGGGCGAACAGATCACCCTCTGCGGGAAATGTATAGAGACATGCCCATACACAAGGGCTTACCTCAAAAAGGAGAATGTCTTATGATAAAATGTGACAGCGTCCTGTTCGACCTGGACGGCACCCTCTGGGACACCACCGCCGCCCTCGCTGAGGTCTGGCAGGCCGTCATTATGGACGAGCCCGACGCCCGCCGGACGCTGACCCGGCAGGACATGACCGGCGTGATGGGCATGACCTCCACTGAGCTTATGCGCACCCTGTTCCCCGGCCTCTCGGACGAGAGGGGAGAGGAGCTTTTTGAAAAGCTCTGCATAGCCGAGGACGACTACCTGCGAAAACACGGCGGCATACTGTATGACGGTCTTGAGGAGACCCTTCGGGCGCTCTCCCAGAAGGTCCCCCTGGCCATAATCAGCAACTGCGGTCCCGACTATATCCCCGCCTTCTTCGACGCCCACGGCCTGGAAAAATATTTTTCCGACTGGGAGTGCATAGGCCGTACGGGCCTCTCCAAGGGCGAGAATATCCGCCTTGTGGCGGAGCGGGGCGGCTTTAAGGCCCCCGTCTACGTGGGCGACACATCCATGGACCAGGCCGCGGCCCAGGCTGCGGGAGTGCCCTTTATCTTCGCCGCCTACGGCTTCGGGAACGTAAAAGACTGCCCCAGGGTGGACGGGCCCGCCGGGCTTTTGGAGCTTTTGGAACTATGAACACCTCTCTGCTTTTCTCCAGCTTCCCCTTTATAACCGGCCCCAACGTGACCCTCTCCCGCATGACGGACATGGACGCCGAGGCTCTCTGGGAGGTCCTGGGCGACGAGGAGAACTTCCGCTACGCCCCCACGGGCCCCCTCCCCTCGCCGGTGCTCTGTCCCCAGCGGATGGCCCGGTACGAGGCCATGTTCCGGGACCGGGTGGCCATCGTGCTGGGCATCTACCCCGGCGGCGGGGGCAATCCCCTGGGGGGCATCTTCGAGATATACAACTTCGACACCCAGATACAGAGCGTCACCGTGCGTTTCACCCTCTCGAAAAAATACACCGGCCAGAGCTACGCCACGGGCGCCCTTCGCGCCGTGGTGGAGTACCTTATGGACAACGCCGGGGTCCACCGCATCCAGGCCTACGTGCAGCCCGCCAACTACCGCGGCGTGCTGGTCCTTGAGCGGTGCGGCTTCAAAAAGGAGGGTACCATCCGCGAGGGCTTCCTGTGGCCCGACAAGGGCATAGTGGACCTGTCCCTCTACTCCCTTCTGCCCACGGACGTGCGGCGGCACCCCAACTCCCACGTATTTTGACTATCGTGACGCAATATTTACCGGCAAAGAGGTGATACTATGCCCCAGGAATATACGTCCCTCAGCGATCAGCGGCTTTCGGCCCTGGTGCGGGAGGGCGACCCCCAGGCCTTTGTGGAGCTCTCTGCCCGGTACATCGGCCTTATCCGCAACAAGGCCGCCCTGTTCTGCGGCCCCGCCGTGCCGGAGCCCGAGGACCTTTTGCAGGAGGGCTTTCTGGGGCTGTACGCCGCGGCCCTGGGTTATAGGGACAGCGGCGGCAGCTTCGGCACATACGCCGGGGCCTGTATCTATAACCAGATGGTCAGCGCCGTGCGCCGCAATGCCACAGCCGGCAACCGCACACTGACGGAGGCCCTGCCCCTGGCAGAGGCGGGGGACCCTCCCGAATGGGCAATGGGCCCCCAGGACCTAGTGGAGATGCACGAGCAGTTCGACAGCATGTGGCAGCGGCTGGAGCTGACCCCCCTGGAGCGCAGGGTACTGGACCTGTACCTCTCCGGCTGCAGCCGCGCGGAGGTGCAGCAGCGGTCCGGGATCCGGCAGAAAGCATTTGACAACGCCCTTTACCGCATAAGGAGCAAGCTGCGGCGGGGCCGGAAGGAGGATAAAGCGCCATGACGGCCGAGGAAAAGATATTACGCTGCCGGGAGTGCGGCCGGGACTTCCTGTTTACCCCCGAGGAGCAAGATTTCTACACAAAGCACGGCTACGGCAGTCCCCGCCGGTGCAAGGACTGTCGCCGGGCCGCCCGCCTGAAAAAGGCCGGCCGGGTGTATTCCGGCGTCTGTGCCGCCTGCGGGAAGGAGGCCAGGGTCTCCTTCCCCCCTGCCCGTGAGACCCTTGTCTACTGCGGCGACTGCTGGGCCCAGATCGCCGCCGAGCGCCGCACCGCAAAGAGAAAGCGCGCCGCCCGTCAGGGCAAGGCCTGAAAAAGCCCGGAAAGCTCCCCGTGGATCAAGGGGAGCTTTTGCGCTTATTGTCAAAAGTCCCGCCGCGCGACAGCTCCAATAAAACATCTTGAAACCGCTGTATAAAAGTGGTATAATACCAAAGAACGCGGGTATTCCCGCGTGTATAAATTCAGGCTGACGAAGGCTTAGAAAGGACGTTTTAGGATGAAGGAAAGGATAGAGGGGCTGCGCCGGAGCTTCGAGCAGGAGCTGCAGGGAGCCGGCAGCAGCGACGCAGTTGAAAAGCTGAGGGTTGCGTACCTTGGGAAGAAGGGCTCGGTCACTGAGCTGCTCAAGGGCCTTAAGGACGTTGGCGCGGAGCAGAAAAAGGAACTGGGCCAGCATATCAACGCCTTTAAGCGGGGCGTTGAGGAACGGCTGTCGGAGAGGATAGAGGAGATAAGGGCCGCCGAGGAGCAGCGTGAGATAGAGAGCGCCGAGCAGTACGACGTGACCCTGCCCGTGGGCGGGGACCCGGGGTCCTATCACCCCATAACCATAGTTCAAAGGCAGCTTGAGGAGGTCTTTACCTCCATGGGCTTTATCGTGGAGGACTTTAAGGAGATAGTCACCGACTATGAGTGCTTCGAGGCGGTGAACATTCCAAAGGACCACCCTGCAAGGGACATGCAGGACACCTACTACCTGGAGAACGGCCAGCTTTTGAAGACCCATACCTCCGCGGCGCAGAACTTCATTCTCAGAAAGTACGGCGCGCCGGTGCGGGCCATCTTCCCCGGCAGGTGCTTTAGGAACGAGGCCACGGACGCCAGCCATGAAAACACCTTCTTCCAGATGGAGGGCATCATGGTGGACAAGAATATCTCCATCTCCAATCTGATATATTTCATGAAGACCATGCTCTCGGAGGTCTTCGAGCGGGACGTGAAGGTGCGGCTGCGGCCGGGCTTCTTCCCCTTCGTGGAGCCGGGCTTCGAGCTGGATATAAGCTGCCTCATCTGCGGCGGCGAGGGCTGCTCCACCTGCCACCACTCGGGCTGGGTAGAGCTGTGCCCCTGCGGGATGATACACCCCAACGTCCTCAAGATGGGCGGGGTGGACCCGGAGGAGTATACGGGCTTCGCCTTCGGGCTGGGGCTTACCAGGCTTGTGATGATGAAGTACGGCGTGAAGGATATCCGGGACCTGAACAGCGGCAATTTAAAGGCCCTGGGACAGTTCCGGCACGAATAAGAGAGGGAGGGATATAATATGCTGATCTCAATGAACTGGATAAACGATTTCGTGGACCTTAAGGGCCTGGACATACCCGCCCTTATACAGCGCTTCACCCTCTCCACCGCCGAGGTCGAGGACGTGTACGAGATGGGCCGGGACCTAAGAGGCGTTGTGGCGGGCAGGATCCTCTCTGTTGAGAACCACCCGGATTCCAAGAAGCTGCACCTTTTGAAGGTGGACGGCGGGGACAAGATATACGACGTGGTATGCGGCGCGCCAAACGTCTGGGAGGGGCTTATCGTCCCCTTCGTCAAGGAGGGCGGCATGGTGGGCGGCCAGGAGATAGGCATGGCAAAGCTTGCCGGGTACGAGAGCCACGGCATGTGCTGCTCTGAAAAGGAGCTGGGCATATCCGCCGATCACTCGGGGCTTATGGAGCTGCCGGAGGACACGCCGGTGGGCCGGGATATTACGGAGCTCTACGGCATTATAGACACCGTGTTCGAGGTGGACAACAAGTCCCTGACAAATAGGCCGGACCTCTGGGGCCACTACGGCATAGCAAGGGAGTTCGCGGCACTGTCCGGCCGGGAGCTGAAGCCTTTGGAGACCGTGTCCCTTGAGCAGTTCGACGGGCTTGACCCCGTTGATATCGACGTGCAGGACAAGGAGTTATGTTATAGGTACACCGGGCTTAAGGTGCGCAACATCACCAAGAAGGTCAGCCCCGTGGATATGCGCATAAGGCTCTTTTACTGCGGCAGCAGGGCTATAAACCTTCTGGCAGACCTGACCAACTATCTCATGCTGGAGATGGGCCAGCCCATGCACGCCTTTGACTGCGCCAAGGTGGACAGCATCAGGGTGAAGCGTTTTGACGCGCCCTTTACCTTCACCACCCTGGACGGCGCGGAGCGGAAGGTTGACGAGAATACGCTGATGATTTGTACAGGCGATACGCCGGTGGCGGTCGCGGGCATTATGGGCGGCCTGGATTCGGAGATAGAGGACGATACGGACAGCCTGCTCCTGGAGTCGGCGAACTTCGACGCGGCGTCTGTGCGCAAGTCCTCCACACGGCTGGGCCTTCGCACCGACGCGTCCATGCGCTATGAGAAGACCCTGGACCCGGAGATGACTGTTCCGGCCATCGGCAGGTTCATGAAGCTGCTGCTGGATATCGACCCCCAGGCCCAGGTGATATCCAGGCTTACGGACGTGTATGTCAAGCGCTATCCCCAGGTGGAGCTGAGCTTTGACAAGGCATATGTGGACAGGTACACGGGCATTGAGATAGAGGATGGCAGGATAATCGGGACGCTTCTGTCCCTGGGCTTTGAGGCCAGTCAGGAGGGGAACAGGTTCACGGTAAAGGTGCCCAGCTGGCGGGCCACAAAGGACGTGACCATTAAGGCGGACATCATCGAGGAGATAACCCGCATTTACGGATATGACAACTTTGAGATAAAGACCACCGTCAGCCCCCTGTACCCCCAGAGAAAGAGCGCGGGGAATAAGGCCGACAACTTTGTGAAGGACATTCTGGTGCAGAGCTACAGGCTCCACGAGGTGCACTCCTATATCTGGCAGGACATAAAGAAGTGCAGGATTCTGGGGATAGAGCCCGAGGAGAATGTGAAGCTGATAAACGCCCAGACCCCGGACCACGAGATCATTCGCCGGAGCATGGGCCCCACCCTGCTGTCGGTATTGCAGGAGAACCGGGCGTTTTCAGCAGATTTCGGCGTGTTCGAGATAGGGCGTGTGGCCGAAGGCCTTGGTGAGGACGGCCTTGTAAAGGAGCGCAAGAAGCTGGGGATAGCCCTCTTTAGCCGGACCCAGGGGGAGAAGGAGCTCTTTATGCGGCTTATCGAGATGATGAAGGCCGTGTCAAGGAGCGTCAAGCGGGTTGAGCCGGAGCTTGCCAACTGCGAGCCGAGGTTCAAGTGGCAGCACCCCAGGAATACCGCGGTTATAATGGCCGGGGGCGAGGCTCTGGGCTGGGTCTGCGCGCTTACGCCGTCGGTGCTGAGAAATATCGACCGCAAGGCGGCGGTGGTCTGCGGGGAGCTGGATATGGACGCGTTCGCCGGGCTTACTGCCGGGGAACTGGGGTATAATGAGCCCAGCAGGTTCCCGGGGATCGATATAGACCTGTCGGTGGTGCTGCCCGAGGGTATGCGCTTTGCGGACATGGAGCCCGCCTGGAAGGGCGCGGGGCACCTTACTGGGGTAAGCCTTATAGACTCGTTCCAGCAGGCTGGGCGCAGGAGCCTGACCCTGCGGTTTGGGTTCTCGTCCATGGAGAAGACCCTCTCTAAGGAGGAGGTACAGCCCATTGTGGACGGGATAGTTGAGGAGCTGGGGGCTGCTGGGGCGGTGCTTAGGAGCTGATTAATTCTTAATTATATTTTGGCCTCCGGCGGGGATGGGGCTTTGCCCCCTCCACCCCCACCACTTTTGAAAAAGTGGACAAAACTTTTACCCTTGCTTTTTTACGGCGAAACTGCTATAATATACTACTGACTAACTGATACGGAGGTGCCACACTATGCCTGAGGACCACAGCACGATAACATTCTCACTGGACGAGGTGCGGGAGGCCGACATGAAGCGCATACTTCTGACGGTGTACGACGCGCTAAAGGAGAAGGGGTATAACCCCATAAGCCAGCTGGTGGGGTATCTTCTCTCGGAGGACCCGACCTATATCACGACGCACAATAACGCCAGAAGCCTTATCCGGCGGATAGACCGGGACGAGCTTTTAAAGGCGATGGTGCGGTCGTACCTGGGCGAGTAGCCCGCGAATACATTACAGCAGAAAGGGTGGCGGCGGAATGAGCGAGAAAAAGGGCGGCAGCAAGGAGACAAAAAGCGCCCCCAAGGCGCAGGGAGGCTTTCCCAGCTATAAGGGAAGGCCGCTGGTGCGCAGCGGGGACACGCTTTACTATGGGAGCATGACGGAAAAGTATGTGGTGAAGCTGGATGTAAAGTCCAAGAAGGACGTGCAGGGCTTGCAGGTGGCGGATAAGGTGTCGGTGCAGCTTATGAGCACGGATGCGGAGATACGCAACCGCAAGCAGATAGTGAAGACCAGCGAGAAAGAGGGATTGTATCTGGCGCTGGACATAGCGGACGCATGGCTGACGCGTGAGCTGGGTAAAGCGGAGTAACGAAGGGGTCCAGGGGTGCGGTGCACCCTTGGCGAGGGTTTGGGGCGAGGAGCCCCAAGACCTTTGCGCGAGCGAAGCGACGCGAAAGTCAAACCAATCTATAATCACTCGAATCCTCAAGAATGTCAAACCCGATCTTCCGGTAAACCCGGTTAGAGATCGGGTTTTTCTTATCAACAAAGAGGGTGATGTACGACTTGCCGCAGGCAAGGAGTTCTTTACAGAGCGCCGCCACAGTATTCTGACAGTACCCCTTCCCCCGATGCTCCGGCGGCGTGTAAACCCCGGAGACACAGGCCCCGCGCTCCAGCATCCTGCCGGAGTTAGCCATGGAGACAGGTTCGCCGGAGGGGTCCCGCATGAGCCAGACAACGGAGCGCTTTAGCTGGTCGAGGGTGGTCTCCCTGACCCGCTCGGGCACAGGCTCCTCGTTCAGAGCCTCTCGGATGGTGGCGCACTTCCAGTCCACTATCAGGTCCAGGTCAGACAGGGCGGCTTTTTGGACGGTGCCCGGGCAGGGCGGGGGCTCTATGAGAGTCTCGAGCACCATGATGTCCAGGTTCTCTCGCAGGGTGAACTCTCCACCATAGGCGGCCATGAATGCCTGGCAGAGGGCGTCGCGGGCGGTTACGCCGGTTATCTCTATGTTTTTATCGCGGAGGTATGAAGCCAGTTCACTGACGGCTCTGCTGGGGCTGGGGTCCGCTGAGTTGAGGCAGAGGTTCCAGGGGAGGGTGTTGCCGAACAGCAGCACTGGCGCGCCGTCAAGCTCCACCCGGCCAAAGAGCAGGGCGGGGGTACAGGGCTCGTCCATATGGGCGGCGGCGTTGCCGCGGTTCAGCTGGGACTGGACCTCGTATCTGTCTAAGAACGCGCTGTTGTCCCGGAGGAAATCGCCGGGGGTAGGGTAGAGTTTTATAGCCATTGTCGTACCTCCCTGAAAAAAATTTCTGTCATTATAGCACGGAAAAACCGCTCGGTCAAGGGAGATACGCAAAAATATGAATAATCTGTAACAAAACGGTTGATTTTCTTTGAATTACCAGTTATACTAATAGAGTGTTCTACTATTTTCCTGAAATTTCTTTTCAGGAATTATCTTTTAATTCTTTAGAGGAGGATATAATTTTGGAAAAGCTTGTGGCACTTTTTAAGCTGAAGGAACACGGCACCGACGTTAAGACAGAGGTCATTGCCGGTATCACCACGTTCCTGTCAATGGCCTACATACTGGCGGTGAACCCCAGTATGCTGGCCGCCGCCGGCATGGACCAGGGCGCTGTCTTTACCGCAACGGCAGTGTCCGCGGCCATCGCCACCATCATCATGGGCGTTTTCGCCAACTACCCGGTGGCCCTGGCCTCGGGCATGGGGCTCAACGCCTACTTCGCCTATACCGTTGTGCCCATGGTGGCCGGTATGGGCATCACCGACCCCTGGAAGGTGGCTCTGACCGCCATCCTGGTAGAGGGCATCATCTTCATCATCCTCTCCATCTTCAAGTTCAGGGAGACCCTGGTGAACTCCGTGCCCGCCAACCTCAAGTACGGCATCTCCGCCGGCATCGGCCTGTTTATCTCTATAGTGGGTCTTAAGGGCGCGGGCATTGTCACTACCGACGCTTTCGCCATTGTGGGCGAGGACGGCACGGCGACGGTCAGTTCCTCCACCCTGGTGGCCCTGGGCAATCTGGGCTCTCCCCAGGTGGTCCTGGCCTTTGTGGGCCTGATACTTATCGGCGTTATGTGGCATTTTAAGGTAAAGGGCGCTATACTTTGGGGAATCCTTGGCACCTGGGTGCTGGGCATCATCGCGGAGCTGGCGGGCTGGTACGTGGTAAACCCCGACGCGGGGGTCTACTCCCTGATACCCAATTTCAGCAGCGGTATTCTGCCGCCGTCCCTTGCCCCCACTTTCTTCAAGTTTGATTTCAGCTTTGTGGCCGGACACTTTGTGAACTTCGCGGCTATCGTGTTCGCCTTCCTGTTCGTGGACCTGTTCGACACCGTGGGCACCCTCATCGGCGTGGCCGACCAGGGGAACCTCTTAAACGATAAGGGCGAGCTGCCCAACGCCGGCCCGGCCCTTATGAGCGACGCTATCGGCACTGTGGCTGGCGCGGTTCTTGGAACCTCCACCGTTACCAGCTACGTTGAGTCCACCGCAGGCGTGGCCGAGGGCGGCCGGACAGGTCTTACGGCCATCTCCACCGCCGTGATGTTCGTGCTGGCCCTGTTCCTCTCCCCCATCTTCCTGGCCATCCCCAGCTTTGCCACCACCCCGGCCCTGCTGTTCGTGGGCCTTCTGATGATGAAGTCGGTGCTTAAGATGAAGTTCGACGGCGACATCGCGGACGTTGTGGGCGGCTTTTTGGCCCTTGTGATGATGCCCTTCACCTACTCCATCGCCAACGGCATCATGTTCGGCATTGTGGCCTGGGTCATCCTGAAGGTCTGCACCGCCAAGGTGAAAGATATCCACCCGGTCATGTGGGTGTCCTTCGGGCTGTTCGTGCTGCGCATCATCACCCTGGTGCTGGGCGTGTAAGGTCCGGATTCGGTTAAAACCAGCGGGGGAACCGGAAAGGTCCCCCGCTTTACTTTTGGGGGTGAAAATCGTGATAAAATACGCAAAGATCAGCCCGGAGATGCTTAAAGTGGAGCTCTTTTCGGACTTTTCCCGCCGCCAGGAGGTCAAAAGGTGCTGGCGCAGTGAGGGCGGCCGATGGGTGGTAAAGGATATCGCCTTTATAGACGACTGGGACAGCGGGGACCACAGGCGGGTGCTCCGGCAGCTTACGGAGGTGCTGCAAGGCGGCGGCGCGGTCTGGGGAGCCTTTGAGAACGGCAGCATGAAGGGCTTCGCCAGCGTCAGCGGCCGTCTCATAGGCTCACGCGGCCAGTACGCCGTGCTGGAAGAGCTGCACGTCTCTGAGGACCGCCGCAGGCAGGGGATAGGCCGGAAGCTCTTCGGGCTTGCGGCGGATTCCGCCAGGGAGCTGGGGGCGGAGAAGCTCTATATATCCACCATGTCCGCAGTGGAGAGCCAGGACTTCTATATCAGCATGGGCTGCGCAGAGGCCCTGGAGCCGGATCCGTGGCACGTGGCAAAGGAACCGTGCGACGTACAGAGGGAGTATGTACTCTGAGGATCGGGCTGCTAACTGGCGAAAAGAAGACTGTAAACAAGGAAATCATTTTTACATAAGCGGACAAAAGAGGCAGGGAGAAATCTCTGCCTCTTTATTAAGTGTTCAAAATTTTGTTGATTTGGATTTTCCGTGTATAGCAAGCTCGGCGCCGGTATCCCCCCGCTCTTTCCTATTCAGAGAGGTAGCTCATAAGCATCCGCGCCGTCTCGGCCCGGGTGGCGTTTCCTCCGGGGTCCAGAAGGTTACCGGGCTTGCCGGTGATAATGCCCTTCTCCGCGGCCCAGCAGAGGGCCTTCCTGGCGTACCCGCTGACCTTATCCGCATCCGTGTAGTCAAGGGCGGCGCCGGCAGGTTCCGGGCTGCCCGCATATCGCCAGAGCATCGCGGCCAGCTGCTCACGGGTGATGGGGTCGTTGGGCCCGGCCATATGGCCGCCATAGCCGCTGAGGATGCCCTCCTCCACCGCCCAGGTCACCGCCTTTGCGTACCACGCGTTTTCCGGCACGTCCCTGAAGCTGCACTCTCCGCCGGGCTCGGGGCGGCCCGCCATATTGTGCAGTATCTGGGCGAACTGGGCCCGGCTGATCATATCGTTCGTGCCGAACAGTCCGTTGGCATACCCCGCCATCAGGCCCCGGGTGTGCACAAACTCCACCGCCCCGTAATACCACTGGCCCTCTATCACGTCCGGGAAGGGATTTTCCCATGGCGGCGGGGGCGGCGGCGGTATCAGCGAAAACTCCGCCCTTACCGTAACGTCCCTGGAGGGCATCACGAACCTTAGCTTCTCTCCGTCCTCCTCAAGCTCTATTTCCTTTCCGCCGCTGTCGGTGACGGTGATCCCGCCAAGTTCATACCCCTCCTCCGGCGTGACCGTCAGAGTCACCCTGGTCCCGGAGGTAACGCTTGTGCGGTCGGCTGTCACCGTGCCGTGCTCAGAGGGCTCCACCTTCACGCTGTAGTAGCTGGGCCACCACCCGCCGCCGGGTGGCGTAGAGGGAGGAGCGGATTTCTTTACCCAGCCCAGAGAAATGGGCGACAGGCCGGTAACAGTAAACTGAACGCCGCCAGCAGTATTGGTCACAGTCGGACTCTCCGTGTCGCCGGGCTTTTTGCCATCGCCGTTATCCTGGGTAAACATATGCACGGCGGTAAACTGGTACCCGCTGTCTGTACCCGGCGGGTATGGCAAGGTAATAGTAAGGCCGTCCGCTGGAAAATTATCCTTTGTAGCGGGGGTCCAGTCTTTGCCCCCGTTGTTGCTGACCAGCAGCAACACATCGTACACAGCGGTGTTCTCTTTGGCGATGGCGCTATTCTCCTTTGTAACCGCCAGCTTCATGGCGGTTTCCAGCTTAGCAGGAGTTTCCAGCTCCGCATGATTCGCTAATTCTGCCGGTACGGTGGAAATGCCCGTCTCTACCTCAACTTTTATCTTATTTAGTTCTGTGTCGGCAGGCAATTCAGGCGGGCGGGGGGCTTCCTCCACCTTGTTGATGGTAAACGAGGCCGCTGCCGTGCCGGTATAGTTGCCTTTGCCTGTGACAGTGACCGTGTAGGTGCCGGGCTCGGTTTCAGCGGGGACAGTGGCGGTATAGTCTTTGTCCGCTTCTAAGGTTTTGCCGCCCAGAGTGACGCCTTGGATAACCGGGCTGTGGGTAGAGCCGCTATAGCGGAACACGGTGGGTTCCAGCTCGATTTCAGCGCTTTCAATGGAGGCAGGAAGTATTTTTACCGTAAAACCCTTTTCACCTAAATCCCCTGGCAGCTTCGCTGTGAAACTCAACTCCGTGGGAGACATGGCGCTGGTGTCAATGGTAATCTCCTCATTCAGATTCCCCTCAGCAATTTTTGTTTGGCCGTTGTAAATCTCCACGGCAGACTCTATGACCGGGGTAGTGGTCAGCGTAACCCTTGTGGTTTCGCCATAGGTGCAAAGAAGGGGTGTTGCTGGGACGTTCAAGGTCACATTGCTCAATTTGACAGATGTTGCGAAAGAGTTGTCGCTTTTCCGAATGAATTGCGAATCAATGATTCCATCGCTGGGCTCAATAAGCGCCAACCCCTCTATGGATAAACCGCCCGGCGAAAAGACGGCGGTCATTGTGCCCACTGCTGTAATTTCAGACAGGGAAAACTCAACGCCCTCTGCGGCATAAATGCCAAATGACGCATTTCCCAGCGAGGTAACCTTCGCCCCATTACAGATAGAAAGGTTACTACAGGAAATGGTGGTAGTTGGGGCATTCTCATCCGCCCAATTGGAGGAAGCCCATATGGTTCCGCCAGATATGCGCAAATTCTCCATTGCGGAAATCGCATAATACTCTTCACAGGAAGCCTTTACCTCGCTGTTTGTAATGGTGATGTCGCCCACGTTTGTATGGATGGCGCTGGCGTTTCTGCCTCCCGAGGCAATTTCGATTGTGGAGTTTTCAATGGAGAGATTGCCCCGCGGACAATATATCCCTTCGCCGGGGCTGGTTGCCTTCAGGGTGCAGCCCTTTATGTTTAGGTCCCCATATGCCATGATGAGAGAATTGTTGATATCACCAGATAGTTCCCCGCCTCCTATGACCGTAATGGGGGGATGATTCTCAGTTCCTTCGGGGATGTAAGGGGTGTCAATAGCGCTCCCGGCAGAGGATATATCATTCTTTCCGATCAGCTCTATCGTGATGGGTTTGTCCCCCGGCAGAAGGATTGCGGCAGTCAGTGCGCCAGGCGCAAACGCCGCAACATTCATCCGAAGGCCATTCAAGGTCAGCTTATATCCGCCAGCTTCCTCCTCCCAGGTATAGCCCGGGCCTTGGGCGCGGGTCTGGCCTTCCCCCTCTCCTACGTTGGTAAAGTCCAGGGTGGCCGCAAGCGTCTCATTTGCCCCCAACGCAGCCGGCGGGCACATCCCCAAGCACAATAGCAGCGCAAGCAAAATGCTCAGAGCTTTTTTCATAACGATACCTCCAAAAATAATTTATATCAATCCCAAGTCCCGGGCGGCGGCAATGGCCTCGGCCTTGCCGGCCGCGCCCAGCTTGCGGTAGTTTTCCTTGATGTGATACCGCACGGTGTCCGGCTTCATCGAGAGCCTTTCCGCTATCTGCGTGGCGGTCAGGCCGCCGCTTTGCAGACGCAGTATCTCCAGGGCCGTGCCGGAGAAATCCCCACGGACGGCGGTCCTTGGCGACAAATAACCGGGATAGCGCCGGGACATCTGCTTCGTCTCCTCCAGCACCTGACGAAACCACGGGCTGCCCCGCTCCTGCTTTTTCAGAAGCGGCAGGATCGCCGGGCCCAGCTCGCTGATAAGCCGGACAAAGCGGTAGCTCTCGGCCTCGTCCAGGGCGGCGGCCAGAAGCGGTCCCCACTCTGTGCCCAGTCTCTGCCGGACGACGGCCCCCAGCACCCCCGCCTCCATGCGCATGTAAGTCCGCTGGCAGCGCTCTGCGTACTCGCCGAGCTTTTCCAGCAGCGAGAGGGCCTTGAGGTTTTCCCCCAGCGCCAGATAACAGCGCACCTTGGTCAGGTAGCGGTAGCGCTCCATGGTGATGAACTCCTTGTCCTCGTCCGGGGCGGCTTTCAGCCATGTTTCCGCCGCCGCCATATCCCCGCTGTACAGCGCCAGCCTGCACCGCACAGCCTGTATATTTGGCAAAAGCTGCGCCACCCGCTGTTCCTCCACCGCCGCCTGGAAGGAGCTGAGAATGGTCCCGGCGTTTTTGAGGTCCCCCTGCAAGATCATCATCCGCACCCGCTGGCCCACCGCCGAGAAGGCGATCTCAAGTCTGCCGCCGCACTCGGTCTCCACCTGCCCCCGGGATAAAAGGGTCAGCACCTCGAAGGAGTCCGCCCCCTTCTCATAGAGGCTCTCCCCCAGGGCGATCTTCGTCAGCCCCTTGCCGTAGCTGCCCAGCACCCGCTCCACCAGGGGACCCACTGTCCTGGCCAGAGCCCTGTCGGAGCGGCTCCACTTGCAGAAGTCCTTGCCGCCGTTCATGGTGCTCGGCACATTGCTGGTGACGGAGAACTCCGGCAGGCGCACCCCCTGGTCCAGAAGCATGGCCGGGGCGCGGAGCATGATTTTCAGCACATCCCGGCTCCCCCGGTGGGGCAGGCCGATGTCAAGATAGCACAGCCTGCTCTGGGCCTCACGCTTAGCCCCGCCCTGGGCGGTCCTGGCAAATTCCGACAGCTTATCGTACCAGTATTCGCTCTTTTCCGGGTCCATCAGCATGGAGTGGAGCATGGAAAGCCCCGCCATGAGCACCGGGCTTTTGGCCGCCTCGTCCTCGTCCATGCCCAGATAATACCGCCTAAGCTCATAGTAGTGGCCCGCGCCGGGGTTCACCCGGGCGTTGCGGATAAGCAGCTCGCGTATCTGCCCCTGGCTGCCGCTCTGCTCGTACATTTCCAGGGCCAGGGTTATCTGTCCGTCCATCTCGTACCAGACCCCGGCGTTTTTCCGGCAGGTCTTCACCTGCTCCTCGCCCAGGACCTGCAGGGCCCTCTCCCGCAGCGCGTGCTGAAGCACCTGCCGCAGGCGGTACACCCCGTCCTCCTGAAAGAGAAAATTCCCCGTTTCCAGCGCTTTCTGCACCATCACGGAGGCCAGCCGGTTAGCGGTTATCAGCTCGGCCAAGGGAAGGGTGAACTCCTCCACCACGCTGACCTGCATGAGAAATTCCAGCAGCTCGCTGTCCCACTGCACCATGATGTATTCCTCCAGGTAGCGGGCGAAAGCGTCGTGGATCTCCCTTCGCATCCGCTCGCCGGGCTCAAGCCCCTCGGCCATTTTCAGCGCCGCGTGGCGCACGATATAGCCGTTTCCCTCGGCGGTATCCGTCAGATATTGCAGGCCCTCCTCGGTATAACTGAGTCCCAGGCTGTCCAGATAGCCCCGGATCTCCTTCTTCCCCAGGCGCATATCATTTTCGCTGATAACGATAAAGCCCATATTGACATACTCGGGCATGAGCCAGGAGGGCACCGGGCTGCGGTTCACCAAGATCAGCCATATCTCCGGGTCGGCTATAAGCCCCCTGACGAAACTCCGCCGGGATTCGTCAAGCAGGTGCAGGTCGTCCAGCACCACGGTCCCCCGGGCGGGGAGAGCGCTTTCGTCCCAGCGGCGGTCCCCGCATGACAGGTAAATGTGGCGGCGCTTCTCCAAAAACCTTTGTGCAAAAGAGGTCTTGCCATAGCCCGTGGCGGCATAAATATAGGCCGTCTGGCCCAGGCTTTTCGCCGCTTTCAGCTTGCGGTACGCACTTTGCGGCATGATGTACTGCTCCGTGGTCCACACCTCCGTCCCAAAGATCCGCACATATCCCCGAATTCCGCTCCATTTTATACAAATCCCCTGTGAATCATCGGCTTTTCCTCAAGCAGATGATATTTATATTATACAGCTAACCGGCCGGGATGTACACTCCCCAATGCGGGTAGTCGGGCAGGTATTTTTTGGAGAAAGAAAAAGCCGCCCGGAACAGACCCCGCGGCGGCCAAACCAAGCTCATATTCCGGACCTGCCGGAATACTCTCTTCTTCGCTTTCGTTTTTTACTTATTCTCCCGCTCATCCCCGCCCTGGGGCTGGGGGATCACCTTCACACGTATCTCCTCCGCCCGGTTGCCACCGGCTTTGGTCACAAGAAAGTGTATGTTCTCATACTGGAAGCTGTCCCCTACCTGTGGGATACGGTCCAGCCGCTCGGCCAGCCAGCCGTTGACGGTGGATGCGTCCGTCTCGCAGTCCAGGTGCAGCACCTGGAACAGGTCGTCGGTGTCCGCCGAGCCGTAGACCCGGTAGAAGCCCTCGCCGATGGGCAGTATGCCCTCCTGCTCCACGTCGTCGTGCTCGTCCCAGATCTCGCCCACCAGCTCCTCTATCACGTCCTCCAGGGTGACGATGCCCTCTGTGCCGCCGAACTCGTCGACTATCACCGCCATATGCTGCTTTTTCTGCTGCAAAAGGCGCAGAAGGTCCGATATCTTCATAGAGGGCGGGATAAATTCCGCGGGCTTTAAAATGGACGTCAGGTCCCGCTCGTTGACCCAAAGCCTTGCGAAAAAATCCTTCTCGTGTATCACGCCGATTATGCTGTCGATGGTGTCGTCATACACCGGCAGCCGGGAATAGCCGGTCTCCCGGAAGGTAAGGGCCGCCTGATCGGGGCCCGCGTCCCGGGGCAGGGCCTCCACGTCCACTCTGGGGGTCATTATCTCGATGGCCTGGATATCGTCGAACTCGATGACGTTCCTGAGCATGGCGCTCTCGCTCTTGTCTATGCCGCCGTCCTGCTCGGCCTCCTCCACCAAGGTCAAAAGCTCGTCGTCGGTGACCCCGCGGTCCGGGGCCGGGCGCACAAGCCTTGACAGGCCCTTCTTAAGCTGGGTAAAGAGGAAGTTCACTGGCTTCAGCACCACCATCAGCACACGGATGATGGGCGCGGATATCATGGCGAAGCTCTCCGCGTTTTCCTTTGCCATGCTTTTGGGCGAGACCTCGCCGAAGACCAGCACCACCAGGGTCATGACGATGGTGGAAACCGTGGGGCCGCTGGCGTCGCCCAGGGCCTTTACGAACAGGAGGGTAGAGATGGTGGTAGAGGCGATGTTCACAAGGTTATTGCCCACCAGGATGGTGGAGAGCAGCTCGTCATACCTCTCCGAGAGCTCATAGGCAAGCTTCGCCCGCTTGTTCCCGGCATTCATAAGGCTTTTAAGCCTTATGCGGTTCATGGATGAGAAGGCGGTCTCTGTGGCCGAGAAATAGGCCGAACAGATGATAAGAATGATTAGGACCAGAATGAGCGTGGTACTGTGACTGTCCATAGAGGAGAAAACCAACACCTTTACAATAAAATTTCGTCCATTATACCATAAGCTTTCGGAAAATGCAAGTGATTGCGCTCCGCAACATCGAGCTGGGGGCGCATGGCCTTACAAAACTGTTAGTTTCCCCCCGGAAATGTAAGCTAAATCGATGGACGGCAGGCCGGACCGCGGGTATAATTATCATAGTCCTGCCAAATACATTTCACAGAAAGGAAAAGCTATGAAAGTAAAAATAATCGCAGTGGCACTGCTGGTCCTGGTCCTGGCGGCGGGAGCCTTTGTCCTCATCGACCGCATGGAGAACTATGACGAGTCGTTCTACACAAAGGTGGACAACAGCAGGGTGAAGGAGCTCAACGTCCGGGCGGACGATGAGATGAAGTATGAGTACAGCCTGGACTGCTATGACGAAAACGGCGGCAAAAAGGAGCTCCGGTTCAAGACCGTGCGGGTGCTGCGGGAGGGCGCGTACCTCTCTGTGCAGGTATACTTTATGGGCGTCCACAGCTGGGAGGAGGTGGAGTTCGAGGCCCTGCCGGAGAGGGTCAGGGAGAAGCTGAAATAGTGCCGGAACTCTGTCATAAAAACAGGGAGTCAACGCCCGCTGGAAGCAGTTGCCTTTCAGCGGGCGTTGAGTTATAATAAGCTCATAGCATAATGGTATTGGGAGATGGCGTCATGGAGAGGCTTAGAAATTTAAATCGTTACCAGAAGTTTATTATGATTTTTATGGCCGCCATAGCGCTGGTATTTACAGTGCTATACCCCATGACAATCTCGCGGGCCGGCTTTGAATACAAGACCGTCATACTTGTCCCAAGCCAGGAAAACGGCGGCACAGTATATTCTGGCAGGCTCAACTGGCGGAAGGCCACTTTTACAGTATCGGAGGATAAGTCCGTCGTGTTCAAGTACGGCGATAAAACCTACGGCCCCTATACAGTAAAGGACGACCCCTCCGCCGTCCCGAAGGACATTGATGGGGACATGACCGGCGTGGAGATCCGTCAGGGAGAAGATATCCTGTTTCGCGGGGGCGTTATGGACGTGGGAGGATACCGCTGGCTGTATAACCAGGACGGCACCTCGGCCGATTTTAGTATTTACGTTGAGACCGACGGGGTCATGAGGGACGAAAACGGAGACCCGATCGACCCCGCGGAGCCGTCGGCCCACGACATACTGGAGCTGGTGGAAGGTCCCGAGCCAAAGCATAAGGGCGAGTGGCCCATATGGTTTGTGGGCATGTTCGTCTGCGTTGCAAACGCCTTCACTATTTTGTTCGCGGACGAGCTGTTCCGCTTTAACATGTCGTTCCATATCAACAACGCGGACCGGGCGGAGCCCTCCGACCTGGAGATTGCGGGAAGATACGTCGGCTGGACCGTCCTGGCAGCGGGGGCGTTGGCGCTGTTCATTATGGGGCTGAGGTAGAGCGGCCCCTTATCTTTCCCTAAATTTCCCCGTAAGGCTTGCATAAATCCGGGGTATTTGTTATAATGTCCGTGTATATTGCCAATTCTGAAAGCAAGCGAGGAACGTATATGATGGTTAAAAAACTTTTCGCGGCTATACTCTGTATCTCCCTGTGCCTTGTGTGCATGGCGGGATGTTCCAACGTGGGGGACCTGGTCTCCGGCACGCCGGCGGGCGAGTTCCCGGTGGAGGTAAACGGCGTTACCATAAACGCCAGGCCCCAGAAAGTGGTTGTGCTCTCCCCAAGCCTTGCGGACGTGGTTCTGGCTCTTGACTGCGAGACCCAGCTTGCCGCCGGGGCCAGCACCTGCACCCAGGATGCCCTGGGAAAGCTCCAGAAGGTGGACGCCGGGGACGCCACGGCTATCAGTGCCCTGGGCCCGGACCTGGTGCTGCTGGACCCTGGCTGCGCCGGGGTGGAGCAGGCTCTAAGGTCCGCGGGGCTCACGGTGCTGAACATAGTACCCGCTGTGAACCGGGAGGACTTCGAGCGGCTGTACGCCCAGGTGTCCTCCGCCCTGAACGGCGGCGGGCCCGGGTATGACCAGGGCATCGAATGTGCCCAGAGCGTCTTCCGCACCCTGGACGATATAAACCGGCAGGTGCCCCAGAAGGACACCGTCACCACCGGGTGCTACCTCTATGACCTTAACGGTTCCGCTGTCACCGGGGACATGCTGGGCACCACTGTCATGACCTATTCCGGGGTGACGAACATCTTCGGCAGCCTTACCGGCGGCCAGTACAGCGAGGACGACCTGAGGGTCTCGAACCCCAGCGTCATATTCTGCAAGCCCGGGCTCTCTGAGGAGCTGAAAAGCGACAGCCGGTACAGTAACCTGCTGGCAGTGCGCGAGGGGAAAATCATCGAGCTTGAGCCCAGCGTCATGGAGTGGCAGGGCCGCACAGTGGTCGCCGCCGCCCTGGCCATATGCGGCGGGGCGTACCCGGAGCTGCTGGAGGAGAGCTCCATCGGGGAGAACACCGACCCCACCAGCAAGATAGAGGACAACGTCAGCTCCGCCCTGGCAAGCGAGGCGCCCCAGAGCGGCAGCAGCGCCCCGGAATATGAGCAGCTGAACCCGGACGACCAGAGCGAGGACGTGTATAAGATGCAGGAGCGCCTGGAGGAGCTTGGCTTCCTGGACGCGGAGTACGACGGCTATTACGGGGACCACACCACCGAGTGCGTCAAGGAGTTCCAGCGGGTCAACGGCCTGGAGCAGACGGGCGTTGCGGACGTGGACACCTTAAAGCGTCTGTATTCCACCCTGGCCAAGGACAAGGACGGCAAGTCCCTTGCCACGGAAAATGCGCCCACCGGCGGGCCTAACGGAGACAGCAGCAACAGCAGCTCAAGCGGCGACAGCAGTGACAGCAGCGCCAGCAGCGAGGGCTGAGACATAAGAGGGGTAATGAATGAGGGTTTTTACTAGGGACCGTTCCTTTTACAGGACGCTGATAGCGCTGGCCATACCCATCTCCCTGCAGAACCTTATCACCTTCGCGGTGGGGTTTGCGGACAACCTGATGATAGGGCGGCTTGGGGATAACGCCATCTCAGGGGTATACGTGGGCGGCCAGGTGCAGACGGTGGTGCAGATGTTCATTGGCGGCGTCGAGGGTGCCATACTGATACTTGCCGCCCAGTATTGGGGCAAGAAGGACACCGAGAGCATCCGCCGGGTGGTGAGCATCGGCGTGAAGCTGGCGGCGGCGGTGGGGGCTGTGTTCAGCCTTGTGACGGTGCTGTTCCCGGGGCTTATCATCGGACTCTTTACTAAAGAAGCCGGGGTCATAGCCGAGGGCACGGTGTATTTGCAGATAGTGGGCTTTACATACCTGTTTTTCAGCGTGTCGCAGGTGATGATAGCGTCAATGCGCAGCGTGGAGACGGCAAAAATCGGGCTTTACATATCCATAATGGCCCTTATAGTGAACGTGGGGCTCAACTATATACTCATCTTCGGCAAGCTGGGGCTTCCGGCCATGGGGGTGAAGGGCGCGGCCATAGCCACGCTCATCTCCCGGGTGCTGGAGATGAGCGTCAGCGTGGGGTACGTGTTCTTTGCGGACAAAAAGCTCCGGCTCTCTGTCCGGGATTTTCTGAGCACGGACAGGCAGCTGCTGCGGGACTTCATCAAATACGGCCTGCCCATAATCGGCGGGCAGGTGGTATGGTCGGTGAACATGCTGGCAAATACCAAGATAATGGGCGTGTACAGCGCGGGTGTCATGGCCGCGGTGAGCATTACGGGTATGCTGCATAACCTTATCTACGTGTGGATGAACGGTCTTAGTTCCGCGGTGGGCGTCATCACCGGCAAGACCGTTGGGGCCGGGAAGTACGAGCTGATGAAGGAGTATGCCCGCACGGTGCAGATGATATTCCTCCTGGTGGGGGTGCTGTCCGGAGGATTGGTATTGCTGTTCAGGGACGGGTTCGTGTCGCTCTATGACGTGACGCCCGAGGCTCTGAGCTTCTCGAAGCAGTTTATAAACGTTATATCCGTGACCATAATCGGCACCTGCTATCAGGCGGCGTGTCTCTTTGGGCTGGTGAAGTCCGGGGGGGATATCAGCTTTGTGTTCAAGAACGATACCATCTTCGTGTTCCTGGTGGTGCTGCCGTCGGCCATCATATGCCAGTGGCTCGGGGCCCCGGCATGGGTAGTGTTCGCGGCCTTAAAGTGCGACCAGATACTCAAGTGCTTTGTGGCGGTGGTGAAGATAAACCGGTTCAACTGGATGAAGAATCTGACGAGGGAGAGTGCGGATGGACAGACGTAACCTTACACACGGGGGTATGCTGGCGCTGGCGGCGCTTATCTGGGGCACGGCTTTCGTGGCCCAGAGCGTCAGCATGGACTATGTGGGCCCCTGTGCCTTCAACGCCGCCAGGAGCTTTGTGGGCTGCATTGCCCTTTTACCGGTGATAGTGGTCGGGAACCGGCTGCGGGGCCGCAAGGGCCTGTTTGAGAAAAACTCCGCGCTCCTTCGGGGTGGCATAGCCTGCGGCGTGCTGCTGGCGGCGGCAAACCTGCTGCAGCAGGCCAGCCTTCAGTATATCAGCGCAGGCAAGGCCGGTTTCCTTACGGCGCTGTACATAGTGATAGTCCCCATAATGGGCATATTCCTGGGCCGCCGGGCGGGCGGGAAGGTCTGGGCCGCTGTGGCCCTGGCCCTTGTGGGAGCGTACCTTCTCAGCGTGACCTCCGGCGACGAGGGCTTCTCCATAGGGCTTGGCGAGGTGCTTGTGCTCATGTGCTCAGTGGTGTTCTCTGGGCACATACTGGTAATAGACCACTTCTCCCCCAAGGTGGACGGCGTGCAGCTGAGCTTCGTGCAGTTCTTTACGGCGGGGTGCATATCCACTGTGGCCGCCCTTTTGCTGGAGGGCAGCACCTTCACATGGGGCGGGCTTTTCGCGGCCTGGGGCCCGCTGCTATACGTGGGCATCCTCTCAAGCGGCGTAGCCTACACCCTACAGATAGTGGGCCAGGCGGGGCTGAACCCGGCGGTGGCGTCGCTTATCATGAGCCTCGAGTCGGTGTTCGCCGCCATATCCGGCTGGCTGATACTCTCACAGCCCCTTTCCACCCGGGAGCTTATCGGCTGCGGGCTGGTCTTTGCCGGGGTTGTGCTGGCGCAGCTGCCGGGGAGGGCGAGGGCCGGGAAAGCCTGAAACAGCGGTATTTATATATCGCTTAATTTAAAGGAAACGGTGGGTCTATGTGTCTGATATGCGATAGGATCGAGATGATAAAGAGAGGAGAAAATCCCTACTTTGTCAAGGAGCTTGAGACCGGCTATGTTGTCATAGGCGATTTTCAGCATTTCAAAGGGTATACCCTGTTTTTATGCAAACAGCATAAAACGGAGCTGTTCTATCTCGATAAAGACTATAAGCTAAAATTCCTGGAAGAAATGTCGGTCGTGACGGAGGCGGTGCACAAGGCCTTTGGCGCGGATAAGATGAACTGTGAACTTCTCGGAAACGGGGATTCGCATCTTCACTGGCACCTCTTTCCAAGATATAACGGCGACCTTGAAGGCTATGATCGCGGGAAAAAGGGCGGCCCCGTATGGTGGTATCCTATAGACAAGATGAACTCGCCCGAGGCAAGGCCCTCAGAGGGTGAGCTTGACAAAATGAAAAAGGCATTATTGTGCGAACTCGACAGGCTATCAGCATCATAACTATCAATGGGGCGCCTTCCTTGCGGAGGGCGCCCCATTGCCTAAGGTTTATTTCAGCTTACTTTTCAGCTCCGCCCTGCTCCTCCTGAGCCGGGGCCTCGGTGTTGCTGGCCTTCGTCACCGTGCGGGTGGTGCCGCCGGAGACGTATACCCGGCCGCACTCCGGGCAGATGTCCGTGTGCAGGGTCACCGTCTGACTGACCACCTTGCGGTCCTCCTTCTGGGCCTTGGCCTGCTCGTGGGCCACATGCTCCAGCTCGTGGCCGCGCACGGCGGCAGGGGCGTAGTCCGCGTCGATATGGGTGGGGGACTGGTAGGAGACGCTGGAGTCGTCAGAGCCGTCCTGGTACTTGCGCTCCTTGCAGGTCTGGCACTCGCCCTCCTCCGCGGTCTGCTGGGCGCCCTCGGCGCCTATACCCTTGCTGCCGGGGAAGTCCACCACGTTGTCCCCGGGGTACTGCACCCGCATACGGGCGGCCTGCTCGGCGGGGTAGGCCTGCGGCAGCACCGTGCCGGGCACCGTGTCCTGCCATGGCAGGGTTACCCTGCCCCCCGCCTCGGAATAGACCGGGGGAGCGGGGCGCACCGGGGTCACCGGGGCCTCGGGCATAGCCTGACGCTGGGCGCGCTGGACCAAGCGGTAGTTATATATGCTTGAAACATTTCCCATGGGCATTGACCTTGAGACGGGGCTTATCATACCGATCATATCTGGCACCTCTCTGAGCGTGTTGTATGGGAATATTATAGCCTATTTTCTGTAAAAGTACAAGTGCCAAAGAAGATTTTTTCGATTTTCCCTTGACAACCACGCTTCACTGTGATAAAATAAAATAAACTGATGAGAAAGTGTGAGTAGGCAGTCCAGGCACTCTACAGAGAGCGGCGCGCTGGTGGAAGCGTCGCGGGTATGCGGGACCGGCCGAATGGGCTTTCGAGGGCGAACCGAACAGGCGGGACTGCTTTTTAAGAGAGCGGAACGGCTTTAGTAGGCGAGACGGAGAGGCGCTCCGTTATAAAGGGCGGCGTATAGCACGGTAAGTCTTGCCGTTGTACGCACTGAGAGGACGTTTTTACGTCAAGCCGGGTGGCACCGCAGGAGAATCTATCCTGTCCCAGCATAATTATTGCCGGGACAGGTTTTTTGCGTTCCGGACACAATACCATCGAAAGGATGAAGTAAAATGAGCGAGAACAAGATCCCCTACAAGATCTATCTGGAAGAGAGCGAGATGCCGAAGTCCTGGTACAACCTGCGGGCCGACATGAAGAATAAGCCCGCGCCCCTTCTGAACCCGGGCACCCTGCAGCCCATGACAGCGGAGGAGCTCTCCGGCGTGTTCTGCCAGGAGCTGGTGAAGCAGGAGCTGGACAACGACACCCCGTTCTTTGAGATACCCGCGGAGATAAGGGACTTCTACAAGATGTACCGCCCCTCTCCCCTGGTGCGGGCCTACTGCCTGGAGGAAAAGCTGCAGACCCCGGCGAAGATATACTATAAGTTCGAGGGCAACAACACCTCCGGCTCTCACAAGCTGAACTCCGCCATCGCCCAGGCCTACTACGCCAAGAACCAGGGCCTGAAGGGCGTCACCACCGAGACCGGCGCGGGCCAGTGGGGCACGGCCCTCTCTATGGCCTGCTCCTACCTGGGCCTTGACTGCAAGGTGTATATGGTCAAGTGCTCCTATGAGCAGAAGCCCTTCAGGCGCGAGGTCATGAAGGTCTACGGCGCGGACGTGACCCCCTCCCCCTCCGACACCACCAACGTGGGCCGGAAGATACTTGAGGAGTTCCCCGGCACCGGCGGCTCTCTGGGCTGCGCCATAAGCGAGGCCGTTGAGGTGGCCACTTCAACCGAGGGCTACAGATATGTGCTGGGCTCGGTCCTGAACCAGGTGCTTCTGCACCAGTCCGTCATCGGACTTGAGACCAAGACTGCCATGGACAAGTACGGCATAAAGCCCGACGTGATAATCGGCTGCGCCGGGGGCGGCAGCAACTTGGGCGGGCTTATCTCTCCCTTTATGGGCGAAAAACTCCGGGGCGAGGCCGACTACCGCATCATAGCCGTTGAGCCCGCCAGTTGCCCCAGCTTCACTCGCGGCGAGTACCGCTATGACTTCTGCGACACGGGCATGGTCTGCCCCCTTGCCAAGATGTACACCCTTGGCAGCAGCTTCATCCCCAGTGCCGACCACGCGGGAGGCCTTCGCTTCCACGGCATGAGCTCGGTCCTCAGCCAGCTCTACGCCGACGGCCTGATGGAGGCCGTGTCCGTGAAGCAGACCGACGTGTTCAAGGCCGCCGAGGAGTTCGCCCGGGTGGAGGGCATCCTGCCCGCCCCCGAGAGCAGCCACGCCATCCTGGCCGCAGTGAACGAGGCCTTAAAGTGCAAGGAGACCGGCGAGGAGAAGACCATTCTCTTCGGCCTTACGGGCACAGGGTACTTCGATCTGGTGGCCTATGAGAAGTTCCATATGGGCGAGATGGTGAACACCATACCCACCGACGAGGACATCAGAAAGTCCCTTGACAGGCTGCCGAAGGTGTGATTTTCCGGCGGCGATGTTGGTGGCCGGCAGGCCCCAAAAAGGGCGGAAACGCCCCCGAAAGGGCAGATTTCCCTAAGATTTTCTTACAAATTTATTAAATTCAAACATGTAGTGGACAAAAACCGGCCGGGCTACCAAATGCCCGCCGGTTTTCTCTGTTTTCCGGCGGTTTTTACCCTCTGCGGGGCCCGATATACCTTGAAAATACTGGAATCGGGGCAAAAAAGATTGCAATTTTGTAACCTTTCTGTTATAATTAGGCCTGACGGGGGCCTTGTACCCCCGGGCAACTTTTTCTGGAGGTACATTTTCAATATGCGAATACGATGGATGAAGCTGCTTACGGCCCTGCTCATGGCGGTGCTGATGGCCGTCCTCCCCGTATGTGCCGTGGCACTGGAGGGGGCGGACTCGCAGGGTGCGGATGCCCTTTTGCAGCAGGAAGACGGTGAGGACTCTGGTGAACAGACTGAGAGCGAGCCGGAGGAGCCTTTCATAGAGGATGAAGACGTAATGGAAGATGAGAGCTCGGGCGAGCCCCAGGAGGAGACCACCGTGGAGGAGGAAGCCTCTGCCCCGGCCCCCAGGGCGGCCCTTGCCAAGCTTAAGACCGGCGGCCACGAGCCGTATATGAACGGCCTTTCCGACGGGCGCTTCAAGCCCAACGCCACCATAACCCGGGCCGAGGTGGCCCAGGTCATGTACAACCTGCTGGAGACAAAGCCCGAGGGGGCCTCGGCCAGCTTTTCAGATGTGTCAAGCCGCCACTGGGCCTATCCGGCCATCGCGGCCATGAGCACCCTGGGGGTCATGACCGGCCCAGAGGGCAAGTTCAGGCCCAACGACGCCATAACCCGGGCGGAGTTCGTGGTGGTGCTCAGCAGGTGCTTCGACCTGGAGGAGGGCACCGCCTCCTTCCCGGACGTGCCCGAGGACTACTGGGCCCACGACGCCATAGCCGCGGTGCAGAAAAAGGGCTGGATAGCCGGGTACAGCAACGGCAATTTCGGGCCCGAGGACTCGCTGCAGCGCTGCCAGGTGGCCAGGATAATGAACAGCGCCCTTGAGCGCAGGGACGAGGATTTCGCCGCCGACAAGGACAGGCAGGAATTCTCCGACGTGTCAAAGTCCCACTGGGCCTTTGAGGAGATTGCCGAGGCCGCCGACCCTGTGGAGCAGCCCGACCCCCCCGCTCCCCCGGACCCGCCGGTGACCGGCGGCATAAAGGTGGGCTCTACGGTGCAGGTGAACTCTGACGACGGGCTCAACGTGCGGAAGGCCCCGGTGGACGGCGCCATAATTATGGCCGTGCCCGACGGCACGCTGCTGACGGTGACAGACATAAGTAAAGCCCCCTGGCTTGGGATAAAGACCCAGAGCGGCGTGTCGGGATACGTCCTTGGGGACTATGTGAAGCTGTACACCGGTGGGGGCGGCTCGCCCCAGAGCGGGTCCCTGTCCGCCTCAAGTCTCAGCATACGCCAGTACATGAGCGCCCGGCTGGACGCCACCGCGGGCAGCAACGTGAAGACCATGAAGTGGTCCAGCTCCAATAACAGCGTGGCGAGAGTTGGCTATACCATCAACTACAGCGGCACCAAGCAGAGCGCCATAGTGTATGCGGGAAGCCCCGGCACGGCGGTGCTTACATACTCGGACGGCGCGGGCAACAAGAAGGGCTCATGCACGGTGACGGTCACCGCGGCGGAGCCGGTGCGGTTTGCCTATCCCTCTGAGAGCATCGTGCAGAAGGGCTCGGCTTTCGACCTTATAGCCATTACCGACGGCAGCCGTGACGAGGTGCGCTTCGATATTGCCGGGGGGCCGGAGAGCGGCAGCTATACTACTTCCTCCTATACCTCGGAGAGCAACTCCTCTAAGCACGGCCTGCCTGTAAACAGCACCAGGGTGTTCAAAAAGAACGTGACCTTCAATAAGGCCGGAACCTATACTATAAGGGCCTATTCCGCCAAGGGCGGATCTTATGCCGGCGAGTACAAGACCTTTACCGTGCAGGTGAAGGACTCCTTCAAATATACCGACGCCACAAGCGAGACCCGCAGGCTCAGCAGCCTTGGGATAAGGGAGATAAAGAACTTCGAGGGCGTTGTCCACGAGGTGGAAGACGACCGGCTGGTGGCCGGGAACCCCACCGTTGGCTGCGGCTATGTGGTGGCAAGGGCCAACGACACCTTCTACAACAACCTGACGGACACCGAGGCTTACGCCCTGCTGGTGGAGAAGGCTGACGAGGGGGTCTATGCCCGGGCGGTTGAGAACTTCCGCAAGAAGCACAATATCAAGATGAGCCAGGCCCAGTTCGACGCGCTGGTAAGCTGGGTCTATAACGTGGGCACCGGCTATATCAGCCAGGGCGAGAGCGACGCGGCCAATATGATACTGAACATGGTGGCCCCGCCCAACGCCTCGGCCTCGAACCCCGTGTCGGGCGTTGTGAACACCAGCTCCAGCGGCAACCCCGCAGTGCTGTACGCCTTTACCGCCACAAACAGCCGGAAGCTCTCTACGGTGCCCAGAGGGACCTCATTGAAGATTGTGGACGTGCGTGTGGTGCGCACGGACGAGAAGCAGCAGGTCTGGTATAAGACCAGCTATAACGGCAAGACCGGCTGGATAGGCTCCGGCTATGTGAAGCTAAACGGAAACCATCAGGTGGATCTGACCTATGCCGACTCCACCTCCCTTGCAACGGAGCTCCTGCTGTGGCATATAGCCGGGGGCGCGGTGACGCCCGGGCTCGTGTACCGCAGGCTGGCCGAATGTAAGATGTTCTTCTTCGGCAACTATGACGAGGGCAACTCCGCCGCCGCAGGGGCAAAGTACCACACAAACACCTATGGGTTTGTGTACCCGGAGCGCTGCGCGTATCTGGACAAGAGATAGGACGCTCCCCTTTGGAGCACATATTATTGGGTAATCTTAATTTATAATATAAGCTATTATCACCGTTCATATAGCGGGCCCCTGAGCAGTCAGGGGCCCTTTTTGCAGGGCGGCCGTCACCATGGGACTTGCCCCGGCATAGGATAACGTATAGCGAGCCCGCCCAAGGCTGGCTTTGCTATAGTAATAAAAACTGAGGTGATAATGATGGGCAAGCCTGTTATCCTGCTGAGCTCCGTCACCTACGCCATGAAGGGCCGCGACCTGCTGTCGCGGCAGGGGATCCCGGCCTATGTGGAGCGCATACCCCCCAGCAATTCTTCCGGCTGCGGCTATGGGCTATATGTGCCCCACGGCGCGGATCAGGCGCAGAGGATACTCAGCGAGAACGGGATAAAGATACTGGGCCGCCTTGAACAGGAGGCGGCCCCATGAACGGCGGCATGATATACCTTGACAACTCCGCCACCACCTATCCGAAGCCCCAGAGCGTGGTCCAGGCCATGTCCCGGGCCGTGGTGCGGTACGGCGCTAACCCGGGCCGGGGCGGCTTTGAGATGAGCGTGCTCACAGGCCAGGCGGTGTACCGCTGCCGTAAGAGCGTGGCGGCGCTTTTCGGGGCCCCGGGGCCCGAGTGCGTGGTGTTCCTCTCCAACTGCACCGGGGCGCTGAACCTGGTGATGAAGGGGACCCTGAAGGCCGGGGACCACGTGGTGGTCTCTGACATGGAGCATAACGCCGTCATGCGCCCACTTGAGGCCCTGAAGGGGCGGGGGATAACCTACTCCGTGGCGGAGGTGGTGCCAGGGGACAACGACGCCACCCTGGACGCCTTCAGAAAGGCCATGAACCCAAAGACAAAGCTCTTGGTCTGCACCCAGGCATCAAACGTCTTCGGGGTGCGGGTCCCGGTGGAGCGCCTCTCCGCCCTCTGCCACCAGTACGGCGCGAAGATATGTGTGGACGCGGCCCAGTCAGCGGGGGTGGTGCCCATAAACATTGCGGACAGCGGCATTGACTATCTCTGCTGCGCCGGGCATAAGGGGCTCTACGGCCCTATGGGCGTGGGCATCCTTGTGCTGCGGGACCCAGAGGACAAGTTGGAGACTCTGATAGAGGGGGGCACCGGCACCCAGTCCAGAAGCCTTCTGCAGCCCGACGACCCGCCGGAGCGGTATGAGGCGGGCACCATCAACGTGCCGGGGATCATCGGGCTCTCCGCCGGGGTGGACTTCGTGGCCGGGAAAGGGCCGGAGAACATCTACCGGGAGGAGATGGGCAAGGCCGCGTACCTGCACCGGGCGCTGTCGGGGATAAAAAAGGTGAAGCTCTACACCCCCGAGCCCAGGGCCCCCTGGTATGTGCCGGTGCTGTCCTTCAACGTGGGGGATATCCCCAGCGAGGAGGCGGGCGCGTATCTTGCGAAGCGGGGTATTGCCGTGCGCTGCGGGCTGCACTGCGCCCCCTTCGCCCATAAAAAGTTTGGGACAGAGGAGTCCGGCACGGTGCGGGCCTCGGTGTCCGTGTTCACAAGGCGGCATGAGCTGGACGCTCTGGCCATGGCCGTCTCAAAAATATAGGCGGGCCGCAGCAGCAGCTGCGGCGGGGCTGTAGCTGCCGCTACAGCCCCAGCTTTATTAAAGAACTGTAAAACTTTGGCCCGTTCTGACAAAAAAGCCTTTTCTTTAACCGGCCGTTGTGATAAAATAGGTAAGGTATAAATCAAGGAAGCGAGGAACCGGAACATATGGAAAGCTTCATAGATACTGTCACCCGGACGGGAGGGACCGTGCTGGACCTGTTAAGGCGGTTCTCGTTTAAGGACGCAATAGACGTGGCCATAGTCACCCTGCTGCTGTACGCGCTTATAAAGCTGGTGCGGGACACCCGGGCCGGGCAGCTGGTAAAGGGGATAATCCTCCTGGTGGCGCTGTACCTTCTGTCCTTCTACGGGGACCTCCTGATGCTCAACAGCATACTGAGGGCGTTTCTGCAGTCCACCGTGATAATGGTGGTGATACTGTTCCAGCCGGAGATACGAAAGGCTCTGGAGCAGGTGGGCCACAGCAAGGCTGTCCAGTCCATAACCAGCAACCTCGGGGGAAAGAGCCGGGACGGCTCTGAGACCCGGGCGGCTATAGAGGGAGTCGTAGAGGCCACGGCCATATTGCAGCAGCTTAGGATGGGGGCGCTTATCGTCTTCGAGCGGCAGACAAAGCTTGGGGAGATAATCTCCACGGGCACACTGGTGGACGCGGGGCCCTCCGGCCAGCTTATAGCGAACATATTCTTCAATAAGGCCCCTTTGCACGACGGGGGCATGATAATCCGGGGGGGCCGGGTATGCGCCGCAGGGTGCATACTCCCCCTTACCGCCAGCGACAGCGTCTCGGCGGAGCTTGGCACCCGGCACAGGGCTGCCATCGGCATGAGCGAGAACTCAGACGCGGTGGTGGTGGTGGTCTCTGAGGAGACCGGGCAGATATCCATCGCCGTGGGGGGAAAGCTTACAAGGAATTATAACCGGCTGACCCTTTCGGAGACCCTTTCGGCGGAGCTTATCGGTGAGACTGACGCCGCCCAGGGCAGCGGGCTCCTTGGAAGGCTGGGACTGAGCAAAGGCAAAAAGGGCGGGAGGTGAAGGCCGTGAACACGAGAAGGAACAGCGAGGAACAGGACCGCGGGCAGGAGCGGCAGAAGCGCCGGTTCAGGCTCTCGGGGCTTATATACCACAACAGCTTTGTCCTGGTCTGCTCTTTTATAGCGGCGCTGGTGGGCTGGTTCATCACCGCCGCGGGCAGCAGCGACCTGAACCGCACGGTCTATGACGTGCCCATAGAGTTCACCCTCTCCCCCGAGGCCCAGGCCGACGGCCTGAGGGTATGGGGCTCCAGCTATCAGACGGTGGACATAGAGGTCTCGGGCAGCACCATTATCACCTCAAAGCTCTCGGCGGAGGACTTCGAGGTGACGGCGGCCCTTAGCCCCACCTCCACGAAGCTTACCGGCAATACCACCCAGAAGGCCACGGCCCAGGTGCGCGTGGCGAAAAAATCCACCTACTCCGACTATGAGGTGGTCTCAATGAGCCCCGAGGAGATAACCCTGGAATATGACCGCTATAAAGAGGTGGCCCTGACTATAGAGAACCAGATAACCTTTACCGTGGGCACCGGGTTCTATCCGGGCACACCGGTGCTGTCCGAGGAGAAGGTCACCATCAGCGGGCCAGAGTCCTCGGTGAACAAGATAAGCCGGGCGGCTGTGGTGTACAATATGGACAGCACCCTTCGGGAAAATGAAGAGCTCACCTGCCCGGTGCGGCTGTATGACCAGGACGGCCAGGAGGTCAGGGATACGGCCGGGATGTACCTTACAATGGACGTGGACGCGGTGCAGGTCACCGTGCCGGTATACCCCAAGAAGACCGTGCCCGTGGTGGTGACCCTGGCCCACAGGCCCGCCCAGTTCTCCGACAGCCGCATTACCGTAGAGCCCGAGAGCATAGACCTTGCGGGCTCTACCGAGGCTCTCGGCGGGGTCTCTGAGATACGCATGGACAATATCCTGGACTTTGCGGAGCTTGATTTGAGCCGCGGAACCGTGACCCAGAGCTTTGAGATACCCATACCCCCCAACACCAGGGACATCACCAACTCCGGCAGCAATACCATCAGCCAGGTGAAGGTGACCGTCAATCTTAACGGTTATAAGCAGCAGACTGTCACTGTGCCCGAGGACAATATCCAGGTGATAAACGGCCCCGCCGGAGAGTTTACCGCCCAGCTCATCTCAAGGACCCTTGAGATCACGGTGGCCGGGCCCGAGGCACAGGTGAACAAGCTGACCGGGGATTCGGTGATGGTGCAGGCGGATATGAGCAACGTGACGGCAAGCTCCGGCAGCGTGGACGTGCCGGTAACAGTCAGCATACCGGGCTCGGCAGGCGAGGCCTGCTGGGTCCTGGGGAACTATACCATGGCCGTGACCATCGGCAGCGCCCAGAACGCCATGGCACAGAACGAGCCCCCCCCCAAGAACTCCGCCGGAGGGCTGGCGGCCACACCGCCCTCTGACTAGGGGAGGATAGGATGATATGGACGTGCGGGCTGGCGATCGCTTACAGATGAAGAAGGACCACCCCTGCGGCAGCCGGGAGTTCCTGGTGCTGCGAGCGGGGATGGATTTCAAGCTCAGGTGCCTGGGATGCAGCCGGGAGGTCATGGTCCCCAGGCGCAAGATAGAGAAGAATATTAAGAAGATAATCCGAGAAGGTGAATAATTTGGCAATCACTGTCAACATATACTATAAAGGACAGAACGGCAGCGCCGGGGACTTTGCCCGGGAGATGACAGAGACCGGCGTTGTGGACCGTATCCGCGCCGAGGAGGGAAACCTTCGGTATGAGTATTTCATGCCGCTGGAGGACCCGGAGACGGTGCTGCTCATCGACAGCTGGCGGGACCAGGCGGCCATCGACGCCCACCACGCCACGCCCATGATGGACGAGATAACCCGGCTGCGGGAAAAGTATGACCTGCACATGCGGGTGGAGCGCTATGTCGAGGGCGGCGTGCCCGAGAGCGACGCCGCGTTTCTGCGGGAGTGAGGAGAGCAGATGTTTGAGAATTTGCAGGTGTTCGAGAACCGCTATGAGGAGCTCTCAGAAAAGCTCTATGACCCCCAGAGCGCCGGGGACCCCGTCCTCTTTGCCGCCCTTATGAAGGAGAGCCGGGAGCTCGAGCCCATCGTGTCGGCGTACCGTGAGTACAGGCAGTGCGAAAGGGCCATAGAGGACGCAAAGGAGCTGCTGGAATCCTCGGATAAGGAACTCCGGGAGCTTGCCCAGGCGGAGCTTCGGGAGAACACGGAGCGGGCGGCGGAGCTCTCGGAGGAGATAAAGCTCCTGCTGCTGCCAAAGGACCCCAACGATGAGAAGAACGTGATAGTTGAGATACGCGGCGGCACCGGCGGCGAGGAGGCGGCTCTCTTTGCCTATGACCTCTACCGTATGTACACCGCCTATGCCGAGGGCCGGGGCTGGCGCACGGAGATAGTCTCTTTAAACGAGACGGAGCTGGGGGGCTTTAAGGAGGTCAGCTTCCTTATCGACGGCGCGGGGGCCTATAGCAGGCTTAAGTTCGAGAGCGGGGCCCATAGGGTCCAGCGGGTGCCGGAGACCGAGGCCGGTGGCCGCATACACACCTCCGCCGCCACGGTGGCCGTGCTGCCCGAGGCGGAGGACGTGGAGGTGGATATCGACCCCAAGGACTTGCAGATAGATACCTTCCGCTCCAGCGGCGCGGGGGGCCAGCACATCAACAAGACCTCCTCGGCCATACGCATCACCCACCTGCCCACGGGCATGGTGGTGGAGTGCCAGGACGAGCGCAGCCAGTATAAGAACAAGGATAAGGCCATGAAGGTGTTAAGGGCCCGGCTTCTCAGCAAAGAGCAGGAAAAGCAGAGCAGCGAGGTGGCCGAGGCCCGCCGCTCCCAGGTGGGCAGCGGGGACCGGTCAGAGCGCATACGCACCTATAACTTCCCCCAGTCCCGGGTGACGGACCACAGGATAGGCCTGACCCTTTATAAGCTTGAGGAGGTGCTGGCCGGGGGCCTGGACGCGCTTATCGACCCCCTTATCGCCGCCGACCGTGCCGAAAAGCTGCGGGAGAGCGTGTCATGACCACGGAGATACTGCGCGGCGGCCCGGAGGGCATAGCCCGGGCCGGGGAGATACTGCGGGCAGGGGGCCTTGTGGCCATACCCACCGAGACGGTGTACGGCCTTGCGGCCAACGCCCTGGACCCTGTGGCCGTAAAGAAGATATTTGAGGCCAAGGGCAGGCCCGGTGACAACCCGCTGATAGTGCACATCACCGAGGTGGAGCAGTGGGCTGCGCTTGTGAGCGCCCTGCCCAAGAGGGCCCTGGAACTGGCGGAGCGCTTCTGGCCCGGGCCCCTGACAATCACACTGCCAAAGTCTGACATCGTGCCCTATGAGACCAGCGGGGGGCTTGACACGGTAGCCGTGCGCTGCCCGTCGCACCCGGCGGCCCGGGCGGTGATAGAGGCGGCGGGGGTGCCCTTGGCCGCGCCCTCGGCAAATATTTCGGGACGGCCCAGCCCCAACACCTTTGCCCACACCTATGAGCACCTCCGGGGCCGGGTGGACGCGGTGCTGGACGGCGGGGACTGCTCCGTAGGGGTCGAGTCCACGGTGGTGTCCCTCTGCGGGGACGTGCCCAGGCTCCTGCGGCCCGGAGGGGTCACAGAGGGTCAGCTTCGTGTTGTCCTGGGGGAGCTTGAGATAGACCCGGCGGTGCTGGGCGAATTGAAGCCGGGAGAGCCTGCCCGGTCCCCCGGCATGAAGTATAAGCACTACGCCCCCCGTGCCCGGATAGAGGTGATAGACGGCTCGCCCGAGGAGTTTCTAGAGTATGTAAACGGCCTGGGCGAGACAGAGGGGGCCTATGCCCTGTGCTTTGAGGAGACGGTAAAAGAGGTGAATATACCCGCTGTTACCTATGGTCCCCGCTATGACCGCGCGGCCCAGGCCCGGGAGCTTTTCCGGGCCCTGCACCGGCTGGATGAGCTGAGGGCAGAGCGCGCCTATGCCCAGATGCCCGGCAGGGCCGGGGTGGGCTTGGCGGTGTACAACCGGCTGATGAGGGCGGCGGGCTTTCGTATAAGGGAGCTGCCCGGGCCCGTGATAGTGGGCCTTGTGGGCCAGAGCGGCGCGGGGAAGTCCACCGTGGCGGCGGAGCTTGTAAAGCGCGGCTTCCAGCTCATAGACTGCGACGGACTGACCCGCCGTGACGACGTGTACGACAGCGCCTGCATAGAGGCCCTATGTAAGGCCTTCGGGCCGGAGGTGGCCCCTGATGGCAGGCTGGACCGGCGGGAGCTGGCAGGGCGGGCCTTTCGGGACCCGGAGGGCGTGAGGCTGCTGGGGGAGATAACCTTCCCCCCCATCATCCGGGCCGTGCGCGGTGAGGCGGCAGGGTGCCGGGGCCCGGTGCTTCTGGACGCGCCCACCCTGTTCGAGGCCGGCCTTGACAGGATATGCCGAAGAATACTGGCGGTGACTGCCCCGGAGAAGGTAAGGCTCGGCCGGGTGATGGAGCGTGACGGCCTCCCGATGGAGCGGGCCCTGGAGCGCTTTGCCGCCCAGCAGCCCGAGGCCTTCTATACCGGGCGGGCGGACCTGGTGATAGATAACGGCGGCGGGCCGATAGGGCCCCGGATAGAGCGGGTATGCGCCCAGCTGAAGGGAGCCGGCGGATGAAAAAACGAAGAAGATGGCTGCTGCCGTTGCTGGCGGCGGTGACGGTGCTGTCCGCAGCAGCGGCCCTTAAGGGGCCGGAGATAGGCGGCTGGATCCTCAGGCAGCTTTACCCCCGGCGGTTCAGCGAGACTGTGGGCCGGGAGGCCCGGGAATTCGGCCTGCCCGAGGGGCTGGTCTACGCCGTGATAAGGGCCGAGAGCGGCTTTGATCCCAAGGCCCGCTCCGGAGCCGGGGCCATGGGCCTTATGCAGCTGACCGGGGAGACCTTTCGGTGGATGGCGGAGGAGCACCCCCCGGAGAACGGCGGTCAGGACCCCTATGACACAGACGATAACGTACACTGCGGCTGTGCCCTTTTGCGGCGGCTTTTGGACCATTACGCCTCCCCAGAGGTGGCACTGGCAGCCTATAACGCAGGAATGGGCAACGTGGACCGGTGGCTCTCAGAGCCCGAGCACTCCGGGGACGGCCGCCTTTTGACCAGCATACCCTTCCCGGAGACGGCGGCATATGTGAAGAAGGTCACTAAAAACTGGCGGGCCTACGAGAAGCTGTACCCCTCAAAGTAATAGGTCAGAAGTCGGGCTGTGTGAGCTCTGCTGCCTCCTCCCGGGCGGCACTCTCCGGATACAGCAGCCTCATCAGGCGTATTAGCCCGATGGTAAGGCTCGTAAGGCCCAGGGTCTTGTCGCATTGGTCATCCCGTTCCCCGGCCTGACGGCTGAATCCGGCCAGCGCCCATACCGAGAGCAGCGACGCTCCAAGCTGGAGGTCCTCTATCCCCTGGGCTCCGCCGCCCAAAAGGCGGCAGCGCTCCAGTTCAAGGGAGCGTATCTGCATGGCGACCGCTGTCAGTATGCCGAGAAGCAGACGGCTGGATTCGTCCAACAGCCGCAGGGCTTCCTCCCGGCCGGATTCCGATGCGGGCTGCGGCCCCCATAACGCGCCTTCCTGCCGCATGTCTTGTCCCTCCCTTCATTGTGGTCCTCTCCCATATAATATGTCGGCGGAAGAAAAATGTGTGGGTATATGAAGATTTGGCTTGACTCGGGACGAGAAAGGGTGTATAATAGTATGCGCGTAGCGCTGGATTAGCTCATTCGGTAGAGCACATCACTCGTAATGATGAGGTGGTCGGTTCGATTCCGACATCCAGCTCCAGAAAAAATTGGCTTCGCCAAGTCTGGACCCCCGGAAACTGCAAGGTTTCCGGGGGCTTTCTTTTTGTCAAATTTAGCGCCGGGCCCGGATGTCACACCGACGGCCGGGCTTTTTCTTTGTAATAACCGGCAAAAAGATCAGGCGGCAGCTATCATAAAGTGTACCTTTTGATAGCTACCGCTCTATTGGGTATTTTAGCACAAGCCGACGCAGATTTCAAGAGTTTTTTATAATTTGTGCTTTATTTTTCGCGAAAAAATCGCAGCTGGAAGCAACTGTCAAAAAGTACACTTTATTACAAAACTGGAGGTGATTATGAGACCACAGTTTCCACAAGGGGACCAAACCCGCTCTGAGCCGGAGCTCGTCCCCGAAATAAATCATAGATATTATAAGGAGGTCAAATCATGACTAAAAAGTTTTTGTCAGCGCTGCTAGCGGTGCTTATGGTGGTTTCCATGGTGCCCATGGCAGCGATGGCGGCAACAGAAGATCAAGACCCTCTTGCGGGCCTTGAAGTTACAGAAGCTGGCTTTTTTGCTAATGCGGATAACTTCAAAAGCTACATTAACGGAACCTATTACCTTAACAATGGGACAGGTGTCAATGATGTATCACCAAATACTGTCTTTGTGCGCATGAACAAGGCTGTGCCCGATGGATATGGCCTATACATGCTGGTTCAGGCTTTTGACTCCGAAGGTAACCGCGTCGGTTCCAATGCCAAGGCAATCAAAAGTCCAAATTCCTTCGCCTATTTTGCGAATGACGCTTATGCTTCAGCTACACGCATCGCAGCTTTGATTGGCATCTATGAACTGGATAGCAACGCCAGTGATCAGAACACACAGTTCGGCGACAGTTCTTTTGACAGCATCCGGTGGTCTACGGAGAGCGAGGGATGGAAAGCATTTCCTAACGGTTCAGACGGAAAGCCCACATACGGAAACAGCAAAAACTGGAATATCCCTATCAACACCACGAAGGCCGCCGCTCCCTGCGTCATTACCTTGACCGAGACCGGTCTCACCGGCGATGTTAAGGGCACGATCGCCTGGACGAACGCCACAACAGCCGATAACAAAACCACTGCTAAGATTGGTGCTCCTGTTGAATTCACCGTGACTGCGCCTACTGATTATACTGTGAAATCAGTCAAGCTGAACAGCGAGGCTATGACAGCAGATGAAGGTAAATATAAGTTTGTTGTTACTGGGAATACTGCTGCAATCGAAGTGGCGTATGAGAGCGAATCTACCACTACTCCCGACGCTGATAAAGAAGCTCTGGTAGCTAAAATCGTGAAGGACATGGGCAACTGCAGTCCCGTCGACGGCGCTCCCCTTCACGACACACGCACCGAAGGGCAGGGCGGCATTCCGGACAACGAGCTTTACACCGCCGAAACTTACACCGTGACGGTCACATCCTCTGACCTTCAGCCATACGATCTCGACGTAAATGTCGCGGCCAAGGGCCTTAAGGGCCACCAGAATGCCGATAGTCCCGCGTCCATGGGCTACTGGGTCGGCGTAAGGTTCCCTGTGGTGGATGGCTGGACTATCACCAAGTATCAGAGGGATAACCATGCGGAGGCACCTATCACTGATAAAGACCTCACCACCGATGCGGACGGCAATAAGAAGACCCTCAACGCTTACTACAACGCGGGCGACGCCAGCGAGGATGTTGAGAATCCCCGCCAGCGCCCTGTTACCGTGACCTACAAGAAGGACGGCAGCGAGAAGACCGTCGACGTCAAGTTCCTCGTTAAACTGGCCGGTGTTGAGATTGTTGTCCCCGCCGCCAAGCCCGAAGAGAACGGTACGCTGAGCGAGCAGACCCAAAAGGACATCACCTCTGCCATCACCGCCGCCGCTACCGGCAGCAGCGAGAATCATGAGGATACCGAGGTTGCCAACATACCCACCGTCAGCGTGGAAACCGCCGCCAACGGCTCCATCACTATCGACAAGGCAATCGTTGGAGCGCTTAAGGATGCTGCCACCAACGCCGAGAAAAACAATGTCGACCTTAAGATAGTCGGCCAGGGCGGCGCGGAGGCCACGATTCCCGCGTCCACGGCAAAGGGGCTTGATATTGCAAATGATCTGGTTCCTACTGTCAAGGCTGAGGATGCAACAACAAAGGCCGAGGAAACCGCTAATAAGGTAACAGATGACGCCAAGAAAGCCATTGTGACCCAGGCTCTTGAGACTTTGACCACTGAGGTTGCAAACGCCGAGAATAAGAATTACATCGTGACCGTTTCCATGGTGCAGGATGGTACTGAGAAGTTCACCACGGCTGGCGACTGCGAGATCACCGTGAAGGTGCCGGTCCCCAGCAGCCAGTATACCGTACTGGTCCACATCGGTAAGGACGGCGCGGTTACTACTCAGGCGGCCACGCCGAAGTCCGAGGTTAAGGACGGCAAGACCAGCTGGTATCTGTCTGTCAAGCTTACCCACCTGTCCACGATGTTCGGCGCCAAGCCGGCAGACGTAGCGGATATCCCTGCGGAGACCCCCATAGCTCCCGATGTCACATTCGTTGAACCCACCGACAGCACCCCCGACAAGAACTGGTACTTTCCCTATTCCGGCGAGCTGACGATTACCAACAACACTGGCAGAGAGAGAACTTACCTTATCGGCCTCGCCAAGACAGCATATGGCGACAATCAGGCGGTGTTCGTTCAGACGATTGCAAACGGCGCATCCTGGAAAGTCCGCTGCCACAAGGACATGAAGCTATATCTGCTGGAACTTACCAGCAGCGTTGATCTCTCGTCCGACGATCTTCCCGAGGATGTTATTCACAGATGGAAAACCGTGACTGAGTTTGTGACCCAGTAAGGAGGGCATACTTATCATGATGAAAAGAATTTTAGCCCTTTTGCTTGCGGTCGTCATGTGCGCTGGCCTGGCAATTACGGCAAGCGCAGACTATATTGACGACAACGGCAATATCAGACCGGGCGACCGGCCTTCCGTCAATCCCAACCCGCCCGACCCCGGCCCGGTAACACCCCCCACCCCCACCACCTACAAGGTGAACACCCCCGCGGACGTTGAGGGCGGCAAGATAACCGTCAGCCCCACCAGCGCCGCCAAGGGCTCAACAGTGACGATCACTGTCACTCCCGACGAGGGCTACGAGGTCGAGGGCGTTACCGTTACCGACGCCAACGGCAATGCCGTGACCGTCACCGGCTCCGGCAGCAGCTACAGCTTCACCATGCCCGGCTGCTCCGTGACCGTGGGCGCCACCTTCAAGAAGGTCGACGACAAGCCGGATCCGCCTACGCCCCCGGTCTGGGACAACCCCTTCAGCGACGTCAGGGAGAGCGACTGGTTCTATGACGCGGTGAAGTATGTAAACCAGAACGGCCTGATGGTGGGCGACAAGAACGGCCGGTTCAATCCCCGCAGCAACCTGACCCGCGCGGAGTTTGCCCAGATCCTATATAAGAAAGAGGGCAGCCCCAGCGTTACCTGGACCGCCAAGTTCCCGGACGTTAAGGAGAGCGACTGGTTCGCCAAGCAGATCATCTGGGCGGCGAACGAGGGCATCCTGGCAGGTTATGCCAACGGCAAGGCCGGTCCCAACGACCATATCACCCGCGAGCAGCTGGTGAGCCTTCTGTGGCGCTATGAGGGTAAGCCCGCTCCCACTATGACCACGCTGAACTTCCCCGACGCCAACAAGGTCAGCAAATACGCGAAGGAAGCCATGCTCTGGGCCGTGGAGAACGAGATCCTGAAGGGCGACGCCAACGGCAGGCTCAATCCCCAGAACAAGACCATGAGGTCCGAGGCTGCGCAGATGCTGATGAACTATTTCAGCAAAAAGTAATTTTGAGTACAAGTTGAAAGCTTCCGCAGCATACGGGAAAGCCGCTCCTTTGGGGGGCGGCTTTTCTGATGGATGCGCGCGTTTTTGCAGCTGCAGCCGGTGGAATATATGCTCTGCCTGTGTAAAAGCACTGGCGGCGCCCCCCGGGCTGTGTTATAATGGACACATAAAATCGCAGTGAAATACAGACATTCAGCCGAAGGGGGGCTCATTTTGAAAGCCAAAACAGCTATTACTCAGGCCTACCTCATCCTGCTCATGACCGTTTTTCTGTTCTTTACCGGCAGCGCGGGTTATATGAAAATAAGCGAGTCAAAATTCCGGGCGTTCACCCTGATCTCCGTCGGGTACATCGCAGCCATTGCCGCGGTGACGGCGGCGGATATCATTCGGGGGCGCTCCTCGCCCTTGGCGCTGCTGAGAAGCTCAACGCACGCCCAGCGGGCGGCGGTCCTGTATCTGACTATAACATGGATATCGGCGGTCATGTCCCCGTACTGGCCGGATACGGTGATCGGCGCAAGCCGGTACGAGGGCGCCTTTACCATCACGCTGTATGTGGCCGCCTTCCTGCTCATATCGGCATACGGGCGGGCGGACCGGCTGCTGCTATGGGTATTTGCCGGAGCCGTGGCGCTGGAGAGCATACTCTGTATAGTCCAGATGGAGGGGTATAATCCGTTTACATTGTATCCGTCGGGATATAATTACTTCGACGCGGGCGTGGCATACAATGGCGCATACCTCGGCACCATAGGAAACGCGGATATGACGGCTGCGTTTTACTGCCTTGCGGTACCCATACTGGCCTATGGGCTGGCACGCATTAGAGGCAGCGGCCGCCTTATCCTGCTGGCGGCCCTGGTCCCGGCGCTGTACGCGGCGGTAAAGATGTCGGTAATGGCAGGATATGTCGGTGTCTCGGCGGGACTGATGCTGGCATTTCCGGCGGGGCTGAGCAAAAGGCGCACGCGGATCATCTGCTGGGCGGCCCTGGCGGCGATCATCCTTGCCGGGGCATTGACGGTATATATCGCCGATCTGCCTTTTGAGATGTTCCACCAGGCGCACAATATCCTGCACGGCAGCTTTGACGGCAGCTTCGGCAGCGGCCGGATACATATCTGGGGCCAGGTGCTGGAGCACGCGGCCAGGCGGCCGCTTCTGGGCTTTGGCCCGGACACCATGATAAACGGCGGCCTCGAGCCCTTCAGACGCTATAGCGCGGAACTGGGCGGCATGATCGTGGCCATGATAGACACCGCCCACAGCGAGTATCTGAACATTCTGTACCATCAGGGCATATTCGCCCTTGCGGCATATGTATGGCTGCTGGCGCTGCTGATAAAAAGGTGGCTGAAGTCCTCCCCTGCGGACGGCGCCGCGTGGGCGCTGGGGGCCGGTGTGCTCGGCTACTGCGCCCAGGCCTTCTTCGGCTTCAGCACTTGCATTATCACCCCCTTTTTCCTGGGCGCGGCGGGCTTGCTTGAAAGCCGGCGGGCAGCACCAGACGGCTCTCAAGCAGGCCGTGGGAATAACGTCCGAGCTTTTTTCACCCGAGTTTCAGGAAAAAATTGAAAATTTTCCAGGAATATGCTATACTGATCTCAGCATAATCCCGAAAGAGAGAGGGTGCTTTATGACACATCACTACCTGGCCATAGACATCGGCGCAAGCTCAGGCCGTCACATAGTGGGCTGGCAGGAGGACGGCGAGCTTCGCACAGCGGAGGTCTACCGCTTTAAAAACGGTGTGACCCAGCAGGACGGCCATCTCACCTGGGACCTGACGCGCCTTGAGCGGGAGGTCCGGGCGGGGATAGACGCGTCCCTTGAGAGATATCCTCGGATAGAGAGCCTGTCCGTGGACACCTGGGGGGTGGACTATGTGCTCATGCGGGGGGACGAGCCTGTTACGCCCTGCTACGCCTACAGGGACAGCCGCACAGATGAGTCCATCCCCAAGGTCCATGAGATAATACCCTTCGGAGAGCTGTACGCCCGCACAGGCATACAGTTCCAGTCCTTCAACACTATCTACCAGCTCTACGCCGACAAGCTGGCGGGGCGGCTGGAGGGGGCCACGGGCTGGCTGATGATGCCCGTGTACCTGATGTGGCGGCTCTGCGGGGGAAAGGCACATGAGTACACCAACGCCAGCACCACCGGCCTTGTGAACGCCGCGACCCGGGAATTTGACAGGGACATCACAGATAAGCTTGGCCTGCCCGGAGAGCTTTTCACCGGGCTCAGCCAGCCGGGGGCCATTTTGGGGCAATATAAGGGCATAAACGTGGTGCTCTGCCCCACCCACGACACTGCCAGCGCCGTGGAGGGTATACCGATGGAAGGTAACGAGCTGTTCCTTTCCTCCGGCACCTGGAGCCTTCTGGGGGCGAAGCTGCCGAAGGCCGTCACCACTCCCGAGAGCCTTAAGTCCAACTTCTCCAACGAGGGCGGCGTGGGGTATATCCGCTACCTCAAGAACATCATGGGCATGTGGATGGTGAACAATCTCCGTGACGAGCTCTGCCCCGGGGATGATTTCGGCGCTATCGTGGCGGGCGCGGAGCAGAGCGCTTACCCGGGCCTTGTGGACGTGACAGCCCAGCGGTTCATGGCCCCGGGGTCCATGAGCGGGGAGATGGACGCGGCCCTCACCGAGTCGGGCTTTAGGGGCCCTGAGAGCCCCGGCGACTACTTCCGCTGCGCCTACCGCTCCCTGGCAAGGTGCTATGGCGAGAGCGTCCGGGAGATAGAGCGCCTGACCGGAAGCCAGTACCACGCACTATATATTGTAGGCGGCGGCGCGAAGAATCAATACCTGAACCGCCTCACCGAGGAGGAGACCGGGCTAAAGATCATCGCCCTGCCCATCGAGGCCACGGCCCTGGGCAACCTGAGGTGCCAGATGAGTGCGGCTGGGGAAAATATTTAACTTGGCTGAATGGATTTGACCGTTATCTCCGTGTTATACATGGAAACATGATAACAAAGGAGAATTCTGTATGGTGATGTTGTCAAGTCAGATAATGGCCTGGGTCTCGGCGCTGCTCTGCCTGGCGGAAGCCCTGCGCTATCCAGTGAGGGTCAGCAAGGTAAAGGCGCTGAATAAAGCTTTTCACAGGATACATATCCCACTGGGGGTCCTGCTCTTAGCCACCGGCCTTATGCACGGGCTGCTGGCCGGGAACTCCCCCCGGGCCGGGGTTGGAGAGATGGAGCTGGCCCCGGTGCTCTTTACCCTTAACTGGGGCACGGCCTGCTTTATGGCCGCCTTGCTCCTGGCAGTAAGTTACCTGCTGCGAAAGGCGCTGAAGAAAAGGTGGATGGCCGCCCACAGGGTGCTGACCGTTCTGATGATAGCCCTGCTGGCGCTGCACCTGACGGATGTGGGCATACACCTGCCGGACAGATGGGCGGGCCCGCCCGCAGTGGAGAGCCCCGCACCTACCCCTGTCCCCACGCCCCAGGCCACACCGGCGCCCACCCCCAAGGCCACGCCCACCTCCGCGCCCACAGAGGAGCCTGCCCCGACCCCGGAGCCCACTGAGGAGCCCACTGAGGAGCCCACGCCAACTTCCGAGCCCACCCCGGAGCCCGGACTGCCGGACGGCGTCTATACCGGCACGGGACAGGGGCGCAACGGACCCATAACCGTAAGCGTGACGGTAAGCGCCGGGGAGATAACCGGCATAGAGGTCATAGACCACGTGGAAACCCCCAGGTATTTCGCCAGCGCGGCGGAGGTCATAGGCTCCATCATATCCGCCCAGTCCACCGAGGTGGACGCCGTTACCGGGGCAACCATCTCCTCCAATGGGATAAAGGAGGCCGTGGCCAACGCCCTTTTGGAGATAAGCCAAGAATGATACAGTTATTTAAGGAGAGATAGATATGTTGGTTGAGACCAAGGCCCGGGTGGGCGTGTTCGCCATCGCCCTGGGCGCGTACCTGCCCCAGTTCCCCAGCTTAGTGCCGGAGTTCGAGGGCCAGTACGCAGACTTCAAGAAGACATTGCCCGACACCGTCGAGCTCATCGACGGCGGCATCGTCACCACCAAGGAGCTTGCAATGCAGGCCGGGGACAAGTTCCGCTCGGCGGACGTCGACCTGGTGATATTGCAGCTTTTGACCTACGCCACGTCTTATAACATGCTCCCCGCCGTCCGGGATCTGGACGTACCGGTGGTGCTAGTGAACCTGCAAAAGAAGAAAGCTCCCGACTACGCCAGCACCGACACGGCAACGTGGCTTGGGGAGCTCTACGCCTGCGGGGCTGTAGGCGAAATGGTAGCCGACCTGGAGCGTGCAGGCAAGCGCCACGCCGTCATCACCGGCGTTGTGGAGGGCGGCGACCCCCACGCCCTGGCCGAGATAGAGGACTGGTGCAAAGCCGCCCAGGTGCGCCGCCGCTTCCGGGACACCAACCTTGCCCAGATAGGCCGGCCCTATCCGGGAATGATGGACCTGTATATCGACGAGACGAACCTATATAACCGCATGTTCCTGTACACAAAGCAGTTCGACTGGGAGAAGATGTGGGCCATCGCTGATGATATCAACGACGGGGACGCAATACGTGCCAAAGCCCAGGGCATTCTTGACACCTTCGACATTGAGGGCGGCGGCACCGTTGAAAAGGTCTGGGACATGGCAAAGTACGTGGTGGCCTTCGAGCGGTGGGTGAAGGATGAGCATATCACCCTTGTGGCCTCACACTATGACGGCTTCGCCAAAGGGCAGGCTGGCGTACTTGACAGTATGCTCATTCCCGCCTTCTCCATGCTGATAAAGCAGGGTGTGGCCTGCGCCGTGGAGGGGGATATCAAGGTGGCCATGGCTATGAGCATCTTGAAGACCATCTCCGGCATGGGCCAGCTCAGCGAGATGTACTCCATCGACTTTAACGAGGACATCTGCATAATCGGCCACAGCGGCTCCGGGGACGCGGACATCTCCGCGAAGAAACCCACTATGAAGATCGTGGACGTGTTCCACGGTAAGACCGGCGGCGGGTATCTGACCCAGTTCTACCCACATCTTGGCCCGGTAACGTATCTGGGCATAACCCAGGACAGGGACGGGCATTTCAAGTTCGTGGTGGCCGAGGGTATAAATGAAGACGGCCCAATCTTCACCTTTGGCGACACCAACATGCGCACCCGCTTCACCTGCGGGGCCAGGGAGTTCTGCGACAGGTGGAGCGAGGCGGGGCCCACCCACCATATGGCGGCGGCCTCCGGGCGGCATATAGACACCATCCTGAAGGTCGCGAAAATCTTCAACGTGCCAGTCGATATCATCACAAGATAACAGAAGGAAGGTAAAAGCATGAGAGTATTGGACGCGGAGTTTGTAAAGGGCTTTATGCGCATGGCCGACGACGGCTGGCAGCAGGGCTGGCACGAGCGCAACGGCGGCAACCTCAGCTACCGCATAAGGCCAGAGGAGATAGAATCCGTCCGGGAGGAGCTCCGCCCCGGGGACTGGCAGGAGATAGGCACAAGCGTGCCGGAGCTTTCCGGGGAGTATTTCCTGGTGACCGGCTCCGGGAAGTATTTCCGCAACGTCGCCATAAAGCCCGAGGACAGCTTCTGTATAATCGAGCTGGACGGAAAGGGCGAGAACTACCGCATATGCTGGGGCCTTGCAAACGGCGGCAGGCCCACCAGCGAGCTACCCTCTCACCTTATGAACCACGAGGTAAAGCTTCTGGCCACCGGCGGACGGCACAGGGTAATATACCACTGCCACCCGGCCAACACCATCGCCCTGACCTTCGTGCTGCCGCTGACGGACGAGGCCTTCACCCGGGAGCTCTGGGAGATGGCCACAGAGTGCCCGGTGGTCTTCCCCGAGGGCATAGGCGTGGTGCCTTGGATGGTGCCCGGAGGCCGGGACATAGCCGTGGCCACCTCGGAGCTTATGAAGAAATACAACGTGGCCATCTGGGCCCACCACGGCATGTTCTGCTCAGGGGCGGACTTTGACGAGACCTTCGGGCTCATGCACACGGTGGAGAAGTCGGCGGAGATTCTGGTCAAGGTGCTCTCCATGACCCCGCACAAGCACCAGACCATCGAGCCCGACGATTTCCGGCATCTGGCCGTGGACTTTAAGGTGGAGCTGCCCGAGCGGTTCCTGTATGAGAAGCACTGAGACGGCAAAAGGGCCCTCCCGCTTGGGAGGGCCCTTAATTTTACTCCAATATACACTCATAAGCCAGCCGCTCGCTGCCGTCCTCCACGTGGATAACGCCTCTGAGCTCCAGCCCGTTCTTCGCCATCACCCGCTGCATGGGCAGGTTCAGCCTGTGTGTGTCCCCGCGTATGATGCGCACGCCGCGGTCCCTGGCCTGACGCTTGAGTTCGTCAAAGAACAGCCCCGCAGCGCCCTGGCCCCGGAGCACCGGGTCCACGGCCACCCGGTGCAGGAAGCCGTACTCCCCGCAGCCCTTCCAGCTGCCGTCCTCTATGACGTTATATGTGGGCTCAACGCCGAAAGCAAGGCAGGCAAAGGCCGCCACTTCGCCGTTCTCCGTCAGCACATAGCCGTGCCCAGCCTCTATGTCCCTTAACGCGTCATCGCCGTTGGGATAACCATCCTGCCACTGGGGCACTCCGGCATCCTTCAGCGCGGCCCTCGCCAAGTCGTACAGCTTCGCTATGGCGGGCACGTCCTCTTTTCTTCCCGGTCTCAGCTCCATTTAAAAGGCCTCCACCAGCAGCCCGCCCTCTTTGGCGGTGACGCCCACGGCGCTTATGCCGCCCCGCTCCACCAGCATGGCTGCTATCTTATCCTCAACCTCCCGGCGGATGGCGTTCCTAAGATCCCTGGCCCCGGACTTGCCGCCGAAGGACTTCTTGGCAAGCTCCTCACAGGCGGCATCGTCGTATTTGAAAGCTATGCCCTTCTCTTTAAGAGAGCCCACATACTCAGAGAGCATGAGCCCGGCGATATCCCTATAGTCCTCCACAGTCAGGGGTTTGAATATAACCACCTCGTCTATACGGCTCAGAAACTCCGGGCGCAGGAACTCCGTCAGGGCCTTCATGGCCTTCTCCCGGCTGATATCCCCGGCGGTCTTGGCAAAGCCAAGAGAGCCCTCCCTGCGTTCGCTTCCGGCGTTTGAGGTCATCACTATCACGGTATTCTCAAAGTTCACCGTGCGGCCGTGGGCGTCGGTTATCCGGCCCTCGTCCAGTATCTGCAAGAGTATATTCATCACGTCCGGGTGGGCCTTCTCTATCTCGTCAAAGAGCAGTACCGAGTACGGCCGCCGCCGGACCTTCTCCGTCAGCTGTCCGGCCTCGTCATAGCCCACGTATCCGGGGGGCGAGCCGATTATCTTCGACACCGAGTGCTTCTCCATGAACTCCGACATGTCAAGGCGTATCATGGTCTCCGTGGCGTCAAACAGCTCCTCCGAGAGCACCCGCACAAGCTCCGTCTTGCCCGTCCCGGTGGGTCCCACAAAGATGAAGGACGCGGGCCGCCGGCGGGGGCTTATCTGCACCCTCGACCGCCGCACCGCCGCCGAGACCGCCTTTATGGCCTCCTCCTGGCCGATAATGCGCTTTGAGAGAACATCCTCAAGGGTGCTCAGCTTCTTAAGGTCCCCGGCCTCCACCTTGGCGGCGGGTATGCCGGTCCAGAGCTCTATCACATACGCAAGGTCCCGCTCCTCAACAGGGGAGAAGATCCCCTCGTTTCTGAGCCTGTCAAGGCCCTCCTCCAGGGTGGCTATCCTGTAGTGGGTCTTGGCCAGCTCCTCATAGTCCACCATGGCGCTGCCCGGGTCAGAGAGGTCCTGCTCCCTTACCCGCTCCTTATTGAGGCTCAGCTCCATTGCGTCGTACTCCTCAAGGCGCTTGTTCCGAAGGGCCGCGCAGGCGCAGGCCTCGTCCAGAAGGTCTATGGCCTTGTCCGGCAGATACCGGTCGCTTATATACCTCTCCGACAGCACCACTATCCGCCGGGCTATCTCCTCGGACACCGTCACCCTATGATAGTCCTCATAGTATTTCTTTATGCCCAGAATGACCTCCACCGCCTCGTCTATGGAGGGCTCGCCCACTGTCACCGGCTGAAAGCGCCGCTCAAGGGCTGCGTCCTTCTCGATGTACTTTCTGTACTCGTTGAAGGTGGTAGCGCCTATCACCTGTATCTCGCCCCGGGACAGGGCGGGCTTTAAGATATTGGCGGCGTTCATGCTGCCCTCGGCGTCGCCGGTGCCCACAAGATTATGGACCTCGTCGATAAAGAGTATCACATTGCCGTCGGCCCGGACCTCCTCTACAAGGCCCTTGATCCTGCTCTCAAACTGGCCCCTGAACTGTGTCCCGGCAACGAGCGCCGTCAGGTCCAAAAGCTGTATCTCCTTGTCCCGCAGCTTTGCCGGGACCTTCCCGGCGGCTATCCGCAGGGCAAGGCCCTCGGCCACGGCGGTCTTGCCCACGCCGGGCTCGCCGATAAGGCAGGGGTTATTCTTTGTGCGCCGGGACAGTATCTGGACCACCCGCTCTATCTCCTTCTCACGGCCCACTATATTGTCAAGCTCTCCCCTGCGGGCCCGGGCGGTCAGGTCCGTGCAGTAGCTGCTTATATGCTTGCGCTTTTTCTTGTGGATGCTCTCCTTCTTCTCCCGCACGCCGCTGTAGCCGCCCCCCTGCGCCGGCCGGCCTATAAGCATATCCGCGGGCAGCGTTGCCGCGCCTCCCAGGGAGAAGTCGTCCTCGCCGCCGTCCGGGTCTCCGCCGGCCTCCTCCGCATCCATCTTCATCATCTGGGCCATCTGCTCGGTGGCCTCCTGAAACTCCTCCTCGGTTATGCCGGTCTGTTCCTTTAAAGTGTTCATCATATTATCCATAAGGTCGTTTACCTGCTTTATGCCCAGCTCCTTGGCACAGACAAAGCAGTAGCCCTTTGCGTCCCTGCTGTCTGACGACTGGGACACGAAAACCGTGGCCGGCCGCTTATGGCATCTTGTACAGAGCATCATCATCCGAATCCTCCTCCTTGGTCCCTCTATTCTGACAGGGGGAACACGCCCTATGCCGTGTTCCCCCTCTGAGCGTTAACTGCGATCCAGCATTCCGCTAGTATTATACCACGCGCCCCAGCCGATTTCATTAACAACCTTTTAACTTTTGCCCGGTATATTCAGTTTTTCCGGTGAAAACGGGCCCATGACGCCCCTCTCTATCCGATGCGCCGCGCCCACGGCGGAGATTTCGTCCGCGGTGACGAATATGGCGCTGTCATCCTCCATGGCGCATATTGGCAGCTCCGCCGAAATTCTCATAAGCGCCGAGAGCACCCCCTCATGCTCTGGGTCGAAATTGGGCTTTACCGTCACGTCCGCAAGTCCCAGTCCCGGGTACGGGACCGGCGACTCCTTCGTGTCCAGGGCCCGCACGGCCATATTTATGGCTCCGGCGCTGACCCCAAGCACCACCGCCCCGGACTCCCGGATAACCGCGTCCAGCCCCATATCCTTTATCATCTGAAGCTGCAGGCCCGGGTGCCCGCCCGGAATATGCAGGAGGCCCGCCGTACCGCCTCCCGCGCCGTCTGGGCGCTGTCCCTCCGGTCTATCACCCGGCGCTCCCCAAAGTCCATGTCCCACTCCAGAAACATCTCATACATGCCCTCAAGGTCGCTGTCGTTTTTCTCATAGTCCTCGGGCCATGCGCTTATAAAGACTATGCTCTCCCGCTCTATAAGGCTCTCTTTAAGCCTCCCGGCTATCTCCCTTGGGAAATGATGGCTGGGGAAGCCGCTGAAGAAGCCCAGCATACGCTGTTTCACGTTATTTTTTCTCCTTCTCGCCCGGCTCCCTCAGTATGGCCAGGAATATCTGAAAATACTTTACCGCCGCATAGGCCATCATGACCCCGGTAAGCCCCAGCATCACAAAGGCCGCTATATTCTGCTTCTGGGGGCCCATTATGCCAAGTCCGTCCAGCATCACTATCACCGACACCGACACATAGAACATCACCGTCGCCACCTTGCCGTACCACTTGGCGGCGCAGGGCCGCTTATGCTTTTTAAGCAGCACTAGAGCGCAGCTTAACATCAGAAGCTCCTTCAAAATGAACAGAAGCAGCAGCGGCCGTATGGACGGAAAGCGTATAGCTATGCAAAGGGCCACGACCCCCTGCGTCAGCTTATCGGCAAATGGGTCCAGCATTTTGCCAAGGTCCGTTATCTGATTAAAGCGCCGGGCTATAAGGCCGTCCAGCATGTCCGTAAGTCCCGAGAACACCAGCACCCCAACCGCCGCCGCCACGTGGCCGTTAAGGTACAGCGCGGCGAAGACCGGCACCACCAGTATGCGCAGTGCCGACATGGCGTTGGGTACGGTCAGTATGCGGTTGGTCGCTTTTTTCTCTCGGGGCATAGAGCGTTTCCTTTCTTTTCCCAAATTTCTACTCATCATCCCGGTCTTATCCAATTTCCGTCTCCTTTTCCCGTCTACGAGAACATTCCCCCGAGGGGGTTCATCTTCACAAGCGTCGCGGTAAATACCGAGCCGTCCAGCACCGCCTGGACCTCGCCCTGGGCCGATGCGTCCAGCATAGGCATAAACACCGTCACGCCGGCCACCACCACCCAGACGCTTACAAGGGCCAGCAGGAACCCGAAGACCCCGCCCAGAATACCGTCCAGTTCCCTTAGTATGGGCAGCCGCAGCATGTCGCTTATAAGGGCCGCCAGAAGCCTGGCCAGGGTCGTGAACAGGAAGAACAGCACTATTACCGCCAGCACCTTCAGAAAGTTCACGAACACCGGCGACAGATAGTCCACCACCATCCCCGCCGCGCCGCTGGTCTGGCTGTTTATGGCGTGGCTGACCGTCTCCAGGGTCACCCCGGCCTCCTCAAGGGCCCGCACCAGAAAGTCCGGCAGCGATGCCAGCACCTGACCCGCCGCGGCGGCGGCGTTCTCGCTGCCCAGGGCCTGGAGGGAGGAGTTTATCTTATCCACCATCGCCCCTCTGAACATGGTGTCGAACATCCACTGGGCCAGAGCCCCGCCCAGGGCCGACGCCAGCAGCGCCGATATGACAGCCCCCAAAAAACGCACCATCGAGTGGATAAAGCCCTTTTTTACGCCCACCAGTACGCACATAAGGCATATGGCGAAGATGATGCCGTCCAGTATGTAGCCCATAACATTCTCCTTTTCCTTTTGAGATATGCGCTGATTTTGATATTATAGCACATGTTCGGGATTTTCTCAAGGGCTTTACCCTTACAGTTCTCTTTCATTATCCGAGAGCTTCGCTCTCTTACTAAGACCTTGGGGCGCCGCCCCAAACCCTGCAAGGTGCCGAGACTTGGCACAGCCAAGTCTTCGCACCTTGACCGCGTCCCTAAACCGCGTCACTCAGCTTATTTCCGCCACGCGTATCTCGCTGACCCCCAGCACATACGCCCTTCGCTCGCTGCCCAGCGCTATGCCATTCGCGTCCTCACCCGCCTGGGCCCGGCCCAGCTCCATGCCGGTGATATAGTCCATGTACACCACCTGGCCCCCCATAAGCACCCCGGCGGTCCCTCCAAAAATCGAGATATCCTCTATGCGGCCCTCCATCTCCATGCGCACCGGGTTCTTCTCCCCCAGCTCCTCATTGCCGTTAAAGGCCAGCATGGTGCTGGTGCCTCCGTGCTCATAGGAGGATATGGACAGAAAGGCCCGCCCCGCGCTCAGCTCAAAGGCCGTCAGCTGCCGGCCCTGATAGCTGTACTCCGTGAACTGATAGTCCCCGGACCGCCCGAGCACCAGGGCCGTATCGCCCACGCAGTATATGGCGCCGTTCTCGGCCCATCCTGCCGACAGCAGCAGATTGTTCCTGCTCTCGAACTCCGCCACCGGCTCCTCCTCGTTAAAGTCCAGTATGGTCACCTTCGACACCATCCGGCCCTTCTCGCTGCTCACGGTGCACACCGCCCCGTGGGTCCCGTCATAGTTCATGGCCACGGCCGCGATATACCCCCCCGAAAAGGGGTACTCATACTGCAAGCTACCGTCAGCCATATAGACCTCCAGCTTAGAGGCCCCAAAGCTGCCCTCCAGCCCCAGAGCGAACTTCCCGCTCTGGCAGACACAGCCGGTTATGATGTCCGTCTCCGCCGCGCCCTCGGCCATGACCTTGCCGCCGGACAGGACCATATACCCCTTGCTGCCGCTGTTAAACAGCAGATAGCGGCCTCCCGCGGCCCTCAGTACCGGCCTGCTCATGCTGTGCCGCACGGAGAACTTCTCTTTTCCCGTGCTGTTCACCGCCGTAAAGGCCGTATTGCTGAGCGTGGCCGCCCCGCCGTCCACGCTTATAAAGTTGCCGCTGTACACATTTGCCCCTGTGATTGGCACAGGGAAGCCGTCGCCTATCTCCTCGCCCTTCACCTGGAGCCTTACCGACTCCTTTATATTTTCCCAGCTCAGATTCTCCCTATTCAGCCAGACACTCAGCCCCACTATCACAAAGAGCAGCACAAGACTGATAATGTACACCGCCCGGGGCAGCTGCCGCAGCTCCTTATTCTTTTCCCCCTCCCGGCCCTCGCCGTCCCCGCCGCTGAATATGTCCTCATACTCCACCTCGGCCTCGGGCTCCCCGGCCTGGGGCTTTTCCCGGTAGTCGTCCAGATTGATGACCTTTGCTTTCTTTTCAGCGTGCTTATTGTGCTTCGCCACACACATCACCTGCCTTTCAGTAAAACACCCTGTTCAGATACAGCCCGCAGGCCGGGGCCGTGGGCCCCGCCTTCGACCGGTCCCGGGCCCCGATTATCCCCGGTATATCCTCCGGCGAGAGCTTCCCCTCCTGGACCCTTAGAAGCGTCCCCGCCATTATGCGCACCATATTGTACAAAAAACCGTCCGCCGCCACCGTAAAGCGCACCATATCCCCCCGGCGCTCCACCCGGGCCTCTGTGACCCAGCGCACCATGTCCCCCGGCTCCCGCTTATCCAGGGTGCAGAAGGACGTAAAGTCGTGGGCCCCTACATAGTGCCCCGCCGCTTTATCCAGCTTCTCCTCGTCTATCGGATACCAGTAGTGCAGGGCCCGGCCCCTTAAGAAAGGTTCGCGGACCTTCGCGTTCCATATCTCATAGCTGTACTCCTTGCCCTTGCAGCTATACCGGGCGTGAAAGTCCAGTGGGACCTCCCTGCAGCCCTTTACGGCCACGTCCTCGGGCAGCCAGTGGTTCATGGCTGCGGAAAACCGCTCTGTGACTATCCTGCTCTGGGTCTTCACGCTGACGCAGAACTCCCTGGCGTGCACCCCCGTGTCCGTGCGGGAGCAGGCCTTCATGTCCCCCCGCTCCCCGGTGACCTTTTTAAAAGCGTTCTGAAACACCTCCTGGACCGTCAGGGCGTTCTCCTGTATCTGCCAGCCGTGGTAATTCGTGCCGTCGTAGGTTATGGTGAAAAGTAGGTTGCGCATGGAAACATCACTCCTTGCACACAAGCCCGAGCCCGCACACCAAGAGCCCCGCTATGGGGCAGATGACCGCCAAAAGCTCATATATGCCGTTGCCGAAGGTGGGCGTGCCGGAAAGGCCGGACAGCAGGGCGGCACTGATGCCAAAGAGTATGATGGCTATGCCCATAAGTGTGATTTTTATGCTTTTCATCTTGGTTTCCTCCACAATTTCTTTCCGATTGTCACAGCCGGTCAAAATACTCCTTCAGCCCGGCCCTGCACTCCTTACTGAGCTTCTTTATGTCCACGCCCTGTATGGCGGCCTCCAGGTAGTAGAGTATCACCACGCAGGTGCCCGGGTACCGCTCCTTGAGCCGGAACGCCGCCTGCCTGCTGCCAAGCTCCCGCAGCTCCTCTGCGGAGCTGATACCCACGGAGACGAGCTTTTTCTCCATGGTCTTCCCAAAGCCCATTGTCTTTAGTTCGGCCATTTCTACTCCCCTCCCTATCGCACAATGCTTGGCGGCAGCACGATATTCAGCGCCACAAACGCCCCCAGCACCAGCGCCGCGCTCGAAAGCACCATCCAGTCCACAGCTCCAAAATGCAGCTGCTTCATCTTGGTCCTGCCCTCGCCGCCGTTATAGCAGCGGCTCTCCATGGCGGTGGCCAGATCGAAGGCCCGCCTAAAGGCCGAGACGAACAGCGGTATCAGCACCGGCACCAGCGCCCTTATCCGCTGTATAACGCCGCCGCTCTCCATGTCCGCGCCCCGGGCCTTCTGGGCGCTCATTATCTTATCGGTCTCCTCCAGGAGCAGGGGCACGAAGCGAAGGGCTATGGTCATCATCATGGCGAACTCGTGCACCGGCACCCCTATCTTGGCAAGGGGCCTCAAAAGCCGCTCTATGGCGTCGGTAAGCTGTGTGGGCGAGGTCGTAAATGTCAGGACCGAGCTTGCCAGTATCAGGGTTATAATGCGTATCGACACGAACAGGCTGTTCAATAGTCCGTTCTTCGTTATCTTTATGAATCCCCACTGCCAGAGTGGGTCCCCCGTGCCGTAGAAGATATTTAATACAGCGGTAAATATTATGATAAAGAGTATGGGCTTTAAGCTCCTGAGATACAGCTTTAAGGGTATCTTCGAGAGCCCCATGCCCAGGAAGATATACCCCACAGCCAAGGCCAGGGAGAAAAAGTTGCCCGCCGAGAATATCAGCACGATGGAGAATATCGTAAGGCATATCTTAAGCCGCGGGTCGGCCCGGTGCATCGTTGACTTCGCCGGGAAGTATTGGCCCAGTGTGATGTCAGACAGCATCTTTGCTCCCTCCCCTCTTTTTGAAGTACGGTATAAGCTGCTTCACGGCCCCCTCCACCGTCAGGGTTGCGGGGTCCGCCGGCACGCCCAGTTTTATGAGCTCCTGCATTATCTTGGTTATCTGCGGCACCCGAAGGCCCATGCTCTCCAGCTCCTCCCCGTGGGAGAAGACCTCCTTTGTGGGGGCCAAGAACTGTTTATGCCCGCCGCTCATGACAAGTAAGCGGTCGGCTGTGCGTCCGATGTCCTCCATGCTGTGGGAGACCAACAGCACCGTGTTCCCCCGCTCCCGATGGTACTGGCCTATCTGGGACAGCAGCACGTCCCGGCCCCGGGGGTCCAGCCCCGCCGTGGGCTCGTCCAGTATCAGCACCTCCGGGTCCATGGCGATGACCCCGGCGATGGCCGCCCGGCGCTTCTCCCCGCCGGAGAGCTCAAAGGGGGATTTCTCTAAAAGCTCCTCTTTAAGGTCCGTAAAGCGCGCCGCCTCATAGGCCCGCTCCCTGGCCTCGTCCTCCGAAAGGCCCATGTTCTTGGGGCCGAACATGATGTCTTTTAGTACCGTCTCCTCGAACAGCTGGTACTCCGGATACTGGAACACCATCCCCACCCGAAAGCGCACCGAGCGTATCTTCTTGGGCTCGGCCCAGATGTCTTTGCCGTCCAGAAGCACCTGCCCGGACGTGGGCCTTATAAGGCCGTTAAGGGTCTGTATAAGGGTGGACTTGCCGCTGCCCGTGTGGCCGATGACCCCCACGAACTCCCCTTTCTCGATGGCGATGGACACGTCCTCGACGGCCACCTTCTCAAAGGGTGTGCCCTCTCCGTAGATATAGGTCAGATCTTTGGTCTCAATTACCGGCATTTATGGCCCTCCAATATATTCAAAAGCTCGCCGTCTATAAACTCAAAATACGGCTTCCTGTTCACCTTGTCCCCGTTCTCCCTATACCACTCCCAGGCCTCTTTAAGGCCCGCCTCCAGGTCCGTCACACCGTCCAAAAGCTCATCCTGCCGCGCCACGTCCAGCATATACTCATAGTCGTAGAAGCAAAAATATTTCCTCTGCTCGACGTTCCCTGGCACCTCCACAAACTCCGGCTCTTTGCCCAGGGCCCTATAGCAGAGCCTGACCCACTCCCTTATGGAGACCCCGTCCCTATTGCCCACGTTGAAGATATGCCGCCCGGGGCGCTTTAGAAGAAGCACCTCCGTGAACCGGCAGAGGTCCCGGATATGGAAAAACTGCAAGCGCTGGGACCCGTCCCCCGGCAGGTAAAACTTCCTGCCAAGGCTTGCGCAGTCGAATACGAAGGCCTCCCTATACACATTGTTCATGGGCCCATAGATATACGGCGGGCGCAGGATATACGCCCCCGGGACCCGCCTTAAAAGCGCCGCCTCGGCCTCTATCTTGTCCGTGCCGTACCTGTCCCAGTACCTGTTGACCTTGAGCTCAGTGTCCTCGGTAAAGGGCAGCGGTGCCGTCTCAGGGTACACCGCGCCGGAGCTTATGAGAATATAGTCCCCCACTTCGCCCAGCGCGTCCAGAAGCATATCCACGTCCCGGGCGGTATATGCGGTATCTATCACCAGATCGAACCTGTATGGGCGCAGAATATCCCCCAGATGGTGCCGGTCGGCCTGTATCAGTGTGGTATTCGGCGGCTGGGGCCGGGTGTTCCGGTTCAGAACGTACACATCACGGCCCTTCTGGGCGTAGTATTCGGCAACATACCGGCTTACAAACACCGTGCCGCCGGTGACAAGTATCTTCATCCTTCGTCTCCCCTCTCCAGCCCGCCGGAGCGGACCTGCTCCATATACGTCCTTATGCCCCGCTCCTCGTTCCCGTCATAGGCAAAGCCCAGTTTTTTTGCGACGCTCCTGGCGGCTCTGCCGAACAGCTCCAGCATCTCAAAGGCCGCGGCCCAGATATGGCCGTAGTCCGCGTCGGGATAGGTACGCGTAAAGCTCTCGTACATCTCCCCGGGCAGCAGCTTTTTAAAGTATTTGCCGTTCTTCCCCACGGACACAGTGAACTCATGCTCCGCGCCGATATACCAGCCCAGCATGAGCATAAGCATGTCCCGCACATAGTGGTTCAGCTGCTCCATGGCAAGGGGCAGCTCCTCCCTGGCTATGGCCTTCGCCACGTTATTCAGGCACCAGTGGAACTCGTTGCAGCAGTCGGAAAAGAGCTTCTGGCTGGGCTTTTTTACATACCAAAAGTCTCTTTTTACAGCAATCTCCGGGAAATCTCCGTCCTTATCCAGCAGCAGCACCGCCGGTTCGCCGTCGTCCACATAGGGGTCCGCCGTGATCGTCAGGTCTATTCGGTTTCCGTCCGGGAATATCATCAGGTAGACGAAGCTTCCGTCCCCGTCCGGGGGCATAAGGTCCATGCTCTCCGGCTTTTGCACTATGCTGGGCCGCCCGAAATTCCTCTCTATCCAGTCCATATTGTCCCAGTAGGGCCCCACGTCCCGGACAAAATAGCATATGTCAAAGTCCTGGTATATGTCCGCCGGGCAGTCCCGGTCCGCTCTCGAGCCCACCATCAGCACGCTGCGGATGTTCTCGTCCTTGCGGGCTGTGTCAAGTATTAGCTTAAGCATTTCCTCGGGTGTTCTCATATGTGCCTCCTTATATCGTATCAGACTACCAAATAAACGGTATCAGCCTGTATTTTATCCGCTTTTTATATTCAGCGTAACCTTTAAGCCCCGCCTCGAGCACCTTTTCCTCGTTCCCTATCCGCTTGGCGATTATCACAGGATATATGAGGAATATCACAAAGGAGATTGCCGATCCCAGCACCAGGGGCATAGCGAGGAACAGTATCACGGTGGCGGTATACATGGGGTGGCGCACTATGCCGTAGAGCCCGGTATCTATCACCCTCTGTCCCTCCTGCACCTCAACGGTCCGGGACAGGTAGGTATTCTCTCTCAGCACCTCGGCGTACATGAGATAGGCCAGCAGGAATACCGCCGCCCCGGCCCAGGACACATACCCCGGCAGCATCAGCCAGCCGAAGCGGAAGCTTAGCCCCGCCCCGGCAAAGCCCAGAACGAACATCACGGCGCTGAGAGCTACGACCGTCCACTGCTCGGGCTGCCGCTCTTTCGCGTTCAGGCGCTTCTTTAAGAGCTCCGGGTCCTTTACCATCATCACTATCCCGGCAATGAACATGGGAACAAAGAGTACGCCCATCAAAAGCCAGCCGTTGACGTAGCCGAAGCCCCCTGTCGGTATAAACAGCAGCGCGCCCACTATCACAGCTCCCAGCAGAAATTTTACTATGGCCTGACAAAATAGCTTTACAGTCATGTCTTTTTCCTCCCCTTCCCCTCCGTCATCTCAAAGCTCAGATCCAGCAAAAGCCGTATCTTCTCCCCCTCCGCGCTGCCGTCCAGGGCCGCGGAAATCCAGTGGGACTTGCTCATATGGTACGCGGGAAAGAACCCCGGCTCCATAAGCATTGACCCCAGCATGAGCTGGTCGCACTTAAGGTTCACAATGTCGACTTTCCCCTCCCCGGAAAGCCCCAGCCGGTCCCTTCTCACCCGCATGATAATGGCGAACCACTTCTTATTGTTCGCGTGCCGGAACACCGCCGCCTCCGGGCTGTCCTCAAAGGGGTAGTCGGGGTCGGTGTTATAGGTCTCGGCTATGTACCTCTCAAGCTCCGTTCTCGTCATGATAAGTCCTTCTCCATCTGTATGTACTGCCCCTCACAGAGCGTCACCCTGTACCCCGCCTTTTTATACAGGGTCACGGCGGGCTCAAGGGCGCTGTTGGTGTCAAGGGCCACGGCGCGGCAGCCCCGCTCCCTGGCATAGCCCTCCACCGTGCGCAAAAGCTCCTTGGATATGCCCCGGCCCCTATACTCGGGCCGCAGGAATACGCGCTTCAGCTCACATACACCCTCCGCCCGCTCCCTATACGCCGCGCAGCCCGCGGGCCTGCCGTCCGCGTACACGATCCATGCCCGGCCAATATTCTCCGCCTGGCTGTAGGGGGTGTAGTATTTCCTGTGCTCCCCTAGAAAATCCAGCATATGCGCGTCGTGCTCGGAAAAGAGCTTTAAGAGCTCCGGGTCCTTTAGATCTGCGGGTCTTATGTCCATTTTTCGCTCCTTTACAGCCGGTCCATCCCCGGCACATATCTTTCCAGCATACCCTCCGTATCGGTAATGCCCTGCTCCAGCACCGCCCGGTACACGTCCATGCTGATAAACTTTCCCTCGCCGAAGCCGTAAAGCCCCCGCTCTCTCAGCTCCTGCTTTATCCCGATCATGCGCTCTTTGGCCCCGGGGATCTTCGCCGCCCGGGCCATTATGTCCTCACAGTACCCCTCGGCCTTTTCGATGGTCTCCCGGTCGAAGAACCACAAATCGAAGTTCCAGAGCTCGCCGTCTATCACGGCCTCGGCCCCCTGGAACCAGACGGTCCTGCCCTCGTCCGTTATCTCCTCCTTGGCTTCAAACCATTTGGGGCGGAAAGTCCTGATAATATAGTCCGTCAGCTCATAGAGCTTCTCTATGGACATGCCCTGATTCTCGATGTCTATGTCCAGGTCGTTCCAGGCCATCATGTCCATCTTATAGCTGCCTATCACATGGGGCGCGCCTATCTCCCCAAGGCGCTCTAAAAGGCCCGTTTCGCCCAGGATACGGTCGGCTTTTTCCTTTATAGTCATCATAAAACCTCACTAATTGTCCGCCGACTCCCTGCTGCCGTGCAGAAGGTCCGCAACGGTGGTTATGGTCACGTACGCGTTGGGGTCCAGCTTGTGCACCAGGGTCTTGAGCCTGGGTATCTGAAACTGGTTCACGACGGCGTACAGCATGGTGCGCTTCTTGCCCGAGTAGAAGCCGTGGGCCTCCCAGACCGTAAGGCCTATCTCGAAGATGGAGGAGAGCTCGCCCCCCACCTCCTTGGGCTTCTCGGTGATTATCATGGCCGCCTTCTCGGTGTCAAGGCCGTCCACTATGAAGTCCACCGTCTTTGATGACGATGCGTAGGTGACGATAGAGTATAGCGGCAAGATCCAGCTTTTCAGTATCACGCCGCAGAGGATATAGAGTATGGCGTTATACACCATCATAAAGGTGCCCACCGTGACCCCCAGCTTCTTTGCGAAAGTCACCGCCAGGACCTCCATGCCGTCCATGGCCCCGCCGTAACGTATGGCAAGGCCGCTGCCCACGCCGGATATCATCCCGCCGAAGATGGCGCAAAGAAAGAGGTCCGTGCCCGCCAGCGGCGAGGCAAAGGCCACGTCTATCGGCAGGATATCCGTTATCAGCCAGGCCGTGAACGCGTATACCCCAACGGCGAAGATGGCGTACAGGGTAAAGAGTGGCCCCTGCCTTTTAAGGCCGAACAGCAAAAGCGGAACGTTCAGCACCAGCAGGAAAAAGGTCAGGCTGAACTCCGGTGGCGTCAGCTGCCCCAGAAGTATGGACGTGCCGGATATGCCGCTGTCATAGAGGTTCACCGGGGCGATGAAGATGGTGACCCCGGCGGCGTTTATCACCCCGGCGATAAACAGCATAAGCATGTTAAGGGGCGAAAAGCCGGAAAACCATGTGGATATTTTCTCTTTTAGGGTCATGGGGCGGGCCTCCTCTCTTGTTCTCAGTTTGCTTTCAGTTTGTTTCTGAACATCTCCACGCACTCCTCCACACTAAGCGGCGCGCCGGGGAGCTCAATGCCCGCCGCCTTGAGTCTATAGCAGAGCTCCGTGGCCTGTGGCACGTCCAGGGCGTGGCGCTTCAGCCGCTCCACCTGGGCGAAGACCTCCCTGGGTTCTCCGTCCATCAGGATAGAGCCGCCGTCCATCACCACCACCCTGCCCGCCTCTGTGGCTTCGTCCATATAGTGGGTTATGAGCACTATCGTGATGCCCTTCTCCCGGTTGAGCTTCTTTATGGTGTCCATCACCTCGGTCCGGCCCCGGGGGTCCAGCATGGCCGTGGGCTCGTCCAGGACGATGCAGCGGGGCTCCATGGCGATGACGCCCGCTATGGCCACCCGCTGCTTCTGGCCGCCGGAGAGCTTATGGGGGGCGTGGGCCCGGTAGTGGTACATGTCCACGGCCTTTAGGGCCTCGTCCACCCTTCTGCGTATCTCATCGGGGGGTACGCCCAGGTTCTCCGGCCCGAAGGCCACGTCCTCCTCCACCACCCCGGCCACCAGCTGGTTATCGGGGTTTTGCAGCACGAGCCCCACCCTGCGGCGCACGTCCAGGGCCCTCGACTCGTCCAAGGTGTCTATGCCGTCCACTAGTATATGCCCCTCTGTGGGCAGCAGCATACCGTTAAATAGCTTCGCCATGGTGGACTTGCCGCAGCCGTTATGGCCCAGAAGGGCCACGAACTCCCCCTCCTCAATATTGAGGTCTATGCCGTGGAGCACCTCCAGCTTCCCGGTCTCCTCGGTGTCATAGCTGAAACGGACGCTCCGGGCTTCGATGAATGACATGGGTATACCTCCGTTCTTGCTTTTATCAGTACCGTATTATGTAGTATATCACATAGACCCAGCTGAGCAGCCCGTGGAATATAGCCCAGCCCACCGAGTGCCAGTTCACATAGCTTATGACCATGGCAAGGGCGCTGCCGAATGAGACGCCCGCCTTCACGGTCTTGCCGACCTTTTTAGACCTGCCGCTTTCCCGCTCGTCTATCTCGTCTATCTTATTCTGCTCGTCCATACTTTTTCTCCTTTAAGTATTAAGTAAGTTTTATCAGCCCAGCACCGCCAGCACTATAGCCCCGGCGGCCCCAGCCGCCAGGAGCAGCCCCCCGCCTGTGCGGGTCCGCCTGATGTAGAGGTCCGAGGGCTCGCCGGGGGTGTTGCTTTTCCAGCTCTCGGTGAACCTATAGACGCCCTCGGGGTTTATGAGCATCGCCGCGCCCACAACGGCTATCGCTATGGCAAGAACTATGTCCATATTATTTTCTCCTTCTTAGCCTTAGAGAGACGCCTTTGCTCTCTGCCATCCCGTTCAGCAGCTCCGCCGCATACGCTCCCCGCTCTTTAAGGGAAGCCCGGGACATTTCGACGTCTCTGAGAAGCCCTTCGGCCTCATTAAGGTCCGAAAGCTCCAGAAGGTTCACCGCCGTGCAGAACAGGCTCTTTCTGCGCCCATCATTGCAGGTGGTAAGCAGGTAGTCCAGAATGCGCGCCTTCTCCTCCTGCACGCGGTTGTACTCCTCCAGCCCCATGCTCCGCGCCCTCTCCAGGTCGGCCCTTTGGTTCCTGTGGGTTATGAACGAGTCATATTTGTCTATGTCCTGATACTTCCCGCAGGGGTACTCCGGGCACTGAAAGCAGTATTCAACGCCGCCGTGCTCCAGGCTGCACCGGGCAATTTTGCAAGACTGGTTGCCGTTGCCGCAGCCGCCGCAGTGCCCGCCAAGCTTCATTGTGCACAGGCCGCAGTTGAGCCCGCACAGGGACAAGAGCCGGTTTTCCCGCTTAAATCCTTTCATTTTACACCGTCCTGAAAGCCATTATCTTCTCTTTTTCAGCCTTTCCCACACCCCATACGCCCCCGACCCCAGAAAGTCCAGGAACATCACGATATACATGGGCAGCAGCGGCACGTGGCTGAACCCCGACTGCACGGTGCGCTCAAGGGCCGAATAGCAGAGGGCGCACATCAGCGCCGCCAACAGGAACCATATCATAGGCCGGGGCCCGGCGGGCTTGCCTGCGCGGCGCTCCTTTGTAAGGGCCGACATAAAGAGCCCCAGTGCCATGGTCACGCCCACCACCCCCAGGGTGATATAGCGGGCAAGATCCTCGCCGGACCAGGCCCACTCGTATATCACAGAGGCCGCCAAGCCCAGGCCCAAGGCGGCGCAGGTCCACTTCAGCATAGGCCGTCCCCCCGCCAGATGGCCGTGTTCCCACAGGGCAGCGCCATGCCGCTGTCCGTCACCGGCAGACCTATCTCGTCGGCGGTCACGCTCCCGCCAAGCCTTGGCACTACGAGCACATTGAGAAGGTACTCCATCACCGCCGGGGACAGGCCGGTGGTGTAGGAGTTCAGCACCAGGAACAGCGGCTCCCCTGAAAGCACGGACATGCACAGCCGCAGTAAACCGTCCAACTGCTCCTCAAGCTTCCAGACCTCGCCCCCGGGGCCCCGGCCGTAGGAGGGCGGGTCCATTATGATGCCGTCGTAGGTATTCCCCCGGCGCTGCTCCCGCTGTACGAATTTGACGCAGTCGTCCACAAGCCAGCGCACGGGCCTGTCAGAGAGCCCCGAGACCGCGGCGTTCTCCTTTGCCCACTGGACCATGCCCTTAGAGGCGTCCACGTGGGTCACCGAGGCCCCGGCCTTAAGGCACGCCAGGGTGGCCGCGCCGGTATAGCCAAAGAGGTTCAGCACCTTCACCGGGCGGCCCGCTTTCCCTATTATTTCGGACACATAGTCCCAGTTCACCGCCTGCTCCGGGAACAGCCCGGTGTGCTTGAAGCCCATGGGCTTCAGACGGAAGGTAAGGCCCTTCCGCCCTATCTGCCACACGTCGGGCATCTTTTTGTACGGTTCCCAGTGCCCGCCGCCCTTGTTGGAGCGGTGATAGCGGGCGTGGGCCGCCCGCCAGCGGGGGTCGCTCTTCCCGCTCTCCCAGATTATCTGCGGGTCCGGGCGTATGAGCAGTATGTCCCCCCAGCGCTCTAACCTCTCGCCGGAGGATGTGTCTATCAGTTCATAGTCCTGCCAGTTTGATGTCCGCATATTATCCCCTCTTAAAGCGCTGCCCCGGCCAGCCGGTCAACGGCCTGCTCCCTGGTGCCGACGAAGAAGAAATCCCTGCCGTGGTTTGACTCATATATAAAGTCGTGGAGGGGCTTGCTGGTATAGCGGGAAAAATCCCCCCAGACCGCCATTTTTATCCCATAGTTGATGTACTTTTGCAGTATCTCCCCCGCAAGGCCGCTGCTGAGTATAAAGAACTCCTCCGGCAGCAGCTTTTTGGGAATGGCAATGCGCTGTGCCCCGGTCTCGTATTTCACAGTTACCGCCAGGTCCAGAGCAGACTGCGGTGTGGTTATCTTTTCCGCTGAGTTTACTACGGCTATGGTTACGCCGTTTACTGTCAGTGTTTCTGTCTCCATTTCCGTCTCCTTTTATTTCAAGCTTTTCTCCCCGAGCTTCCTTGCCGGGAAAAACTCCCAAAGCTCCGCCCGCTCTATCCTGCCCGAGAACCGCCGGAACCTTTCACCCAGCAGCTCCATGGCCTTTAGCGTGTTTTCACGTTCGTCTATGAGCATGGTGGTGTGGGCCGTCCAGCCCTTTTCGTCGCTGAATGTCTCCTTGAGCGCTAAAAACTCCCCGCTCACGTCCGGGGCAATAAACAGCACCCTTTGGCCCTCGAACATGCCCATATGGTTGAAATACACCTCAAACTGTTCCATTTTCAGCCCATTCAGCTTGCTCTCAAGCTCCTCCCTGCGGTCAACTGGGAAGGTGCCAAGGGTCACGTGGAAGGGTATGCCCATGGTCTGCTGGCCGGTGAAGCCCGCTTGCAGTATCGCGTCCTGGTGCTCTTTTAGCACCCGCTGGGTCTCCTGGTCGTATATGCCCAGCACACATAAAAATTTATCCATACCTTTCATCTCTGTGCCCGGGCAAACAGATTGTCCTTGCCCATGCCCAGCACATAGGGATTCCGGTCGTACTCGTAGCAGAAGTCCAGAAAGTCCCGCTTCTGCCCCGGGTCGGCCATTATCCTTTGCAGTATCTCATGGGGCACGGTCCTGGCGAAGGCCCCGGGCCCGGCCATTCGGATGTCGTGAAGGCCAAGGCTCTCCAAAATACCCCGCAGCTCCCCGGGCATGAATCCGTAGGTGATGCACCAGGGCGCGCCGCCCCGCTCGTACTCAGCTATCTCCTCCTCGCCACCCATAAGGCCCTCCTCCATGAGTTTTCTTGCGGCCTTGACGTCAAAGCGGAAGCCCTCTATCATCTCGCCTCTATGGTCCAGGCACCAGCGGGCGAAGGGGTCGGCGGTATCATCATCCAGAACAAACTGGCTTTTCTGGACAGGGTTACTGAGATATGGCAGAAACCCCAGCCGTGACGACACGCTCAGCATGAGCTTCTTTTTGCATATCCTGGCGAGCTCGGAAATCACCCGCTCCTGATTCGGGTAGGTGTACGACACCGGCGCGTCGAAGGAGAGCACCAGATCAAACTCACCGTCGTCATAGGCAGAGAGGTCCTCAAGGGCTCCTTCCACGAACTCCATATTATCCAGCGCCCCGGCCTCCTTTGCCAGCTCCTTCGCCCGGGCTATCATGGGCGCGGAGATGTCGAAGTGGGTCACCTTCACGCCGTGTTTCGCCAGCAGGATGGAGAAGCGCCCGCTCCCTGCGCCGCCGTCAAAGGCGGTCCTGATATCCCCGCCCTCTATAGCCGCCAGCACCTGGCCTCCAGGTGGTCCTTCTGGACGATATCGTCTATAAACGTCTCCTCCCGGCGGCTCTCCGCCTCCCCCTTGTCGGGCAGGTTCCAGAGCCTTCGGGATATCTTTTCACTATAGCTTTTGTCCATCTGTCAGCACAGTTCCTCTCTTATAACTTTTGCCACGCTCTCCGCCAGCTCCTCTATCTGGGCCTCGTCCCGGCCCTCCACCATCACGCGCAGCAGGGGCTCGGTGCCGCTGGGCCGCACGATGATCCTGCCGTCATTGCCCAGGGTCTCGCTGACCTTCTCGATGGCCGCCCGCACCCGCTGGTCGGTGTAAAAGGCTAGCTTGCCCTCGGGCGTGACGCTGATATTCACCATGGTCTGGGGATATCTCTGCATGACAGTGGCAAGGGAGGAGAGCTTCGCCTGGCGGCGTCTCAGGAGGCTCAGAAGCTGGCAGGCCGTAAGCTGGCCGTCGCCGGTGGTGGCGAAGTCCCTGAATATCACGTGGCCGCTCTGCTCGCCGCCGAAGCTGAAATTGTCCAGGCGCATCTGCTCCAGCACGTACCTGTCGCCCACCTTGGTGGCCTCGAAACGCATACCGTTGTCCTCGCAGAACTTCTGGAAGCCCAGATTTGTCATTATCGTGCCCACAACGGTGTTCTTGTTGAGCTTTCCCCGGCTCTTCATATCCAGGGCGCAGATAGCCATTATGAAGTCACCGTCCACGAAATTGCCCTTCTCGTCCACCATCAGGCAGCGGTCCGCGTCCCCGTCGAAGGCCACGCCCGCGTCCAGCTCGTGGGTGCGCACGTACTCTATCAGCCCCTCCATATGGGTGGAGCCGCAGTTATCGTTTACGTTTATGCCGTCGGGCTTATCGTTGAGCATGGTGACCTGGGCCCCAAGCTCTGTAAACAGTGTCTCGGCCGTGGCACTGGCGGAGCCGTTGGCGCTGTCTATGGCTATCTTCATGCCGTCCAGGGCGAAGTGCACCGTGGACTTCACATGCTCGATATAGTCCCGCACGGCGCTCTCGGCCCGGGTGACGGTGCCAAGGCCCTCATCCTGAGGGAGCTGGTCCGAGATGTCGGTCTTGCCCAAAATAATGTCCTCTATGCGCTCCTCCAGGTCGTCCGGCAGCTTGAAGCCGTCCCCGGAGAAAATTTTGATGCCGTTATACTCGAATGAGTTGTGGGAGGCTGATATCATTATGCCCGCGTCAGCCTTGTACTTCTCCACAAGATACGCCACCGCAGGAGTTGGAACAACCCCCAGGGTCAGAACGCTGGCTCCTATACTGCAAAGGCCCGCCGCCATGGCGCTCTCCAGCATGTCGGAGGAGAGGCGCGTGTCCTTGCCGATAAGCACCCGGGGGTGCAGGTTGGATTTATTCGTCAGCACCTGTGCCGCAGCCCGGCCCAGCTGGGTGGCCAGCTCGCATGTCAGGTCCTTGTTTGCTATTCCGCGTATGCCGTCCGTTCCGAAAAGTCTGCCCATGAAAAACACCTTCGCTTTCTGAATAATTTTATTTTATAATATTATATGCCGCGGTATTCCGGCGGCCCTGTCTAGCAAAGCTTTGAGAGCGCCCAGCGCTCCGTCTCCCTGGCGGCCTCCTCCACCGTCAGCCCGGACACGTCCAAGGTATCGTAGCGCACGCCCTCTATGTTGTCGTGCTCCCTAAAGTACCGATCATAGTCGATGGAGCTCTGTATCCAGCCGGCATCCGTAATGCCCCGGCCCTCTGTCATGCGCCGCCGCAGCTCATCCTCGCCCACTGTCAGGGCCAGCACAAAAATATCGCTGAAGAACCGCGTGCCATAGGCCCCCGAGAGCATCTGGATGTTCCCCGCCCTGCTCCATATGGCGGGCTTTCCGCACTGCATTATGTCCCTTGAAAAGGCCATCAGCAGCTCGGTCTGGGCCATGTAGTCCTCGGGGGTATCGTGGGGCATGGCGTTATAAAATATGTCGCTCTCAAGGCACACAAGCTCCCGGGTCATTTGCTGCAATGCCTGCAGGGTCGTGCTCTTGCCCGCGCCGCTGGCCCCGGTGACTATGAACAGGGGGAGCTTCAAAAACTCCCAGCTATGGCCGCATTTGGGGCAGGTGATGGTGCTGCCATCAACGGTCTTATCGGGGTCATAATTGCCGCACTTCGGGCAAATCTCTACCATTTTTATCCCTCCCGTTCCGTTTTGCGCCCGGCAAAGGCTATCATCTCCGGCAGCGCCGCCACGGGGTTTTTATGCCAGTCGTACATGGCGTCCACTTCCTCCCGGCTGGGCCTTCTGCCGCCCACCATCTCGTCGTTGTCCACGAAGAAGGGCCGCTCATAGTCGGGTTTTGGCATTATCTCCTCCATGTGCATAAGGCCTATGCCCGCATCCAGAATGGGGTTCACGATATCCTGTATGCGCCAGGCGAAGTTCACCGTGGTCTCGTCCTCAAATGGCCCGGTGCTGTCGTAGGGCTTCACAACCTGCATATCCTTGCCAAAGGGCCGCTGGAAGGGGTGGAGCTCGTACATGACATACACGCCGCCGGGCTTTAGTATTCTGCTTACGTTCCTGTACATTGAAGGGAGGTCGTTGAGCCACACATGCACGCCGTTGGACGTGTATACGAAGTCGTATACCCCGTCCCCAACGCCGGACAGTTTCATCGTGTCCTCCTGCTGAAACGCAATGCGCCCGCCGAGCCCCAGCTTCTCCGCTGCCGCTTTAGCCGCCGCCAGCTGGTTTTGGGAGATATCGCAGGAGGTCACCCGCGCGCCCATAAGCGCCAAGGCCAGCACAGCGTTATTGTCCCCGCTGGATGGCACGCATACCCGCTTATCCTCCATCTCCGGCACGTACCTCTGTATCATTGCCCATACCGCCGGGGCAAAGGCGGTCTCGGGCCTTACTTTCAGCCGTTCGAGTATGCTGTCCGAGAGGTTGAACGCCTGATACTTCTCTGAGTATTCCTCCCAGTCCAGCCGGTTTTTCTCCACAATATCCGTCATATTCATCACTCCAATTTGAGCTGTAATCCCTCCACATCATCCCGCAGCCTTGACGGCACCGGCAGGCCCAGATGGGCGCAGGCGGCCGGGGTCACGCAGCGGCCCCTTGGGGTTCGGGTCAAAAAGCCTATCTGCATAAGGTATGGCTCGTTCACGTCCAGCAGGGTGACGGCCTCCTCGCCGGTAGCCGCCGCCAGGGTCTCCAGGCCCACGGGTCCGCCGGCGTAGTTTTTGATGATGGCCGTCAGCATGTTCCGGTCGCTCTGGTCCAGGCCGAGCTCGTCTATCTCCATGCGGTCCAGGGCCACCTGGGCGGTGTTCAGGGTGATAACGCCGCCGCTCATGACCTCGGCAAAGTCCCGCACCCGCTTTAAAAGCCGGTTGACTATTCTGGGCGTGCCCCTGGAGCGGGAGGCAAGCTCCAAAGCCGCGTCCGCGTCAATCTCGCAGTTCAGTATCTTCGCGCTGCGCTGGACGATGAGCCCCAGCTCCCGGGGGTTATAGAGCTCAAGCCTCAACACCACCCCGAAGCGGTCCCTAAGGGGCGCTGACAACTGTCCCGCGCGGGTGGTGGCTCCCACCAGGGTAAACTTCGGCAGCGGCAGGTGGTACGAGGCCGCCATCTGCCCCTTGCCGGTGATTATGTCCAGTGCGAAGTCCTCCATGGCGGGGTACAGTATCTCCTCCACTGTCCGGGGAAGCCTATGCACCTCGTCGATAAACAGCACGTCCCCGGGGGAGAGGTTCGTCAAAAGCGCCGCCAGATCCCCGGGCTTCTCTATAGCCGGGCCGCTGGTTATACGCAGGTCCACCCCCAGCTCGTTGGCCACTATCCCCGCAAGGGTGGTCTTCCCAAGCCCCGGGGGACCGTATAGCAGCACATGGTCCAGGCTCTCCTTTCTGGACTTCGCCGCCTCGATGTATATTTTAAGGTTCTCCTTCACCTTGTCCTGGCCGATATACTCCGAGAAGGTCCTGGGTCGCAAGGGGTTATCCGTCTCGTTATCACCGGGAATGTACCCGGTATCGGTGAGGCGGTCCTCCAGGTCCATCTCCTCATCTCTTGCGTCCCAGTCGATGCCGTACTGCTCCGGGCTGTTTTTCCCGCCGCTTTTCTCTATCATTGGTGTCTCCTCTATTATCTTATCAGTGTCTTGAATTTTCTATCGGTCATAATGCCTCCCAAAAGCTCCCAGAGCCGTCCCCTCGGGTCCTCCGCCGGGGCTATGGCCGGAGCCCGCCGCTCCCACTCCCCCGCCGTGCAGTACATGAGCTCCGACCAGTTCTCATTAAGCTCTCTGCCGCTGGCTATGGCTGTAACATAAAGGTTTTGCAGCAAAAAGTCCATTCCCGCCCGGTAGTCCTTACTCTCCATGGCGCAGGCGCTTTTCAAAAACGCCGCGTCCGCCCCGGGGTTCTCCTCAATCACACTGTACAGTTCCCGGGCAGGTCCGCTCATGGGCCGTTGGGGCCGCAGGACCTTTATGAGATAGTACGCCTCCGAGGACAGATAGGCCGTGCGCTTCTTATATGCCTTGGAGTAGAACGCAAGGTGCTTGTCTATCAGCTCCATAGCGTCCCTCCATGTGCAGCCGATATCCTCAAGGGCCGGAAGGTCAGGGTTCTGATTGCAGAGCAGTATGCCGTTTTGGGTAAGCCAGGCCTGTATGTTTCCCATATACCGTCCCTTCATCTCTCCAGAATAATTCGCGCCGCCTCACGGGCGCGCCGGCAGTACAGCCCGGACCTGATCTCTTCGCCGCTCATCTGCGGGTCCTTCAGATCATTCTCCAGGAACTCCACGTACTCGTTGAGGGCCGAAAGCGTAATGTCAAATAAATATTCATCCCAGCCGGGCTTTTTTATAAGTCCCTCATAGTGGGCCCGGAGGAAGGTGCGGCGGAGCTCATCGTCCATGTAAAAAGGGAAACCGTCCGGCTCCGGCTCACGGGTCCCGTGGGCAATGAGCCGTGCCGGGTCCAGGGAGTATGGCATTACGCCCCCAAAGCCCCAGTCGATAATATAGGCTTTCCCCTTATTTAACAGACAGTTGATCTGCAAAAGGTCGCCGCTATTGAGGGTCCGGGGACAGGACTCCTGTCTCTTCAAGAAGGCCCTATAGGCTTTGGCAAGCTCCGGCAGGTCCCGAAGGCAGGCGGCCCGTTTTTCAATACGCTCCCTATACCGAAGGAAACGCCCCGGGTCGGCCCCGCTCCCCCAAAATACGTTCTGTATCTTACTGAGGGTCCCGGCAATGGCCGGGGCCGCTTCCCGGGTAAAGCGCCGGAGGTCCGGGCCAGAGATATGCTCCAAAAGCAGCCATACCTCTCCCTCCTCCGTGGTGTGCCCGAAGCACTCCGGCACGGCGAACCCACGCCCCCGAAGGAGCTTTTCATACACCCAAACTTCCCTGCTGTCTGACTTTTTCAGCACATATTCCCCCTTCGGGGAGGAGAGCTTATACACGTTATATCTTCGGCTATAACCTCCGTCGTTATCGCAGAAACGCTCCGCCCGGCCCTCCAGCCTGCGGCCAAGTATCCTCCCGGCCATCTCCAGCAGCGGCTGGGCTTTTGCCCCCAGGTCCTCCAAATATACCCCGCTCATTAAAATATCACCTGCTCCCAAACCCCTTCAGCGCCAATCTGATAAGCTCCTCCGCCGGCAGCGAGCTGTCCAATCGTCCCACCGCCGCCGCAGCCTCCGACGGCGAATACCCCAGGGTGACCAGCGCCTCCGCGGCCTGTGCGGCGTTGCCTGCCGCCGAGGGCCCGCCGGGCTCTATGCCGGAGAGGTCCGTGCCCGCGAAGCTCAGCCCCTTCACCTTGTCTTTAAGCTCCAGCACTATCCGCTGGGCCAATTTTGCCCCCACGCCGTTGGCCTTTGTAAAGCGCTTTGCGTCCCCGGCGGCGGCGGCCAGTGCCACATCCTCCGGGGCCATCTCGGAGAGGATAGCCAGGGCCGCTTTTGGCCCCACGCCGCTGATGGCCGTCAGGAGCTTATAGCAGTTCAGCTCCCCAAGGGTATAGAAGCCGTAGAGATCCAGAGCGTCCTCCCGCACGTTTAAGTAGGTGTACAGCGTGGCCTTGCCCCCGGTGCGGGGCAGGGCCCGCAGCGTGCCCATGGAGGTCAGGCACTTGAAGGCCACGCCTCCCACGTCGATAACGGCCACTCCCGGCTCTGTATGGGACACGGTCCCCGTAAGGCTATAGAACATTGCTTATCCCTCCGTTTATGTTTATAAGCTTCCTGCGCACGTTGGACCCCGCCGCCTGACCGTGGCAGATGGCAAGGGCCAAGGCGTCCGCCGCGTCGTCCGGCTTCGGTATGCCGGGAAGGTTCAGAAGCCTTGCCGTCATCTCCTGGACCTGATGCTTCTGGGCCTTGCCATAGCCTGTTACGGCCTGCTTCACCTGCATGGGTGTGTACTCAAATAGGGGCACCCCGGCCTGGGAGAGGGTCAGAAGTATTATCCCCCTGGCCTCGGCCACCCCTATACCGGTGGTCTTGTTGTTAAGAAAGTACAGCTTTTCAACTGCCGCCGCCTGGGGCTTCAGCGTGGCTATGAGCTCGGTCATCCCCTCGTATATCTCCAGAAGCCTTAACCCGAAGTCCTCCCCGGCCTTAGTGGTCACCGCGCCATACTCCACGGTCTCATACCGGCCCCGGGCCGCGTTTATGACCCCATAGCCCACTATGGCGTAGCCGGGGTCGATGCCTAATATGCGCATATTCCTCTCCAATTTAAAAAGGTTCAGCTTGTATTATAACACAGAAGATATTTCCAGTCAAAAAAAATTGCTCTCCCGCATTATTTTCCCCTTTCAAAGGGAAAATAATGTGAAAAAGCCTTAGGAAGTGACCATATATGAAGACCCGCGCAAAAGTCCGACTGATAACCTTTGCCCTTGCCGTCCCGGTGCTGCTGGGGGGCTTCTGGCTGGACGCGCACCTCACCCTGCGCTCCTCCCGGACCCAGCTTGAGTACGTCTACCTCCGGGCCCTGGGGGACCTTACGGACTATGTGTCCGGCATGGGCGACACCCTGCATAAGTCCATGTACGCCGGCTCCCCCGCCACCCGCAGCGCCCTGTCGGCACAGCTTCTGGAGCAGGCCGGCGGGGCAAAGTCCGCCATGGCGGCGCTGCCCTTCTCGGAGGAGAAGACAGACCGTTTCAACCGCTTCCTGTCCCAGGCCGGGGACTACGCCATGGCCCTGTCCCGCAAGACCTTCTCTGGGGCCCGGCTGGACAGCGGGGACCTTGAGAACCTCAAAGTGCTGCGGGAATACGCCGGAAAGCTCACCGAAGCCCTTACCGGGCTCCAGGCCCGGCTCACCGCCGAGGGGGACAGCATCGTGCAGAACGTCCACCTTCTGAACAACCTGGACGAGATAGACAGCCTTGCCGTGCTGGATGACGATTTCGACGAGGTTTCGGAGGAGTTCGCCGTCTTTCCGGCCCTTCTGTACGACGGCCCCTTCTCCGACCACATCAGCCGCCGTGAGCCCCTGTCCCTTAAGGACTTAGAGGGCGTGACCCGGGAACAGGCCCTCCATGAGGCCGCAAGGTTCCTGAACTGCCCGGAGGACTCCTTGAGCTTCACCGGCGAGGGCGGCGGGAACCTGCCGGTCTACTCCTTTACCGCGGATGACTCCATGGTGAATATCACCCGCCAGGGCGGGCGGCCCGTCTACTTCAAGAAGGCCGGGGGGATCTCCGCCGCCAATTTCACCACAGAACAGGCCCGCCGGGCCGCGGAGGAATACCTCTCCGGGCTGGGGTACGGCCCAATGGAGCTGAGCTACTTCCTTCTAAACGACAATATGGCAAGCTTCAACTTTCACGGAGCCCTTGAGACCCAAGACGGCCAGCCGGTCATATGCTACCCGGACCTTATGAAGGTCACCGTGGAGCTGGAAAAGGGCGGGACCATCGAGTTCGACGCCGCCGGGTACGTGATGAATAACCACGACCGCAGTATCCCCGCGCCCAAGATACCCCTTGACGAGGCTAAGAGCGCCGTAAGCCCCTTGCTCCGTGTGGAGAGCGGGCGGCTTGCCGTCATACCCACCCCGGGCCTTGACGAGCTGCTCTGCTGGGAGCTCCACTGCACCGCCGCCGACGGCCAGGAGGTGCTGAGCTATGTGAACACGGAGACCGGCCTTGAGGAACAGCTCTATATCCTGCAAAGGGACGAGCACGGCACTCTCGCAAATTAGAGCTTCAGCTGCTCCCCGGCCTCCTCCCCGCCGGGCAGGGACCCCGCCGCGGGCAGCTTCTTCTTATACCGCCCCTCGTTCTTTAAGGTCCCCTCCTGATAGGGCCCTGCCGCTATCACCCGCTGGCCCTTTTTAAGGTTCATGGCCTGGACCCCCTGGGTGTTCTTGGTGGTCTTGGAGGCTATCTGCCCGGTGTGGAACAGCAGCAGCTTTCCCGAACTGGCGGTCAAAAGCACCATGCCGTCCTCAGGCAGCTGTATGGCGGCCACTACCGGCGACTTGTCGCTGTAGGCGCTGATGAGCTTCTTTCGGTTGGTCTTGGTCTGATAGGCGCTCATGTCCACCTTGGCGGCCTTGCCGTTCTCGAATACGAACAGCATATACCCCGAAAAGTCCGTGGTATAGGCCATATATATGGCCCGCTCCCCCTCGTCCATCTGGAGCTTTGCGGGGATATAGTCGCCCAAAACGCTTGCCTTGCTGTCGTCAAAGTCGAAGGCCCGGGCCTTATACACCTGGCACCTGTCAGAGAAGAATAAGAGCTCCCCGGCGTTCTGGCCCTCCAGCTGCTGGGACATCTCGTCCCCCTCTTTCAGCTTCTGCTCGCCGCTCATTCTCAGGGACTGAGGGGTTATCTTCTTGAAGTAGCCCTCCTTGGTGAAGAACAGGTTGACGGGATAATCAGGGACCTCCTCGGTTATCACCGCCTCTTCTATCTCCCCGGCGTAGAGCAGTATAGTCTTCCTGGGCTGGCCGTAGGTCTTCGCCACGGCCTCCAGTTCTTTGATGATTATATTCTGTATCTTAGCTTTAGAGCCCAGTATGCCCTCAAGCTCCGCTATGTCCTTCTCAAGCTGCCCGGTCTCCTCGGTGCGCTTTAGGATATACTCCCTATTCAGGTGCCTAAGGCGTATCTCTGCCACGAACTCCGCCTGGACCTCGTCTATCCCGAAGCCTATCATCAGGTTCGGGACCACCTCGGCCTCCTCGTCGGTCTCCCGGACTATCCTGATGGCCTTGTCGATGTCTAAAAGTATGGCCGCAAGGCCCTTTAAAAGGTGCAGCTTCTCCTTTTTCTTGCTAAGGTCGAAGTATGTGCGCCTTCTTACGCACTCCACCCTGAAGGCCGTCCACTCCTCCAGAAGCTCCCGCACGCCCATGACCCTGGGCACCCCGGCCACCAGCACGTTGAAGTTGCAGGCAAAGCTGTCCTCTAAAGTGGTCAGCTTAAAGAGCTTCTGCATGAGCTTTTCGGGGTCCACGCCCCGCTTCAGGTCTATGGTTATCTTCATGCCGGTCAGGTCCGTCTCGTCCCGGACGTCGGCCACTTCCTTTAGCTTGCTGCCCTTCGCCAGCTCTACTATCTTCTCGACGATAACCTCCACGTTGGTGGAGGGGGGTATCTGGGTCACGTCGATGCAGCCCGCGGCCTTGTCATAGCTCCACTTGCTGCGCACCCGAAAGCTGCCCCGGCCGGTCTCATAGATCTTCTCCATCTGTGCCCGGTCGAAGATAAGCTGGCCGCCGCCGGGGAAATCCGGGGCCTGTAAAGTCTCGAACAGGTCAGCCCTAGGATCCCGCATAAGGGCTATGGTGGTCCTGCACACCTCGGCTAAATTAAAGGAGCAGATATTGCAGGCCATGCCCACGGCGATGCCTGTGCTTGGGTTCGTCAGGATGGTGGGGAAGCTGGCCGGGAGCAATAATGGCTCCTTCATGGTGCTGTCATAGTTGTCCGCAAAGTCCACCGTGTCCCGGTCGATGTCGTTAAAGAATTCCTTGCAGATGCCGTCCAGCTTCGCCTCAGTGTACCTTGGCGCGGCCCAGGCCATGTCCCTTGAATATGCCTTGCCGAAGTTCCCCTTACTGTCCACATAGGGATGCAGAAGTGCCTCATACCCCCGGGAAAGGCGCACCATTGTGTCATAGATAGCCGCGTCACCGTGGGGGTTCAGCTTCATGGTCTGGCCCACGATGTTGGCGCTCTTTGTCCGCGTACCGGTCAGAAGCCCCATCTTGTACATGGTATAGAGGAGCTTTCGCTGGGATGGCTTTAAGCCGTCTATCTCCGGCAGGGCCCGGCTTAAAATGACGCTCATGGCGTAGGGCATATAGTTCTTTCTGAGGGTATCCCCCACGTCCTGCTCCACTATCTCCCCCGCCCCGGCGATGTAGCCCAGGGCCCGGCCGGTCTTTTTTGGGGGCTTTTTCTCTCTTTTTGGCATGTTTATCACCTACATTTTAACTCATATTCTTCCAGCGCGCAGTTTCCCATACCGAACCTAAAAAACTCCTCGTTGGTCATATCCCTAAAGTAAGTATTTATCACCCTGCAAACCCCGCCGTGGCAGACAAGCAGCACGTTTCCCTCCGGGTATCTCTCCCCCAGCTCCTCTATGAGCCCGTATGTGCGGTGCGCCACGTCCATCATGGACTCCCCGCCGGGGTATCGGAAAGCAAAGCAGCGCTTATTATCGAGAAACCCCTGGTCCCCCCGGTCCACGCCCTCGTATACGCCGTAGTCCTGCTCTATAAGCCGCCGGTCCACCTCTATCGGTACGCCCCTGCCCCCCTCGATCATGCGGGCGGTCTCAAGGGCGCGCTTTAAGGGCGATGACACTATCAGGTCTATCTTATAATCCCGCAGCTTTTCTCCAAGCTCCTTGGCTTGGGCGCGGCCTCTTTCGGTCAGGTCCACGTCCGTTATGCCGCAGATCTTGTTCTGTACGTTCCATTCAGTTTCGCCGTGGCGGGTCAGGTATAGGGTCATGCTGCGCCTCCTTACTACAATTTCTTCTCCATATACCCGCAGGTAAACGGAAAAAACTCAAACTTTTTCACCCCGGTATGCACAAATCCAAACCCCTCGTACCACCTTCTAAGCACCCGGTTCTCCTCCACGATGCCTATCTCCATCCTGGAGCACCCCAATTCCCGGGCCGCCTCAAAGGCGTACTCAAGAAGCTTCGCGCCTATGCCCCCATGCCTGTATGCGGGCAGCACGCAGAGGTTATTCAGCTCGCACCCGCCGCTTTCCAGAAGTAACAGCGAGCAGTACCCGGTTATGTTCCCATCGTCCGTGTGGACATACATATGCCGGTTTTCGTCGGCAAGCTGGTACAGCAGGCGTTCCTCCGTGGTGGCAAAAGCGGTAAATCTCGGTGCGTTTTCGGGGGTTATATCAAGCTCGTCCGCTACGGTTTTGAAGCCCTCGCGGATGACTTTTACGCACTCTTTTATGTCGGAAGCTTCTGCTTTTCTGATCATTTCTCTTTCTCCATGGGCCTAAGGTTTTTATCAAGGCGGTCTATCAGCCACAAGAGCCGTTTCTCCCGCCCGGCCTGGGTCTTCGCGTCGAAGTAGGCCCGCGCATAGGTCTTTTGTACCGATAGCGGCATGGTCCGGAAGTTCTGGTACGCGGGCTCGTGCCCCTCAAGCAGCGCGGCGACCTCGTCCACCTGCTCCTCCGTCAGCTTCATCAGGTCCGGCGCGTCCCAGCGGCCGTTCCCTTTTGCAATCGCTATCTTCTCCCGGCCGAAGTCCGTCATGAGCCCGCGCCCCTCCAGAGCCTCTGTCAGCTTCTTGTTCTTCTCGGACCACTTGCTGTCCGCCCGGCGCTCTGAGAAATACTTGATATACGAGGTCTCGTCCAGCTTCTTCATCTGCCCGTCTATCCAGCCAAAGCACAGGGCCTCCTCCAAAGCTTCCCCGGCCTTCAGGGTCCCCGGCCCGCCGGCCTTGCCGAAAAGGAGCCACACCCCGCCGTGGGACCGGCAGTTTTCACTGAGCCATTCGCGGAAGGCATCTCTTGTCTCAAACCTCATAGTATCGCCCATGATTTCCTCCTAGTCAAACACCGTCTCCCAGTGCTCCGCGCCCCGGGCCCCAAAGCACATGCGTATCTGCTCCTCGTTGTTCTTCTCCGCCGCCAGCTCCGGCAGCTCGTCTATTCCAAAATACCCGCTGGCTACGGTCTCAAGGTTTGGCGCAAACTCCCCGCCCAGGTATTCGCACTCCACGAACACCTTGCACACCTTATAGGCGTACACCGGCAGGTTATGCTTGTCTCTGTCCTGCACTGCGATTATCCTGCGGGCGGCGACCGTAAGCCCCGCCTCCTCCAGGACCTCCTTCTCTGCGTTCTCCTTAACAGACAGCCCCGCATCCACCCAGCCCCCGGGCAGGGACCAGCGCCCGCTGCTCTCCTGGACCAGTAGTATCTTGTCCCCCTTGAAGACAGCCGCCCGGGTGTCCAGCTTCGGGGTCTGATAGCCTGTCTCGTTGCAGAAAAGATCCTTCACCTTCTCCACCGGTATCTCCGACTTATAGCTTATCATCTCCGCGGCGATGTCCCTTATCTGTTCGTACCGCTCAAGGTCGAACTTATCCCTGCCGTAGTACAGCCCCGCCTGTGCGATGGCCTGCAGCTTTACCGCCCACTCCAGCCATTTCTCGTTCTTGTCCATAATTATCACTCCTTTGCTCTGCGCCTCATTCTGAAAAGCAGCACCCCCGCCGCCGCGGCTAGAAACGCCATTGACAGCAGCCCCGAGGGGTTCGGCCCCAGCAGGCCGCTCTTCCCCGATACCGAGCAGAGCACCGGCAGCTCTCCTGCCACGTTCACAGCCCCATGTATTATGGCCGCAAACATGCAGTTGCCTGTCGCCAGGGTCGCATAGGACAGCAGAGCGCCGAGCACAAGACAGACTGCCATCATCATGAGCATATTTGTCCATGGCGCGCCGGGGTTCTCAAGGGAATAGTTGAAGCCGAAGTATATCAGCGGCAGATGGGCCGCGCCCCATTGCAGGCCGTTTATCAGCGCCGCCCGGACTTTTCCGTGCCGCTCTCTCTGTATCCAGAGCAGATACCCTCTCCAGCCCAGCTCCTCCCCCAGCTCTATCAGGTGTACGGGAACCATTATCCCCGCGATTAGCACACAGACCGCCGCGAATACCGGCGGGGTTCCGATGTCCACCGGCTGTGCCCCAGCCACAAGCCGGTCCAGGGCAAGCACGCCGCTGTACTGCCCCGGGAACACCAGGAAGTAGAGGGCCGCGCCCAGGGCCACAAGCATTCCTGTGCCAAAGGCGCAGGATAGCATGGCCTTCGGGTGTTTCCAAACTCTCAGCGAGAGCCGCCCGGCCGGTTTGCAGCCTGTCGCTCTCCGGGTGATTAGCGCGGCCAGCACCGGGACAAAGGTAAATGTCTTTGCCAGAAAGTCATAGCACACGCCGTTTTGCAGGATAAGCTCCATCAGTCCCAGCGCATAGCTGTAGCCCAGCACCAGCCCGAGATAGAGTGCGCCCGCCTTTCGGGCCTTTCTTGCGTCCTCCATATCAGCTCACATCCAGCTGGGCAGAATCGGTATACTCGTTCCCATGCTCCGCGATATACTCCTTGCGCCCGTCCAGGTCGTTGCCCTGCATTATCTCGAACATCCTGGCCGCGTCCTCGGCGTCCCCGGGGTTCACCTTGATGAGCCTGCGAGTCTTTGGGTCCATGGTGGTCAGGCTCATCATCTCCGGCTCGTTCTCGCCAAGGCCCTTACTGCGCTGTATGGTGTACTTCTTCCCCTCCAGCTTCTTCAAAAACTCCGCCTTCTCCTGCTCGTTATAGGCAAAATATGTCTCGTCCTTGGCGGTTATCTCATACAGCGGGCTCTCCGCGATATACACCTTGCCCTCCTCGATAAGGGCCGGGGCCAGCCTATAGACCATGGTCAGCAGCAGCACCCTTATCTGGAAGCCGTCCACGTCCGCATCGGTGCAGAATATCACCTTGCTCCAGCGGAGGTTATTGATGTCGAATACCCCCAGGTTCTTGTTGGCCCTGGTCTTCACCTGGACCCCGCAGCCCAGGACCCTGATAAGGTCGGTGATTATCTCGCTCTTGAATATCCTGTCATAGTCCGCCTTAAGGCAGTTGAGTATCTTGCCCCTTATGGGCATCACCGCCTGGAAAGACGCGTCCCGCGCCTGCTTCACCGAGCCCAAAGCCGAGTCGCCCTCCACGATAAAAAGCTCCCGCTCGTTCACGTCCTTACTGCGGCAGTCCACGAACTTCTGTACCCTGTTGGCCATGTCCATCTTGCCGGTCAGCTTGGTCTTCAGGTTCAGTCTTGTCTTCTCCGCGTCCTCCCGGCTGCGCTTGTTTATCAGCACCTGCCCCGCTATCTTGTCCGCGTCCATGGGGTTCTCGATAAAGTAGACCTCCAGGCTGTGCCGCAGCATCTCGGTCATGGCCTCCTGTATGCCCTTGTTCGTTATGGCCTTCTTGGTCTGGTTCTCATATGAGGTCTGGGTGGAGAAAGACGAAATGACTATCACCAGACAGTCCTCCACGTCCTGGAAGGTTATCTTCCCCTCGCCCTTGGTGTATCTGTTGTTCTGCTTCAGATACGCGTCTATCTGCCCCACAAAGGCGCTCCTGACGGCCTTATCCGGCGCGCCCCCGTGCTCAAGCCAGCTGGAATTGTGGTAGTATTCCGCCACGTGCACCCGGTTTGAGAACGCCGCCGCCACGTTTATCCGGCAGTTATACTCCGGCATGTCCGCCCGGTCCTTCACCCGCTTCTCGCTCTGCCACAGCTGCACGGTGGTAAGGCTGTCCTCTCCCGCAAGCTCTCTTGCGTGGTCCAGTATGCCGTTCTCATAGCAGAAGTCCGTCTGCTCAAACTTCCCGGGCTCTGTCTCGTTATAGAAGTGGAATGTGACCCCGGCGTTTACCACCGCCTGGCGCTTTAATACGTCTATATAGTATTCGGCGCTGATGTCGATATCGGTGAACACCTGCAAGTCCGGCTTCCAGTGGAACACCGAGCCCGTGTCCTTCTTCCTATAAGGCTCCTTTTGCAGGCCCCCTATATTCTCGCCGTGCTCAAAGTGCAGGGTGTACTTATACCCGTCCCGGCGCACCTCCACGTCCATAAACTCCGACGCGTACTGGGTGGAACAAAGCCCCAGGCCGTTGAGCCCCAGGGAATACTCATAGTTCTCCCCCGAGTCGTTATTATACTTGCCCCCGGCGTACAGTTCGCAGAACACCAGCTCCCAGTTATAGCGCTCCTCTTTCCTGTTATAGTCCACCGGGCACCCGCGCCCGTGGTCCTCCACCTTTACGGACTTGTCCAGATATCTGGTGACGCTTATCTCGCTGCCATAGCCCTGGCGCGCCTCGTCGATGGAGTTTGACAGTATCTCGAATACCGAGTGCTGGCACCCGTCTATGCCGTCCGAGCCAAATATCACCGCCGGGCGCAGCCTTACTCTGTCCGCGCCCTTTAGGCTTTGGATGCTTTCGTTGTCGTATACCGGTTTTTTCGGCATGGTTTGCACCTCTCTCTTTCACAAGAAAGGCCCTGCCGCGGTTTTCACGGCAGGTCCTTTTAGTCCTTTTTTCACCCTACAGCAGGGGGCGTTGGCGAAACCCATAACGCCCTTCTGGGGCATGGGGCGAAGCCCCACAGGGAGTGTGGGGGGCTTGCCCCCCATAACACAAATTGGGGTGGGTGGGCGGGGCATAGCGCCGCAGGCGCTGCCCGCCCCAAGACCTTGGGGCGCTGCCCCAAACCCCGCCAGGAGCCTAACGCTCCTGGACCGCGTCCCGCTGCGCGTCGCTCTCCTCGGGCTCTGCTCCGGCCTCCTCCGGCAGCTCCGCCTTGGGCTCCGGCTCCGTCCCCACTGCCTCCAGCGCCGGCAGGGTCTCAGGCTTCGGCAGCAACTCGCCGCCCATGACCTGCTTGAAGTCCTCCTCGTCCAGCTTCTCCCGCTCGTACAGCACACCCGCCAGCCTGTGCAGCTCGTCCATGTGCTCCTCAAGTATCTCCCGGGTGCGCTCATAGGCCGTGGACATAATGGCCTGTATCTCCTCGTCTATCTCAGATGCCGTCTGCTCGGAGTAGTTGCTGATATGCCCCATCTCCTTGCCAAGGAAGGGGTTGGAGTCGTCCGTGCCGTAGGTGATGGGCCCAAGCTTCTCGCTCATGCCGTACTTCGTCACCATGGCCCGGGCTATCTTGGTGGCCCGCTCGATATCGTTGCTGGCCCCCGTGGAGATGTCGTCCAGCACCAGCGCCTCGGCCACGCGCCCGCCAAGCAGCACCACCAGCTCCTCCCGCATCTCGTTGCGGGACTTATAGGACCGGTCCTCCGTGGGCAGGTGCATGGTATAGCCTCCGGCCATGCCCCTTGGGATGATGGATATCTGGTGCACCGGGTCCTGGGTCTTGCAGTAGAAGCTGGTGATGGCGTGGCCCGCCTCGTGATAGGCCGTCAGCTTCTTCTCCTTGTCGCTCATGACACGGCTCTTTTTCTCCGTGCCCACCACCACCTTGATGGTGGCCTCCTCTATCTCGACCATGGTAATAGCTTTAAGGTTCTTCCTCGCGGCCAATAACGCCGCCTCGTTCAGCAGGTTCTCAAGGTCTGCTCCAGTAAAGCCCGCCGAGGACTTTGCGATGGTGGACAGCTCCACGTCCGGGGCCAAAGGCTTGCCCTTGGCGTGCACTCTCAGTATCTCCTCCCGGCCCTTTATGTCGGGATAGCCCACGGTCACCTGCCGGTCGAACCGCCCGGGCCGCATAAGCGCCGGGTCCAGTATGTCGGGCCTATTGGTGGCCGCTATCATGATAACGCCCTCGTTGGCACCAAAGCCGTCCATCTCCACTAAGAGCTGGTTCAAGGTCTGCTCCCGCTCGTCGTGCCCGCCCCCAAGGCCCGCGCCCCTCTGGCGGCCCACGGCGTCTATCTCGTCGATGAATATTATGCAGGGGTGGTTCTTCTTCGCCTTATCGAACAGGTCCCTCACACGTGAAGCGCCCACGCCCACGAACATCTCCACAAAGTCAGAGCCGGATATGGAGAAGAACGGCACCCCAGCCTCCCCGGCCACGGCCCTGGCCAAAAGCGTCTTGCCCGTGCCGGGAGGGCCCACCAGCAGCACGCCCTTGGGTATCCTCGCCCCCAGGGAGTTGTACCTCCCGGGACTCCGAAGGAACTCCACTATTTCCCGAAGCTCCTCCTTCTCCTCGTCGGCCCCAGCCACGTCCGCAAAGGTGGTCTTGCGCTTCTCGTCGGTCAGCTGCTTTATCTTTGCCTTGCCGAAGTTCATCTGCTTGTCGCCGCCCGCGGCCCCGCCCAGGTGGCGCATCATGAATATCCAGAAGAAGATAAGCCCGCCGAAAAGTATCAGCGTCGGCAGCAGGCTTATAAGCCAGCTGGTCTCCGCCGGACGCGTCACGTCCTGGACCATCTTCTTGTCCGGATGCTCTTCGTTATACTTGTCTATATACTCCCCCGCATCCCTATAGAACAGGTCCACGCTGGGCATAACAAAGCCCACGGCGGTATTATTGCCGTCGTCCAGCTTCAGCACCATCTCGCCCGTGCCCAGGTTCAGGGAATACTCCGTCACCCGCCCGGTCTCGAAAAAGTCCAGTATGTCCGAATACTTGTACGTCGCGCCCTGGGGCGTCCTGTTGCTGAAAAGGAAGATGATGATAAACAGCACCACCACCGGTATGCCGATATAAAGCAGCAGGTTCCGAAGCTTCTTGCCATTGTTGCCGTCCAAAGATTTGCCCTCCTAGATTAACTATAACTTATCCGCTAAGCTTACCGTTTATTCATATATCTCTGGCTTTAAAACGCCCACAAACGGCAGGTTGCGGTATTTTCCCGCGTAATCAAGCCCGTACCCCACGATAAACGCGTCGGGTATCCTTGCCCCCACATAGTCCGGGGTCACGTCGGCCTCCCGGCGCTCGGGCTTGTCGAACAGCGTGCATATCCTTATGCTCTTGGGGTTCCTGGCCTCCAGGACCTCCCGAAGATAGCTCAAAGTCTTGCCGCTGTCCAGTATGTCCTCCACTATCAGAAGGTCATAGTCCTCCAGCGGTATATTAAGGTCCAGCACTATCTTCACCACCCCCGAGGTCTTTACCCCCTTGCCATAGCTTGAGACCACCATGAAATCTATGGACAGCGGCTCCGTCACCGCCCGCATGAGATCCGCCATGAACACCACCGAGCCCTTCAGAACGCTGACCATCAGCAGATTCTTGCCCTTATAGTCCCAGCTTATCTCCCTGCCTATCCTCGATACGATGGCCGCCAGCTCCTCCTTTGTGAACAGCTCCCTCTGGATATCGTCCAGCATACTTTTTTCTTCCATCCTCTTTTACCCCTTCCCGTCCTCAACTTCCACAGTCAAAACCCTTTTCGTCCTCTCTGTGACTTTAAAGCGCTCGGATGCCCCCGCGCCCGGGCACCAGGCCACCTCGCCCCCGCATACCAGCAGGGGCACGCCGTCCCTTACGGGCCCCGGCACCCGCAGCTCCTGGAAAATCTGCTTTATAGGCTTCGTGACTCCCCGGCCCGCCGGGGCGAACCGGTCCCCCGGGCGGCGGCTCCGAAGCATCGGAGAGGCTGCCAGTCCTGTCATTATATCATAGTCCAGCGCGTTTTTAAATAACAAATTTTGAATTTTTTCCGGATTTTCCCCTTCTGCCGGGATTTTCTCCCTCAAAATCACCTGTTTTCCCCCGGGTATTGGGTTCCTGCCCAGCTTCGCTGGCATCTCAAAGGATCCGAAACCCTCTCCGTTCCCGGCCCATAGCACCCCCTGGGCACAGCTTATCCGCACCCCCGGCAGGTCCGCGCTGCCGCCGCGCTCTATAACGCGCAGAGCTTCTTCTATATGCCCGCGCTCCAAATGCGCCCCGCCGGAGCGCTCTAAAAACAGCTTCACCGCCCGGCTGTGCACGCTCTTCCCCTCTCCCAGGAGCACTTTCGTCTCAAGCCCCCACAGGTTCCTTGAGCGCCTGAGAAGCTCCTCAGCCTGCCTGTTCAGAAAGTCCCGGTCCTGTGAGAGCAGCTGTGCCGTCCCCGCCGCCGCCCGGACAAACCGGGGATTCAGCTCCTTTAGCACCGGCAGCACCTGGTGGCGCAGCTTATTCCTCGTATAGTCGTCGGTCAGATTCGAGCTGTCCGTCACGTATTCAAGGCCGTTTTCCCGGCAGTATTCCTCTATATCCTCCCGGCTGACCCCCAAAAGGGGCCGCAGCACCTTCCCCCGTTCCCTTGGTATGCCGCAGAGCCCTTCGAGCCCAGCCCCCCGGCACAGGTTCAGCAGCATGGTCTCGGCGTTGTCGTCGGCGTTATGGGCTGTGAGTATGCGGTCGTTATCCCCCGGGGCAAGCCGGTGAAAGAACTCATACCGCACCTCCCGGCCGCACTCCTCCGTGCCAATGCCCCGCTCCCGGGCCATTTTTCCCACGTCCGCCCGCAGCACCTCTATTTTAAGCCCCTGCTCTCTGGCAAAATGTTCCGCCGCCGCCTGGTCTCCGTCGGCTTCATCACCTCTCAGCATATGGTTCACGTGGGCCAATAATATGCGCCCCTTCTCCACCCGGCCCATGAGCCAGTGGGCCAGGGCCGTGGAGTCCGCCCCGCCGGAGAATCCCACCACCAGAAGCCCATCCTCCGGCAGCTCTGGCAGCCAGCCCACAAGGGCCCTACTCATACCGCGCCACCTCCCTGGAGGTGAAGCGCATATACTCCGCCTGCCAGTGCACGTCGATGTCGATGGTGGCTCCGTGGCGGTTCTTGGCCACAATTATCTGGGCGGCGCTGGTGTCCATGTCCTCGGTGACCTCCCCGCCCTCGCTGGCGGCGTTATAGGCCTCCCTATGCAGGAAAATAACGATGTCCGCGTCCTGCTCTATAGAGCCCGAATCCCGAAGCTCAGAGAGCCCGGGCCTATGGTCCTTGGTGCGCTCCGTGGGCCTTCTCAGCTGGGACATGGCTATAACGGGCACGTCCAGCTCCTTTGCCATTATCTTAAGGTTCCGGGTGATGTCGCTTATCTCGTTCACCCGGTTATCACTCTTCTTTCCCCCGGACATCAGCTGCAGATAGTCCACTATCACCAGGTCCACGTGCTTTAAGCGCCGGACCTTGGCCTTCATCTGGGGCACGGTTATGCCCGGGGCGTCGTCAAAGTACAGCTCCGCCTTGCCTAAAATATCCCCCGCCTCTATTATCCGGGTCCACTCGTCGTCGTTAAGGTCCCCGCTTCTAAGCTTCGTGCCCTCCACCGAGGCCTCGGTGGATAATAGCCGCGACGCCAGCTGCTCCCTGGACATCTCCAGGGAGAAGAACGCCACCCGCCGCTTCGAGACTACCGAGGCGTGCCGGGCGATATTCAGCCCGAAGCTGGTCTTGCCAACGCCGGGCCTTGCCGCCAGCACTATAAGGTCCGAGCGGTTGAGCCCCGTGATGGTGCTGTCAAGTAATCCTATGCCGGTGGGTATGCCCCGGTACTTGTCCCGGTCCGGGGAGTTCAGAAGGTCCAGCCGGTCATAGGTCTCAAGCAGTATCTCCCGAAGGGGCTTCAACCCCTCCACCTGCTTGCCCTGGCGTATCTCGTATATCCTCTGCTCCGCCGAATCCAGGAGCAGCGCGGACTCCTCCGCGCCGGAGCTTGCGTCCTCAAGTATGCCCCGCACCGCCTGCATAAGGGTGCGTATCTCATACTTGTCCCGGACTATCCTGGCATAGGTCTCCACATTGCTGACCGATGGCACCAGCTGGGCCAGCTGCACAAGGTACACCCGCCCCTGCTCCTGGTCGAAGTCCGGGGCCTCCCTCAGCTTCTCAAGGACCGTCACAAAGTCCACCGGCTGGCCCAGGGTGTACATCTCCAGCATGGCGCCGTATATCATCTGGTTATTCACCGCGTAGAAATACTCGGCCCTTGGCAGTATCTCCGCCACCACGGACAAACACTCCGCGTCCAGCAGCACCGCCCCCAGCACCGACTGCTCCGCGTCCAGGTTAAAGGGCATACTCAGCCCCGGCTGGGCCTGGGTGCCAAGATAGCTCTCGCCTTCAAAGTCCATGACCTACTCCTCGCAGACCACCACGCTCATTGTGGCGGTAACGCCGTTATAGAACTTGATGTCAAAAGAGAAGGTGCCGTAGGATTTGATGTCGTTTTCCAGCACCACCTTGCGCTTGTCCACGTCAACGCCGTACTGCTTCTTTATCTCCTCGCATATCTCCTTGGCCGTGACAGAGCCGAACAGCTTGCCGCCCTGGCCGGCCTTGGCGTATATCTTCACCGCCCGGCCCGAAAGGGCCTCGGCGTTCTTTTTTGCCTGCTCCGTCTCGGTCTTTATCTTGTACTCCTTGGCGGCCTCGGCGTTTTTCAGCTCGTTCATGGCCTGGGCGTTGGCCTCCTTTGCAAGCTTTCTGGGCAGGAGGAAGTTCCTGGCGTAGCCGTCGGAGACCTCCTTCAGCTCGCCCTTCTTGCCTATGGATTTTACGTCCTGTAATAATACTACTTTCATTTTTATCATCCTTTCGGGTATTTATGTCTTATATTTCCGTCTCGGGCCTCAGCCTGTATGTCCTGTCCCCGCGCTCCATGGCCGCTAACACCGCCTCCAGCTCCCGCTGGGCGCGGTCCTCGCTGTTGTATTCGGCGATAGATGGGTCTGTTAGCATTTTGTCCAGGTTTCCTGTGTGGCAGTATCCGTGGATTCCAAACCTCTTGCCGGTCAGCTTTCTGACAGTCAGCAGCTGATACTCGCCGACCGATCTGCCGTCTTGGGACATGATGTGCATAATTATTTTACCTTCTTCTTTGATTATTTTTGCTTTCGCTTCGCTCAGCCGCAAGACCTTGGGACTCTGTCCCAAACCCTGCAACCTTTGTAAAGGTTGACGAAACTTTTACTCGCTTCGCGCCGCTCTCATGCGCTTGCCGGTCTCCACCGCCACCCTGAAGCAGACCTCCTCCAGCCCCGCGCCCTTCTCATGCAGGACCCCGCTGTCCCACCCCGCGTCGTCCACGGTGTCGGTCGCGTAGAAAAACTCCGCAAAGTGCACCCCCCTGAACCGCGCCACCGCCGCCAGGCTCGCGCACTCCATCTCCACCGAAATGCACCCCTGCTCCCGCCTTCTGGCGGTCTTCGCCCTTGTCTCCCGGAAGAACGCGTCCGTGGTCCAGGTCTTCCCCTGGGCAAAGGAGACCCCCAGCCCGTCCATCGCCTCCCGGCAGGCCTGCACGTCCTCCGGGTCCAGCTCCACCTCGTCCGCCGCCGGCAGGTAGTGGTATGAAAGCCCCTCGTCCCTTATGGCCGCCGTCGGCAGCAGCAGTCTGCCGTGGGATATGCCCTTTTGAAGCACCCCCGCCGCGCCGAAGTACACATAGTACCTCCCGCCCATGGGTATGCTCATCTCCATAGTTGAGGCAGCACCCGGCCCGCCCACAAAGGGCATAAAGACCGCCGCCTCCGTGCCGAAAGCGCTCACCTTATAGACTGGCACAGCTCCTATACAGCACCCGAAATGGCTTATCTCCGTCCCGCCGTATTTCTCCAGCAGCCACTCCATAATGGGCTTTGAGAATATCCCGACGCATATCTCCGGAAAGTCCCCGTCCGGCCGGTGAAAGCTGTCCTCCGGATTAATTATCGCTCTCCTGTCCGGGTCAAACTCGTTGTGTATCATAAGCTATCACCTCTCAGTTCACCGTCGTCTCCTCCAGCTTATCGTCCAGCGCCCGTATCAGCCGCCGTCTCGCCTCGCCCATAGAGACGTTCTTTATCTGCGCCCCGGCCATGGTAAAGTGCCCGCCGCCCCCGAACTCCTCCAGGATAAGCTGCACGTTCACGTCCCCAAGGCTTCTGGCCGAGATGCTCACGTCCCCGCCCACCTTATACAGTACGAAGGACGCCTTCACCCCCTGTATGCCCAGAAGCTCGTCCGCCGCCTGGGCCGAAGCCACCCGCAGGTCGTCGAACTCCCAGCTTGAGGTCGCTATTGCGCACTCCTTATATATCTCCGCCCCCGACACCAGCTGGGCCTTGCGCTTATAGCTGTCCAGGGTATTGGAAAACAGCTTCTTCACCGAAACCGTGTCCGCGCCCCGCCGTCTAAGGTACGCCGACGCCTCAAAGGTCCGCACGCCGGTCTTTAATACAAAGTTCTTGGTGTCCAGCATTATCCCGGCCAAGAGCGCCTGGGCGTCCGCCCGGTCTATGGCCGAGGACTTGATATACTGCACCAGCTCCGTCACCATCTCCGACGCGGAGCTGGCGTATGGCTCGTGGTAGAATATCAGTGCGTTCTTTATATGGGTCACCATCATCCTGTGGTGGTCTATCACCACCACCCGCTTCACGCTGTCCAGGACCTCCCGGTTCTCCACATAGTTCACCGCGTGGGTGTCCACCACTATAAGCAGCGAGCGCTCGCTGATGGCCTGCAGGGCCTCCTGGGGGCTTATAAAGACCCCCTCCCCTGGATAGGCCCGCTCTATCATGTCCACCAGTGACCCCGCAAGGGTGCTCCCCCGGTTTATGACGATATGGGCGGGCTTTTCAAGGCCCTTGTATATGACCGCCCACATTCCCGCCGCCGCGCCAACAGCGTCAAGATCCGAGTTTGTGTGCCCCATGATAAACACCCGGTCGCTCTGCTTCACGTGGTCGCTTAAAGTGGCGGCGATGACCCGGGTGCGCACCTTGTCGCGCTTTTCAACGCCCTTAGAGAGGCCCCCGAAGAATTCGTATGTATCGCCCCCCTGCATAACGGCCACCTGGTCGCCGCCCCGGCCCAGGGCCATGTCAATGGCCTGCCTGGCCCAACGCTCGCTCTCGGCCACCCCGCCCGCGCCCCGGCCCACGCCTATGGAGACCGTGGCGCTCATGGTGTTCCGGCTGTTCCTGACCTCCCGCACGCTGTCCAGCACCGGGAAGCGCTTCTGCTTCGCCTCCTCCACATGCGCGTCGTCGGTGATGATGAGATACCGCCCGCTTGAGACCCGGCGCATGAACCCGGCCATCTCCTTCATGGCCCAGCTTCTGAGCACGGCCTCCACCTCGGCGGTGATTCTCGATTCCTCGCCCCCCGCGTCGTCACGGGCCATCTCCTCCCGGTTGTCAAAGGATGCTATGCAAACCACAGGCCGCTTGTCGCGGTACTCCTTATTCACGGCCTTGAAGTAGGTGTCGTCCACAAAGTAGAGTATATACCCGTGCCGTGCCTTTGCGCCGTACACGGTGTACTCCCTTCCCCCATAGGCCACCGCCGTGCCCGCGGCCTCCATCACCTGCCTGAAGGTCTTGGGGTAGATGTACCTTGAGATGTTCTCTCCAAGGCTCGGCCTGCCCTTTCCCAGGGAGAGTGCAAAGGCCTCGTTGACCCAGACCACGTCCCCCGCCGGGGCCGCCACCGCCACGGGCAGGGCGAACTTCTCAAGCACCTCCTGGTCCTCGGCCGTGAGGACCCGCGCGGCGGCCCTCAGGGTGGTGACGGCGTTGGTGCGGTACAGTATCCCCGACACCGTCACCCCCAGGGCGCAGAGCCCCGCGGCGGTCATCTCGATAAGGAACACTATCCTGTTATAGGGATAGCTCGCTATGGCCATGGCCAGCATGGCCGCGGCCATCAGGTACATCAGCGGGGAGGTGACCCACACTTTTTTTCTGCGCACCTTACTCAGCTCCTTGGAGTATTTTTACAGCCTCCGGCGGCCAGGGGTTCCACCCCTGGACCCCGCCACCTTTAAAAAGGTGGACGAAACTTTTTCGTTTCGCTCCCCCTAAACTTCCATGATTATGGGCAGTATCATCGGGTTCCTCTGTGTCTTCTTATACAGGAACTTTGAAAGCTCGTCCTTGACGCACTGCTTCATGTCGGCCCAGTCCCGGACCCTGTGGTCCGCGCAGTCCTCCAGGGCCCTGTAGACCACCCTGCGGGCCTCCTCCATCAGCGGCTCGTTCTCCCGCACGTACACAAAGCCCCGCGAGACGATGTCGGGCCCGGCGGCCACATGCCCGGTGTCCGACTCGATGGAGCACACCGCCACAATTAGCCCGTCCTCCGCCAGATGCTTGCGGTCTCTGAGCACCACGCTGCCAACGTCGCCGACCCCAAGGCCGTCCACCATCACGCTGCCCGCGGGCACGTCCGAGAGCTGCTTCATCCTGTCCTCGTGCAGCTCCAGAACGCTGCCTATCTCCCCGATAAAGATGTCCTTCCTGTCCATGCCCATGGCCATCGCAAGGCCCGCGTGCTTTTGCAGATGCTTCTGCTCCCCATGGACCGGGATGAAGAACCTGGGCTTCACAAGGCCGTGTATGAGCTTTAATTCCTCCTGACAGGCGTGGCCCGACACGTGCACCTCGTACATGGACTCGTATATCACCGTGCAGCCCTGCTTCAAAAGCTCGTCTACCACGGCCCCCACGGTCTTCTCGTTGCCGGGTATGGGCCGGGCCGACAGTATAATGAAGTCACCGGGGCCTATTGCCACCTGTCTGTGGTCGGAGAAGGCCATGCGGGTCAGCGCCGACATGGGCTCCCCCTGGCTGCCGGTGGTGATGAGCACCAGCTGCCCGGGCTCATAGCGGTTTATAAGGTTCAGGTCCACCAGCACCCCGTCGGGGATGTCCAGATACCCCAGCTCGCTGGCAATGCCCATGACGTTCACCATGCTGCGCCCGGAGAGGGCCACCTTCCTGCCATACTTCACCGCGCAGTTTATTATCATCTGCACCCGGCTTATGCTGGACGCGAAGGTCGCAACAATTATCCGCTTGCCCTCGGCCCTCATAAAGAGGTTGTCAAGGGAGTTGTTCACCGTCTGCTCGGTCTGGGTATAGCCCGGGCGCTCGGCGTTGGTGGAGTCCATCAGCAGCGCCAGGACCCCCTCCTTGCCCAGCTCCGCGAACCGCGCCAGATCTATCATCTCCCCCTCCTCGGGGGTGCAGTCTATCTTGAAGTCCCCGGTGTGCACCAACACCCCCGCCGGGGTGTGCAGCGCCAGGGCCACCGAGTCCGCGATGGAGTGGTTCACATGTATGAACTCAACCTCGAAGCACCCCAGCTTGATATGGCTGCCCGGAGGGGTCACCCTCAGCTTCGCCGAGCCCGTCAGGCTGTGCTCCTTCAGTTTGCTCTCTATAAGCCCTATAGTCAGGGCCGTGCCGTATACGGGCACGTTCAGCTTTTTCAAAAGGTACGGCACCGCGCCGATATGGTCCTCGTGGCCGTGGGTTATCACCACGCCCCTTATCTTGTCCCGGTTCTTCTCCACAAAGGTGAAGTCCGGTATCACCAGATCCACCCCCAGCATATCTTCGTCCGGAAAGGCCAGGCCGCAGTCCACGATTATCATGTCCCCCTGGCACTCATAGAGGGTGAAGTTCTTGCCTATCTCGTTGAGCCCCCCCAGAAAGTACACCTTCACCGGGGGCTTCTGGGATTTTCTGGGCCTGCCCCTGCCGCGCTTGGGCTGGGCGGCGGCCGCGCCTCTGGCGGCTATCTGCTGCTGGGCCCTCTGGGCCGCGGCGGTCATGGGCGCCGTGCCAAGGCCCAGGCTCTGGCGGTCGCGGGCCCCGTCCTGCTGCCTTGCCCCCTGCTGGCGGGCGCGCTGCTTGCCGCCCTGATTCTGCCCTCCGCCCTGCCCGGACCGGGTCTGCCGGCGCTGGGATTCCTGTTTTTGTGCCGGTCTCCCCGTGTTCTGCCTGGGACCGGATATCTTCCCCACCCTTGGGGCCTCCTTTGCCTGGCCCCTGCGGGGCCTGCTATTCTTCTTTTCAACTTCTGCCACTTAGCTTCCTCCTTAACTTATTGCCCGGCCGCCCTCACTCCGGGGCGCACCCGGCTGGCCTCCCGGTCCGCCGGGGGGCTGCTGTAATATGTTGTAGTGTGCGCCCGGCGTATCGTGCCGCGCGCTTATAAAAAAACGGCCTTCGCCGTATCGCCCGAAGATATATATTTGTTATTGTACTATATATTGCCGCCCCCTGTCAAGCCCGGCGGCACTTCCGTTACCATATTCTAGGCTTTACCGCCGCGGTTTATGCCAGAATAAAAGAAAATTTCCCCAGGGGCTTGACAAAGTATACTAAAAAGGTATATATTTATCCTGTAAGGGCAGACTTCCCAAAAAGACAGCCATCGAAAGGATGTAAAAAATATGCAGGCAAAGAGAAAAGTTTACGCCGACAACGCCGCCACCACCGCCGTATCCGAGGAGGTCCTGGAGGCAATGCTCCCCTTCTACAAGGAGGTATACGGCAACCCCTCCAGCCTCTACGAGCTGGGCCAGCAGGCCAAGGCCCCTCTGGAGCAGGCGAGAGCGGACGTTGCCGCCTGTCTTGGCGCAAAGCCCAACGAGATATACTTCACCTCCTGCGGCAGCGAGAGCGACAACTGGGCCATAAAGGGCGCGGCCCGGGCCCAGCGCCGCAAGCACGGCAAGACCCACATCATCACCTCGGCCTTCGAGCACCACGCGGTGCTGCACACCTGTCAGGCCCTGGAGAAGGATGGCTTCACCGTCACCTATCTCCCCGTCCACGAGGACGGCCTTGTGCGCCCGGAGGAGCTCTCCGCCGCCATTACCGATGATACCGCCCTGGTCACCATAATGTACGCCAACAACGAGATCGGCACCATCCAGCCCATAGAGGAGCTGGGCCGTATCTGTAAAGAGCGCGGCATCCTGTTCCACACCGACGCGGTCCAGGCCGTAGGCAACGTGCACATCGACGTGAAGGCCCAGAATATCGACATGCTCTCCCTCTCCGGCCACAAGATACACGCTCCCAAGGGCGTTGGGGCCCTCTACATCAGGAGCGGGGTGCTTATAGAGAACTTCATGGACGGCGGCGCCCAAGAGCGCGGCCGCCGGGCCGGCACCGAGAACGTGGCCCAGATAGTGGGCCTCGCCACGGCCATCAAGCGCGCCACCGACACCATCGACCAGCGTATAGCCCGGCTTACCCCCATGCGCGACAAGCTGATAGACGGAATACTAAAGATAGAGCGCTCCCGTCTCAACGGCAGCCGCGAGCACCGCCTCCCCGGCAACGTCAGCTTCTGCTTCCAGGGGGTCGAGGGCGAAAGCCTTCTGCTGCTTTTGGACATGCACGGCATAAGCGGCTCCTCCGGCTCGGCCTGCACCAGCGGCTCCCTGGACCCCAGCCACGTCCTCCTCTCCATCGGCCTCCCCCACGAGGTGGCCCACGGCTCCCTGCGGCTTTCCTTCGGGGACTACAACACCATGGAGGACATCGACTATATCCTGGAGGTCCTGCCGGGGATCATCGACAGGCTTCGGAATATGTCCCCCCTCTGGGACGCTATACGGCAGGGCAAGGTGAACTACGATGAATATATGTAGAAAGCTCCCCGAAAACGCCCCGGCAAGGCTGCGCAGAGTCCTCCTCAGAGTGCTCATTCTCAGCCTGCCCACCCTCCTGCTCAACCTCATTATCCAGGGCCGCAGGGAGTTCGCGCCGGAGCTGGAGACAAATAAAAAATACAGGCAGCTTACAGCCAAGACTATTCGGAAAGGATGATATGCTATGGCATACAGTGAAAAGGTAATGGACCACTTCGCGAACCCCCGCAACGTGGGCGAGATGAAGGACTTCAGCGGCGTCGGCGAGGTGGGCAACCCCAAGTGCGGCGACATCATGCGTATGTACATCAAGGTGGAGGGCGACACCATCACCGACGTAAGCTTCATGACCTTCGGCTGCGGCGCGGCTATCGCCACCAGCAGCATGGCCACCGAGCTTATCAAGGGCAAGCCTATCAGCGAGGCCTTGAAGCTTACCAACAAGGCCGTTATGGAGGCTCTGGATGGGCTGCCGCCGGTGAAGGTCCACTGCTCGGTTCTTGCCGAGCAGGCTATAAAGGCTGCTGTCTCCGACTATTATCAGCGCCAGGGTATTGATCCCGCGCCTATTGTTGGAGACATACCTGAGTGCGAGGAGTGCGGGTGTTCTATTTGACGTGAGAGAGTTTTTTAGGGCTTTTCCCTTTGGGAAAAGCCCTAATTTCTTTTGGTTATCTTTTGGCCTTCGGCAAGGTCGTGGGACTCTGTCCCACACCCTGCAAGGGGAACACCGTTCCCCTTGACCCCCTCGTTTTACATGTCTCTAAACTTCTTCACTCTTTTCAGCTGCTTCTGCTTCCTTCGATAGAATATCACCAGTATCAGGTACACCACCACCAGCGCCCCGATGGCCGCCATTATGGCTATGAACCATGGGGAACTGAGCAGCTTTCGCCCCTGCTCCCAGCCCGCTATCAGGTCGCTCCTGGCCACCGACTCCGTGGCCACCACCGGCACCGTGGCTATCACCTCATTGGCATAGCTCAAGGTCGCCGTCCCGATGACCTCCCCCTTTCGTATGGGGGCCTGCACGCTCTCCGGCTTATCCACCGTCACCACGATGGAGCTCTGCTCCACGCTGTCCGGCAGCATGACGCTCACATTATCGCTGGCCGCCAGCAGCAGCTCGTCCTTCTGATACGCGTACTCAAGCTTCACCGAGCTCATTATGTCTCCCTGCGAAGCTATCGTCTTCTTTCCAAGGCTCGTGAACGCCCACCGAAATAGCGTCCGGCAGTCCAGCATCTCCTCGTGCACGCCCTTCTCGTACCCCTCCATATTGCCCATGGCTATGACGATATAGGTATAGCCAAAGGTCGTGGCCGAGGCCGCCAGACAGTACCCCGCCTGGTCATGGGACCCGGTCTTTATACCGTTTGCGTAGCTGTACCAGTAGGCGTTGCCATAGTCGTCCTCATACGGCAGTATCATCCTGTTGGTGTTCGCGAAGCCGCTGCCCTCCGGGTCCATATTGGTGGGCTCCTTCTCATACCCGTCCCGCTTCACTATGTCCATAAAGTACGGCAGTTTCATGGCGTACTGGGTTATCCTGCCCATGTCCCTGGCCGAGCTGTAGTGGTTCTCGCTGTGAAGGCCGTGGGGGTTCGCAAAATGGGTGTTCCTGCACCCCAGCTCCTCCGCCTTCTCGTTCATAAGCTGTACAAAATAGCTCTTCCCGGTATAGTCCGTAACGCCGTCCTCGCCGTTATCCTCCGGGTCCCCCTCCGCCTGGGGCGCGGGAGTAGGGTCCTCCCCCGCCCCGGCCGGGTCCTCCGGGTCCGGGGCGTCCGGCGGCGTAAGCTGCCCGCTCTCATACAGGCTGTCCACATGCTTCATCAGTGTAACCGCCGCGTCGTTGCCCGAGGGTATCATCAGAAGGTGCAAAAGCTGCAGGCCCGTCAGCTTCTCCCCCACCTGCACGTCCGCAAGGGAACTGCCTGTGCCCTCCAGGTCGTCCTCCACGGCCTGGGGCACGGTTATCTCCGTGTTCTCTATGTTGGGGATATTCTCATACGCCACGATATACGTCATTATCTTCGTCATGGACGCCATCGGCAGCGGGTCGTCGGGGTTCAGGGTATAGACCACCGTGTCCGTGTCTATGTTCAGCATGAACAGAGACTTGCAGTGGGGCCTGTCGCTGTTGGTCTCCGCGCCTATCAGGCCGCCGTTATATATGTCGTCCCCCCCAAGGTCCCAGTTGAAGGTAAAGCCCTCCGCCGCCGCGGGCAGGGCCGTCATTGCCGCCGTCAGCGCGGCCAGAACTACCGCTGTAAGCAAGCGGATAAATTTCATCTGTTCATTCCTCCCCATCCATGGTATAATATAACTGACTGTATAGATACGTCTGTCAGACGTATCTATTATACACTGCCCAGACCCGAAAGAAAAGTAGGATTTTCTTAATTTACCGTTAACTCTATATAAAGTACCGCTCAATATCCAAGGGGGCACATCATGCTGATATACCACACCTCAGACTGGCACCTGGGCCGTATGCTCTACGGCCGCAGCCTGCTTTCCGACCAGGAACACTTTCTCTATAGCGTCCTTCTCCCCGCCATAGAGCAGGAGCGTCCCGCCGCCCTCGTCATCGCCGGGGACATATACGACCGGCAGGTTGCGTCCATAGAGGCCATACAGCTATTTGACGCAGTTCTTGACCGTCTGGTAAGCCTCGGTTGCAAGGTCTTCGCAATTTCCGGCAACCACGACGGCGCGGGCCGCATGGCCATAATGAAAAGCGCCCTGCGCCGAAGCGGCGTGTACATAGCCACCACCCTTAATGAGGCCCTTACCCCTGTCACCCTCTCCCATGACGGCGAATCCGTCCAGCTGACCCTTCTGCCCTACTGCGACCCCTCCGCGGTCCGCGACTTCCTCTCGGACAACAGCCTCAGGGGTGAAACCGCCTGTATGGGCGCCATTTTGGACCAGATACGGCCCACCCTGGACCAAAGGCTTCCGCAAATACTCGTGGCCCACTGCTTTGCCGCCGGGGCCTTTGTAAGCGACTCCGAGAGCATCTTCGTTGGCGGCAGCGGACAGGTCTCCCCCGGCGTTTTCGAGGGCTTCGACTACGTGGCCCTGGGCCATCTCCACGGCCCCCAGCCCGCCGGGGAGAACGCCCGCTACTCGGGCTCGCCCCTGAAGTATTCCGTCAGCGAGGCGGACCAGCGCAAGTGCTTTCTGCGCCTTGAGATATCCGGCGGCAGAATAGACTGTCAGGAGATAGGCATACCGCCCCTTAGGGACGTGCGGAGGATAAAGGGCTCCTTTGAGGATCTCATGTCCGGCTCCTCAGAGGACTATGTGGAGCTGGACCTAACAGACCGTGACCCGGTGCTTCTCTGCGCACAGCGGCTGCGCCCCCGATACCCGAACCTGCTCTGTGTCACCAGCTCCTGGACCCTTAAAGCCGCCGGAGAGCGCTCCGGCAGGCTCGCCGGCCGGGATGAGCAGGCGATATTTACTGCCTTCATGAAGGACGTCTGCGGCCTGGACACAGAGGAAGCGGACCTTGAGCTCTTTAGGGAGATATGGAAGGAGGTACAGCCATGAAGCCCCTGCGGCTGCTTATCCAGGCCTTCGGGCCCTATCTTGAGAGGACCGAGCTGGACTTCACCGGCTTCGGCGACGGGGGCATCTTCCTCATCTCCGGCCCCACCGGCGGGGGGAAGACCTCCATTCTCGACGCCATGTGCTTTGCCCTATACTGCCGTGCCACCGGCGAGGGCCGGGACTTCTCCGGTATGCGCTGCATGAGCGCCCCGCCGGAGCTGGACACCCTCATAGAGTTCGACTTCACCCTGGGGGACCGGGCCTACCGCTTCTGCCGCCGCCAGTACACGTACACAAAGCGCTCCAAGGAGACGGAGCTCCGAGAGACCCATGAGTGCTTTACGCTGGACGGCAATGCCCCCCCGGAGCTCCTGGCCGGGGGCAGCGCCCTGTCCGTGACCCAGAAGGCCGAGGAGCTTCTGCACCTTAACTACCGCCAGTTCCGGCAGGTGATAGTCCTGCCCCAGGGAGACTTCCTAAAGCTCCTGCGTGCTGGCAGCCGGGAGAAGGGGGAGATACTGCGCACCCTGTTCTCCGCCGAGGTCTGGGAGCGGCTCCGGGAGCGGTTCCGGGAGCGGGAAAAGTCCCTGGAGACCCAGGCCCGGGACGCTGAGAACCTGCGTGATACCCTTCTCGGCCAGGAGGGCGCAGAGGACACGGAAAGTCTGGAGCGGTCCGCAGCGGAGCTTGAAAAGGAGCTGGCGGCGCTTATCACCCGGCTGGACCAGAACGGCAAAACGCTCTCCGAGACCGAGACCCGGCTGAAGGCCGCGGAGGAGCTTGACAGACTGCGCCAATCGGCAAAGGATGCCGGGGAAAAGCTCTCCGGGGCCCTTTCCAGGGCGGATGCCCTTGAAAAGGCCGCCCCCAAAACCGAGGCCATGCTGAGAGAGGCCGCAGAGCTCCAGGAGAAGTCCACCGCCGCCGCCCGGGAGCGGGAGCGCCTTGCCGCGAAGCTCTCCCAGCTTGCCGCCGCTCTGGACGCCTCGGACAAGGCGAAGCTGGCCCGAAAGGAGCAAAAAAGCCTTGAGACCCAGCTGGAAACTGCCCGAAAGGAGCAGGAGGACGTCAAAAAGCGCATGGACACCGGCGCGCAGTACGAGGGCCGCTGCCGGGAGGCCAACCTGCGCCTGCCGGGGCTTTTAGAGCGGCGGCAGACCCTCGAGGGCCAGTGCGCCGCCTTGGAGGAGCTAGCCCGCCGCCGCGCCGCGCTGCTGGAAGGGCAGAAGTCCCTAAAGGAAGCCGAAGCCCAGGCCGGCCAGCGCCGGGTGGACTGGGACACCATCTCCCTGCGCCTAAAGGAGCAGGAGGCGCTTCTAAGGGGCAGCGCCGCGTTGGAGCTGGCCGGGACCCTCGAGGATGGCCGGCCCTGCCCCGTCTGCGGCTCCACGCACCACCCCGCCCCCGCCAGGGACCCGGTGCACAGCGCCCTATCCCCCCGGGAGCTGGACCTTCTGCGCACCGGCGAAAAGCGGGCTCGGGAGGCCCTGAGCGAGGCCCAGGGCCTTGCCAAGGCCAAAGCCGATAGCTTGGCAGCCGCCCGGGAATCCCTTGCCCAGCAGGAACAGCTCTGCAAGGACTGCCCCGCCCCGGACGAGGCCCCAGCAATGCTTGCAGGAGCAGCCGCAGAGGCGGCGGATGCCCGGAAGCTTGCGGCCCAGCTGCAAAAGGCCGTGGCGCGCCTTGAGGAGCTGCGGGCCCGCCGGGACGCCATAGAGCAGGAGCAGGCCCAGAAAAGAGCCCGGCTCTCGGCCCTCGACGCCCGGGCCGGGGAGCTGGAGCGCCAGGCCGGTGAAGCCCTCTCCCGGCTCGGCAGCGCGGACCCCCGGGCCCTTGAGCAGGCCATAAAAGAGCAGGAGACCCTATCTCAAAGCCTTGCCCAAAAGGCCGTGTCCCTGCGGGAGACCGCCGGGCTCCAGGCCCAGGAGCGTGCCCGGGCCCGGGAGGCCCTGACCCTGGCCCAGGCCGCGTCGAAAGCCGCCAAAGATGAGCTTGAAAAGGCGCAAAAGCGCTGGCCGCAGCCCCTGGACCTCCCGGAGCTGGCGGCCTCCGCAAAGGCCCTGCGTGAGGATGCCCAGCACTGCTCCCAGGCCATCGGCGAGGCAAAGAGCGCCCTAAGATCCCGCCGTGCGGCCCTGGGCTCCATAAGGGAGCTGGACCAGAAAATAGCCGGGCTCTCCGGGGAGTTCGGCCGGGTCTCAAGGCTCAGCCGGGCCCTCTCCGGCGGCAACCCCATGAAGACCCCCATCCTCCAATACGTACTAAGCGTCACCCTGGACCAGGTGCTGGTCTCGGCCAACCGCTTCTTCCAGCGGCTCTGCCGCGGGCGCTACGCCCTGCAGCTGGCGGGCTCCCCCAGGGGCGGCGGGGCCATGAGCGGCCTGGACCTGGAGGTGCTGGACGGCGCGTCCATGCTGCCCCGGTCCATCGAGACCCTCTCCGGCGGCGAGCAGTTTCTTGCCTCCCTGTCCCTGGCCTTCGGGCTCTCAGAGGTGGTCCAGAGCCACAGCGGGGCTGTGGGCCTTGACTCCATCTTCATCGACGAGGGCTTCGGCTCCCTTGACTCCGAGACCCTGGACGCGGCCATGAAGGCCCTGGCCCTCTTACAGTCCGGCGGGCGCATGATAGGGGTCATCTCCCACGTGCAGGAGCTTCAAAACCGCATAGGAAACCGCATCCAGGTGACCCAGACCGCCGAGGGCCACGCAAAAGCGAAAGTCCTTATACCCTAACATAAAAGGGACCCGGCAAACCGCCCGGTCCCTTTTAGTTAACGCAGTTCGCGTTTACTATATCTCATATCTCAAAAGCCTGCCCCGGCTCCTTCACGTCCATCACATGTGGCGCGTACTCCCTATATGTTGGCGTGCTCTTAAAGAGGGGCACCACCGTATAGTCCTCCCACATGTGCATTGGGAACACATGAGTGGCGCCAGCCGCCTCGAAGAAGTACCTCATCCCCAGGTCAAAGTCCGCATCCTGCCTCGGGTCCAGGGGCACAAAGGCCACATCGATGTCCTTGCTCTCCAGAAGCTTTAACTCGTCCTTATAAGCCTTCGCCATCATGTCGTTCTGCCACTTGGGAGCCCCCTCCCACACCCAGCAGTTCAGGTCCCCGGCGTGGTATATCCTCTTGCCCTCGCACTCCACAAGGAACGCCACGCCCTCGTCCGTGGACTTCAAGGTGGCCAGCCGCAGGCCCTCCAGCTCATGGGTCTCGTGGGGCTTTACGAACAGCGCCGCCTCCCGCAGCTCCTCGGGCACCCGGCGCTCGAAGATATCCTTCGATAGGATAAAGCGCACCTGCCGCCCGGGCCTCGCCTCCTTAAAGACCTCCGGGGAGAAGTGGTCCTCGTGGTGGTGCGACGCGAACACATACAGGGGCTTATCCGACTGCGGTATATCCCCCTTCCAGTAGTCGAACAGCAGACAGTAGCTTTCAAGCTCCACAAAATAGCCGCTGTGCAGGATGAATGTGACCTTCATAAAATCTCACCTCTCTATGTTATTGCTCCGTCATAAATCCCCACTGCACGCCAAATTCATCGATAAAGTTCCCCGCCAGTTTGCTGTACGGCAGCTCCTCAAAGGGGTCGATCACCTTGCTCCCCTCCCTGAAAAACTCGTAGCAGGCGAGAAGCTCCTCCACACTCTGGAACATGACTATCAAATGCACGGCGCAGTCAAGGGACCTGTCCTTATTCCCGAACCTATCGTTCAAAAAGACCTTTTGCCCGTGTATATCCATGACCGCATGGGCTATGCCGCCGTCGCCCTCACACTCCTCCGGCGCATAGTCGGAGTTGCGCACAACGCTCTCGGCCCTGGTATTGAACGCCTTTTCATACAGGGCGATCGCCCTTTCACAGTCCCCGCAAAAATGCAGATGTGGTATCAGCATGATCTATCTCCCCTATCAAATTTTTTATTTTACATATTCCTCATATGCCGCCCGCCCTTTGAGGGCCGGGTAGACACAGTCTTCGTCACCATATGCCTTGGCCTCACGGCCTTCTTCACCTTCAGAAGCCTCGCTATGGCCTCCCCCTTGGGGAGCATACACACGTCCTCATAGCTGACCGCCCTAAACAGCACCACGCACACAGCGTAGACCGCTATAGCCGCCACAATGGCCGGTATCAGCGCCAGCCTTGGGGACAAAAACCGGGTAAGCCCCAGATACACCCCATATGACGCCGCGCCCATAAGCCCCGCCGATGCCAGCATTGGGGCCGCTGTGCCTATAACGCTGTCCATGCTTGGCATACTCTCCCTTATGGCGATAATGTTCATTACCACTATCACAAGGTACGCGACCACCGTGCTTATGGCAGAGCCCATTACGTTTATCTCCGGTATCCCCGCGAGGGCGTAGGATATCCCTATCTTCACAACGCCCCCCACCGCCATATTTATCACCGGCTGGGTGGTCCTGCCGAAGGACTGGAGCATGGCGTTGGTGGTATAGACCGTGCTGCTGAAGGCGATAGCCATGGACAGTACCTGCAAAAGCCGCGCCGTGCCCGCAGACACCTCCGGGCTGCTGAACAGCAGCAGCTGGCAGATGGGCTCGGCGAAGATGGACATGCCCACGCTTGCGGGTATGGAGATGAGCAGGGTCATGCGCATGGACATGGAGGAGATATGCCGCACCTGGGGCCTGTCCCCCGCGGCTATGGCCCCCGAGAGCACCGGCAGCAGGCTCGTGGAGATGGGCACCACAAAGGACCCCGGCAGGTCAAAGAACTTCCGGGCATTGCCCAGCACTCCGCTGTACCAGTCGGCCTGGGACTGGGTAAAGCCCGCCGCCATCTTCATACGGTCCATAAGCACCGCGCTGTCCACAAAGTCCAGAACGCTTAAAAAGCAGGACCCAAGGGTTATGGGCACCGCAAAACGCAGAAGGGACATGAGCATGTCCCGCCTGCCCGAAGCAGCGTGCTCGTCCTCGGGCAGGGCCCGGTCCTTCCTGCGCTGCCTGAGCATATAGAAGGAGAGGTACACCATCCCCAGCCCCGAGCTCACCGACACGCCGGTTATGGCCCCAACGGCAGCCCATACGTCGGAGTTGTACTTATAGATAATGTAGTAGGCAAGGCCAATTCCCACGGCCACCTTCAGCACCGCCTCGATGACCTGGGACACGGCCGTGGGCACCATATTGGAGCGCCCCTGGAAGTATCCCCGGATGGCGGAGGTTATGGAGATGAAGAACACCGTGGGCGCCAGGGCCACTATGGTGCCGTAGGCTCCGGGCTTTCCCAGAAGGTCCGCTATCTGCCTTGCGCCGAAGACCATCACAAGACAGCCCAGAAGGCCTATCCCGAAGAACAGCCAGAAGGCCACCGAGAAGACCTGGTCGGCCTCTTTTCTGCGGCCCATGGCGTGGGCCGTGCCCACCATCCGGGACACCGCAATGGGCAGTCCGGCTGTGGACAGCATGAGAAAGACGGTGAAAATGTCATACGCGCCGTAGAAGTAGGACATTCCCTCGGCGCTGATGAAATTCGCAAGGGGTATGGAGAACAGAAGCCCCAGGGCCTTTACCACCAGGGTGGAAACAGAGAGGATCGCCGCGCCCTTCATAAAGCCGTTCTTGTTGTCCCCAGCCATGCGTCCCCCTCCTTTTCATGTCCATATATTTGTAGTGTGCCCCGCCGTTACCATATCATTATACCAAATGAGATGGGGAAACGCAAGGGGGCACATAAAACCTGGGTACGCCCGTCTCATAAAAAAGCGGTATAATGCGGCAGGGCAATAATTCCCCTTCCCTACTAAGTGGCAGTTAAGATTTTAATGATAGTAAGGGGCGGCAGCATTTTTTGCTGTCGCTCCTTGACTACCCAGCAGCAAAGACTGGCTCGGCTGGCTTTGCTATTTATCAATTCTTCGTAACAGAATACTACACATAACAGTAGCTAAAATAAAAATCAAGAGCAGTGGCAAAAGGCTTTCAAATTTAAAAGCATTTTCCGCCAGTAATTTATATCCCCATGCAGCCGGAAATAGTTTTCCTATCGTTTCAAACGTTTTTGGAAGTAGTTCAATGGGAAACATAATTCCAGAAAGCATGGTTGACGGCAAAAAAGCAATAATAGAAAACATAGAAGTTTTTGCCTGGTCTTTTACTGCCAAACCAATTATGCTGGCAATACTTAATGATACTGCAATAAAAACAGCGAGGCTGGTGAAGTACATACCCGGATTTTTTGGTATTTCAGCGTTAAACGCCACCGGCGCAGCAATATATAAAATAATGCTCATGAGGAACAAATGAATATACGCTGAAATGTTGGTTAAAGCAAGACCTAATATTAACGGAACACCATTTGCTTTATAGACTTTTTTAATATCACTGCTGTAAATTTCAACAAGAGAGGGCGGCAGACCAATCAGCGCCCCCATTGTCACACCAAATACAGTCATGGACTGAACAAGCGTATATCTCGCTTCCGGCATGACTGATGTAAATATACCGCCCATAATTACAAAGGACAAAAGAGGTACGATATAGCAGGTTATAAGTAATGTTTTACTCCTTATGTCTAACTTCCATTGTAAAGAAACTCCGTATAAAAAAGCTCCCATTGTTACTCCCCCTTTGCAATTTTTATAAAATGCTGTTCCAGTGAACCACGGTCTATCTTAATATCTGTGATAGTTTCTCCTTTTTCCTTGTACTGCATGAGCAGCGAAAGCAGGGAATTTCCGATATTTTCCGATTCATAGTTTTCAGTCCTGTTTTCCGTATGGATTGTGATATTATAATGCTTCCCGATCGTATCGCCCAGTTGCCCGACAGTCCCGATAAAGGCAATTTTGCCGCCGGAAAGAATAGCAATCCGGTCACACAAATTCTCAACTTCTGCCATATCATGGCTTGCTAATATGATTGTCTTTCCGATTGCTTTTAACTGACGGATTTGTTCATGTAAAGATATTTGCCCCTCAACGTCAAGTCCTGCTGTTGGTTCATCAAGAAACAAAATGTCTGGATTTCGTGTTAATGCAAGCGCCAGATGGAGCCGCCGCTTTTGCCCGGTTGATAATTGATAATAAGGCTTTTTTGCAAGTTCATAAATACCGAGAGCGTCAAGCGCTGCTCTGTCAAGAGAGGTCTTATTCCATTTAGCAAACAGCTTTACAGCTTCCAGTGCTTTAATGTATTTCGGCAAAGAAGCCGATTGTAATTGAATGCCCATGATTCCATTTATAGTAATGTTTCCGCTGTCATATTTTCTTAAACCCTCGATACATTCAAGCGACGTGGTTTTTCCAGCTCCATTCACGCCGAGCAGAGCAAAAATTTCTCCTTGCTGTACGCTAAAATCTAAACCATTCAGCACAGTGTGAGTTCCATAACTCTTTGATAAATTACTGATTTTTATAGCTTCATTCATTCTGTTTCCTCCTTAAATGGGTCAATGCCTAAACGGGAAAAATAAACACCTAATGCTTGTTCAACATATCCGTTCGCAATATCCTGGGCTACTTTCCATTTATGGTCTGCATTCTGAAACTGCCCTAATTCAATCAGTCTGGGAAGCATACTCATATCTCCGCCAGTGAAATCCATAATCATATCCCAATAGGCTTTTGCAAAATTCTGTGTCTCATCACTACCCGCAGGAATATTCGCATTTTGAAGTCTTATTGCTTCGTTTTGAAGCTGCATGAAAGTGTTCACAAATGCCGTTCCGCTGTCTTTGTCAAAATGGCTGCGGATATGGTCAAGCGTTTGGTCGTCAAAATGTTTGATCAACCAATAGAAATCGTTTTTCATTTGTAGATTAACAATAATATCCGCATATTTTTTGAAATCAACTGATTGCATTTGAAGGACTTCTTCCCGCAGCACCTCCAATTCTCTCAACGATTCAGACAGACTTTCTATTTTCTGTTTGACAATGACTGCCTGCTCCATTAGAACATCAGCAATTTCATCTGGTGTATCAAGCGGGATCAGTCGATTTTTTATGTCGTCCAAAGAAAATCCCAAATGTTTGAGCGATAAAATCTGATGAAGTTTTACTATGTCTTTATCTGTATATAACCTACGCCCCCCTTCACTCATGGCAGATGGGGAAAGCAAGCCCTCTCTGTCGTAATGTTGTAATGCCCGTACAGTAACGTCCATTTTTCTTGCAATTTCACCAACGGTCATATAACCTTGTGGTATCGCTTTATGTTTATCCATGTCACACCTCCTCAATATAGTATATCTCATTACGTTGCGTCACAAGCAAGAGCTTTTAAGAAGAATTAAGAAAAAATACAGAATAGTGGGCTGCTGGCGGTCCGCGAATGTCAAATACCTATATTTCCGCAAGATTCTTCACCCCCGGTTCGTCGTTTTCCCATTTCTTTGCAAAAAATTAGGTTACACAGGCCGTTTGACCTTGTGTAACCTAATTGTAATGCTTGCCATGAGCTTTAAAATCAAAAAAAGAACTTGAATAACCGGCGCATATGGTGTATAATATTAAAGTATCTCTCCCATGGGGATGTAAAGGTTTCGACGGGGGAGGGAAACCCTGGTAAGCGGGCAGCGGTGCCGGACCGCTTTAAAACCGGCAAACCTTAAAATTAAACGACAACGACTTTGTTGCTGTTGCTGCTTAAATAAGCAGCCGTTCTTACCCGGAGCACCGCGGCCGGGCTAAGAGCGTCGACTAGCGGTGAACGTGAGCGAGGGGGCCGCCTTCGACCCTTGCCATGACCAAGAGGGCTACCGATGCCCGGAGCGTGCTTTTGCGCGCCGGGCAGGGGGAATCCCAAAACAAAAGCTACGCCCGTAGAAAGCCCCGGCGCCCCTCTTTCGGACGCGGGTTCGATTCCCGCCATCTCCACCATACAGAAAAGCGCACTCCTAAGCGGGAAACCGCTGGAGGGCGCTTTTTTACTGGGCTTTTCAAACCACAATTCTGTTTTGCCGATTAAGGTTTGCGAGTTTCAAACGCCCTTTTCAGCTCAAAAGTGTTCAATAAAGTGTTCAATTTTTTGGCTGAACTTCGCCCAGCATCCGACCAAAGAAATCCGTCACCTTCTGGCTTTCGGTATCTGTGTAGTCGGCCTGGGCCTGCTGGTAAATCTTTGTGAGGGTGGACTTGTCGCTCCACCCGCCGTAAAGCATGATGTACTGGTCGGGCACGCCGAGCAGGTGGGCCATGCTGGCGTAATAATGGCGGAGGTCATGGAACCGGCAGCGCTCCATCCCGCACTGGCCCCGAAGGCTGGCATAGTGCTTGTAAATCATGGCTGGGGTCATATCGCAGAGCCGGTCGCCCGGTTCCTTGTCCTGGACTGCCTCCCGAATCTTGGCGATAACTTCTTTCGGCAGGGGCGCGACCCGCTCCCCTGCCTGGGTCTTTGGCACCGGCTTGATTTCCCATTGCTCGTTCTGGTTCCGCACCATTGACTTGTTGACCCGCACCCCGCTGTCCAGAATATCCTCCACCAGCAGCGGCGCGATCTCTCCCTCCCGCAGGGAGCCCATTGCGGCCAAAATGATTGGTATCTCCACATCGGTGCCAGCGGCCAGGGCCAGCAGTTCCTTGATCTGCCTGTCTACCGGCACCACCGCCTCATAGCGCTTTTTCTGAGGCAGGGTCGCCGCCGGGCGAAACTCCGGCAGGAACATCCCCAGCGCGGCAGTCAGCAGGCCGTAAATATTGGAAACCGTTTTCGGCTTATGCTTGGCAGTCTCCACATTGATCGCCCTCTGGATGACTTCGTTTGTCAGGTCGCAGAGCCTGACTTTTTGCAGCTCGGCCAGGCTGTTGCGGCAGATCGTCCGATAGCTGCGGATGGTGGAAGGCGACAGCACGTTCTCTTTGCTGTCCGTGTAGCGTTTCAGGGCCTCCCCCACCGTCATGCGGTTCTCCTTGTGGGCGGCTTTTTGATTGGCCAGGAAATCCGCCGCCAGGAACTTGACCGTGTTCTTGTCCTCATGGGTGAAAGACTTTCGGCACCGCTTGCCGTCTTCGTCTATGTAGAACACCAGCGTTCGGTATTTGCCGGACTTGGTTTTCGTGATTTTAGCCATAGAAAAACCTCCAAAGTATGACTTGCAAAGCCTGCCCGGAGGTGGTATAATCTACTTGTTTCATAGCAGTCTATCCGTTTCGGGTAAGCCTGTTTCTTGCCGCTCTCAGTGTTCCAGCACCGGGGGCGGCTTTTTTATTTGCTGCTGCCAGCCGCCAAAACCAGCTTCATAGCGTCTGAAAAGATGTCCCATTCAGCCTCGCTTATCAGCACAGCGTTTCCGGCCTTTGTCCGAATCTTTAAGAACTCATCGTCCCGCACGGCTTGCACGGTATAATTCTCTGTATCCTTTGTGAATTCGGCCAGAGTAATTTCTTTCATAGCTGGGGGCTCCTTTTTTGCCGTTCTGATACCAGGAACGGTATTTTTTATTGTCCAAAATAATCGTCAACTTCCAAATTTCCGAATTTGTACCAGCAAATGGCTTTTTTCATGAAATCCTCACTGACGTCAAAATAATCAGCAAGTTCCCATAACTCTGTAAATCCAGAGTTCACCGCATTATCCAGCTCGTCCTTCGGGACGAGCATTTTTATTGCTTGCTTGTCCGCCCGGCGCTCATGCTTCCCACGGACATCAAGCCCGGAATGAACATTGTAAAAACTTCCTGTTTCTATATGCCCCAATTCATGCGCAAGAAAAACTTTTTCCTCCTGAGAGTTTTTCATCTTGTCAACGTCCATAGCAATCAACCCCTCGGGCAGTGAAAAGGAGACGACCTCTCGCATGGGAAAATAGTCCACATCTACACCCTCCTGCTCTGCCCGCTGGTACAGGTCAAGCAGGGTCATTTGTCACCGCCGCCCCTCTGACTTTTCTTGAATCTGATATAGTCGAGGATGTCCTGCTTTTCGTTGTCGGTCAGGTCGTGGATCTCGCCGGAGAGGGCAAAGTCTATGCCGGAGAGCTGCTGGTCCAAAGTCTTTTTATGGGGTGTATTATCAGGCTCAAATGCATCTGACATATCTATTCCATCCCAATCCGGGCCTATCATTTCATAAACCGAAGTTTTTAATGCTCTAGCTATTTTTCCAAGTTGACCTAATGTCGGGATGATTGCTCCGCTTTCATATTTTGAGATTGTTGCACGGTTAAGACCAACCATTTCTGCTAATTCTTCCTGCGTTACTTTTGCGGCTTTTCGTGCTTTGCGTATGCCCTCAAGTTCCATAGTTCTTTCACTCCTTTTTTATAATGTAACTCATAGGCACAAAAATGTCAAGAATTTTCTTAAAAAGTTCTTGACAAGCACAAACGCAAGCGTTATAATGTGCCTGTAAGGCACGGATGTGCCAACGAATAGAAGGAGGTGAAAAAATGCAACTCGACACATTCAAACTTAACATCATTCTTGCAGAGCGTGGCATGAGCAAGGCTGACCTCGCTAAAATCTGTGGTATCTCCCGGCAAAACATCAGCACGCTGTTCACGCGTGGCACCTGTTGGCCCAAGACGGCGGGTAAGGTAGCCGCGGCGCTGGGTATTGATGTGACAGAAATTGTTAGAGAAAACATCGCGTAAAACTGAAAGGAGCAAAACATGACGGTCAAGAACATCCGCGGTCAACAGGCCATCGACAGCCGCGAGGTTGCGGAGATGGTGGAGAGAAACCACAAAGAACTTCTCCGCGACATTCGCAAGTACATTGAAATTATGGAGAAAGCCAACGAGCGCAATTTTGCGCCGGTTGATTTTTTCATCGAAAGCTCTTACAAGGACAGCAAAGGCGAAACCCGTCCCTGCTACCTCATCACCAAAAAGGGGTGTGACATGATCGCCAACAAGCTCACCGGCGAGAAAGGCGTACTCTTCACCGCCGCCTACGTGACGGCCTTTGAGGAAATGCAAAGGGCAATGCAGTTCCAGTAAGGACGGCGAAATCCACGTGGACAACCTCGCCCCCGGCGAGTACACCGTCACGGAGATTGCCGACAAGGTTACAGCCCGCTATGAGATCCAGGAGGGCCAGACGGTCACCGTCACCGCTGGCGAGCAAGCAGAGGTGAAGTTCCACAATAAGCTCCTTCGGGGCCAGATTGTGGGCCGCAAGACCGACACCGAGGGCAGTCCCCTGGAGGGCGTGACCTTCGGCCTGTTCGCAAAGGACGCCAAGGAGTTCACCGCTGACAAGGCCATCGCCACCGCCAAGACCGATAAGGCCGGTAAGTTTGAGTTTAAGGACGTGCCCTACGGCGAATACCAGATCAAGGAGCTGGAGGCTTTACCCGGTTACATCATGCTGGCAGGCACCGTCCCGGTCAAGGTGGACAGCAGCACCGTCACCCTGGAGGACATCCAGAACAGGAAAACACAAATCGTGATATCCAAAATCGACTCCGCCACCGGCAAGGAGCTCTCCGGGGCCAAGCTGGAGATAAAGGACAAGGACGGCAAGGTAGTGGAAAGCTGGACTTCTACCGACAAGCCCCACACCATCGAGAAGCTGCCCGCGGGGGAGTATGTTCTCCATGAGGTCAGCGCGCCCAAGGGTTATGAGCTTGCGGAGGACATCAGGTTCACCGTCAGGGACAGCGGCGAAGCCATCACCATCGTCATGAAGGACAAGCCCAGCGGCTCCGTAGACACCCCGCAGACCGGCGACCGGGGCTGGCCCCTGGCCCTGGCTGTGTTTGGCGTAAGCCTGGGCGGAGTGGTAGTCTCAGCTGTTCTCGGCAGAAAAAGAAAAGAGAGGGATAATTCATGCACAAGAGATTAAATAAGCTTCTGTGTTTCGCGGCGGTTTTGACGCTCTTAATCTGCTGTTTCGCCGTGCCCGCCGCAGCCACCGGCGACGTTGCCGGGGCAGTGCAGTCCACCTGGACAAAGGCCCAGGGGCAGATAAAGTCCATCGTGAACGACGTGGTCTTCCCGGTAATCGATGTGATACTGGCGATATTATTCTTTGCTAAAATATCAACCAGTTATTTCGACTATCGCAAGCATGGCCAGTTCGAGTTTGCCGCCCCAGCTATCCTGTTCGCATGTCTGGTATTTACCCTGACCGCTCCCCTCTATATATGGGGTGTGGTAGGAATATAGTGTTATGAGCGGGCACATCAGGGGAAGGGCCAGGGGGCCTCCCCAATGAAACAAGATCACACGCGAAAGGGGGTGAACTACATGAATTTATACGAAGCAGAACTTCAGAAGATGGTCCGGGGTATTCCGTTTATTCAAAGATACACCCTCGCGGGCCGGACACTATTGGGGTCGCTGGACAAGGAACTGCGGGTCAAAATCAGTTTCGTGACCACCGGTATAGCGGAGCATTACGATGCCTTAAAAATTCGTATTATCAACAGAACGGACGGCGAAGTGGACGCACACCTTGTCAAATTCAAGGATATTCTCTTGCATGGAAAGAATATCGTCATAGACGAGGACAGCGACGGCCCATCCTGGGGGCTGAAGAAGCCCTTGCAGAGTGATTACATAAAAATCACCCAGTTTCTGCACAATTACCTCTCCTACTTTGCCCCGGAGCAGGAGGAAACGCAGGACATCGACCGGGGGCAGACTATGTAGAAGGGAATGATACACATTTTAGACTGGCTTGGAGGGCTTATAAGCAGCCTTGGCGGGGCCCTTGGCAATGTGTTCTCGACCTTTGGTGAGGGCCTTGTGGACTCAATATGGGACGGCCTTATAAACTGGCTGCTCAAGTCCTTTTATGACACTATTTCCGACGTGTTCACACAGATAGGCGGCATGGGCGCGGAGATATTCGACCTGAGCTGGATAGTGGCCTCGGTCCGTCTGTTTACCTGCCTGGGCTGGACGCTGTTCAGCGTGGGCATGATAGTTGCGGCGTTTGACCTGGCCATCGAGTACCAGAACGGCAGGGCCAATGTGAAGTCTACCGCTCTCAACGTCCTCAAGGGCTTTTTCGCCGCGAATCTGGTGACGCTGGCTCCGGTGGAGCTTTATAAGTTCTGCATAAACTTACAAAACGTATTCTTAAAGGACCTTGCCGCAAGCTTCATCGGGACGGTGGATTTCAACCTGGGGGACGCGGCCCTCAAGGTGCTTGTTGGCAAGTTCGGCGGGCCGACCGGCGTGACCCTCAACGGCCTGTTCCCGCTCTGTATGCTCATAGGCTTATCCTATTGCGTGCTTAAAGTTTTCTTTTCAAACATAAAAAGAGGGGGCATCCTGCTGATACAGATGGCTGTGGGGACCCTCTATCTTTTCTCTGTACCCCGGGGCTACACGGACGGATTCAACCAGTGGTGCAAGCAGATAATAGCGCTCTGCCTGACCGCGTTTTTGCAGACGACCCTCCTGTTTTTGGGGCTTCTCACCTTCAATGACAATATGCTCCTTGGGCTGGGCATCATGCTGGCGGCGGGAGAGGTGCCGAGAATCGCCCAGCAGTTCGGGCTGGACAGTTCCGTCAAGGTGAACATGATGAGCGTGGTCCATGCTACGTCCACTGCCGTGAACATGACCCGGAATATCGCTCGGGCAATTGCGTAGGAGGTGGCACGATTGAAATATCCCGAAACCGGCCTGCCCGGTTACCTTCAGCACGACCTGGATGCGTTCAAGGAAGGATTAGAGAGTGGCTCATCCCTCATGGACTGCCTGTGGGGTGAACTGTATGGCAGCATCAATATCGCGCTGATCGACGACAGGGCCATCAGTCCTGAGCATGCGGACTATCTTCGAAAGAAATACCTGTTTCCAAGCCAATATGAGATGCGGCGCGAGGACCTCCGGGTTGACCCGGATATCCAGGTGGACGACAGCGGCACAGAAATAGAAGCCCAGCTGGAGACCTGGTTTGACGCAGGACGGAAGTTTGGCGTGGACCTGTCCGCGGAGGACGCCTGGTTGAATCTGAGCGCCATGTACGATCCCTTTTCGGACAAGCTGGTAATGGCCTATGAGGTGAGCACCGACACAAATTCTGAGGTCCATAATTACACGCCCACCGAAAACGAGGCCGCGCTCATCAAGGCCATGATAGCTGAAAAGATCCAGGAGCTATATGATCAGACTCCCCAGGAGTTCTGCCGGGAAGTCCAGCAGGAAGATAATATAAAAATGGAGGAACAGACATGACGCAATACATCTACCCACAAAACCTTAAAGCCACGGCAAACCTCTGGCTCTGGAGCCTGCGGGACTTCGTTATCTCCTGCGTGGGGCTGTTAATATCAGTCCTGGCCCTTACTCAGCTGGGTCTGATTTTGCCCTTCGCCCTTACCGTGGCCTACGCATTTTTATCCATCAGGCTGGAGGAAATAACCGTACTGGATTACGTGCGCTGTGCCGGGAAGTTCCTCATTTTCAGCCAGCAGGAATATGTCTGGAGGTGCGGAGGTTGAAGCTGAGAAGGAAGAAAAAGAGGAACTCGACCCGGGCCCTAATGGGCCTGGAAGGGTTCACCGATTACGGCATACGGACCGTCGGCGGGGAGCTGGCGGTCTTTCTCGTGCAGCCCACCAATATCTCGGTGCTGTCACACGCCAACGTGGAGCAGAAGGAGAAGCGTCTGTGCACCCTTCTGTCACTGCTGCCGGGGATGGAGTTTGTCTGCCTGGATTCCTGCGAACGGTTTGACGACAACAGGCGGTTCCTTAAGCAGCGCATTACAGAGGAAGAAAATCCGGCTGTCCGCGCTGTGCTGGAGCAGGAGTCCGGCTTTCTGGAATCAAAGCAGATAGAGATGGCAACAGCCCGGCAGTTCCTCATCATATGGCGCTTCACCAGGGGCGAGATGCCCGGGCAGGTGTTCCAGGACGCCAACGAAATCGGCAGAAAAATCGCCGATAACGGCTTCGAGGTGCGGCTCATGGAGAAGGACAACATCAAGCGGGTGCTGGGATTATACTTCGGCACCAGCATGACCGGCGAGGCGGTGGAAGACGTGGACGGCGCGAAAAATTTTGATTTTGACGGGAGGTCAGGCACTTGAAGAAAGGCATAAAAGTTATTATTATATTTGCTCTGGCTATAGCTCTCATGGGGTCGGGGTTCTGGCTGGTGCACAGATTCATCGAGTCCAAGGAGCAGCAGGAGAGCTTCCGGGAGCTGGCTGAATCGGTGCTGTTGGAGGTACCAGCAGCTGTACCCGCCGACCCTTCTCCCCCGCTGGAGGACCCCGGGCAGATCATCCGGCCCATACCGTCACCGGCCCCATCGGTGGAAGTCCTGCACGATTTGGCTGCACTCAGGGAGAAAAATCCCGACTGCATCGGCTGGCTCCGGGTCCCCGGCACTGCAATAGACTATCCGATCATGTGGACTCCCGACGACCCGGAGAAATACCTGCACCTGGATTTCTACGGCGGCTGGTCTGATTATGGCGTTCCCTTTCTGGACGCCAGATGTGACCTGGACAGCGGCAACCTCATCATCTACGGCCACAATATGTTCGACGGCACCATGTTTGCGGGGCTGCATAAATTCCTCGACGAGAGCTACGCGGACGCGCACAGCCAAATCGTGCTGGAAACGCCAGAAGGGGCGCGCGAATATAACCTGTTTGCAGTGTGCAGGGCGAACTCCATGGTTTCCGGCTGCTACCGGCACATCAATTTTGCCGACCGCACAGAGATGGATGATTTTCTGGAATCGGTCAGGGCCGAGAGCGTCTATTATGCAGAGCCGGATTATGAGAAATTCATCACGCTTTCGACCTGCGACGATTGGGGCCGGAACGACCGCATAGTGGTCATCGGAGGGGAGGTCCCATGCTGAAAAGGAAAAAGGGACCGGCAGCGGAACAGAACGCCGCGGAGGTCAAGGACTTCCTCGACATGATACTCCCCGGTGTGGTGAAGTTCTCAAACGACCACTACATCTGCGGGGACACATACCGCTGCGTATGGGCCATCCGGGAGTACCCGCCGTCCACCGCGGAGCAGGCCATCCTCTCCCGGCTGGGCGACAAGAGCAACATCACATTGCGCATTTACAACCGCCAGGTGGACCATATGGAGCAGAATAAGATAATCCAGAACGCCGCCCGGCGCAACAAGCTCATGTCCGGAGGCACGGACCTCCAGGAAACTATCACCGCGGAGAGCAACCTCAAGGACGTTATCCAGCTTCTGGCGAATCTGCGCAAGAACGGCGAGTGCCTCCTGCACTGCGCTGTGTTTTTGGAGCTCAAGGCCCCGTCAATGCAGAAGCTGAAGGAGCTCCAGTCGGACGTGCTAATGGAGATGGCCCGGGCGAAGATAACGATTGACAGGCTCAACTTAAAACAGAAAGAGGGATTTCTGTCGGTTATGCCCTTCGGCTCGAACCAGTTTGGCACACAGTTCGAGCGGGTGCTGCCCTCGTCGGCGGTGGCGAACCTCTATCCCTTCAACTACTCGGGGAAAACCGACCCTCACGGCTTCTACCTGGGCAAGGATAAGTTCGGGACCAACATTCTGACCGACTTTGACCGAAGGTCCGGGGACAAGACCAACTCGAATATCCTCATCCTGGGCAACAGCGGTCAGGGAAAGTCATTTCTGCTCAAGGGTATTGTATCAAATCTCCGCGAATCTGGCAAGTCCGTTATCCTCATGGATGCCGAGGCCGAGTATCAGGAGCTGACCAACGCCCTGGGCGGCTGCTACCTGGACTTCATGACCGGTCAGTACGTCATAAACCCCTTGCAGCCCATGAAGTGGGAGGGCGACGCTGACCGGGAGATGGACGATGATAAAACCCCGGAAACCTTCCGAAAGACCAGCGCCCTGTCCCGGCACATCTCATACCTCAAGGATTTTTTTAGGGCCTATAAGGACTTCTCTGACCCACAGCTCGACACCATAGAGTTCATGCTCCAAAAGCTGTACCGGCGCTTCGACATGGACGACCATACGGATTTCTCCTCTCTGCCCGCCGGAAAGTACCCCACCATGTCCGACTTCTACGACCTGCTGGAGGACGAGTACAACCTCTACGACCAGAAGAAGAAAAACCTCTTCACCGAGGAGACCCTGCGGGAGGTGTGCCTTGCGCTCAATTCCATGTGCCAGGGCGCGGAGTCCAGATATTTCAATGGCCACACCAACATAAGGGACGAGAAGTTCCTGTGCTTTGGGGTGAAGGGCATCCTCGACGCCAATAAAAGGCTCCGGGACGCTATGCTGTTCAGCATTTTGTCCTACATGACCAACGCCATGCTGGGCGAGGGGAACTGCGTGGGCGCTGTGGACGAGCTGTACCTGTTCCTGACGAACCTGACGGCAATCGAGTACATCCGCAACTTAATGAAGCGGGTCAGAAAGCGCAATTCGACCGTGCTCATTGCCAGCCAGAACATAGAGGACTTCCTGATACCCTCAATACGCGAGTTCACAAAGCCGCTGTTCTCCATACCCTCCCACCAGTTCCTGTTCAACGCCGGGAACAGCGACCCCCAGGACTATATACGCACTTTACAGATGGAAGAAGCGGAGTTTAACCTAATTAAAATCCCGGAGCAAGGTATTTGTCTGTATCGGTGCGGCAGCGAGCGGTACCTGCTCAAGGTGAAATTCCCGGAGTTCAAGAAGACAATGTTCGGGGAAGGGGGCGGGAAATGAGCCTGACGATGGGCAGTTTGTTTGACGGCATCGGCGGGTTTCCACTGGCGGCACAGCGCGCAGGCATACGCACCCTGTGGGCCAGCGAGATAGAGCCCTTCCCCATAAAAGTGACGATGGAGCGGTTCCCGGAGATGGTCCATGTGGGGGATATCACCAAGCTGAAAGGCGCGGATCTTCCGCCTGTCGATATCATTTGTGGAGGCTCGCCGTGTCAAAACTTGTCAGTGGCGGGAAACAGAAATGGTTTGAAAGGTTCGCAGTCCGGCCTGTTTTATGAGATGATACGAGTGATAAAGGAGCTGAGAAATGCGGACAGAGAAAGAGGACGGACAGCTCAGTCTGTTCGCCCAAGATGGTGTGTCTGGGAGAACGTGCCTTATGCAAAGCTTTACATAAGGCACATTATGCGCTGTAAGTAATTATGAAAAGGAAAGCCGCAAATTAAGAGAAAATCAGGCAGGCGAGGGCTGGGAACAGCACATAATGAAATGTATAATGGAGCCATAATTCAAAAGAAGGAGGCCCGTTATGCAAGAACAAAGGAAGATTGAGACGGCAGAAATCCTGTCGGTCGCAGAGTACGAACTAGTGAGGCTTGGGTATAGGAGATCGGCCTATGACCGGCACAGCAAGGAACTGAGGCAGTTCCGGGAATACTGCGAGGGAGAAGGGGTGAGATATTATGACCTTGAAACAGCAAAGGCCTATTTCAAAGTCATGTATGGAAAGGACATGACCGCCCCCGGAGAGAAATTAAGTGGTCGGGAACTGGAAACGCGCTGCACGCTGCAGATGCTAAACCACATATACTGCTGGGGCGAGGGGAAACGGTATGGGGTTTACGGCATGGACACTCCGCCAGTGTATAAGGATATCTTGGAGGAGTACCTGGGATATTGCGTTAAGGAAGGAAACTCGGCAGGTACGCTGAGGGTCAAGCGGACGAAGCTGAATTTCTTCCTGCAATATCTGGAAAACCGGGATATCCTGTTGTGGAATACAAACGAGAGTGTTCTGTCAGAATTCATGACCAGTCTTTCTGGGTACAGCCGTGCCACGATACACATCTACGCAAGTGTTCTCAGCAGTTTCTTTGAGTATCTGCGGGAGACAGAGAAGCTGGAATGTACTCATCCACTGCATATTCCCCGCCCCAAGATATACATAGAAGAGGGCATACCGGAAACCTGGACCGTGGAGGAAGTGCGTCAGCTTTTGGGGGCAATAGAGAGGACAAATCCAATAGGAAAACGGGATTATGCTATGGCATTGCTGGCCGCCCTGCTGGGGATGAGAGTAGGAGATATCTGCCGGCTGGAATTTACAAATCTGGACTGGAAGCAAAAACGGATCACTTACACCCAGCAGAAAACTCAAAAGGTGAATGAACTGCCCCTGCTTGCTCCTATTGGAGAGGCGATCATAGACTATGTGAAAAACGGACGCCCTGAATCTGAAAGCAGCCGCGTATTCATCCGGCACTTACCGCCATATGGAGAATTTCTCTCCAGCAGCGCGTTATCCGAAAATCTGAAACGGTATATGCGTCAGGCAGGTATGACCGTAACAAAACGAAAGCTGGCCCACTCTTTGCGCCATACTCTGGCAAGTGGCCTGCTGTACGAAGGCGTGCCGCTTATAACGATTTCCAACATACTCGGGCATTACTGCCCGCAAACTACGGCGGGATATACCAAGGTAGACATCCCCGCATTGAGAAAATGTGCTTTGTCTTTCGGCAAAAAGGAGGTGGAGGCATGAGCGGGAACGTCACAGCCTGGAGCCTACTGGATGAATTTATTGCAGAACGCCATGCCTTGGGTTATATCTACAAGACAGACGAAGGGGCGGTCCGGCGTTTTTTACGGGATTTCCCTGATCCCGGAGATGGGGATCTGGAGTTCACCAAGGAATATGTTCTGGCGCACACGCAACGCAAAATGAACCAGAAAAGCAATACAGTCCTACGCGATATTTGCGCGGTCAACGCATATTTGGATTTTGTAAGGCGCAAGGGGTTCCCTGCATACAAAATACCGCCAAAGTCACTGCCGAAAGAGGTTCGCAACTTTAGGGCCTATATCTTTACAGAGGATGAAATTGAACGGATGCTGGCAGCGGCAGACAAAGTGCCTTATACAAACCAAAACCCCATCCGACAGTTCCAACTTCCGGTTATGTTCCGCATCCTGTTTAACTGCGGGCTGCGGATTTCCGAACTGATAAGGCTGAGGGTCTGCGATGTGGATTTAGAGAACAAAGTCTTTACCATATTGGAAACCAAGTTCCACAAAAACAGGCTGGTCCCTTTTTCTGACGTGGTAGCAGACGCACTGAAAGAATATTTCCGCCAGGTTCCCACTCTGGATACTTGGCTGTTCCCAGGTCCAAAGGCTGCCGGGGTATACAGCCCCAGCGGGATGAACAACCATTTTAGGATGCTGCTGCGGATTGCCGGTATCCCATACCAGGGGAAAGAGAAAGGGCCCCGCCCCCACGCTATCCGGCACACTTTCGCGGTTCACTGCCTGAATAACTGGGTTCTGTCCGGCGAAGACCTGACAGCATCCCTTCCTGTTCTGTCACGGTACCTTGGGCATAATGGCCTGCGGGGTACTCAGAAGTATCTGCAGCTGACGGCCCAGATGTACCCGGATATCCTGCAAAAAGTGGAGAGCAGGTTTGGTGAGCTGATCCCGTTTATGGAGGTGCCGGATGAAACGCTCTGATTTTGCGATGTTCCTGTCCCGATATCTTGCCCATTACCTGCCGGTACAGCGGAATCTGAGTAAGAATACGATCTTATCTTACCGTGACACGTTTAAGCTGTTTGTTATCTTCTGCCGGGATGAAAAAAGGTTCAATATTGCCAAATTGGGGATTTCAAAGCTTGACAAGCACTGTATTGAGGAGTTTCTGCAGTGGCTCAGGGTCACCAGAAATATTTCCCCTTCCACATACAACCAGCGGCTCTGCGCTGTCCACGCGTTCTTCCTCTATGTGATGACTGAGGAGCCCATGTATCTGGAGCATTGCTCCCGGATTTTGAAAATCCCCAGTATGGCTACGTCCTCCCGTCCGGCTAAGTATCTCTCAGCAGACAGCCTGAAACAGCTTTTAGCCATGCCGGATACATCTACTAAAAAGGGCAGGCGGCATCTTGTGATGCTGACCGTTCTTTACGATACAGCGGCGCGTGCCAGTGAACTTACGGATATCCTGGTAAAAGATGTCCGCCTTGATACGCCCGCTGTCATTACACTCAACGGTAAGGGTGGAAAAAACCGTACAGTGCCCCTGATGAAACAGACAGCAGCCCTTCTGGAGCAGTACTTTTCTGAAAACTATATCGATCCCCGCATCCACTCTGACCTGCCACTGTTCTGGAACTCCCAGAGGAAAAAGCTGACCCGCTCCGGTGTTACCTATATTGTCCAGAAATACGCGGATATGGCAAGAATGGAATCCCTGGAAATGCCTGAAAAGATTTCCCCGCATATTTTCCGCCATACAAAAGCAATGCACCTGGTTCAAGCCAATATAAATCCCGTATACATTAAGGATTATCTTGGCCACGCGGATATCTCCACTACAGAGATATATGCCAGGGCGGATAACGAGACGAAACGGGCTGTATTGGAAAAGGCCTCAGAGAATCTTGGCCTGCCTAAAACCGCTCCATGGGAACAGGACGATGAGCTTCTTGAATGGCTTTCTTCCCTAAAGTAATATTTGTCCCCATGTTTCGACATTTACTGAGGCGCACCTCGTGGAAGTGCGCCTCATCTATTGGTAAGATTTTCCTATAACTTATATCTTTTAGGATGTCTTACCTATGCGTGATCTACTCAAACACTATCTGCGGGGCATTGCAATTCTGTTCCGGCACAGAAAAAATCTTACTCAGGAGCAGCTGGCAGCTATGCTGCATATTTCTGTACGCTCCTATTCTGACCTCGAGTGCGGCAAATACTGCTTTTCCGCAGTCACTCTTATCATCTTTCTGGCCTTGCTGCCCGATGAGGAAATACTCCATATTATTTGCGGCTTCCAACCTCTTGTGGCTGAATCCGAGAAAAAGGAGGTTGCTTGAACCATGACAAAGGAACAGATCTACTCAGAATACCTTACCTGGCTGGATGGTAATGTACCGCTGGAGCCGGAACAACTCTTTGCGCTCCCTTTAACCAACCGGGATGTGGCGGAGGATGACCTTTCTGTCACAAACCGTCTCTATTTCGTTGTCCCTGATCTCCATGGAAACAGCCTGCGGCTGTTTGTCTTTTTTGAAGAAAACCGTTTTCTAAAAGATACCGATGGGGATTTGTCCTTATTACACTCGGATTTCTTTATCCCCATGCCCTAAATCAACTTTTTCTTACCCGTGAATTATGCGCAGAGATTTCCGGCTCCTCGCCTGATTTCTCTGCCTTTTCTTTGCTTTTCTGTGCATTTGCTTTTGCTGCGCATAACGTGCCTGGCGCATATTCCAGCGGGGAGCCGCCCGGCGAGGATTTCCGCATCGTCCTGGAATCCTTTGCCGGAATTGGCTGCGGCGCCGTTTCTATCCCTCGACCTGAGTCCGGGAAGTGGAAATCTGCTGGGCGAATTCTATTGGGAGATACTTTCTCCCTGGCGTGGAGGACCTTGGACGCTCAATACTGGGGCGTCGCCCAGAGAAGGGCGCGCGTGTACCTTATCGTCGATTTTGCAGGCCCGAGTGCTCCCAAAATATTATTTGACGAAAAGGGCCTGTTTGGGGATACTCCGCAGGTCGAGGGAGCGTGGGAAACCTCTGCCGCCACAGCTGGAGCTGGCGCTGAAGATACAGGCCGGGATGATACCTCTTGAGACTCTTCCCAAGCCGCCCCAGGCGTTTCACATCAACCAGCGGGAGGAAGTCATAGACCTGGGCGAAACGGCTGGAGCGCTCATGGCCACGGTCAATATGCAGATGCAGACCTTTGTGTCACAGGAGCGGTACGCGGCTGGATTTTGCGCGGGGGCCGGGTCCAAGGCCGGAGGGATAGGCTACACAGAGGAAGTAGCCCCCACCCTCAAGGCCAGCCCCAGCGGAAACATGATGCCCTCGGTGCTGTGTATAAACGACCAGGGAGGCAGGAATATGGACCTCTCGGTGGAGTGTGCCGGGACTCTCCGCGCCCAGGAGCATGGGCACCAGCCGCTGGTCTACGAAAACCACGGCATCGACTGCCGTTATACCGGGCCGATGAATGTATCCCCTACAATATGTGCAAGAGCTGGTGAGGGCGGGAACAATCTGTCCCTTGCATTAGAGCGGGAAGTGGTCGGCACCCTGGCCGCAAGTGACTGCAAGGGAGTCAACAGCCAGTATGTCAGCCAGGGAAAACTCATAGTAGAGGGACCGCTTCTTATCCGCCGCTTAGTTCCACTAGAGTGTGAATTATTGCAGGGCTTTCCCCCCGGGTGGACGGATATCCCAGGAGCCTCCGATACCGCAAGGTACAAAGCCCTGGGCAACAGCATCGCAATCCCGTGTGCGGAGTTCGTGCTTGGCGGGATAGTAAAATATGTGAATCTTGAGATTTAGTAATCCTCCGACCCCGGCATCTCCCTCTCCAGCGCCTGCCAGAACTGACCGAACTCCTCGCCGGTCATACCGCCGCCGTGGGACAGAATCACGTAGTCCGTACCCAGCCAATTATAGCGTATTTCCGTTTCAGCATAGTCGTTGCGCAGATAAAATGCCTTGCGCTTGAGGCGCTGTACGTTGTTGGAAACAGCCTCGTCAGGCTCCTCGATGTCCACGATTACTCGCTTTTGGGGATTCTCTCGGTGGACAGCCTGCAAAATTCCAGAGCCGAGGCCCCTCCCGCGCTGGTCCTCCTCCACCGCAAAGTAGATGATATGGACGATGTCAGACCACTCCAAGATGCTGACGAAACCGCAGAAACCGTCCTCATTATGAGCGGAAAGCACCTTGGAATGGCCGGTGGTATCGTCCAGCAGGGGGCCGAGAGGCCGGCGCTCGTTGGCGGGAAAGGCCCGGTCGTAGAGGGCTTTGATTTTGGGAATATCGTGCGGGCGGTCGTGAGTGCTGACAAGTTTAAGCATAAAAATTCTCCTGGCAGTATTGTTGTTCTCATTATAGCATATCGCCGCCAAAATGCAAAGGGGGCAGGAACATGGACTTCTCAGTGGAGTGTGTCGGGCCCCTCCGCACCCAAGAGCATGGGCACCAGCCGCTGGTCTACGAAAACCATGGCATAGACTGCCGCTATACCGGGCAGAAAAAGAACGAAAGAACTGAAAAGGCCAAGGAGGTGGTCGGATGATATACCAAAACATTTTGCGTTGGCACTGTTATCCAGAGGAAGAAAAAGCAATTCTGGCCGATCTTAAAAGCTGTGAAAGGATAGGTAGATTTCAATGCCTGGAAGAAATCTCCGGCGGCGCCCGTTTTCGCATATTTATCAAGCCGCTGGATAACTTTTTCGCGGACATTTATCAGGACTATCCTGCAATAAGGTTTACCCACGAATATGCTTCCAGCCGTATGCATGACTATTGCAGGGCCATTTTTCTGGACGGTGACGTTATTGATTATCATATACCTGACACGCAAGATGAAATTGAACAGAACGCGCGAAGGGTATGGGGAGACGATTTGTGTACAGATGAGACCATGTCCTTTGCGGATGAGGTCGAGAGGAACTGGCAGGAATACCTACAGGAAGTGCTGGAGCATTCCAAGACCGGCCTGATCGATAAGGCGGATGAGATAGCCGCCGTAAAATACTGTAGGGATATGCTTACTGGTTCAAACATTAAGCAGGAATACAGGTCATATCTGGAAAGTCTTGGAGATCCGCTGGATGTGGTCTGCGATGCCTGGATACACGCACAAAACGTTGATACTGGCGAGGAGTTTGACCATATGCTGTGGGATCTGCGCGACCGGCAGGATGCCGAACAGGGCCATGAGCCGGACCAGACCATGTGAAATGTGGAAGGGCTCTTGTGCCAATCAGTAAAACATACCGCCCACACCGCCCCGGTTTTTCTGTAGGTTTCCCGACTGGACTTCCGGCCCCGGCTGGGGTATTGTGTGTCCAAGGAGGTGGGAAAGGTTGAAAAACATTTTCCAAAAGCTTTACAGCGGCGAGATATACCCCGCTCAAAACGTGGTCCCCGACACGAAGGAATACTACAGGGACCGGCAGGAGAGCAGCGTCCGAATGCACGCCCTTGAGAGCGCCCTGACAAAGGAGCAGAGGGTACTGCTGGACGAGGCCATGTCCGCCCGGTCCAGGCTGGAATACCAGGAGTCCACAGTCATGTACGGCGCGGGTGTGCGGTTCGGCATAGAGCTTATGCTGGCACTTCCCCGGGCGGCAAGGGTAAGGCCGGTGATACGGCTGCGGGTGAAGAAAACATAATGAGGTGGTCAGAATGAAAACAGGACAGACACTGCTGGACCGGCTCTACAACGGCGCGGTCTTCCCCGCCGAGGACATCGTCCCCAACTCGCCCGAGTACCGTGCGGCTATGAACGAGCTGGGCGGGCTCCGGGACAAGCTGGAGGCAAAGCTGCCGGAGAGAGCCGGGGAACTGCTGGACGAGTACGATGGTGCTTTTGAGGACGCCCACCGGCTCCATCTGCGGCTCACCTACGCCGAGGGTGTGCGTTTCGGAGTAAGGTTCATGCTGGAAGCGCTCTGCGAGGGCGGGAAACTTCCACCACTGAAAAACAAAGATTAGGCCAGGAAGGCCGTGCCAAATAGTTAATTCACTTTTGAACTGAATTAACTATGAAGGACGCGGACTTCACCAGCCCGGAGGTGCAGGCGAAAGTGATTCTCAGCCTGACCGAGGAGCAGGTCGATGAGCTAACCCTCATCGAGGACACCGTGAACGCCCTCCACGCCGCCATGTCCGGCAGGACGCCTGAGCAAATCAAGGCCGCGGAGGTGCTGTACATACTGGCGCTTTCGGAGTATTCCAAGAAGCCCGGATTTGTTGCAAAGCTGACAGGGTGCTTTGCGGACGGTCAGACGGACGAGGAATTGATAGCCGAGGTCAACGCCGCTTTCGGCACTGAGCTCGACCCGGAGGACTTCTCAGCAATCATGAACTACGCTAACCATCAGCTTGTGGAGATAGCAAAATCTCAGCTCGGCAACGTGGGCGGCGAACCATACTGGAGCTGGTACGGTTTTGGCAGTAGGGTCGAGTGGTGCGCCTGCTTTGTTTCGTGGTGTGCTGACCAGTGCGGCTACATTGACAAGGGCATTATACCGAAGTTTGCCGGGTGCGGAGATGGAGTGGACTGGTTCAAGGCTAGAGGACAATGGCTGGACGGCAGCGCCACGCCGGGGTCTAGTATGATAATCTTCTTCGATTGGGTAGAAGATGGCGTCCAGGACGGCAACTCCGACCACGTTGGCATAGTGGAGAAGGTCGAGGGCGGCAGGGTCTATACCATTGAGGGCAACTCCGGGGACGCTTGCGAGAGGAACAGCTATCCCGTCGGCAACTATCAGATTCTGGGGTATGGGACCCCCTCGTTATAAGATTTGGAGGTTCGGGAATGTCAGAAGATAAGCGCAAAGAAATTTACTATCCTATAAACGAGGATGCAGCCAAGCGGGCCAAAGAGATGAACAGTTTCTCTGACTATAGGCCCGGCAGCGCCACAGAGGAATACCGCCGCTGCGTTGACGAGGCCACCGCGCTTGCAGAACGCCAAAAATGCCGGGTCGACCCCATGTACCATGAGAAAATAGACCGCCTGCTGGATACATACGCCCGTAAGCTGGCGGCGAATATGAACGAGGGCTTTGCCATCGACGCCCGCGTCCCTTCTATTCTGATTACCGGCGGCAGCAACTTTCCGGTCAGGAAGAAGGAAAAACAGAACGCCGCCCGCGACCGCAATATGGCCGAGTGGCGGCAGGTGCAGGGACTGCTGGACAAGATAAGAAGTACCGGCATGGGCGGCATCAGCGCCGACGATTCTCAGGCCGTTGCAAAGCTGGAGAGCAAGCTGGCCAGCCTGGAAAGCGCCCAGGAGAAGATGAAAGCGGTGAATGCCTACTATCGCAAACATAAAACTCTGGACGGCTGTCCTGATATCTCAGAGGATGTGCTCATCAAGCTGAAGTCCGGCATGGAAAGCTCTTGGCGCACGGATGAAAAGCCCTACCCCTCCTGGGCCCTGTCCAACAATAATGCCGAGATTCGGCGCGTGAAGGAACGCCTTACCTCGCTGGCCCGGCAGAAAGAAATAGGCTACACCGGCTGGGATTTCGATGGCGGCAGGGTCGAGGCCAACAAAGAGGACAACCGCCTGCAAATCATCTTTGATGATAAGCCGGACGAAGAAACCCGGGCCGCGCTGAAAAGTAACGGCTTTCGCTGGGCTCCAAGCGTGGGGGCTTGGCAGCGGCAGCTGAACGATAACGCCATTTATGCGGCGGGTAGGCTCGACTGCATCCGGCCCTTGACCGGGGAAAGCCCCTCAGAGGTGCAAAAGCGCGTGAGACTGGAGAGACAAACGGACGCCATCGCAGATGAACCCGTCTCAGGCCCGGAAGGTCCGGATGAAACCAAGCAGGACGGCGGGATGCAGATGTACTAACAATTTTATTAGGAGGTTCACGTTATGGAAAATACAAGGACAATGGCCATTCAGATGCCCGAGGAAACCTATCAGCGGCTGAAAGCCTACCTCAAGCGGCATCAGGTCAAGCAGAAGGACTTCGTCACCCGGCTGGTGGAGATGGCGATGGAGAAGGAGGACGCCTCCGCGCCGGAGGGCGGCAATACGTAAGCAAAAACAGTTGCTTTTTAGGCCGGATTCGGGTATAATGATAACAAAGAGGTGGTTCCCATGGGCATAAGCCTAGCTGATATTTCGCTGGCCAACGACCTGGTCTTTTCAGAGGTCATGCGCCAGCCTGAGAACGTCAAGCCGTTTCTGGAGGCGGTGCTTGAGAAGAAGATTGCGGATATCACCTATATCGAGCGTCAGCAGGACATGAAGGACGGTATCAACCTGCATGGTATCCGGCTGGATGTGGCTCTGGCGGACGCTGATGAAACTCGGTATGACATTGAGATGCAGACCGGCCACGCGTATGATTTGGAGCGGCGCATCAGATTTTACCAGAGCAGCATTGACCGCAGGACCCTTGAACCTGCTGAGAGTTACCGGCAGCTCAGAGAAAGTTACATTATTTTCATCTGCACGGACGATTATTATGACCGGGGGCTGGCGCTGTATAAGCGCAAGTCTGTAATCGACGGCGCGGAGGATCTGGCGTATGAGGACGGCTCTCATGCTTATATTTTGAATGCCGCATTTACGGTTAGGAACATGAGCGAACCGGCGCTGGAGTTTCTGCGGTATGTCAACGCGAGGTATCGTAAGCTGGCAATTGACATTTCAGGCTCGGAGTATTTGACGCAGATCGACCGGGCGGTGGAGGACATTAAATCCGACAAAGGGAAGGTGGAGAGACTTATGACGCTGGCAGCGAAGATAGAGGATGTGCGAATCGACGCACGGCGGGAAGGGTTTGAGGAAGGAGAACGCAATGCCAAAGTTGGCATGGTCAAACGGATGCTGAAGCGGCATAAGACTTTGGAAGAAATTGCCGACATCTGCGGCCTGGATTTGGATGAAGTCAAAAAAATCGCGGAAGAAGGCTGAGTTAGCTTTCTGCGTGAAACGGATGCTATATTTTGTCATCAATAAATGATGAATCCGGGTGCCAACCAGGGAGATCCTTTCTCTTGCAATTAGACAAGGGGTTCGATTCTCATCACTTTTTTGTGATGAAAAAGTGGCATCTTTTAAGTCAAAAGTTATATAATTCCTCTAACCCCCCGATAACACTGAGGAATTCGCCCATAG
>CAJUDG010000013.1 GCA_910584745.1 uncultured Eubacteriales bacterium
CATAAATATGCGCTTGTAGCTCAGTTGGATAGAGTATCAGACTCCGACTCTGAGGGCCGCTGGTTCGAATCCAGTCAAGCGCGCCAATAGTAAAAAGCCCTCGGTTTTCCGGGGGCTTTTGAAGTATCAGTAGCCATGTGGCAGAGGGGGTTATGAAATGATGTATCCATTTCTTACGCTGGATGACGGAACGGAGATTGTCCATTCGGAGATGCTGCCGGACAGCCGGGTGAAGGTTTATATGGAGCGGGCGGATGAAAAGATGGGGTTCATTCATGCAACTTGCTTTTTGCCGGGGTATGAGTGGGAGGATGTTTCGGGGTTTTCTGAAATTGAGATGGACCGGTTGCAAGACGTAATACATTCCACGGCTCATCTGATTTTGCAATTCTCGCAAGAGGGAGGTTTCGACCATGCCGCAGGTCTTTAAAATCGGCGGATATTGGGTGTACTTTTGGGCCAATGAAAGCGACCCCTTAGAGCCGGTTCATGTCCATATTTGTATGGGTACACCACGGGCAGGAGCGACAACGGTCTGGATCACACAGGCTGGCAAATGTTACCTGTGCAACAATAACTCTCGCATACCAGCCGCTACTCTAAACAACATTATGCGAGTAATCGAAGCGCGTAGCAGCGAAGCGATTGAGAAATGGACTGCGTTCTTTGGGCAAATTCATTATTTCTGTTAACTCAGAGGAGGAATGTCAAGACGGGATCCAAATTTCTCAGAGCAAAGAAGATTTTTGACAATACAATATATCCGATATGAGGTGCTTGCTCATGAAAAGCATTATTATCGTCGGCCCCTCAAGGGCCGGGAAAACCACTTTGGCAAAAAGGCTCCACGAAGAGTTTGGCTACTTTGTCATCAGCCTGGATAAACTTGTCGCCACATTTCAGGCGGCCTATCCCCAGTTGGACATTCGCCTTAACTGGAATAGAAATAAGACAACGGAAAATATAGCACCGTTTATCGGTCACTTTCTGGGTTTATTCTCGTCTGGCGACGGAATAAAATGCGAGTTAAATCTCCACGCACACAATGTGAAAAACAATGCTTTTGTGCTGGAAGGCGGGTACTTTGATTTTGAGAAAATCACCTCTATTTTACAGGAATATGGGGCAAATGAATTGAAAGATCGCTTCATTTTGATTGGATTAGTGCAGGGTCAAAAAGCGGTTGATGAGTATGTAAGCGACTTCAAAAAGTACGACACAGAAGACGATTGGACGTACAATTTGAGTGAGGATGAATTGCGCAAATACGTTACACAAGACGCCATTCCGTTTAACCGCTCTATGACTGAGTATTTGACAAAGTATGGTTTTACTATTTACGATACATCAACGGAGAGAGAATCCGTTTTTGATAAAATTATCGAAGACATATCAAACAGTTAAGGAGGAAAACCTATGGAATCCAAATTTTTCAGAGCGAAGAAGATTTATGACAACGTGACCCTGATTGCCGGTCTGGGCGGTGAGCAAAGCTATTTAATTGAGGGCAGCAAAAAAGCCCTGCTCATCGACGGACTGGCCGGTGTAGGCAGCCTAAAAGCCTTTGTGCGGGAGCTGACCGACCTTCCTGTCACGCTGGTAAATACCCACGGCCACGTGGACCACATCGGAGCGGATTTCGAGTACGGCGAGGTCTACATCGACCCGGCGGACATTGCTCTGCTGTACGAGCACTCCGACCGGGAAATGCGCCTGGGATTTGCCAAGAGCGGGGCTATGTTCGGGCCTTTGCCTGTGGAGCCTCGGCTGGATGATGTGACTGTTCCCGGCCCCATCAAGACCCTGCCGCTGAAAGATGGCGACATCTTCGACTTGGGCGGCGTCCAGTTGGAAACGATTTCCGTTCCCGGTCACACCAGGGGGACGGTGGTTTTCCTCGACCGCGCGCGGGGCGTGGTGTACTCTGGCGACGCCTGCAACCGCAACACCCTGCTGTTTACGGAGTTCTCCACTTCCATTGAGGAGTACAAGGAGAGTTTGCTGCATTTCCAGAGCTTTGAGGACGCTTTTGAACTGCTTTGGGGCGGTCATGGCGGTCAGGCTGAAAAGAAGAATATCATTGAGGAGGCTATTGCCCTCTGTGATGAAATCATGGCCGGGACGGACGATGCGGTCGAGTCTGTTAGTATTGGCAGGCCCTGCTGGTACGCCAAGGCCAAGAACGAGCGTTTTCGGCGCTTGGACGGCGGAGTGGCGAATATCGCCTACGCCAAAGACCGTATCTGGAAAAAGGATTTAAAATGAAAATCAATCCGCTGATAATCGTCCAGCACTACGGCAGGGATATTCTGGAATCACCCGGCATGGAAATGAGCAAGGGGTTTATACAACACGGTGAAACCAGCGTGTTCGCGCACTCACTGGCGGTGGCGTTGATATGTGTCCAAATTGCCTATTTCCTGCCGAAGTTTCTGTCGAAACATTTGAACAAAAGGGCGCTGGTGCGGGGTTCGCTCCTGCATGATTACTTTCTCTATGACTGGCATACCAAGCATGATGGGCATAGCCTGCACGGATTCTTTCACCCCGGGAGGGCGCTGAAAAATGCGGAGCGGGATTTCTCCCTATCTACAACAGAGCGCAACATGATAAAAACGCATATGTTTCCGTTGACGCTCCCGCCGCCGAAATGCAAGGAGAGCTGGATTTTGGTGGTGGCGGATAAGGTTTGCGCTGTCAGGGAAACTTTTGGGAAGTGATTATATGAAGATAGATAAATTTTCTTATCAACTGGGCGCTGCCGATTGCTTTTGCGAGATGGTTCGCGCAGGTGTAAAACGCATTGCCCTGTCCCATCCCTGCGACACTAAGGAGGAGCGGGATAGCTTTCTGCCGGAGTTTGATAAGCTGTGCAAGAAATACAGCGTTCTTTATTATATCGAGAACGATGCTTTCCTTACCGACCTCTTTCCCCTGTCGCTAAATCAGGGAAAGTACAACGTGATTTTTTATCAGGATGAGGCCGTGCTGAAAGAATATCTTGGCTTGAAAGCAGAGAAAGAAAAGGCAATCGCGGCGGGTAATTACGATGATTGCCGCGAAGATATCGCCCGGCGGTATGGCAAACTGCTCTCGTATACGGACGAGGGGATTCAGCGCTTGCTGGACGCAAATAGAGAGGTTGAGGAATAAATATGCTGTTCAACTATACGATTGAGAATTGGGATGATTGGAGCAAAGTGTTCCAATCGATTGAGAATTTCACTCCCCTGGCGCGAGAGATTTTCCGCCGTGAAAAACTGGAATTTACCGATCTCGAAAATCTCACTCCCGGGACAAATGCCGTGTTCCGCGCGGGTAATTATGTGGTAAAAATATTTGCACCGAAGGAATCGGGGTTGGATTCCCTTGTGGACTATCTCAATGAGTCAGCGGTGTGCGAGGTCCTGACCGAATGGGGGATCCCCACGCCCAGGCTGATTGCCTGCGGTTCGGTGCAGGATAGGTATCTCTTTTACTACATCATCACGGAGTATTATTCCGGCGTAGAGGCCGGAACGTGGCTTGAAAAGGCTACTCCAAGTCAGCAGGAAATATTCATCGAGCGGTTGCGTGAACTGCTCCAAAAGCTCAATCGTCCGGCACAGGGACTGATCTCGCCTGTTGATTTGCTGGGGCGAGCGTTGGAAAATCCAAGGTTGGAGCGTCTGCCGGACAGCCTACGTGCTGAGATGACAGAGCGCGCGGCAAGCCTTAATTTGACTGATACGGTACTGGTGCATGGCGATTTGACCGGGGAGAATATTCTAGTCGATGAAGGTGGCAGCCCGGTCATTATCGACTGCGCCGATTCTTGCTTGGCGCCTTGGTGGTACGAGTTGGCCCCGCTGGTATTTGAGCTTTTTCACTGCCGGAAAGATTTGTTGCGGTTGTTTGTGGACACCGATTCGGAAACATTTGTAGAGCGGGTTTTGGACGCTGTGTGCGTACACGATTTCGGCGCCAATATGCTTTTGGATTTGGCCGAAAGAGAAAAAGTCCCATGCTTTTCGCATTTAGCGGAAGTCAGGGACTTTTTGTTGGGCCGGGTGTGCGGTTAGATATCCAGGCTCTCTTGTAAGACAGCACTAGCCGCTTTCTTCTTATCATCGAAAGCGTGGGTGTAAATATCCAGCGTGGTGGACACCTGGGAGTGGCCCAATATACCCGATACGGTAGCCACATCTGCGCCGCCTGCAATCATTAGTGAGGCCGAGGTGTGACGCAGACTGTGAATATTCAAATTCTCCGGCAGTTCATGCTTTTTCAAAATCAGTTTGAACCGCCATGTGAAACTGCTGGGTGTCATGGGCAACTTCATGCCGTGCCTGCGGAAGATATAATCATCGGCAGACAGTTCACGTTCATCATAGGTTTCCGTTTCCTGCTGGCAGAATTTGCGGTACTCTTTGAGCAGACTGGCCATCTCTGCGGAGAAATAAACATAGCGGTCACCAGATGCGGTTTTCGGTTCCTTAACTATGATGTTCTCCCCAGTAACCTTTACCACATTCCGGCAGATATTCTTGGTCGGCCCTTCCTTTGCTCCCTGCCCTGGTATGTGACTCCGAGAGCGGCTGACCGTAAGCACACAACGGTATTTATCGGTCATGATAAAGTCGTGCCACTTTAAGGCGCAGAGTTCACCCCGCCGACAGCCAGTATAGAGGGCAAGCACATAGAAGATTTTGTACTCCTGCGGTTCATCAAGGAGCGCATTGAGAAAACGGTTTGCATCTTCCTCGGTAGGAATAAACTGCTCACGCTTTTCAGTGTCGGGCAGGTCGATCATGTGGGCGGGATTCTTTGGGATAATCTCATTGCGTTTGGCGTCACTCAGCACCGCCGACACTACAGTCAGGTACTTCTGCACCGTAGCCTCCTGCACAGGCTTGCCATGATTACTGCGCTTGCGAAGCTCCACCAGCATATTTTCCAGCGCGATGGGCCGCAGCTTGTTTAGCTTGATGGCTCCGATGAACGGGTAAGTCACCTTCAACATTCGCCGGTAACTTGCGATGGTACCCGCCGCGTACTTTACCTGCCTGTCCAGCCAGCGCAGGGAGTATTCCTCAAAGGTCATCTCAGCATCTTCACAGAACCCCTGCTTAACTGTCCTCTCCATTTCTTCGGCGGCGCGGGAAACGTACTGCCTGATACCCCGCCTGCCCACGCTGTCTGGCACAGTAATTGTCCTCGCCTTAGAAATTTTCCGTCCGTCAGGACGATACCCATTGCTGACGGTAATTTTGAATTTGCGTTCATCTAACTGCTTGATACTTGCCAATGCATATTACCTCCTTACATCCTCTGACCATGGTTCTGGTCTTGTTCATCTGATTTTTGTCCTAAAGCTCGCTTGCGCTGGAGTGGCTTTCGCATCGTCGTGCTGTCCTGCGGACGATAATTTTTATCAATTATCCCGGCAATATCAGCGGAAAGATATGCGAGATCAATTCCAAAATCACCAGCGCTGCCGACGGAATCAGCGATATCCAGAACAGCCTGTCCGTGTGTTTCCTCATTCTCTCCTGCTCCAAAGAGAGACTCCGTGAAAATTCTTCGCTCATTCTCCCAGCCTGTAACGACAAGTTCTTCGCTATCTCTGAGGCAGACCGTTCCATCTCCCGCTGGAAACTCTGCGCCGATAATTGCATTTCCTGGGCGCAAATCTCTAATTCCTGCATCCTCTGGTCGAGGTATTCCTCCAATTCCTCCTTGGTTGTCAGCTGTGCCGCCGTCGCCTGAACCTCCATCAGTAATTGAATTTGCGTCTGCTGTAGCCCGAGCAACGCTACCCAATTCTTCTCTGTCACTGTCACGCAAGGCACCACTTCTGCCGCCGTTTTCGCCTGCCTGCGTGATTGTTCTTTCAATTCCTCCAATGATTTCCGCTCGAAGTTTGAACTCATTTTCCATCATCTCCTTCAAGAACTTTTCATCATACAACTTGGTATCCCGACACTTCATGCCACTAGGTGTTGTATAAGTTATAGTCTTCCGCTCGTTTGTCCACTTGACCTTGTACCCTTTCCGCTCGAGCAGTTTGATGAAATGCTCCCGTGAACGCGCCAGCGCCATGGCGTCCTCTATGGCAATCATCAACTGCATTTTCCAGCTCTGGTTCTTCTCCATGGAACGGTACTCGCGGGTACCCGGCTCCTTTTTATGCCTGGGTGGGTCAGGCGGTAGCACTGAAAACCCATGCGCCAAGCAGATTTTGTCAGAGAGTTTCCGCAACTTTGCGAGCGTAGTCGGCCCCTGCCGGAGCATATAGCCGCTCTCGTAACACACTATATTGACCAGAAAATGCGAGTGGATGTGCTCTCTATCAACGTGGGTTGCCACCAGAATTTGGCTGTCGGGCCAGGCCTTTTCCGCAAACTCTTTTGCCAATTCATGAGCCTGTTCCCCGGTAATGAGCTCCTCCGGCGAGAATGATTGCGTGTAATGATAGAACCACACGGGGCTATCCTTGTGGTAAGCGGCGCGGGTTGCCCTGAACTCCTGTGCCGCAAACTGCGGGGAGCAGTTGATTCCGCTAGTCAACTGCCGCCCGTCCGCGTCCAATGTTTTGTGCTCCTGCAAAACATATTTTACCACTCTGCCCAGCGCCTTTGCCGACTGCCTTTTACATGGAATGAATCTTACGACTGCTATTGGCGCACCTCATTGTCTGCGAGAGCGAAAAACGCATCGTAGAGCTTGCTCAAATCCTCATGCGCCTGCTCCAAATTGATCGTGCTAATGTGCCCCATGTTTGCCAGTACTGTGAGCTGATTAAGGTTGTTGCCGATGGCTTTCAACTCTCGGGCTACCAACTTTCCGTCCAATATGATGTTGACCTTGCCGCGCATCGCCGCTGCGCGGATGTAATTGCTGGGTGACATCATTGCCAATTCTGACTGCTCCAAAATGTGCTGAAATTGTTCTTCTGTGAATCGGACTGTAAATGCCCTGTCCTTTTTATTGCTCATGCGATTCCTCCAGTCGTATAGCGGTCTTTCACCAAAGTGGGTGCGGGCTACTGCCCGCTGAATGTGCCGTCCGACAACGTCGGACGAGCGCTCTGCTTGCCCTCCCCCAAAGGGGAGGTTTTTTGTAGGACGCCGTAGGCTGGGTGGTTTACCTTTAGCCTGCGGACTTAGGCAGAGAAAAAAGATACCTGTGCCGTTCCCTGCGTCCATCCGCGCAAAAGCGGCCCTGTACGGCCCGACACGGGGCTTGTCCGGGTGGACTGCGGTTCCTACCCCACCTGGCCCCTAAAATCGCCACATGGGGCCGACACGGGCGAAACAGCGGGCGGTTGCCGGTTGGCTGACCCAAGACAGGGAAGAACGCAAGGACGCAAACCTCGTTCATTTGCGCTCTTGTTGCACACAAGATATATGCAAACTTCATGCCAACGGCACAAAATAGAAGAACGCACCATAAGTGCCTTTGCGCTCTTACGTTCTTCAACTTATCAACACCCATTTCCAATGGCCACCCTCCTTTCTTGAAATCACATCGCGCATATTCTTCTTTGCGATGTCCAATGTCCTTGGCGAAATCCCAGCCTGTCTGATGATGTTTTGGATTTCTTTGACTGGCGCAGGCCCCTTTTCAAGTCGCTCCCTGACCAACCTTTCAGTTTGCTCGACCTTGGTATTTGCAGGCCCACCGTTTAACAAATCTTCGGCGGTGATTTTCTCGTAACCATCCACCCAGCGTAGACTACCATTCTTAATGGAGAAAGCCACTGACTTTCCTTCCGTCGCAAGAGAGGATTTGTCGTGGACAATTACTCGGATGTGTGGTTCCCTTTTCATCCTGCCCACTAGAAGAACGCTCCTGGCAGCAGCACGGAAGTCCATAGAACCCAGCCCTCGGTAGGCGCTGTTCGCTCCAACAGCTTTGTTGAGGTGACCGATCAGGACGATGGCACAGCCTGTCTGGTCAGCAACGAACGTGAGTTGTTTGAGAACATCACGTATCTCATTGGCACGGTTCATATCTATGCCACGGCCAAGATATCCTTGGAGCGGGTCGAGGATCATCAGCTTGGCATTGGTGGATTTTACCGCCCGCTCAATGCGCTCGTCCAGCAGGGAGAGAGAGTACTCAGTTTCGTCGATGCAGATGATGCGGTTGAGGTCGGCGCTGGCAATCATAAGGCGGGGCTTGATGGTGTCACCAAGGCCATCCTCGGCGGTCTGGTAAAGGATGTTGATGGGTGTAGTCTGTTCCATTCCGGGGAGCGCCTGTCCGCAACTGCACATGGCGGCGATCCATAGTGCGAGGGTGGTCTTACCTTCGCCGGGGTTGCCTTGAATGATGGTCAGCTTGCCCTGCGGTATGTAGGGATACCACAGCCAGTGCACTTCTTGGGTTTCGACTTCGGACATTCGGATAAGGCGTAGTTCGGGTTGATTTTGGGTCATTGAAACACTCCTTTCAGTTGGCTACTCCGTGAAAAGTGGGAGCAGTATTCATATTGCATGATCGATACTTTGCTCATGTTGGCGCACCTCCTTCCTCAAAGATGAAGGACGAAACCGAGTGCTGCGCTCGATTTCGTCCTCCTACTTGTATTATTGTTCGGAAAGTGATAAAATGTGAATATCGCAGGACAGCGGCTTTTGTCATATGGGACAGGAGGGACACGCCATGCCAATGGGAATAAATCAGCAGAATCATATCATGCGCGCGACACTAGATGTGTGGGAGGATAAAATATTTCTCAACGAAAAGGAATACCCTGCGGGTCATTTTGCCGCAGAAATTTTGAATATTTCCCCTGAATTTATCAGCACCACTGCGAATAGAGCCATTGACTTGATGGCCTTGCTTGCAGATGTGCGTGATGCATATGACGAAAAAATGAGAAAATCTTTCCTCAGCTACAACAGGTCGTGACTGGAATCATAGGAGATTTGTCCGTTGTCGAGCCATTTTCTTTGTGGGACATACAGGAAGAGCAGGGCCTTGCTGCGGCCATGTTCTCAGAAGATAGTGTGGACGACTTACTCGACAAACCCATAATACGAAAATTTTTAGACGCATACCTCTCGGCTATGCTTGCAGTGCCTTTTGCAATTTATCACTTTGTCGAGGCAGCCATTGTCCTTGAGCGCAACTGTTTGTGCGATCTTGAGAAACGAACTGAAACCTACTTCGCCATGGGTGTGCATGACACATTTAATCATCCTGTGTTCAAAAAGATTTTGGATGAAACTTTAGTGCCGGATATCGAACCTTTCAAATATTCGCCTAGCCTGATATCTGCCTACTGCTTCGCCCGTGATCCAAAGCATTATGGCGAGATGATATTTGTCAACCGATTATTCTTCGACAGCTACATGGATTTCTTTGTGTACGACTTGCTGAACGGTATGCACCACGGCCACGCCCCTAGTAAGTGCCAGAACTGTGGAAGATATTTTCTGACACTGGATGCCCGCAAGCCCAAATACTGCGATGGAATGGCTCCGCAAAATCCACACTATACCTGTCGGCAGTATGGTGCTTTGAATCAGCAGAAAGAGAAGAACGCCAATCACCCCATCTTTCAAATCTTCAAAACCCGCACAAGTACGATCCGCAAGCACCATCAGCGTGGGAAAATTACTGACAAGGTACGGCAGGAGGCACTGAAAGTCTGCGAGGAATTGCGAGACCGTGCTCTACTGGACAATAATTTTGCACAGGGTGAGTATCTGCGTCTTATGGAGCAGGACGCAGTTTACGCGGAGGCTAACAAGCAACTTGGGGATGGTAATAGTCATGACGGATGAGGCGTTAGTAGAGCTTACCCGAGGTGGAAACAGAAATGCTGTTGAGGAGCTTTTGCAGAGCAATCGGGAGTATCTATACAAGATGGCGCGCCGGTTGAGTAATAATCCTGATACGCTTGAGGATCTTGTACAGGAGGGCAGCATTGCGCTTTTGAACGCCGTCAGCAGCTATGAACTTACATATGGTGTGCTGTTCCTGACTTATGCCACTCCGTTTATTCGCAAGGCCATGCATGAGTTTATGGCAAGGATGTCCTTGCCGATGACGGTGCCTGCGGCGAGATATAGTCAGTTGCGGCGGGTAAATTATCTTGTTGCGAAGTTTCAGATGGATAACGAAGAACGTCCATTGCAAGGTTTGCTCCAGTTGATTTGCCAGGAGATGCAGGTTTCTGAAAAAGTTGCGTTGGGTCTGCTGAGAGATTATTATGAGGTTTGTCAGGAGGGCGCGCTGGATGAGCAGTGGGAGCAGAGCATACCTTGCTTTGATGCTGACCCGGCTAAAGTGTATGAGCAGGAGCTGCTGGCTGAGTGTATCCAGACAGCATTCGATGAATCAGCGCCTCGGGAGCGTGTGTTGATTCAACAATATCTAGGGCTTGGCAACTCAAATGGTAAGGGAATGACGTTCCAAGAGCTGGCGGTGCTGCTGAACTATAATGGGCATAGCGCGGCGGAGAAAGCGTATAAGAAAGCTATCGAGTCACTTAAGTACGCAATTCATATTGGTAAGTATGGGAACTACTCACGAGCAAAAGAGTGGTTGATTACCAGTTTTAAGGACAGCGTCTAACAAAAGGTCACAATTTATAGTTGATTTATTACTGAATTTGAGATATAATGGCTTATATAGCAAATACAACAGAGAGGTGCACATCATGGCACGAGCAAAAAAGAAAGAAGTTCAAGTTTCCCTTGAAACTGTTTTGTGGAATTGCCGGGTGGCCTTACGAGGCGTTGGCAGTACGGAAAAGAACAGGGATGCTGTGATTTCACTGGTTTTTCTGAAATTTGCAGGTGATAAATTTGAAAAGCGGCGCCAAGAACTGCTTGACCAGTACGGTGATATTCCGGCTTTTCTTGAAAAAGTGTCTTTCTATAATGCAGTTAACGTGTTCTATCTTAAAGAAACTGCACGCTGGTCGTATATTGTAAAGAATGCTTCCGCCAATGATATTGCGGTCATCATTGATCAGGCAATGGCAGATATCGAAGCGAGCAATCCTCCGCTAAAGGGTGCATTGCCTTTGAACCTTTTTGCCACGCTCGGTGCTGATAAATCCAAAATCAAAGATTTGATTGATAATGTGAATCAGATTGACGAAAAGAGGTTTCAAGAAGAAGACCTCATCGGCCGTGTCTATGAATACTTCCTCCAGGTCTATGCGGCCTCCGGTACAAAAGAGGACGGCGAGTTTTATACGCCTGCCTGCATCGTTAAACTAATTGCGGAGATGATTGAACCATATAGCGGCGTAGTATATGACCCATGCTGCGGTTCAGGTGGTATGTTTGTACAGTCTCTCAAATTTGTTGACAGGCACAACGGCAACAGACAAAAGGTGTCTATTATCGGACAGGAAAGCAATCCTGATACTTGGCGGCTTTGTAAAATGAATCTGGCTATTCGTGGTATTGCCCATAATCTTGGCGAAACAAATCAGTCTACATTTACTAAAGATTTACATAAAGACCGCAAAGTTGATTTTATCATGGCAAATCCACCATTCAATCTGAAGAGTTGGAGAACGGAAGATGCGCTTGTAGACGACCCCCGTTTTATTAAAGCTGGGTATTCTGTTATGCCGCCTGTTGCGAACGCAAACTACGCATGGATTTTACATATGCTCTCCAAGTTGGATGTGAATCACGGAATCGCGGGATTCCTGCTGGCCAACGGCGCACTGAACGCTGGAGACGCAGAATATGCCCTGCGGAAAGAAATCTTAGAGCGTGACCGTGTGGAGGCTATCATTGTTCTGCCACGCGATATGTTCTACACTACCGATATTTCCGTTACCCTTTGGATCGTGAACATGAATAAGAAGGCTTGCACTTGGAACGGCAGACAACTCCGTGACCGCACAAATCAAATCCTATTTATGGATCTCCGCCGCTGGGATGAAAATATCGAGGAGATCGTCATTGACAAAAACAAGCGAAAGAAAAAGACCGTCCTGACCGATGCGCAGATTGCACAGGTCAAGAAGGTCTACAATAGCTGGCAGGGCGCGGATACCAGCCTCTATGAAGATGTGCCGGAACTTTGCAAGTCTGCTACATTGGAGAATATCCGGGCTAAAGATTACTCCTTGGCTCCCAGCAAATACATTGAGTTTGTCGACCACGATTTGGATATCGACTATGAAAAGGAAATGGCTCGTATTCAGGACGAGATGCGACTGCTGATAGTATCGGAAGAACTCTCCCAGTCAATGCTCAAGGATGCTTTCAGGGGGATTGGTTATGGGATTGACTGAATACACTTTTGGAGATTTAATAGAGCTCTTTATTGTCCAGAACAGTGACGGTAGATATGGGGCAGACAGTGCCATTGGAATAAATATTGATAAAGAAATCCGCGTGATGAGGGGTGATTCATCACGAAAGGAACTCGAAAAATTTTGTATTGTGCCACCAGGGACTTTCGTATATAATCCGCGTGGAAGTAGAAAACTTGGTTTGGGTTATAATGATACCAATAATACCTACATTACTACTTTTAATAATATGATTTTCAAGATAAAGGATTGTGCAGGCAATATTGTATTACCGCGATATCTGTTTATGTACTTGGCCAGGAAAGAGTGGGATCGAAAAGCGGAATTCCTTTCTTGGGGAAGTTCCACAGAAGTGTTTTCTTGGGATATATTTTGTGAAACACCAATTATGTTGCCGCCGCTTCCTATACAGCAAAAATATGTCGATGTTTATAATTCCATGCTGGCCAATCAACGCAACTATGAGCGGGGATTGGAAGATTTAAAACGAGCAGTATTTGCAGAGATAGACATAATCAAGCATTCCACACGCAAAGTAGCGGTAGGAGACTTGCTTGAGGAAATTGACTCGCGAAACGCGGATGGCAGTATTACAAACATACAGGGAATCAATATTGAAAAGCAATTTATGCCATCGGTTGCAGATACAACTTCTGTAAACATCAAAAACTACAAAGTGGTGCGGGAAGGACAGTTCGCATATAGCTCTATGCAGACTGGACGAGATAGATGTATCCGAATTGCTCTATATGACAAAGATGCACCTATCCTGATCTCACCTGCATATTCTGTGCTACAAGTAAAAGAACCTTCAGCAATTGCGGAATACATCATGCTTTGGTTTATGCGCCCGGAAACAGACCGCTATGGCTGGTTTGCAAGCGATGGCAGCGTTCGTGCCAATTTGGATTTAGATAGATTCTATGAAATTCAGATTCCTATGCCTGATGCTGCACAACAACAAGCGATTGCAAATATCTATATTGCATATATGCTGCGTCGGGAAATCAACGAGCAGTTGAAAGTGCAAATCAGGGATATCTGCCCGGTTTTGATTAAGGGATCGTTAGAAGAAACAAAGGACTAAAGGAGAATGTATGCTTTTCTCAGAAAGATATTCAGATTTAATTGATGTTGGACACGGAGAGCCAGTAGATAAGATCTGTAGCGATATAGATAATGCTACAAAAGTGGAGCTGGCAGAAATTATGCGAGAGTTTGCTGAACCGCAAAAAGTATCTACAAATCGATACGACAGCTATTATATCAACACAACAGCACTAGAAAGTGCAATACAATTATTCAACGACAAAAAACATGGCCCATATATATGGTTTGAAAATTCAGATTTTGATAATGCGTGGAGCAATCCATTGGCCGTTACATTCACCCCATTTCTGTTTGATGTAATCGAATTACAATACGAAGAACTGTCTGATGGGGAGAAAGAAGAATTTCAAGCTGCGATTAATACAGTATTTCGACAGCATGATATGCCATGGTTATTATGCGAAGGCCATTTGATAAAAATGGATGCCACCCAATTTGAACTTGATCTTAGGCAAAAGACATTGGAAAGAATGCGTGAGTTAAAAGATAGTGAGCCAAAATTTCAGCCTGCATACGAAGAACTGTTAGAATCATGTGAATTTTTTGAGAAAGGTAGTTTTGCTGCAGCTATTTCAAATGCGGAAAAAAGTTATGAAAGTGTACTGAAAGTAATCTGTGGAGTGCAAAAGGGAAATGCTGATCAACTAACAAAGACTTATATCAATGAGAATAGTGGAGCTTTACCTATAACAATGAGGCCAGATGGCTTTCGCGAGAAAGTGCTGATGTCTTTACCGTTTATTCGTAACAACTCTGCATCTGATCACGGTGCAGGGGCCGTTCCTGTTGTCATTGACCAGAACCTTGCAACGCTTGCAATTAATTTATCTGCGGCTTTAAACACTTATTTGATTGGAGAATATAGAAAAAATACGGAGATATGCAGCCAGAATATTTCATCAGACGATATAAATGAATTGCCATTCTAAAACAGACTATCAAAATGGTGATAAGAAAAAACCAATGGTATTTTCAAAACTTAGGAGTTGCAGAGTAATATATGACCAATTTTGAACTAAATCAATTTATCTTATACTATTTTAAAGATAATCGAACAAAAAGTGCCATAATGTTAACTGGTGATTGGGGAACAGGAAAGAGTTATTATATTCAAAATGAGCTTATTCCATTCCTTAAAGAAAAAACAAAAGATAGCAATTCATGTATTGTTGTATCACTTTATGGACTTAAATCTGTGAATGAAATAAGTAAGAGTTTATATCTGGAATCTCGAATGCAGTTTTTAGCCAATGGCTCGGAAAAACTGGAGACAGGAAAATTTGTTGTAAAGACTGTTGTAAAGGGAGTCACCAGCTTTCTGGGGATAGATATATCCAAATCTGAGGAAGAATTGCAAAAATTGTACCAATCGGTCAATTTGGATAGTAAGTTAGTTATATTCGAGGATATTGAAAGATCAAAAATAGATATAATAGACCTTTTAGGATATATCTACAATCTTGTCGAGGAAGACAACATAAAAGTGCTACTGGTTGCCAATGAGGATGATATCCTAAAATACCAAGACAGTGATCCTGATGATAAAGGAAACACTTATAAGATTCCGACAGAAAATACCGTGGCCTACTTGAAGGCAAAGGAAAAAACAATTAGTGATACCATTCACTTTAATGGCAATTTCAATTCTGCAATTCACAACATTATTAAGTCATATGGCAACCCGATGCTCACTAAATATGCGGAAAAAGAACGTATCGAGAATATTGTTTCAATTATGTATATGCTGAAAAACTTCAATCTGAGATCCTTGCTATTTGCTTGTCAAAAGATTACTGATTTATTCTGCAAAATTCCCAATTTGGAGGAGCCGTTTGCTGAAACAATTTTTTATAGTGTATTGGCATTTTCATTACGAATAAAGAGTGGAAATTTTCCGGAGTGGGAAGGGAATGATTTGATATCCAAAGAACTGGGTATTGGAAAGCATCCTTTATATCGATTTTGCTATGACTATATAAGATGGCAAGAGTTTAATTTTGCTGAAGTACAGAGAGCATTTGATGCCCATAAGGAAATGAAGTTATATGATATTAATGGGGATTCCTGTGATGATGTTGATTTAAATGTTATATTCAATTATGCTACTCACTATGCGACGGAGGTATGCACAGCTTTGCAACATATAGAGTCCCGGTTAGAAAACCCGGAAGATATTCCTCTTTATAGCTATGGTAAGTTAGCTTATTATCTGGTACAGATTCATTTGATACTAGGTTTTGATTACACAAGATGTAAATCCAATATGATTAATAATATGAAACGGCATGGAGGCAGATTAGATCCCGACATATTGTTTGTTGATATCTATGGTTTTGACGATGAGAAGGGACAGGCATTGTATAATACGTTCAAAAAAGACCTTCGCGACGTAATGATTTCATTGCCTAAGATAGACTTCTCCTATAGTCCAGAAGATATCCATTTATTGCACATGAAAGCTATTCAATCCTGTGACTCATTGACGTCCGGACATGCATTTATTTGCAAATTCGCTATGGACAAGATATTAAGAATGCTTTTTAGATGTAGCCCATCACAATTACATGAATTTCGTCAGATTCTATTTTTGATATACAGACACGCAACAAAAAGAGACTTTTTAGAAAGTGATCGTTTATATATGGAAAAACTTGTTTTGAGAGTTAGAGCAAAACTAGAAAACTTTCCGAGAATAGACGGCATTATCGCACTCCAGATGAGATACCTAATTTCAAATCTGGAAACCTTTATCGAGCAACTTCAATAAAGAAGTTAATACCGACTATAAACTAGACCAATCTTAATTTCCCAGAGGGGGCAAATGCATGAGCTATTATACCGATAGGCACGGTATGAGGACACCAATAGAACGAACCGAAACCATAACTTATGAGATGTATATGCTGCTGTTCGCTTGCTGCGGAAAATACTATAATATTGCTTGGCTTTATCCAGCGGAATGTCCTGATGGTAAATGGTGCTACGGGATAAACCATGTTTTATTCAGCTCGGCTATGAAGATGGAAATTCCTTCATTATTCCGCGATGAATATAATCGTATTTGTGCCCCCGAGAGGGAAGACTATCCGATACAACAGAAATATAATCTATATGCTTTATTGGATTTTATCGAGTTTCTTGCAGTGAATTGTAAAGATGTGGAAATAGTGAGTTTTCATGGCTTTTTGGTCACGAACATCTGCGTTTTTATGAAACAAGGAAGATCGTTGCGACATTTCGCAGCGAAATAAACCACATTTTTGAAAAGACAGGATTGCTCTACACATTGTCCGAATCTGGTATGGTAGAGCGTATTCCTGAAAATGGAGTTCTCTCTAAAGAAATCGAAAGTGCCATCGTCAAGGTTCCGGAGCAGGGGTTAAAAGAGCTTCTACAAGATGCTATCCAGTTATATAAAACCCCACGCCCACAGGCTCGTCAAGACTCCGTTGAGAAAATTTGGGATGCTTTGGAACGACTGAAAACTTACTATACCGCCATGGATAAGAAAGCATCCGCAGCTGAAATTGTAAATGATATGGCAAATAATCAGTCCGAGTTTGTCGCTATTTTTGATGAAGAGTTCCGTGCGCTCACAAAAATAGGAAACGACTTTCGGATTCGTCATCACGAAACAAATAAAATTGATATAACCGATTCACGGCACTACGATTACTTTTTCAACCGCTGTCTATCGTTGATTTCACTTGCCATTCAGTATCTGAAGTAGGGGGTACTCACATGGATTACCATTTTGAAAAGGGAAAATTCACCGAGGCTGAATTGGAGCAGGCAATCATAGAGCTGTTCACCGTTCAGGGATATACCTATGTTCATGGCGCGAACATCCACCGGCAGTATGGAGATATCCTTCTTTTGGATGATTTACGCTCATTTCTGACTGCCCGGTATACAACGGAGAGCCTTTCAGATGTGGAAATCCAGAAAATCATCAACAAACTGAATCTCATCAACGCGACGCCGCTTTACAATGGGAGCCGTGAAACATTCTGGCTGCTAAATGAGGGATTTGACCTCATCCGGGATGATATGTCCAAGGTTGCACTCCATGTGGACTATATTGACTTCGACCACCCGGAAAACAACATTTTCAAAGTGGTAAACCAGTATTATGTTCAGGGGGAACACCTGCGCCGTCCTGATCTTCTGGTGTTTATCAATGGTATCCCGATTGCCATCTGCGAGTTCAAGACTGCTATTGAGGAGGATACCACCATCTACGATGCGTGGGAGCAAATCACGACTCGATATTGCCGCGACATTCCCAAGCTGATGCGGTATTGTTTCCTTTCAGTTATCAGTGACGGCGCTAACACCAGGATGGGCAGTATCTTTACGCCTTATCAGTATTATTATTCATGGAACAAGGCAAATGATTCTGATAAGGTATCTAATGGAATCAGTTCCTTGTTTACCATGATTAAAGGAGCCTTTGTAAAAGATCGAGTATTGGCTCTCCTGCGGGACTTCATCTTTTACCCTGATGACAGTTCAAAGAATGAAACGATTATTTGCCGCTATCCACAGTTCTTCGGTGCCCGGAGTATGCTGAACAGTATCCGGCAGCATCTGCGCCCGGAAGGGGATGGCAAGGGCGGCACTTATTTTGGTGCGACTGGCTGTGGGAAAACCCACACCATGCTATTTTTGTCGCGGCTGATCACACAGCGGGATAACGCGGTATTTAATAATCCGACCATCATCATTCTAACAGATCGGGAAGATTTGGATACACAAACTTCCGAACTTTTTGTGACAGCCACAAAATATCTCCATGAGGAAGATGTCCGAAGCATCGAAAGCCGAGACGATATGGAACAAACGCTGAAAGACCGCCCCAGCGGAGGCGTTTATATCACTACGATTCAAAAGTTCTGCGAAAAGACAGGTCTACTCTCTAAGCGCAGCAATATCATCTGCATTTCGGACGAAGCCCACAGAACGCAGACAAGTATCGGTTCCAAGCTGAAGAAAACAGACAAGGGAGTTTTTACGACCTATGGTTTCGGATACTACCTCCGTACCAGTTTTCCGAACGCGACCTATTGCGGGTTTACAGGAACGCCGATTGACGAAACAATAGCTGTCTTTGGCGATGTCGTAGACAGTTATACTATGAAAGAATCCAGCGATGACGGTATTACCGTTCGCATCGCTTATGAGCCTCGCCTTGCCCGCGTCATTGTTTCGGACAAACAGGCAAAAGAAATCCAGGAATATTATGAACAGTGCGCCGAGCAAGGTTCCACCGAGGAGCAAATTGAAGAAAGCAAGCGTGCTATGAGCAAGATGACTGCTATCCTTGGGCATCCCGATAGGCTCCATCGTCTTGCCGTGGACATCGCCAACCACTATGACGCTCTCTGCTCCGAAAAGCCTGAGATCGTTCAGAAAGCGATGATTGTATGCTCTGACAGATCTCTTGCGCTACGTGTGCTGAAGGAAATTATTTCAATTCGCCCAGATTGGGGCGTTGCCCGTAAAGCGGAGGATGAAAGCCGCCTTTCCCAAGATCAGCTCGATAAACTCTTGCCTCTACCGAAAATCAATCTTGTTGCCACGCAGGGGCAGAACGATGAAAAAGAACTGTACGATATGTGTGGCACAAAGGAGTATCGCAAAAAGCTAGATAAGCAATTCAAGAACGACAACTCCAACTTCAAAATTGCCATAGTTGTGGATATGTGGATCACGGGTTTTGATGTTCCATCTCTTGCGGTCATGTACATTGATAAACCACTCCAGAAACATACACTCATCCAGACTATTTCCCGCGTCAATCGTTTGTTTGAAGGCAAAGATAAAGGGCTGGTCGTTGACTATATTGGGATCAAGAATGATATGCTTGAAGCCGTAAAGAAATATGGTGGTCCCCAAGAGAGTCCGATTGATGAACTAAACATTTCCCTTGGAATTTTTAGAAACCATCTGGCGCTGATTGATGAGCTACTGATCAATTTTGATGCCTCCAAATTCTATAACGGTACTCCGCTTGAAAGGTTAAACTGTCTGAATGTTGCGGCAGAATATGTGCAGATAAGAAAAGAGATGCAGACCCGGTTCATGGGGCTGTCACGCCGGTTGAAAAGCGCATATATGATTTGTTTCCCATCCGGCGAATTGTCGGATGCAGAAACAGGAAAAGCACAATTTGATCTTGCCATCCGCTCCATTATCTATAAGCAAACAAAAGACGATGCGTCGGATGCCGAAATCATGAATCGCGTTGTAGAGGATATGGTACGTGATGCGATAACCTGTACAGGCATTGAAAATATCGTAGATGAGCACAAACAGGTTGACTTGTTTAGCGAGGATTTCCTTAACGAACTTCAGACCGTAAAGATGCCCATCACCCGGTTTAACGCACTGTTGAAACTGCTCCGCAAAGCAATTAACGCTTATGGGCGAACCAATAAGGTCAAAGCGATGGCTTTCGATGAGAGACTGCGTCAGGTGGTCGATACCTACAACAGTCGTGATAAGTTGGTGTTCACAAGCGAAGTTGTAGCCGATTTTGTGAATGGCCTTTCTGACCAGTTGATGCAGATTTTGAAAGAATTGCAGGATGATAAATCCTCTTTCGAGAAACTTGGCATCACCTATGAAGAGAAAGCATTCTTTGATATTCTTGTAAAAGTTCGTGATGATCATGGTTTTCCATATGAGGATAAAAAATGCCTTGTGCTTGCTAAAAAAATCAAAGAACTGGTGGATGATAAAGCACAGTTTGCTGATTGGTCTACTCGTGATGATATCAAGAACCAGTTGAATATGGATTTGACCGTCCTACTTTATAAAAACGGATATCCGCCGGAGTGGGATGAAGAAGTGTTCGAGAAAGTCATGGAACAGGCGGAAAACTTTAAAATGTACAGTTAGTTCTTAAATCTGTCATTGCCCATCAATAAATGGCACATCCATATCCTCCATAACTTCCAGCATAAACCTTGCCCCCAAACGAAAGCCCAGCACAAACGAATCGCGTTCGCTCACACTGGACAGTTCGTCTTGACAGTCTCTTAGTTTTTCAAACACAGCTTTTGCGCCCTCTGATAGCATGGGGGCCAAGTTCTCCTCGTTCTTAGCGATGAGATTAAGCAGCTTAGCAAACCGGCTGTTTGGTACAATGTCCCGCTCGTTGGGTTGTATGTTACCGTACCAGAATTCTTCTAAAATCTTCATTTTCTTTCCCTTCCTTTCAACACGACACTACCACAAACCTTTCCAAAAGTCCAGAGAAATTTTCTTGGTTTTCACAGAAAAAAGGAGCACTCATGTGCCAACCAGAAGCCATTGAGATTTTGAATGAAGTATTCCGCCAATGCCAGAATATATTTCCTTGCGAAATCCGGGATGCCTACCTCTATGGTTCATATGCCAGGGGTGATTATGACAACGAATCTGATGTTGATATTCTCCTGACTGTAGACCTAGAACCCACAGAAATTTCATGCTATCGGAATCAAATTGCCGCTATTTCTAGCGACCTGAGCTTGGCGCATGATGTCACCGTTTCAATTACCGTGAAGTCGTTTGATTGCTTTCATCGGTATTCCACTGTACTTCCATTTTACAGAAATGTGTTGACCGAGGGAATACGCTCTACTGCGGGAGCCGGCGTTTCAGGGCACAGTTGATTATTGGGCTAGCGTGTGCTTTACTACATATACCGAAACTTCCTACTTCCCAAAAATGGAGGCGAAATATGATGTCCAAGAAGATTCTGACAACTGAAGAGATTCGCCTAACGATTCTCCCTCTGCTCAAAAAATACCGGGCTGAAAAAGCCATCCTGTTTGGTTCATACGCTAGAAACGAGGCCAACGGCAGGTCGCACATAGACCCCCTCATCATAGGCGGTAAGGATTTTATTCCCACTGATGTCTTTTGTATTGCTGACGAACTTTACCGCACCCTAGCTAAAAGTGTAGACGTATACGAGTTATGTGAAATCAATCCTGGTTCAGATTTATACAATAGGATTTTAGCCGAGGGAGTGCGGATTGCATGAGGTGCCATTTTATTTCATTTCAAAAAATAGGTTGATTTTATCCTATAAATAGCATATAATAATGGCGAGGTGATTCCAATGACTGTTAATACAGATATTCTTGTCCCAATGACTGAGGCAAATCAGAATTTTTCTAAGGTGGCCCGGCTGGTAGACGAATCCGGTCTGGCTGTTATACTCAAAAACAATAAGCCCCGCTATGTTGTAGTAGATTTTGCGGAATACGACCAAATCCAGAGTTTTCAAGTGCAGCGCTGGGAAAGAGTGGGCGCTGCTGCTGATCGTCTTATCGCAGAGAATCTGGAGGCATTTCAGGAGCTTGCAAAATGATTCGTCTGACAACTGATGAAGTGATCCGTCTGCACGAAAAACTACTTTCAGCTACCGGCGGCAGTCCTGGCTTTCGGGATCAAGGTCTTTTAGAATCTGCTGTGTGGAGTGCAGATGCGGCGTTCGGCAATGTAGAACGGTATCCAAGCATAGAAGAGAAGGCTGCCCGCTTATCATATGCACTTATAAGTAACCACGCCTTTGTAGATGGCAACAAGCGTATTGGTATTCTTGCCATGCTTGTCACACTGGATTTGAATGATGTGGCTCTGCAATATAGCCAAACCGAGTTGATAGAGCTTGGACTAGCCGTGGCGAATGGGCAAGCAAAGTATGATGACATCCTTGTATGGATATATAATCACAAATTGGGCTAAAAACCCATCCCAAGATTAGTGATGAACACGAATTATCTTGCATCAGGCAATAACTGCACAGGGAAATGTGACGGTGATAGTTTTGTACTCATGGGCCGAGGCCAGGGCCCACAGCAGCTTTATGGGCTTGGTACAGCGGAGTGAAGTAATGCCCGCAGGGAGTTGAGCCGCTCCCTCTTGTCTGGGGGGCGGCCAGCCGCCAACTCTCCGGGATGATGAGCAAGTCCTCATAGCGCTACTTCTTGAAACGCTCGTCGTACATCCCGGCGTCGGCAAAGGACACCAGATGCCCGATGCACCAGGCAGCCGTTGCCCTGCAAGTAGCCCTCTTGCCGGTCGGTCGCCTCGATCACGGCGGCGATGCTCCGGGCCACGCTGGGCTATTCCGCGATTACTAATTTCATCAGGTTATTTCTCTCCTTGATAAATTATTGATGTGCGCTATAATTAAAGAAGCAATAATAGGGAGAAGGTTAGATATGGAGTTCATTAAATCGTTATTCGCGTTAATATCTAATGTTGAGAATTGGTCTGTGGATGATGTACTGTCAGCAACTTCGATTGTTCTTGTGATAGTTGGCGGACTCTTTGCATACAGGCAGTGGAAATTTGCAAATACTACGAGACGGACAGAACTTATCAACCAAATTCTAGAAAAGTTGCGGTTTGATAAAGAGTTAGTAACTACCACATACTTAATTGATTATGAGGATGATTGGTATGATGGTAACTTTCATGACCGTGAAGATGATTTTGAATACCAAATGGATAAGTTAATGTCCTATCTTTCGTATATTTGCTATTTGCAGAAAGAACGAAAAATTAGCGCTAAAGAATTTTGTATTCTAAAAATACGAAATCAATAGGGCCTGTTCTTCTCATGCAGTTCAATGCTATTTGTGGAACCTATATCATTTTTCCCGTCAGCAGGGAACACAGTGTAGCTTTCAATATCTCATTGATTATGGGTTAAAGCAAACGCTAATCAATAAAAAGGAATTTACCAACTCTCAATCAACGCACTACATAAAAACGCTTAATTTTTAACAAACCCAATCATTCTTCGTCGATTTCGTCCTCATCGTCAAAGTCGTATTCGGACAGGTCGAAACTGCCTGACACATCGTCATTGGACTCGCGAACTTGAAATGACATAGTACCCAGACGCCAACCAGGACCACGATTCATAATAGCTGACGATGCTGCAAAGCGCATTTTCTTCCGTTATCTTCAGTGAAAGCGAGGGACAATAAATGGAATATTAATATTCCCCAAAATATGAATCCGATGCAGAGTGGTACTGCCGTCACGATCCAGAGGAGGAGAGGTTCTACAACATATTTTTTGACTTGTGCCGCAAGTACAATATCCGCTGGGCCAGCGCCGACGAAAAGGAACGTGAGTTCATTGAAGAGGTCACTCGCGTAACGTATGAGCGAGACAAAGCCATTCGATTGGGACTGCCGCTGTCAGAAGTTCGCCCCTCTTTTGTCCGCTGACTACTGTTTGACTACTATTTTCCGGAAACTCAAAAATCAGCGTAAAGCAAGGCGTTTCTAAGACTCTCGGCCCCCGGGCAATGTGGTGCTATTTTTGTGCGCTCTGGACAAAACCCAGCGTTTTCGGGCTTTCCCCTTTAACGGCCTGATAACTCCGACTCTGAGGGCCGCTGGTTCGAATCCAGTCAAGCGCGCCAAAAAGCGGGAAAGTTCGTATTGAACTTTCCCGCTTTACAATATATCCGATATGAGGTGCTCGCTCATGAAAAATATTATTATCGTCGGCCCCTCAAGGGCCGGGAAAACGACTTTGGCAAAACAGTTGAGTGATAAATTAAATTATTTTGTTATCAGCCTTGATAAGCTGGTAGCTACATTCCAAGCAGCCTATCCCCAGCTAGACATTCGTCTTAACTGGAATAGAAATACGACAACGGAAAATATAGCACCGTTTATCGGTCACTTTCTGGGTTTATTCTCGTCTGGCGATGGAATAAAATACGAGTTAAATCTCCGTGCACACAATGTAAAAGACAATGCTTTTGTGCTGGAAGGCGGGTACTTTGATTTTGAAAAAATCACCTCTATTTTGCAGGAATATGGGGTGAATGAATTGAAAGACCGCTTTATTTTGATCGGATTAGTTCAGGGCCAAAAGACGGTTGATGAGTATGTAAGCGACTTCAAAAAGTACGACACAGAAGACGATTGGACATACAATTTGAGTGAGGACGAATTGAGAGATTATGTTACACGAGACGCTATTCCATTTAACCGGGCTATGACAGATCACCTGACAAAGTATGGCTTTACAGTTTACGATACATCGTCAGAACGGGAGCGCGTTTTCGATAAGATCGTTGAGGATAATCCGAGGCTGGAGCGCCTGCCAGAGAGTCTGCGTACTGAAATGGCAGCGCGCGTGGCAAACCTTGATTTGACGGATACGGTACTGGTACATGGTGATTTGACCGGGGAGAATATTCTGGTTGATGAGGATGGTAGCCCGGTCATTATCGACTGCGCTGATGCTTGTTTAGCGCCCTGGTGGTATGAGCTGGCCCCGCTGGTATTTGAGCTTTTCCACTGCCGGAAAGATTTGTTGCGGTTGTTTGTGGACACCGATTCGGAAACATTTGTAGAGCGGGTTTTGGACGCTGTGTGCGTACACGATTTCGGCGCCAATATGCTTTTGGATTTGGCCGAAAGAGAAAAAGTCCCATGCTTTTCGCATTTAGCGGAAGTCAGGGACTTTTTGTTGGGCCGGGTGTGCGGTTAGATATCCAGGCTCTCTTGTAAGACAGCACTACCAGCAGGTTCGCCAGGGACTTGCTGCCCTCCTTCGTGATTTTCCCGCCCTTGAACAGGGCGAATCCTACGAGCATGTATATAGCCATGGTCAGGGTCTGCTGAAAAACTATGCCGGTGGTTTCCATTCAAAAGCTCTCCCCAAATAACTAAGATTTTCTTTTATTATAGCCAATAAGCCCGGATTTGTCAAATAAAGCCATGCCTTTCATTAACTTAATAGATGTTAAGTTATATTTAATATCGTTATTTATGCGAAGGCGTCCCAGCTTTGGCAGTTATATACTAAAAATTTATGAATAAATTGTGAAACAATGCCGTTGACTATTAAAGAAAAAAGATATATACTATGGAAACAGTGAATATCGGACAAAGGGAAACAAAGATAACGCTTTGCTGGAATTGAGGTGATACTGCCAGTTTACTAAACACAAAATAAAATTTTGTTTATATTTCGACCTACTTTTTATAAGGAGTGATTCGTAATGAGTTCGGTTGCTGGCAAGGCTGCCAAGGAGAGCCTTGGTACCCGCTTTCAAAGGACCTGGAGGGGCGTTCTCAAGCACTGGCAGATATACTGTATAATCCTTCTGCCGCTGGCATGGTACATCGTCTTCTCCTACATCCCCATGGGCGGCCTGTCCCTCGCCTTTAAGGACTATAAGGCAAACCTGGGCATATGGGGCAGCCCCTGGAACGGCCTTGAGAACTACAGCTATGTAATGCGCGACCCCGACTTTTTCGCCTCTATATGGCGTACCCTCTCTATCAACCTGGGACGGCTGGTTTTCGTGTTCCCGTTCCCCGTTCTGTTCGCTATCATGCTCAACGAGATCCGGTTTCCCAAATACCGCAAGTTTTTGCAGACGGTGATGACCTTTCCCAACTTCCTCTCCTGGGTCATCGTCTCCAGCATACTGATAAACGTCCTCTCCTTCGACGGCATGGTAAACGGGCTGTTGGGCACCTTCGGGAAGGAGCCGGTCAATTTCCTTGGCAGCGAGTCCTTCTTCCAGCCACTGCTGTACATATCGGACATCTGGAAATCCTCGGGCTGGAACACCATTATATATTTGGCTGCCATTACCGGCATAGACCAGAGCCAATATGAGGCGGCGGAGGTGGACGGAGCCTCGAGAATGCAGAGGATATTCCAGATAACCATACCGAATCTTCTGCCGACCATAATCATCATGTTTATCCTGACCACCGGCAACCTGATGTCCGCTGGGTTTGACCAGATATTCAACCTGAGCAATTCCGCCGTCAAGTCCGTCGCCGAGACGCTGGATATGTATATCTACCGCATCACCTTCCAGACCGCGCCGGACTTCGGGTTTTCCACCGCCGTCAGCTTGTTCCGCTCTATTGTGAACATGGTGCTGCTGGTCCTTGCCGACCGCGGTTCCAGAATGATGGGCGGAAACGGACTTTTCGCATAAGGGGGATCTCACAGCATGAAAAATCTGAACAGGACCGGAAAGCTGAAAAAGGTGGACGGCGTCGATATATTCTGCATTGTAATACTGGGCATATTCTCACTTATCATACTTATCCCGTTTATCAATGTGGTGATGATCTCAATCACCTCTCAGAAGGACTATCTGAACTCCACCTTCATCGTGATACCTCGCTCGCCCACGCTGCAGTCCTTCAAGCGGCTGTTCGAGGACGGCCGGCTGTGGAGCGGCTACCGCACCACCCTGACCCTGGTGGCGGTAGGTATGCCCATGAACGTGTTCCTGACCTACTGCATGGCCTATGGACTCAGCCGCAAGGGGTATCCCGGCAAGAAGCTCATCTTTACCCTGGTGCTGATAACCATGATCTTCCAGGGCGGCATCGTTCCCCTTTATCTGGTCATGCGTTCGCTGAACCTTACAAACACCCTTTGGTCGGTGATATTGGCCTATGGCGTGAACACCTTCTATATGATACTGGTGAAAAACTATATTGAGAGCCTGCCGGAATCGCTGATAGAATCCGCGCATCTGGACGGCGCGGGGGAGTGGACGATACTGTTCCGCATAATCCTGCCGCTTTCAAAGCCTATCCTTGCCACCATCGTGCTGTTCTACAGCGTTGACCGGTGGAACGAATGGTACAATTCCATGATTTTTCTGCGCAAGCAGGAGATGTTCCCCCTGCAGCTGGTGCTGAGAAACATCGTGATAAACTCGGAGATGGCGGGGAACATCACCTCATCCTCGGCGGCCACTCAGGGCAGCCAGTTCACCATGGGCCTGAAGATGGCGGCGGTCATCATGACCATGCTCCCGATCATGTGCGTCTATCCCTTCCTGCAAAAGCATTTTGTAAAGGGCATCATGGTTGGGGCAGTCAAAGAGTAAGCCGGGCGGTCTGCAAGAGCCGCCTGCACAATAAATGCACACTATTTTAAGGAGGCAATCTTATGTCAAAGTTCAAACGAATCCTAAGCCTGCTGTTGGCGGCGGCACTGCTGCTGTCGATGGCCGCCTGCTCCGGCGGGGACAGCTCCTCTGAGAGCGGCAACACCTCGTCCACGACCGGCTCCAGCGGCGAGTCCGCCCCGGAGTCCTCAGAGACCGGCAGCGAGGATAAGGACTACTCAGAAAAGGTCACCGTTTCCTGGGCGGAGGTCATCGAGGGCGACGAGGGCGTGGACTATACCGCCGACGCCGTCTATCAGGAGATAGCCAAGAAATTCAACATCGAGATAGAGGTGACCCCTCTGACCTGGGGCAACTGGGTGGAGAATCTGCGTATCTGGATAAACTCCGGCGATATGCCCGACGTGGTCAACTGGAACTATGTCCACAGCGAGTTCACCGACTACGTTGACCAGGGGCTGGTGCGCAAATTCAACGACGGCTGGCACGACAAGTGGACTAACGCCGCCAAGGTATATGACCTTACCGGCATTGGCGCCGAACTGGACGGCCTTTTTGGAGGCACCTACTGTTTCCCTGTCGCCATCTACTTCAATAATAAGCCTGCCGACGTGCTCACCCAGCACTACCAGACCTATATCCGCAAGGACTGGGTCGAGGCCGTTGACGTTGAGGTAAAGAACTACTACACCTGGGATGAGATTCTGGATATGTGCAGAAAGCTCAAGGCACAGGACCCCGGCAAGGTGGGTTCCGGATTCTACCCTATCACGTCCTACTCCGGTATGCTTCTGAGCGGCACCATGGGCCAGATGTACGAGCACTGCATGGGAAACCAGTTCTACATCGGCGAAGACGGCTCCTATAAATGGGGTCCCGCTGACGAGGAAACTTATGAGGCACTCAAATGGGTTCAGGACGCCTGGAAAGAGGGCCTTATCCACCCGGAGTTCTACACCCTGAACCAGGGCGAGGACGAGGATATGATGACCATCGCCGGCACCTCCGCCATGTTCTGGGCGGGCGGCCTGTCCTCCAACTACAGTATGTTTGCCAACGAGATGAGCCAGAATGGGCTTGACCCCGACAAGAGCCTGATGTCCGCTTTCATCACCGACAACGAGGGGCGCTATCACAGCGGCGAGTCCACCAACTACTTCGGTGCGCTCCTTCTCAGTCCCAATATGGACGACAAGAGCTTCGAGCGCGTGATGGACGTTGTGGACTTCGCCTGCACGGACGAGGGCCAGCGGCTCATGCACATCGGCTTTGAGGGCACCGACTACGAGATTGAGAGCGACGGCTCCCTGAAGGCCCTTACCGAAGAGGACCCCATGTCCATCTATCCCTCCATACGCTTCTTCCAGACCCTGGCCACCCGCGGCGACGACTTCGCCATTGTGAACCCCTCCACTCCCGAGGTGTTCCGCAACAAGCAGGTAGAGCAGTATAAGGACAAGGGGGAGCTGGTGACAGACGACACCTTTGCCCGGATCAACTGGGACGTGACCTTCCACAGCTCCAACGCCATGAACCAGGTAATGTTCACCTATAACGACGAGTACAGCTCCCTGATAACCAAGGACGGCGACCTGCACGAAAACTGGCAGAACTGGGTAAACGAGAAGATGTCCCTGGTGCAGCCGGTGCTGGACGAGCTTAACAGCAAATAAACTTCATCCTACTATAGACGCAATCACGCAGGCGTAATTGCACAAAGACAGCTTGGGCGACCGCCAGGGGAATGGCGGCCGCCCGCTGTATTTTAAATGGAAAACGAAAGGAGAACAGTATGGAAAAAAAGAATCCCGTGCCATGCAAAGCCTTTGAGGTCATGCCCGGAGTGCGGCGCTTTCAGGATGATACCGGCGCTTCGTTTTATTTAATTGAGAGCAGTGGGACAGGCATTGTCATCGACACCGGCCTGTCAGAGGGGGAGCTTCTCCCCGTGCTGAGGCAGTACACCCATAAGCCGCTGGTGCTGCTTATCACCCACGGCCACGGGGACCATATGGCCCACGCGGACGAGTTTGAAACAGTGTATATGGCCGCCGAGGACATCCCCTACGTCAAGACAGCCTCCCAGCGGCTGAACCTGGGCAAGGAGCTGCACCCCGAGCGCTTTATCCCCCTGAAGGACGGGCAGCAGCTGGTATTCGGTGACGTGGACATCCAGGTATATCACACGCCCGGACATTCTGTGGGCTCTGTGGTGTTTTACGACAAGACCCACGGGCTCATGTTCAGCGGGGACGCCTTCGGCTCGGGCTGGGCGGTGTTTATGCAGCTGCCCGGCGGGGCGCCGGTAAGCGAGTACCAAAAGGGCATGAGAAAATTTATCGCCGCCTGCGAGGGGCTTAACCCGGCGCCGGAGTTCCTTCCCGGGCACTATGAGCAGCGGTTCCACGACGGCACCGACAACCCGGTCCGCCTTGAACTGATAAGGGATATGGAGGTCCTGTGCGGCAAATTGCTGGACGGCACAGCGGAGCTTAAGCCGGTACAGTTCTATCCCCACGCCCAGTCCCAGGAATATCTTGCGAGCTTTGGCCGGGCGCAGATGGTGGTGTCAAAGGAGGCCATACGATGAGCGGAGGCGTCGAGAGGTACGGCCTGTTCGAGCTGACCGTAAGCTCCCGCTCCGCTAGGCCCAGGGCATGGTTCTGGCAGGAGGGAGACAGGCGGGAGATAACCGGCTTCATAGTAGGCCCCGGAAAGGCCGCGGTGCGGTTCATGCCCGATAAAGAGGGCACATGGCGCTATACCGTGGAGGCCGACGGCGGCGAGGTAAGCGGGGAGTTCCAGTGCGTGCCCAGCACCGGCAGGAACCATGGCCCGGTTAGGACCAGCGGTATGCACTTTCGCTATGCTGACGGCACAGGCTTCATCCCTATGGGGACCACATGCTACGCCTGGGCGCACCAGGACGGACGGCTTATGGAGCAGACCCTTGAAACCCTAAGAAACGCGCCGTTTAATAAGGTGCGTATGTGTGTGTTTCCAAAGAGCACCCAGTTCAACGCCAACGACCCCGAGCATTTTCCCTTCGAGCGCATAGGCTCAGGCGGCTGGGACGTGGATAAGCCAGACCAGGCCTTTTGGAGCAATCTGGAAAGCCGGGTGGCACAGCTGGGAGAACTGGGCATAGAGGCCGACTTAATACTGTTCCACCCCTATGACAGGTGGGGCTTCTCTTCCCTCTCCCGGGAGGAGAACCTAAGCTATATAGATTACTGCGTCCGGCGGCTGAGCGCCTACCGCAACGTGTGGTGGAGCATGGCAAACGAGTACGACCTGGTGTTTACAAAAAATCTTGAGGAATGGGACGCCCTGGGTGAGGCTGTGCATAACGGCGACCCCTATGGCCACCTCATCAGCGTGCACAACTGGCTGGAGCCATACCCCAAGCGCCCATGGCTTACCCACGTTTCCTGGCAGGGCGGCGACATGCAGACGGCGTTTAAGCTGAGGACCCGCTATGGCCTGCCTGTCATCGTGGATGAGCTGGGCTATGAGGGCGACATAGAGTTTGACTGGGGGAATCTAAGCGCTTTTGAGGTAGTTGACCGTATGTGGGCTGCCGCCGCTTTCGGGTGCTACAGCACCCACGGGGAGACCTTCTACAATGAGGACGAGGTGCTCTGGTGGTCAAAGGGCGGCAGACTCTATGGAGAGGCCCCCAAAAGGATAGCCTTCCTGAGGGAGTTCATGAATAGCCTTCCCGGGCCTATGGAGCCCCTATGCGCCGGGGTGCTGGACGACCCCTCCTCCATGGCGGCAAACCCCCAGCACGCTGAGCTGGTGCGCTCCATATGGGACTCAAAGCCCCAGGATATCAGGGATATCTTCATCAACGAGTTCATCAAGCCCATCGGCGTGCACCGGGACTATATGCTCATCTACCTGCGCCGCCACTGCCAGTCTTACTATTGGCTGGACCTTCCCCAGGAGGGCACTTACGACGTGGAGCTTTTGGATGTCTGGGAGATGCGCCGGGAAAAGCTTGTGGAGAACGCACACAGCCGGGTAAGGGTACCTCTGCCCGGCAAAGAAGGCGTCGGTATTTATGTCGCCAGAAAATCTGGAAAGGAGCTGACAGCAAAATGAATGCAGAACAGTGGAGACCGGTGATCCTTGAGTATGAGAGCGGCCTGAAAGCGGAGAACCCGTTCCTGGACGTGGTGATAACCGCGGAGTTTACCGGCCCCAGCGGCAGGAGGATAACCCGGGAGGCCTATTGGGACGGCGGGAGCAGCTATAAGATATCCTTTGCGCCCACCGAGCTTGGCAGATGGACCTACACCCTTACCGCCCCGGCAGGCACCGGCCTTGACGGGGTCACAGGCGAGCTTCAGTGCGTGCCCTATAGCGGCAGCCTCGACATATATAAGCACGGCTTCATAAAGGTGGCCGGTCAGGGAACATATCTCGCCTATGACGACGACACCCCCTTCTTCTGGCTGGGGGACACCCACTGGGCCTTTGTGTCCGGCGAGCGCTGGGATGAGTCTAACCACCCGGAGATTGACAGCATGTTCCGGGGCATGGTGGACCGCCGCCGGGAGCAGGGGTTCACGGTGTATCAGACCAATCTGCGCCCGGAGAGCTTCTTCGGAGGCACCCACTACTGGGAGGACGGCATGGAGGGCCGGCTGCCGGACGTAAGCTTTTATCAGAACCAGGTCGACAAGCGCATGGCCTATATCGCGGACAACGGGCTTGTGAACGCCCTGGGGCTGGCGTGGTTCATGACGGGGCTTCGGGATCTGGGGGCCATGAAGAACCTTGCCCGGTATATCGTCGCCCGGTACGGCTGCCACCCCATGGTTTGGACCCTTGCCGGGGAAGTGGCCGGGTATTACCCCGAAACCAGAGATGCCTGCATTAACGCTTGGCGGGAGGTGGCCCTGCATATAGAAAAGCTGGATGGCGGGTACAACGCCCTGCAGACCGCCCACTATACCAACGAGCGCCCCTTCGCGGACTACTACCACGACGAGACGTGGTTCGATTTCACTCTGAACCAGGCGGGCCACGGGGACTATGTCATAAGCGCCAGGGATTTCCTTGAGCACCGGAAAAAGCACCCCGATAAGCCCTTTATCGAGGGCGAGGCCATGTACGAGTTCGTCTATACGCTTGAGGAAAATGGCGGGCGCACAGCCGACGCCGCTATGGTGCGCCGGGCGGCCTATACCGCCATGCAGTGCGGGGCCTGCGGCTATACCTATGGGGCCCAGGGCATATGGGACACCGTGTGGGAAAAGCCGGAGAAGCCGGACCATACCAACGCCTTTAACCCCCTAGGGGTCACCTGGTACGAGGCTGTGGACGGCATAGCCGCTGTGCAGATGGGATATATGCGGGCCTTCTATGAGAAATACCATTTTGAGAGTCTACGTCCTGCTGCTGCCTGTTATCAGACGGAGGGCGCGCTCAGCGACGCCGCCGCCTTTGATATGTTCAGGCCGCTGGTATCCGCCAGCCCGGACATGGGCACTGTGATCGTGTATTTCAACACCTATACAAGGGAGCCGGAGGCACAGATAAGGCATCTGAAAAACAAGCCCTACCGCATGGCGTGGTTCAACCCGCGTACCGGCGAGGAGACAGCCGTGGAGCAGGCCGTCCGGCCCGTAAACGGCAGGCTGGCCCTGCCAAAGCGCCCAACGGGAGAGGACTGGCTGCTGGTAATGACCTGCGAATAACTTACAAAAGGAGATCCTGTTATGTTAAACAATATCCGATTGGTACCCACCACCGAGGAGTCCGTGCCCTTTGCCGCGGCGGCGGAGATATGCGATTTTGAAGCCATAGGCTATGTGGAGGAGGAGTATTTTTTAAGCGGCACCGCCAATATCTACACCGACGGTGAAAAACATAAGCCCGAGGTCCTGTACACCGGCGCCCCCTATACCACCAGGATAATCGTGCGCAGGCCAAAGACGCCGGCGAAGTTCAGCGGTAACGTGGTCCTGGAGATACTCAACGCCACAGCCAATTTTGATATCGACCGCATGTGGGTCAACAGCTGGAAATTTTTCACCCGCAATGGGGATATCTATATTGGCATAACCAGCAAGGGCCATGTGGTTGACAATCTGCTGAAGTGGGACAAGGAGCGCTATGCCCCCATCAACTGGAGCAACCCGCACCCCGAGCGCGAGGTGCCCCAGTGGGCCGAGAAGGAGGGGCCCTTCAGGATACTGACCCAGTTCGAGACGGGGCTTTTCTGGGATATGCTCACGGACTGCGCCAAGCTTCTCCGCTCTGACCGGGAGGATAATCCACTGAAGGATTTTGGGAAATTCTGGCTGTATCTCACCGGATGGTCGCAATCCGGGTTCTATCTCAGCCGGTATATCACCTCCTTCCACGACTCCAGGGCTCCGCTGTTTGACGGCTTCCTCTCCGCGGGAAGCGGCGCGGGGCTTGTGCCCCTGAACACCTACGAGCGCCAGGGCAACGTTTTCGGCGACCCGGTCTGTCCCTATGGCAGCATGATGGGCACGGCCCAGCCCACCATAGCCGTGAACACCGAGAGCGAAAACCGCATTGTGAACTGGCTGGGCGACTTTGACGAGCCGGGGTATAAGTTCCGTACCTACCAGATAGCCGGCTCCAGTCACGACAGCCAATACTGCATATTAGACTACTTCGGCGAGAAGGGCCTTGCGGATATGGCCCGCATAGGCCTTGACAACACCTTCAAAGCAGTGGACGGCGAGCTGCTGGACTACCCGTACCATCTTATCTTCAACGCCGCCTTTTACCATCTGTACAACTGGGTCAGAGAGGGGATACCTGCCCCCCACGCCCCCAAGATAGAGACCTATATGGCCTTCGAGGCCTCCACCGACGGCTTTGGAAGCTATCTTGAGAACCGCACGGACGCCCTTGGCAACTGTATCGGGGGCATACGCTCGCCGGGGATAGACTACCCCACCGGCAGGTATTCCAGCTTTTCCACGGATAAGGACAGCAAAATAAGCCCGACCTTTGGAAAGGTAAACCCATTTGCCCCCGAAAAGCTGAAGGCCCTCTATGGGTCCTTGGAGAATTACCGCGCGCTGGTAGAGAAAGGGGTCCGGGAGATGATCTCCCTTGGGTTCCTCTTAGAGGAGGACAGCCGGGAGATGGAGGAGACCCTTGTGGGACAGGCCGCATCTCGGGGACTTGTATAATTTATTTGGGCGATATTTCTTTTATAGCCTTGTCCCATGAGGGAAAACATGATATAATCACAACGGTCCCTTTTGGGCATTTTGAAGGTGATGCCAAGAGTAATGTATTGAAAGAGCGTGTGCGAATGAAAGCAAGCATCAGAATGATAAGCGAAATGACGGGGTATTCCACCGCGACGGTGTCAAACGCATTGAACAATAAGCGGGGGGTCAGCAAGGAAACAGCCGACAAAATAATCAAGGTCGCCCAGGACATCGGGTATCTTTCCGATATCCGCATCAGCCGGGTAAAGCTGGTGACATATATCGGCGTGGCGAGCGCTTTTTACGATTCGCCGTTCTTTTCCCTGCTGATCGCCGGGGTGGAGGCGGAGTGCCGCAGGATGAACATGGAAACGGTCTCCTACCATATCCTGAGGACCAGCCCGGATTATGAGGAGAGCCTTGAGGAGCTGTTGAACGACGCCTCCTCCGCGCTGATCATTCTGGCGACGGAGATGGACGAGCGGGAGGCCGCCAAGTTCCAGCGGGCCAAGGCCCCGCTGGTGATACTGGACAACTGGTACGAAAACCTGCCCTTTGACGCGGTGCTTATCGACAATGTGGATTCGGCGTATAAGGCGGTGTGCCATATGATAGAAATGGGCCACACAAAGATCGGGCACCTGCAGGGCGATTTTCCCATAAAGAACTTTTCATACCGCCTGCAGGGCTATCTTCAAGCCATGCACGAGCACGGCCTGAAGGTCGAGCCTTCGTATACGGTGCTTTTGTCCCCGGGAATGGAGGATGCCTGTGCCGACATGGCAAGGCATCTGGAAAAGGGGCCGGAGCTGCCCACGGCCTTCTTCGCCGACAACGATATGATAGCTCTCGGCGCCATGCGGGCCCTTCAGCAGGCGGGCTACAGCGTGCCCAACGACGTGTCCCTGGTGGGCTTTGACGATTTGCCCTTTTGCGCCATCTCCACGCCGCCCCTTACCACCATAAAGGTGCGCAACTTTGAGATGGGGCGGGTGGCGGTGCGCCGGCTGATGGAGCTGATATACTTTGAGAGCGAGTTCCACACAAGGACCCAGGTGATGAGCACCTTTGTGAAGAGAGAGAGCGTGCGGGATCTGAGGGGAACAGCGCTGAGTCCCTGAGGGGCTTGCGCATGAAAAAATTGCAGGACGTTTCCATGGCCATTGTGGTGTTGGAAACGCCCTGCCGCTTTTATGGACAAATATAGACAAGTTATGTCCAGGCCGTCTATTTTGTGGAAGTTAAAGCGGCCTTATAATAATAGTTATGCATGACGGCAGATGTGCCACATGCAAATCGGCGTTATAGTTCCGCAGAAGTCTGTTAAAACTTTTGGGTGTTGGATGTGGTAGAACGATAATCTTGCTGGAGTTTCTCTGACTACTACCAGACTACTATTTTCAGAAAAGCCAAAAATCCGCACAAATCAAGGCGTTTCTAGGGCTCTCGGGCTCTTGGAATCGCCTTGCTATTTTGTGCTAAGCCACCAAAAAGCCCGCCACCACGGGCTTTCTCCCTTTACGGCCTGATAACTCCGGCTCTGAGGGCCGCTGGTTCGAATCCAGTCAAGCGCGCCAATAGTAAAAAGCCCTCGGTTTTCCGGGGGCTTTTGAAGTATCAGCAGCCATGTGGCAGAGGGGGTTATGAAATTATGTATCCATTTCTTACGCTCGACGACGGGACGGAGATTGTTCACTCGGAGATGCTGCCGGACAGCCGGGTGAAGGTTTATATGGAGCGAGCGGACGAAAAGCTGGGTTTCCTTCATGCAACTTGCTTTTTGCCGGGGTATGAATGGGAGGATGTTTCGGGGTTTTCTGAAGCTGAGATAAAACGGCTGCAGGATGTTATACGTGCTGCGGCCCACCATTATATCATAGGAGGAGTATCAAGATGGAATCCAAATTTTTCAGAGCAAAGAAGATTTATGACAATACAATATATCCGATATGAGGTGCTTGCTCATGAAAAGCATTATTATCGTCGGCCCCTCAAGGGCCGGGAAAACCACTTTGGCAAAAAGGCTCCACGAAGAGTTTGGCTACTTTGTCATCAGCCTGGATAAACTTGTCGCCATATTTCAGGCGGCCTATCCCCAGTTGGACATTTGTCTTAACTGGAATAGAGATAAGACAACGGAAAATATAGCACCGTTTATCGGTCACTTTCTGGGATTATTTTCGTCTGGCGACGGAATAAAATACGAGTTAAATCTCCGTGCACACAATGTAAAAGACAATGCTTTTGTGCTGGAAGGCGGGTACTTTGATTTTGAGAAAACCACCTCTATCCTGAAAGAATATGGGGCGAACGAGTTGAAAGACCGCTATATTTTGATCGGATTAGTGCAGGGCCAAAAGACGGTAGATGAGTATGTAAGCGACTTCAAAAAGTACGACACGGAAGACGATTGGACATACAATTTTAGTGAGGACGAATTGAGAGATTATGTTACACGAGACGCTATTCCATTTAACCGGGTTATGACGGATCACCTGACAAAGTATGGTTTTACAGTTTGCGATACATCGTCAGAACGGGAGCGCGTTTTCGATAAAATTATTGAGGATATTATGATTGCTAATAGGAGTTGATTTCATGAAAATCGATAGGTTTTCCTACCATCTGGGCGCGGCAGATTGTTTCTGCGAGATGGTTCGCGCTGGTGTAAAACGCATTGCGCTGTCACACCCTTGCGATACCAAGGAGGAGCGGGATAGCTTTTTGCCGGAGTTTGATAAGCTGTGCGTAAAATACGGTGTCCGCTATTATGCCGAGGATGAGTCGTTCCTGACCGACCTCTTTCCCCTATCGTTGAATCAAGGAAAGTTCAACGTGATTTTCTATCAGGATGAATCGGCTTTGCAGGAATATCTTGCTCTAAAAGTCGAGAAAGAAAAGGCAATCGCGGCGGGTAATTACGACGATTGCCGCAAAGATATCGCCCGTCGGTATCAAGAACCAGTTGAATATGGATTTGACCGTCCTACTTTATAAAAACGGATATCCGCCGGAGTGGGATGAAGAAGTGTTCGAGAAAGTCATGGAACAGGCGGAAAACTTTAAAATGTACAGTTAGTTCTTAAATCTGTCAGTGCCCATCAATAAACGGCACATCCATATCTTCCATAACCTCCAGCATAAACCTTGCCCCAAAACGAAAGCCCAGCACAAACGAATCACATTCGCTCACACTGGACAGTTCCAGTCTCTTAGAACCCGTATTCACAAGAGGGTAAGTAGGTGGTAGAATAGAGACATGGAAGAAAAAAGACGAAAGTCGTACCCCAGCGACTTGACAGATAAACAGTGGGGAGAGATAGCCGCTCTATATGAGGGAATGCGCAACTGTACATGGAGCAAACGGGAATTGACGGATGCAGTGCTGTATTTGGCGGATTCAGGGTGTAAATGGAGACAGTTGCCCCATGATTTTCCACCATATTCAACCGTACACAGCTTTTATCGCCGCGCCCGGATCAGTGGGCTGTGGGATAAAATTCTGGAGCATCTTGTGAAAAAGACGCGAACAAATGCTGGACGCAAGGAGAGTACAAGCTACGCGATCATTGATTCCCAGAGTGTGAAAACAGTAGCAGCCGGTGAAGAACGTGGAATTGACGGAGGGAAAAAACGAAAGGCAGAAAGCGGCACATCGTAGTGGATGTGCGGGGTTGTTTGCTGTCTGTGGCGGTTCATGCTGCCAATATTCATGACATAAAAAGCGGAATATCTACCGCTAAACGAGCGTACGAGCGGTACTCGTCTATTCAAAAGTTCTGTGCAGATGCTGGATATCGGGGTACTTTTGTTTCTGATTTGAAGGGACAACTTGACCTTGATGTCGATATTTCAGAGAAAATCAAGCCCCATCAATGGTAGAAACTCCCTTGGCGGTGGGTAGTTGAACGCCTTCTCTCCTGGCTCAACCATTCCAGACGCCTCAGCAAAGATTTTGAGATTTCTGTCTCATCCGCTGAAGCTATGGTCTAAATTTCCCATTTCCATACTTTACCCAAGCGATTATGAATACAGCTGCTTAGTACAGCTTGCCAGATGGTAGACCGTGCGGAAGATCAATTCGCCATACCGCCCGGCATCGCAGACATTGATAGCCTCTCTCACTTATTCGGAGTGAAGTAATGCCCGCAGGGAGTCGAGCCGCTCCCACTTGTCCGGGGAACGTCAGCCGCCAACTCTCCGGGATGATGGGCGGCACTATTCCCGTCGTACATCCCGGCGTCGGCAAAGGACACCAGGTAGCCGCTGTCCTACAAGTAGCCCTCCTGCCGGTCGGTCGCCCCAATCACGGCGGCGATGCTCCGGGCCACGTTGGGCTTTTCTGCGATTACTAAATTCATAAATCTGTTTCTTTCTTGTTTTTTAGGGTTGCTATATGGTATAATCATTGTACTTCCATAAGGGAATTTTTTCAGAGGACATCATGAAATGTAGACAGGAAGTCATAAAAAACTGGATTTTAATTGAGCAAACACAAGATGAAAATAAATATATGCGCCCACTTTTTTCTTTTGTCTTGGGCCGATTCATGGAAATTTTCGGTGCCGAACTTATGGAAACCGAATTGTGACTGCTTTAAAAAATGCTTCGATAATCTTAGTCGATTCCAGATGCCCCCTTCTTTCTGGGGAGGTTGTTTTTGATTATTCGGTTGATCTGGACAAGACTTCGACCGTTTCCGCCTACAATTCCATAGTTTCTAAATTCAAATAAAATTGGCAGCAGGGTTTCAGATGAGTATTAGATTGTCACGAATAGAAATTCTGGCTGCTAACTATGATATTTGCATGTTTAATTGGGGACAAAATGCTCGCCGCTATGGGCACTGCTAGCTTTCGCTCTCAGCCCCTGGCTCCGGTCCCTCCCACTGGCAGACCTGCAAATCGGCCCGGCCGTCCGGCAGGAAAGGGACGCCCTCCGCCTGCAGCATCTGCCGCTGAATTTCCTTGCCCCCAAAGGCCCTATCACAGCAGAGGGTCCCGTCCCGGTAGACCACCCGGTGGCAGGGCAGCCCTTCCGGGGCGTGGAGCATGGCCGCGCCTACGATGCGCGAGGCCCGTGGACTGCCGCACAGCGCCGCCAGCTGTCCGTATGTAGCCAGTCTTCCGGCCGGGATGCGGCCCACCAGTTCATATACCTCGTCCCGAAAGCTCACGCCTTGCCGCCTCCCTCCAGGGGGGATCTTTTCTTTTCCAGGCCGCGGAAGATCCGCAGCAGCATGATGACCGCCGCCGCCGACAGGACGGCCTCCGCAACCAGCTGGGAATAGGCCAGCCCGTAGGGCGGGAACAGCTTATCCAGCAGGATAAGCGCGGGGATCTCCAGCACGATCTTCCTCAGCACCGCGAACAGCAGGGCCCGCCTGCCCATTCCGCAGGACTGGAACACCCCCACGGCGGTGAAGTCGATGCACAGGAAGGGCTGGGCCAGGCAGAGCCCCCGAAGGAACGCCGCGCCGAAGGTGACCACCGACTCATTCTGGATGAACAGCAGGGTGAACCACCGGGCCCCGAAGAACATGGCCCCCGTGGCCACGGCCATAAAGCCCAGGGCGATCTCTGTCAAAAAGATAACGGTCTCCTTCATGCGCTTCACGTTGCCGCTGGCGTAGTTATAGCCGATCAGTGGCATTATGCCCTGAGAGCCGCCCAGGGCGATCTGCATGGAGACGGAGCTGATGGTGCTGGCAATGCCCATGGCCGCCACCGCGTCCGGGCCGTAGGCGGCGGTGAAGTTGTTGAGCACCATGCGGCTGGTCACGTTCAGCAGGTTTTGGATGGAGGCCGGCACGCCCACCCCGAGGATGCCCAGCACGATGGCCGGCTTAAACCCGAACATGGAGGGCTTCACGCACACGAAGGTCTTCCCCCGGCGCACAAACAGCAGCACGAAGAAATACAGGCAGGCCGCGCAGTTGGAGAGGAAGGTGGCAAGCCCCGCGCCCGCCGCGCCCATATTCAGCCCCCAGGGCAAGATGAAGAAGGGGTCCAGGAGTATGTTCAGCAGACAGCCGCTCATGGTGCCGATGCTGGCGTGGAGGGAGGCCCCCTCCGAGCGCACCAGATAGGCCAGCACCACGTTGAGGATTGCCGGAGCCGCCCCAAAGGTCACGGTCCACAAGAGGTAATCGCTGGTGGCGGCGAGGGTGCTCTGCTCTGTGCCCATAACCTGGAGCAGCGGCCCCCGGAAGACAGTGAAGGCCACGGAAAACAGCACCCCGCTTATAAGGGAGCCATAAAACCCAAAGGCGGAGCTTCTGTATACGGTATCGTAGTCCTTCACCCCCAGGGCCCGGCTCATCATGGAGGATGTGCCCACGCCGAAGAGGTTATTCACCGCGTTAAAGGCCAGCAGCACGGGCCCGGAGAGGGTGAGCGCCGCGTTTTGGATGGGGTCGTCCAGCATCCCCACAAAGAAGGTGTCCGCCAGGTGGTAGAGCACCATCACCAGGGAGCTGAGTACGGTGGGGATGGCCAGGGTCATGACGGCCTTGGGGATGGGAGTGCGTTCAAATAGTTCGGTCTTTTCGTTTTCTGCGGGCATAGGGGCTCCTTTCCTTTGTTGGGACAAGAATGGTCATCTAAATCATCTTGCCATCATTATAGGCTATTTCTGGGAGAAAATCAACCTATTGGGGGAGCGAATCTGACATAACGGCAAGAGAGATTTGCTTCACCTCCGGCTTCTGCCCGGTATCTACCCCTGGGAAGGTAAGCTTATCTCATACACCGGGCAAAGCTCCGCGCTGTGCAGGCCCGCCGTAAGCTTTTCCACTTCCTCCAGCCGCCCGGCCATGGGAGACTCCACGTTCACGTTGGCCCCCTCCTTCAGCGGGGTGATGGCAACGACCAGCTCGCTCTCCGACAGCTCCCCGGCAAGCTCCCGCAAGCCTATCTCCCAGGGCGCGCCGTTATAGAAGTTGTCGCTTATCATCCGGCTGTTTACAAAGGCGTGGGCGATGTCCCCGGTGTATTCTATTTTCAGAAGCACGTCTTTAGCTCCGTCCATAAGCTTCTCAGGGAAGGTAAGGGTGTAGCGGCTGGGGCCAACCTGCTTTTGGACTATAGGCGCTCCCTGCCATTTCTTCGCCGTGAAGCGGTACTCGCCCAGCGGCCCATGCACCGTGTGCTCACCGCCAAGAGCATCCGCCGGGTAGCAATAGACGGTGTTCTCCGGCTCCATCGTCTCGAGCCTCAGGCCGTTCTCATCCTCCAGAAGGGCCTCTGTGGTGAACACCAACCTGTTCCTGCTGACAATATACATCTGCTCGGCCATGTCCCGGCTGAGCACCAGCACCTTCACGTGCTTCTCCCCCTGAGTGACAGTAAACTCCTGGGCAGTCAGATCGTCTGGGCATGTGACAACACCGCTCTCGCCCGCAAAGACGAACTCCCCCCTCATGCCCCGGGGCACGAAGAATACATACACGCTCTCGCCGTCCCGCTCAATGCGCGTGACCGGCTGGGCAGTGGCCTGCACAAGCTTTACTCCGTCCAGGTCCATGTTGAAGGGTAAAATACAGTTTTCCTCTGCCCCGAGGCCGAAATTGAAGGTCAGCTCACCCTCCGCTGTCTCGAAAGTGACGGTCTCGTCTGTGCGGTCGTGGGTAGTACGGTGGTCTTGGAAATTGTTCACGAACAGGAAACCCCTTTTGCCGTCGGAGCGCACGGCGAAGCGCAGGGTGTCCGTGTCGCTGGGGTCTATCTGTGAGGCACCCTCCGGCAGGACCGTGGGCAGGCCGCAGAGCTCCCCGGCGAAGGAGCGCACAAAGTAGTGCAGGAGCTTTGTGCGCCGATAGGACTCCCGAACCTGACCGAACTCACCCAAAATGGCCTGGTAGTCGTAGGAGATCTTGCAAACTTGGCTCTCGTTGAGATACTGACCGTTCTTTCCGATGGGGTTGCTGCCGCCCTGGTACATGTAGTATCCCAGAAAATTGCAGCCCGAGCCCAGCTTTACGTTTGCCATAGCGTCCACCGACTTATAGGGCAGCTGGAAGCGGTAGTTATAGCTGCACATCATGCCGCCGCCCATCTCGCAGCAGGCGTAGGGGCGGGTCTCGGGGGCGTATTGGGGCCGGAAGTCGTCGGTGCATATTATGCCGTTTTTGTGGTAGTCCTGGTAGATGTACTGCTCCGTAGCCGGATGCTCGCCCTTGTGGGAGTAGAACAGCCAGGGCCGATAGGCGTAGCCGCCCCAGAGGGGCAGCATGGAGTCCGGGGTGGGGGCGTTCCCCCAGCCGGTGCAGGTGTAGAACACCGGGCAGAGGCCGCACTCCGCGGCGAGCTCCTTGAGCCGGAGCAGGTAAGCCTCGCCCTCGCCGCCGCCGAAAGCCCACTCGTTGCTGATGCCCGTGGTCATCTCCCAGGGCGCGGAGGAGGCCATGTACTCGTTGTCGATCTGTACCCCGATGATGGGCCCTCCGTCCTTAAAGAACAGCCCCTTCACCTGCCCGGCTATCTCTGTGTATAGCCGCCGCACACATGCAAGGAAGCCCGGGCTCAGCTTGCGCACCTCAAAGGGCTTGCCATAGAGCCAGTCGGGCAGGCCACCGTTGCGCACCTCCCCGTGGTCGAAGGGCCCCGAGCGCAGGATCACATACATCCCGTGCTTGCGGCAGAGCTCCACGAACCGCCGCAAATCCCGCCGGCCGGTGAAGTCGAAGGAGCCCTCTGTCTCCTCGTGGTGGTTCCAGAAGATGTATGTGGCCACGATGTTCACGCCGCCCAGCTTCATCTTGATGAGCTCGTCCTCCCAGCGGCCGGGCTCCATGCGGCTGAAGTGGAACTCGCCGCTGACGCCGAAGAAGGGGTGGCTGTTTTGCTCCATGTAGTAATTGTTGACGGAGAGGGTGGTGCCGTCGGGGCTGGCGCCGGAGAAGCTGTCCCCCAGTGGATATAGATTTTTTGCGGGGGTATCTAGCAGTGAAAGCTTATAATTCATGATACATGCCTCCTGAGTATGCGCGGGAAAACCTAGCGGGTTTGAGTTTATTGTATCTGGTTGTGCGGGCGTTTGCAAGCAGTTTTTTTGCGGCGGTGTGTTTATTAAAGAGACGGTTACAGAAAGGTATACCTTTTTGTAACCGTCTCTTTCGCGCCTGATTTTACCAGATTATACCACTTTTTTCACAGTTTTGCAATACTGTATCTGCAAATATTTTAAATAAATCACATTGGATTAGCCATTACAGAAAGGTATAGATTCTTGCACCATCTTTTCCGCGCAGGTAAAAACTTAGGAGGTAGTAAAAATGAAAAAGGTTCTATCAGTTCTGCTGGCCCTGTGCCTGATAATCGGCGCGGTGCCAATGTTCGCAAGCGCGGGAAGCACGGCGGGCCTAAGAGACACGGGGGAGCTGGAAGGCGGCCTGACCTGGACTTTAATGACAGACGGGGCTCTCTCTGTTGGCCCCGCTGACCCGGAAAGCCCCGGGCCTTTCACTATTCCATATTTTGCGTCGGGCGCTCCCTGGAGCAAGTATAAGCTGGACATCCGGACCGTCTTTATCCGCAAAGGGGTCGAGGGCGTTGGCGGCAACGCATTTAATGGCTGCAAGAATCTTGAGCAGCTTTACATTCCTCTTGGTCTGGCCGGCTGCGGACCCGATGCTTTCAGCGGCTGTACAGGACTTAAGGCCATACATTTTGCCGGCTCCGATTCGGACGAATATTTCCGTGAGTTCTGCGCAAAGCTGTCCTTCGGCAGCTCCGTTCCCACTGACAGGATAGAATATCACTATAATTGTGATAATACGGACTACGTCTCGCCGCCCCCCGCTCCCTCATCCCCCTTCAGCGACGTGAAGATAGACGACTACTTCGCCGATGGGGCCATCTGGGCCTATCAGTTCGGCATTGCCTACGGCACCGGCGGCGAGAAGTTCAGCCCCGGGAAGACCTGCACCAGGGACCAGATAGTCACGTTCCTCTATCGCGCAAAGGGCAGCCCGGCGGTGACGGTGACGAACCAGTTTACCGACATGCCGAAGTCCGACGAGTTCAAGCGGGCCATCAGCTGGGCCGTTGAGAACAATATCACCGTGGGCGACGGAAAGGGGCATTTCCTGCCCGCCAAGGGCTGCACCAGGGCCGAGGCCATGACGTTTATCTGGCGGGCGGCCGGCAAGCCGGAGCCCGTCAGCATCGCATCCTTCGCTGATATGCCCTCCAATTCTGACTTCCAAAAGGCTATAAGCTGGGCCTATGAGAACGGCGTCACCAGCGGTATCGGGGACGGCACAAGGTTCGGACCCAACAATACCTGCACAAGGGGGCAGATCGTCACGTTCCTATATAACTGGATGGAAAAGTAAGCTAAAACGCTAAAAAGCGCGGGGTTCCGGCGGAGCCCGGCGCTTTTTCTTGCTTTTGGGGACGAAGGGGTGTATAATGGCAGTATAACCGCAAAAGGGGGTGATTTCGTGTACCTTATAAATTACCGGGCGTTTACCTTCCGGCCTACCTTCAAAGGGCTCCGCGCAAGCCTGTGATGGAATTTAAGTGATCCATAGCTGTAATATCAGCTATTTTGTGCGGAGCGATAAAAAGAGTAAGACACTTAACTTATCGTTAAGTATACTTAACCTTCCGTTAAGTGTCTAACTCTCCGGGTCGCTTATAATTTCGCCATGGGCCTGCCTTTTGAGATTACTTCAAAAGCAAAGGAGCCGATGGCAATGATTGAGATAGGTTTAAACAGAGTTAGAAAGAATTTTGGATTCAAGAACGTGCTGGACGGGGCCAGCCTGGAGATCCACACCGGGGAGCGCGCCGCCATAGTGGGGCCAAACGGCGCGGGCAAGAGCACCATCCTGCGGCTCATCGCCGGGGATGAGGCCCCGGACAGCGGCGGGGTCAGCCTGCGCCGGGGGGCCCGGATGGGGGTCCTTTGGCAGATACCGCCCTTGAGAGCGCCGGGGGTCACGGTGGAGGAGGTGCTTTTGGAGCCCTTCGCCGGGCTTATCTCCATGGAGCGGCGGATGAGGGAGCTTGAGAGCGAGTTTGGCCGGGCCGGGGACGACGGGCTGATGGAGGAGTATTCCGCCCTGCAGGAGCGGTACGCACTCGAGGGGGGCTATGAGACGGAGGAGCGGCGCTCCAAGGTCATCGGGGGGTTCCGGCTTTCGCCGCTGCTGTCCCGGGAGTACAACGCCCTGTCCGGCGGGCAGAAGACCGTGGTGAACCTTGCCGCCGCCGTGCTGCCCGGGCCGGATATCCTCTTGCTGGACGAGCCCACAAACCATCTGGACATGGAAACTTTAGAGTGGTTCGAGGACTTTCTCTCAAAGTATCGGGGCACGGTGGTGACGGTCTCCCACGACAGGTGGTTCCTGGACCGTGTGGCTACGCGCACGATACTCCTTGAGGGGGGCCGGTGCGAGAGCTTTTCCGGGGGCTATACAAAGGCCATGGAGCAGAGGGAAAGGGAGCTTTTGGAGGAGTTCCAGCAGTATAAGACCCAGCAGAAGAAGATAGAGGCCATGAAGGCGTCCATCAAGCGCTTCCGCCAGTGGGGTGCGCTGAACAAGAATAACCCCAGCTTCTACCGCAAGGCAAAGGAGCTGGAAAAGCGCCTTGAGCGAATGGAGGAGCTTGAGCGGCCCCAGCTTGAAAAGCCGAAGCTGTCCATAAGCTTTGAGGGCTCCCGCACGGGCAGTGAGGTGCTGCGGCTTCGGGACTTCTCACTGAGACTTGGGGATAAGGTCCTCTTTGATGGGGCGGAGCTTCTGGTGCGGGAGAAAGAGCGGGTCTGCCTTATGGGCCCGAACGGTTCGGGGAAGACCTCCCTTATAAGGGCCGTGCTGGGAGAGCTGCCCTATGAGGGGGAGGTAAGGCTGAACCCCTCTGTGAAGCCCGGCTATATCCCCCAGGAGATACGCTTTGCCCCGGAAAGCGACACGGTGCTGGAGGCCTTTCGCCGACAGGTCCCCTGCACCGAGGGGCAGGCCAGGAGCATTCTCGCAAGGTACTTCTTCCGGGCAGAGGACGTGTTCAAACGGGCCGGGTCCCTCTCCGGCGGCGAGAAGGTGATACTGAAGCTGGCGGCGCTTATGCAGCGGCAGGTGAACCTGCTGATACTGGACGAGCCCACAAACCATATCGACATCCCCACCCGGGAGATGCTTGAGGAGGCCCTCTCTGAGTATGAGGGCACGCTGCTATTCGTGTCCCATGACAGGTATTTTGTGCACAAGACGGCGACGCGGGTCGTGGGGCTGGGGGAAGGGGGAAAAATCCTGGGGGCTTGACAATCGGGCTCTGACGGAGTATAATAGAGACATAAAAAAGCGGAGCCCGCCGATAGACGGCTGGCCCGGGTTGATTACTTTATATGTTGCAACCGTTCCAGGGCACGGAACGGTTGCTTACTTTTTGTGACTTATACTATCACATACGCTGATAGCGGTCAGCAGGAGCATAAACAGCTCTATGACCAGGTGCAGTATCTGATAGTCACTCATTAAGCTCGCCCCCCTTACACTGGATTCCCTTTCGGGTCTCTATGTAATCAGAGGGTTCAGGCCCCCTGTTGAGGGCAGAGTTTCCCGGTACCCCGCGAAGCGGGGGCGGCTCTTTCAGAGCCGAGGGAAATCTCCGGGACCTGGCGAAGCCAGCGTCCACCAACCGTCCACCGCAATGGCGAACTCCTTATCGACATGATACCAGAAATTAGCAGGAAATGCAAGGGGTTTCTTCACGCCTCCCCCAGCAGCATCCTCATGGTGGTATACGCCTCGTGGACCGCCTTGTCCCGGCCTTGATCATCCGCGGCGCGGCAGTAGTCGAGGTAGCCCTTGTCTATCTCGCCGTCGAGCCTTGTGGGGAACTGGACCTGAGTTATCCTCTGGGCCAGCCCGGTGAAAGCCTCCCAGTAGTTCCCGTCCATACCCAGGGACAGGTCGCCGCCGCCCCCGGTGCGGGTATAGGGCAGCTCCTGGCCCGGGCCCAGAAGGTCGCCATATATGGGCAGGGTATCGTTCCACATGTACATATGTATGTCAGAATCCCGCATATAGTCGTGGCCCAGCAGGAAGTCCGCGGCAAAAAAGGCCCCCGCCGGGTTCTTTGAGTTGGCGTTCACCCCGGCGAATACGCCCACCCGGGCGGTGATGCCGCCATCCTTGTCATAAAGCGGCACCAGGGTCACCGGCTCCCGGGCCAGGGCGCGTATCTTCTCATCGGAGATGGTGGCCGCCAGTCTGTACAGCAATATCCCGCTGGCGGTCTCGCCGGGGCCCGCCCGGTCCTCATAGTCCAGGAGCTTCTGATAGAACTGTGAAAGCTCCTCCTCCGTAAAGTTCAGGCTCTCCTTCTTATAGTCGGCCAGGACCCCCAGGGCCGGGTGTGGGATGAGGATTGGGTCGTCCTCCGCGCCCTTCCACAGGGAGAGGGTGTCTTTAAAGCACCCCTCAAGGTCCAGCATGTCGTCCAGGGTGGGGGCCGCGTCCGGCTCAAGCTCAAGGTACGAGGATGGCATGAGCGCCGCGTCCAGGTCATAGGTCATGGGCAGCAGGAACCGCGAGCCATCCGACGAGAGCCCCGCGTCGAATACTGGGGCCAGCATCTTCTCCGGCTCCATGAACCGGGCGGTCTCCATGTACTTGTCCAGGTTCAGGAACATGCCGTCCTCCATCTTCTTCTCCGGGAACAGGAACAGGTCCGCGCGGCCGCTCTGGCGCATGACGAACAGGTCCGGGCCCTCCCCTGCCATGAGCTCCGCCCGAAGCCTTGTCAGCTGGCCGTCCCGGTCAGAGCCGTTCCCCTCGATGAACTCCAGCTGGACGTTCTCCGGCCCTCCGGCGGCCTTTAGGTCCTTTAGGAACCTGTTTGCGGCCTTGTTCCGCAGCCTCCCCCCGATATATTTCATATCCCCGCTGTCAAAGTCATAGTGCCGGGGGTCCCTGGGCGGGGAATTGTCCAGGTCAAAGCAGATGGTCAGGGGCTTTTGGGGGTCCAGCTCCTCTGGCTCCGGGGCCTCCTTTTTGGGCTTTGAGCAGGCGGCAAGGCCCAGAAGGGCCAGAAGCAGCATAAGAAGGGCGAGCTTTTTCAGCATAGAGAACACTCCCATAATATTTGATATACTTTATATTATATCATGCCGCCCTAACTATTGCAAGCGCCCTCTGATATCTACTCCCCACACCTGACCCCGCCGGTGCCAACGTCCGTTATCTCCCAAAAGTCGCCGTCCCGCTCCACCTTTATCTGCCGGGTGAACCTGTACCAGCCCTCCCGGTCCTTCATGGCCACGGTGTTCCCGGCCATAAGCTCCGCCGTGGGCTCGCCGCCCTCTGGCCGGAACTCGCAGGCCATAGAGTAGCAGAATGAGCTCTCGGCCACGTCATACAATGACAGCTCCGCGCACTCATACTCCGCTGTGCCGGTCCCCTCGAAGACGTTCTCCATCCACTTCACCGCCGAGGCGCGGATTATCCCCGCAATGTCCTCGGGCACCGCGTCAAGTTCCAGGTCAGCGTCTATCCCTATCTCCGCCTCAATCTCCGGCTTCGTCTCAGGCTGGACATCGGGCTCCACAGCTCCTCCCCCTGGCGCGGGCTCGGCGGGCGTGGGCTCCGGCGATGTCTGAGGTGTAGTGGCCTCGGGTGTGGGCGTGGGCTCCGGCGGCGATGCCTCTCTCCCCCCACAGGCCGCCATGGCAAGGAGCATAAGCGCCATTAACAGTACGATTGGTGTTTTTTTCATGGTCCTCATCCTTTCGGGTTTGATTTGACGTTCTACTTACTATATCGTCAGGGGGGCGGGGTGGTCACAGGGTTTTGGGGGAATTTTTTGGGGTTGACATTTTGGGGGGTGGGGTGTATAATACAGATGGAAATTTATTGTAATGGACATGTTGCTCTACCCAATGGGAAACCCCGGAGACTGCACTCTCCGGGGTTTCCCATTGGGCATTTTGGGGCATTTTGCGCGGGCTTACTTGTCACCCATCTGGATGTCAAGCCATTTGCAGATTAGATGCGCCGTGATAACTGCTGCGACATCCAGAATGAAATTTATGTAAATAGACATGTTGCCACCCCCTCTCAGCTCGCTGAGTTGTTGGGTGCAAGCGCCTACATTATACCATCGCTGGCGAAAAATGTCAACGCGGGCGGCTTACCCCACCGGCGGCTGCGGGGGCTGTGCGTCCTGGGGAGGCTGCTCCTGCGGGGGGGCGTAGACGGCGGGGGACTGGGGTACGCCGTACATGGGCGGCGTCATGGGCTGCACGGGGGGATATAGCACCTGATTCATGGCCTTTCCGTAGGTGCGCAGGAGCACTATCATCAGGATAAGCCCCACGCCGCCCGCAATGCCCGCCGCGCCGGTTAAGGGGGCGGTGAACAGTCCCAGAAGCCCTGAGATAAGGCTGCACACGGCGCTAAAGCCGGTCATACCCACAAGGTAGCCGGATACCCTGTCGTCGGCCATGCCCGTGGCGGCCACGGTCTTGGTGCGGTTTATCATGCGGATAATGCTGGCCTGATAGGCGATGGCAAGGCCCATGGCAAAGCCGATGATAAGGGCGAAGACGGCCAGCACCACCACCACGGCGATGGTGGCCTCCTCATCGGAATAGCCGCCGCCATAGCTGTAGCCGCCGTATGCGCCGAACATGGAGCCCAGGGGCGCGTCGCTTACCAGAAAGGCGATGATTACGATGGCGAACCCGCACAGCACCAGCAGCGCGGCAATGCACAGCCCCACAAGGCTTATGTACGAGAGCACCTTGCAGATGGTAAGCCCCGCCGTGGAGATGTTGCCGTTCTGGCGGCCCATGCAGGTGGAGTAATGCAGCCACATGGCCACGGCGGTGAGTATGGCCGGGGCGGCGCCCAGCACCGCCGAGACCACCGAGGTGGAGCGCATTGCGTTCATGACGGCCTCTATCTCCTCCCAGTCCAGCCCCATCTGGCGGGCGTAGATATAGATATTGGACATGGCGTCACCCATCCCCAGGGAGGAGAAGACGGTCAGAAGGGCGGACAGCGACATCAGCACCGCCAGCGCCAGGAACAGCGGCGACGAGCCCACGGTCTTCAGTGCGTTCAGCGCAGGATTATCCGACAGCGGCGGCCGCTCCAGCGTACAAGGGCAGACGGTGCCGTCGGGGATCTCCCGGCCACATTTCGGACAGATCATTTTGAAACCCTCCAGAATATCTGTTTTTTGCCTTACAGCATATATATTACATTATTATGGCGGAAAATGCAAGGGGGAAATGGAGGGGGGCGGACCCTTGCCGCTTGAAACGGGAAAGGGGCCGTGATATAATGGGCTCGATAAATCGGGAGCTAGAGGTGTGAGTTTATGAATTCTACTGTCTACGTAGGAATTGGGATTTTACTTGTCTTAACGATAATCATATTATTCATTTTATTAAAACGCGATTCCTTCAAGTCCGAAAACGGCAAAAGAATATATATCGCGACAGGGGCGCTGCAAGCGGTCCATGTGATATTGTATTTGACGGGACTACTGGATAAAATCGCTCAAGCTAATATGTACATCGCATTTGGGATTTGTGCTGTTATTTCCGTCATGTGTGTTTTGCTGTCCGGCTGGATGCTGCTGTCTCCTTCAAAGTTCAAGCATGGCATAAAGTATCTGCTAATGTTCGTCGCTGTACTCCAAGTGGTCAGTACGATCGTCATATTTTTGCTTCCCGGCTAGGCTGAATGACAGCCTCCAGTTTGGCTGTTCGGCTCTCTGACTGTTACGCCATCTTGGGGCCCGCGTTGACATTTTTCGACAGGGATGGTATAATGTAGGCGCTTGCTCCCAATCACTCCGCAAGCGGAGAGGGGGTGGTGATATGTCTGTTTACTTAGACTTTCTCATGGACGTCGCAGCAGGTATAACCATATATCTTATCTGCAAATGGCTTGACGTTCTCATGAGGGGAGACAAGTAAGCCTAAACCAATACCTAAAATGCCCAAAAGAAACCCCGGAGAGTCGCATTCTCCGGGGTTTCCCATTTGGTGTGGCAATATGTCTGTTTAGATTTCTCGCCCATATTATACCACCCGCCCCCCCAAATGTCAACCCCCAAAACCAAGACAAAAGCGCCCACCCCACGCGGACGCCCCTGTCAAAAAACTCACCTAATTATACAATTACCCCGGGCCCTCAAGTCTCTTACAGGCCCTCTACCAACGCTTTCGTGTCCCTGGCTATGACCAGCTCCTCGTTGGTGGGTATGACATAAACCTGCACCTTGCTGTCGGGGGCAGAGATCTTGCCCTCCTTGCCGAGGATAGTCTCCTCGTTCAGCTTATCGTCCAGCTTCACGCCCAGGAACTCAAGGTATTTGCCTATCTCCCTGCGGTGCATCCACTGGTTCTCGCCCACGCCCGCCGTGAAGACCATGGCGTCGCAGCCCCCCAGGGCTACAAGATAGCCGCCGATGAACTTCGATATCTGGTACTCCAGAATGTCGTGGGCAAGCTTCGCGCGCTCGTTTCCGGCCTTGCGGGCGGCTGTAACGTCCCTGTCATCGCTGGACACGCCGGATATGCCCAGAAGCCCCGACTTCTTGTTCATTATCTGGTCCATCTCCGCAGGGCTGAGGTGCTCCTTCTCCATTATGAAGGTCACCACCGAGGGGTCCAGGGTGCCGGTGCGCCCGCCCATCATGAAGCCGTCAAGGGGCGTAAGGCCCATGCTGGTGTCTATAACCTTGCCGCCGTCTATGGCAGTGATGGACGAGCCGTTGCCCAGATGGCAGGTGATTATCTTAAGGTCCTTTATGTCCTTCCCCATAAGCTCCGCGCACCGGGCGCTTACATACCTGTGGGAGGTGCCGTGGGCCCCGTAGCGCCGGACGGCGTACTTCTCGTAATACTCGTAGGGGACGTTGTACATATAGGCCTTTGGCGGCATGGTGGCGTGGAAGGAGGTGTCGAAGACCACCGCCTCGGGGACATTCTCCCCAAAGAGGTTCCGGCAGGCCTTGATGCCCTGGACATGGGCTCCGTTATGTAGGGGCGCGAGAGGTATCAGGCTCTCGATATCGGCTATGACCTTGTCGTCCACAAGGCAGGACTGGTGGAAGATGGCCCCGCCCTGGACCACCCTGTGACCGATGGCGGACACCTCGTCCAAATGCTTTATAACGCCCTTTTCCGGATCCAGCAGCGCGTCCTTCACCTGGGTGAAGGCGGCGGTGTGGTCGGGCATGTCCACGTCCTTATGCAGCTCCCTGCCGTCGGCGGTCTTGTGGGTGAATATGCCCCCATCAAGGCCTATGCGCTCACAGTTGCCCTTGCAGAGCATTTTCTCGCCGTCCATATCGATAAGCTGGTACTTCAGCGAGGAGCTGCCCGCGTTGATTACAAGAATTTTCATATCTCTCTTTCCTTTCCGGTTATAATTTCGTATAATAGATACAGTAAGGACATTCTGTCATCTTGTCTTCGCGCATCATATTATACTATACAATATTGAAAAATTCAAGGAGTTTTACAGAAAATGCCACAGAAAAATGCCTTTTCCGCGATTATCTGCGAATTTGACCCCCTGCACCTGGGACATAGGCTCATTTTGGAGCGGGCCGGGGCCCTGGAAAGCCCCGTGGTATGCGTAATGAGCGGCAACTTCGTCCAGCGGGGAGCTCCCGCCATGCTGGACAAGTGGGCCCGGGCGAGGCTTGCCCTTTTAAACGGCGCGGACCTCGTAATAGAGCTGCCCCTCCCCTGGGCCACTGCCGGAGCGGAGCGGTTTGCCGCCGGGGGTGTGGCCCTCTGCTCGGCCCTCGGCCAGGGTCTGCTGTGCTTTGGCAGCGAGGTGCCGGACATTGGGCTTCTGCAAAATATAGCCGCCGCCCTGCTCTCAGAGGAGTTCTCCCGGGCCCTTAGGGCGTGCCCCCCGGAGCTCGGCTTCGCCGCCCGGCGGCAGCTGGCCGCTGAAAAGCTGCTGGGAGAAAAAGCTGCCCCGGCCCTGTCCGGGCCCAACGCCAACCTGGGCATAGAATACTGCAAGGCCATACTTCGCCTTGGCGCGGCCCTGACCCCCCTGGCGGTAAAGCGGGAGGGCTCCGGCCACGATCAGCCGGGCGAAGGAAGCGAGTATCTCTCAGGCAGCGAGCTGCGCCGCCGCACCCTCTCCGGCGGGGACCTTGGGGGCCTTGTGCCCGAGAGCACCCAAAGGTGCCTTGAGGCCGCCCGGGAAGACGGACGGCTTTCGGAGATATCCTACATTGAGCGGGCCGTGCTCTCAAAACTGAGGAGTATGACCGAGGAAGAGTTCACCGCCCTGCCGGACCTGTCCGAGGGCATCGAGCATCGGCTGTACCGGGCCGCCAGAGAGGCCCGCTCCCTCACGGAGCTCTACGCCCTCATAAAGACCCGCCGGGTCTCCCACTCAAGGGTGCGCCGCCTGGTGCTCTGGGCGTTTCTGGGGGTGCGGGCCCCGCTTATGGAGCTGCCCCCCTACCTGCGGGCCCTGGGCGGCACCAAAAGGGGCCTTGAGCTCCTTAGGGCTTCCCGCCTGCCGGTGATAGTCAGAAGCTCAGACACAGAGGGGCTTTCCCCCGAAGCCCAGGCCCTGTTCAAGCTGGAGGCCCTGGCCGGCGACCTCTACGGTCTGGCCTCCCAAAGCCCCCAGCCCTCGGGCCGGGACTATACAGAGGGGTTCATAAGGCTCTAGCAAAGGTTTCTGAGCCCCTTGGGATAGCGGTTCTTGAGCCGCCCGTTAGAGGCCTTGCCAAAGCCGGTCACAACGCCGTTCACGCACACCGCCGTATAGCCGCTGCCGCCAAAGTCCAGCTCCTCCCCCCGAAGGTACGCCAGTATCTCCGGGCCGTCTATGGGCAGGTCCAGACGCTGGCGGCAGTTCTCAGCCCGCTGGCACATGAAGATGCCATGGCTGGGCTCCAGGCGCTCCATTGAAGCCCGCCTGCCGCCGTGCACCTCGCAGAGTTCCGCCCCGGCCCTGAGCACCGGCAGGCCGTACAGCTCCGGCAGGCCCTCCGGCACCAGCAGGAGCCTGTCCCCCGCCCGGATGAGCGGAGCTTCGGAGAAGTCCCCGGTAAACAGCTCCGAGAGCAGCTCCCTTCCCTGGGACAGCAGCGCCCCCTTTAGCATGTCCCTATGCTCCCCGGCCCTGCATATGTTCTCCCCCACGCGCCTAAAGCGGGCCACAAAGTGGCCCTCGCCCCCGTCCATGGGGTACACCCGCCGGGCATGGCCGCCGTCCAGGTCCCCGCGCCCGAACTCGTGGGGTATTTTTTCCGCTGTAAATTCCGGGTGGGCCGAGAGGAAGCCTTTGACGGTGCCCTCGTTCTCCTCATAGGAGAAGGTGCAGGTGGAGTAGACCAGCACGCCGCCCTCTCTGACGGTCCCCGCCGCTTGGTCCAGTATGGCAAGCTGGCGCTTGGCGCAGGCCGTAACGTCCTCCGGGGACCACTCCCCTATGGCCCCTGGGTCCTTTCTGAACATGCCCTCCCCCGAGCAGGGCGCGTCCACCAGCACCCGGTCGAAGAAGCCCTCAAGGGCCGGGCACAGCCGCTCCGGGTACGCGCAGGAGACCACCGCGTTCATCACCCCCAGCCGCTCCAGGTTCGACAGCAGAGCCCCTGCCCGCCCCCTCACCGGCTCGTTGGCCCAGAGGAGCCCCCTGCCCTCCATGGCCCCGGCTATCTGGGTGGCCTTGCCCCCCGGGGCCGCGCACAGGTCCAGTATGCGCTCTCCGGGCCTTGGGTCCAGGGCCGTCACCGCAGACGACGCCGAGGGCTCCTGTGCGTAGAACATCCCGGCGTGGTGGGCCGGGAGTCTGCCGAAGCCGCCCTCATAGTCCGCGTAGAAGCCGGTATCTGAAAAGGGCGATGGAGTAAGCTCAAAGGGTACGCTGTCCCTAAGGGTCCCCTCGCTGCACTTTAGTGTATTCAGCCGCGCGCCCCGGTATGCCGGGCGGTCATAGCACTCTAAAAAGGCCGGGTACTCGTCCCCAAGCTGGCTTTCCATCCGCCGCAGGAACTCCTCCGGAAGGCCGTATCCGTCCACCGTATCACCTCTTTAAAAAATTTTTAAAAACCTGACGCGCATAATCTCGCCCGGCCTGTCCACAATACCTTTTGGAAGACGTCCGCACCGCCCGGAAAAGCGGGGCCTTGCGGAGGGCTTCAGCTTCGTCATCATTGCGTGAAAGGAAGTCATTGTCATGAGCAACAATCAGAACTCTCAGAACAACCAGAGCCGGAATAACTCCCAGAACCAGAACAGCCGCTCTCAGCAGAACCAGAACAATCAGAACAGCCAGAACCGCCAGAATCAGAACTCTCAGCAGAACCAGAGCCAGAACCAGAAGTCCAAGAACCAGAAGTCCAGCTACGAGCAGGAGCAGGACGAGCTGTACTAACTCGCCCGCAGGCAAAGGCCCGGCTTTGGCCGGGCCTTTGCTTTTTTTCGAGCTTCGCTCTCAACCCAAGGCCGCAGGGCTCCGCCCCGCACCCTGCAAGGGGAGCACAGCTCCCCTTGACCCCTACGCGCTTCGCGCTACTTTTTCTTTATCTCGCCAATGAGCTCCTTCAGCGACTTATCGTCCGGCCGCATTGGCCGAAAACCCTCCCCGGTTATCTGCCCCGCGTCCCCTATAATAACAAAGGCGTTCTTGTCCTCATCCCGGATTATCGCCTGCATCTGATACACCTCGAACCGCCGCACCACGCACAGCATGGTCTCCCCCGGCTCGTTGCTGTACCCGCCGTGACTGTCAAGATACGTCACTGTCCGGTCCATCTCCTCGATGACCCTCTTGCCCATCTCACGGACCCTCGGGCTCATTACATAGAACAGCTTGCCCGTGCCCACGTCCGTGCCGTATAGGATGGTGTCGATTATGCTCGTGCACACGAAGATGGAGATGCACGCGTACATGGCGTTCTCAATGCTGCCGAAGACCACCGCCGACGCCGCCACGATGACCCCATCCAGGGCCAGCATCAGCTTTCCCATGGACAGGTGGGGCATACGCCGCTCAAGAAGCCTTGCCACCATGTCCGTGCCCCCGGTGGTTGCCCCCCGGATGAAGGTCAGCGACAGCCCCAGCCCCTCGCACACCCCGGAGAACACCGCCACCAGTATGGGGTTCCCGCTGTATACCGGCATGAAGCCGGTGAAAAGGTCGATGAATACCGACGAGAGGACTATGGCCGCCATGGTCTTTACCACCAGCTTATAGCCGATGTCCACCACGGCCCAAAGGATTATGGGTATATTGATGAAGAAGCTCATAAGGCCGATGGGCGTGCCGAACATGTAGTTCAGCATGGTGCAGAGGCCGGTCACCCCGCCCGGGGCGATATTGTTGGGCGCGGTCAGGGTGGTGACCGCCGTGGCGTACACCATGGCCCCGGCCACGATGAAGATCATGTCAAGAAAAATGTCCTTTCGCCGGGCTATATGAGCCATGCTTACCGTCTCCCTTCAAAATAACCAGATGATCAGCCCAGTATCTCCGCGGCCATCAGAAAGAGCTCCCGGGCCCGGTCCGTCTCGCCCCTAAGGTACAGCCAGCCGAACAGCGCCTCTAAGGCCGTGGCACCGTGATAGTCTGCTATGTCCGCGTTCTTGGGCACGTGGCCCACATGGGCGTTGCGGCCCCTAAGGGCTATGTCCCGCTCCTCCGAACTCAGGCCCTCCCAAAGGCCCGATAGGGCTTTAGCCTGGGCCTGGCAGCAGACCAGGGCCGTTTTTTGTCCGTGAAGCTTTTTTACAGGGCTTGGCCCCCCTTGTAAAAAGTACTCCCGGGCCAGAAGGTCGTAGACCCCGTCGCCGATAAAGGCCAGGTCCAGGGCGCTCATGCGCCGCATATCCGGGCATGGGGCTTTCAGTAATGTGTCCAAGTACCGCGCCCCCTAATCCACAAAGTCGAATTCCAGGCCGTAGATGTCCACCGTGTCCCCCTCGCCGCAGCCCGCCTCTCTCAGAGCGTCTATCACGCCGGTATCGATGAGCACCCGCTGGAAATATTGCAGCGACTCGCTGTCGTCAAAGTCCACCGTGCGCATTATCCTAAGGAGCCACGGGGCCTCCACAGAGAACACGCCGTCCTCCTCCACCACCGTCACTGCGCCACGCTCCAGCTCCTCCGTGGGCTTAAGCTCCACCGGCTCGGGCTCGTACCGCAGGATGGGCGGCAGCTTTGCGAGTTCTGCGGTTATCGCGTCCAAAAGGGGGTCCACCTGCTCGTTTATGGGGGCTATCATGGGGAAAAAGCGGTAGCCAAGGCCCTCTATATAGCTTCTGAACTCCTCTATCTGCCCGGGCTCCGCAAGGTCGCACTTGTTCCCGGCCACCAGCATTGGCCGCTCAGAGAGCTCCGGGTTGAACCGCTTGAGCTCCCGGTTTATGGTCTCGAAGTCCTCTTTGGGGTCCCGGCCCTCGCTGCCCGACACGTCCACTATATGCACGAGCATCCGGCACCGTTCCACGTGCCGCAGGAACTGGTGCCCAAGGCCCTTGCCCTCCCAGGCCCCCTCTATGAGCCCGGGGATGTCCGCCATGACGAAGGAGCGGCCCTCGCCCCGGCGCACCACCCCCAGCACGGGGGTCAGGGTGGTGAAGTGGTAGTTGGCGATATTGGGCTTTGCCTCTGAGACCACGGAGATAAGGGTGGACTTGCCCACGTTGGGAAAGCCCACAAGGCCCACGTCGGCCAGAAGCTTCAGCTCAAGCTGGACCTCCAGCTCCTCTCCGGGCAGGCCGGGCTTCGCGAAGCGTGGGGCCTGGCGGGTGGGTGTGGCAAAATGGGTGTTGCCCCAGCCGCCCTTGCCGCCCCTGGCGATGACCTGGGGCTCGCCGTCCCAGATGTCGGCGATTATCCGGCCGGTCTCCGCGTCCTTCACAAGAGTTCCTATGGGCACCCTCACCACCAGATCCTGGGCCGACTTCCCCGCGCAGCGCCCGCCCCGGCCGTTCTCCCCCCGGGGCGCGGAATACTTGCGCTTGTACCTGAAGTCCGCCAGGGTGGAGAGGTTGCTGTCCCCCTGAAAGACGACGCTGCCGCCGCGGCCGCCGTCCCCGCCGTCGGGGCCGCCTGCCGCCACGTACTTCTCCCGGTGGAAGGACACGGCGCCGTCCCCGCCGTCCCCGGCCTTTATATATATTTTTGCCATGTCTATGAACATAATTTACCTCCTGGCGCGAATACGGTAGGTCCGAAGCATAAGCTCCCTGCCGGACTCCGTTATGACCTTTTCCAGCCCGCCCCTCTCGTGGGGGAATTTCTCAACGAGGCCTATGCTGGGCGCGTTCCTCTCGTCAGCCTCATAGATATAGTATTCGTACTTTCCGAGCCCGTCAAGATATCCAAGGACCCCCTCAAGGGCCTCTTTTCCATACCCCCGCCCCTGGGCGGAGGCTTTCAGCCATATCCCAAGCTCCGGGGCCTCCTCGCGAAGGCCGAAGACCTCGGCGCTGCCGAGAAACTCCCCCTCGGGGCCGAGTATCGTAAGCTCCAGCATGTCCCCGCGCTCCATGTCATCCATGAACCCCCCGAGCACCTGCCGGGCGGTATCAATGTCCGGGAAGGGGTCGGGGTACTGGTATTTGGTGACCTCGGGGGTGAATTCCTGGCGGTAAGGCTCAAGATGGTCGAGGGTGAAGGGGGCTATTGTCAGGTTTTTGGTGGTTATCGTCAGGTCCATAAGCATTTTCACCTCTTTGAGAAAACGCCGCATATGCCCTCGGCCTGTCCAGTAAACGGCCTGCCGCATATATCGTCATAAAAATCTCGCGCATTAAAATAGCTCTTGCATAGCTCCCCGGAAAAAGTTTCTTTAGAATAATACTGGTCCCATATATTAAAGATATCGGTGCTGTCCCCGGTCATAACCAGGTACCGGTCCAGCGTGTTTTTTGTCTCACTATAAATAACATTCCGCTGTATCACCACATGTGGCTCCGGCGACCAGAAGCCCGATTTTTCATAGCTGACGCTCTGGGCCTCTCTGAAGGAGTAGAAACTTGACATATTATATACGTCCAAAATAAGTATGCCGTCTCTTTTCAGCGCTCTGTGAACTTTCTCAAGCAGAACCTCCCTGTCCTTTGGCGGCAGCACTCCGTAGTCATAGTATACCATTATAGCGGCATCGAACTCATTGTCAAAATCCAACTCAAGATAATTTTGGTATCTATAGTCGATATCTCTCCCGGCTATCTCTGCCTGGTTCCTCGCGTACTCTATAGAGCGCCGTGAAAAGTCAACGCCGGTGACTGAAAAGCCCCTGTCACAAAGCATTTCGGCATAGAGACCCGGGCCGCAGCCCAAATCCAGGAGCCTTTTACCCTTAACGTCCCCGCAATATTCGCAGAGCCACTCCACCGAGCTCTGGATAGTCTCGAGCTTTCTTGAAGCGCCGTCGTGCTCCGCATCCAAATGGGCTGCGAGCATACCCTTTGAGATGTGCTCATCGTCCCAGAACGCCTTGGTGCTCCCGGCGTAGACCGGCGGGTTTTCCTCAAAGAATTTCAGTATCTTCTCATTCATCTAACGCTTAAGCCTCCTCAAAAACTCCTGCACCTCTCTGTTGAACCTCTCCGGCTCCCTGGCGGCTATAAAGTGGTCCCCCTCTATTATTGACAGCTTCGCCTCCGGGATACTCCCCGCTATCAGCCGGGTGTGGCTGTCCTTCACCATATCCCGCGTCCCGGCTATCACCAGCGCTGGGGCTTTTATGGCCCCCAGCTCCTTCGGCCTGATATTGGGCTCGTTCACCATCAGCCCCAAAAGCTCCATATGGCCCTTGGCCTCCGCCGACCTTCCGGCAAAAATTTTCGTCAGCCTATAGCCAAGCTCGATGGGTATCTGTACCCTGCGCTTTATCCCGGAGGGGTCCAGGTTGCCACCGTTGAGCACCAGCGCCCTTACCCTCTCCGGATAGTCCAGCGCGAACCGCATGGCGATATTGGCCCCGTCGGAGAAGCCCAGGATAATGGCCCGGCTGATCCCAAGGCCGTCCATGAAGCCCGCCAGGTCCTCTGCGAACTGCCGGATGGTAAAGGGGGCGCTGCCCCTGGGGGACCTGCCGTGGCCCCTGGTGTCCGGGGCTATCACTCTGTAATGCTCGGAGAAGCGCTCTATCTGGCCCTTAAAATACGAGCCGTCCTCGCCGTTGCCGTGCAGGAGTATAAGGGGCTCTCCCGCGCCCTTTTCTTCATAGTGCAGGGCTATGTCCATGACCGTTCAAAAGGTCCTGGGCCGGGCCCCGATGAAGGAGCATATCCTGTTGTTCCACTCCTGCCGGGGACCGTCCAGCACAAGGCTCTGCAGCCCCAGCTCCGGCAGAATTTCAAGCTCCCTGCGCTGGCGCTCCTCAAGGCAGGCTATATAGCCATCGAAGCCCTTGGCCCCTATGCTCTTGCCGTATGCTCCGTTTGCGTGGTAGCTTATGACCTCGTCCAGCCAGCCCGGGCGCTCCTCTGCGGCGGCCTGGATATTCTCTGCGATATTCCCGCTTTTCAGGTATATCACCGCCGGCTCTAAGGGCGCTATTATCTCCGCTATGCTGCGGATATACTCAAGGGACTGCTCCTGTGCAAAGCCAAAGCGCATCATGGTCTCGCACATGGGATTCTGCAAAAGGACCGCGTTGAACACATAGATCAGATGCTCCTGGGCGCTCTCTGCAAAGCTTTTCCACTTGTCAAGCATTACGGGTCTCTCCGTCTCCCAGGGCAGCGCGTCGTATATCTTATATGGCATTAGCCTTTGCAGCGCCGCACCGCCCAGCGCCGAGAGCGGCGTGACATAGCCGTCCAGCCGGGGCTCCGACCGGGAGCGTATCATCTCCCGAAGCCCTGGCGGGAATGACGCCAGCTGCCCGCCGGTGACATAGGCGCTCTGCTCATAGTCGGCGGGGTGTTCCCCGGTGCCCTCATCAACGCAGAGCACCTTCCTGCCCATGGCCGTAAGCCTGTTCGCCACGTATTTTGCCGTGGTGCTCTTGCCCGAACAGGGCAGGCCCTCCACAATAATAATTCTTGTCATTATTTTACTCCCCGTCCGGCTGCTGCCCGTCATGGGCCGGCCATTTACATTCCGTCATCTGCATATCCGTGAACACCGCTCTGAAGCTCGAATCCTCCGGCGAGCAGGCGTATACGCCGAAGTGTATATCTCCCCCGCCCTTCTGCATATGGCATATGCGCATCTGCTCAAAATATACGCCGTCTTTTGAGCACTCTATCCTGTAGTCGTCCTCCCGGCGGCTGAGCCTGTACCACATGGTCCCAAGGTCCGCGGGTATGACCGTTGTGGCCCAGTCGGAATAGCCGCCGTTTGTCACCACGCTGCCCAGGTGTGAGAACTCCCCGTTCTCATACTCCACCGAGGCCTTCAGCCAGTTCTCGCTGTCCAGGTACATCACGACGCCGCACTGGTCGAAGCGGCGGCGGCTTTCGGAAAAGTTCGTCTTCACCGTAAAGCTGAAATACCTCTCCCCGGTCTCTGTCTGCAATACCGGGGCATTGTCGTTTCTGAAATGGTAGTAGGTCCTCTGCCACAGGTCCGTATGGGGCCGGGTGACTATCTCTATCCGCCCGCCCTCTATACGAAAACTCTCCGGCTCTCTTGTCCACTGGAACTTCGTCAGATCCACGTTATCCTCCCTCATTACAAAAAAAGCCCCTTCGCCGTGAAGGGGCTTTCTCTACCTTGCGGACCCTGCCTTACTCGGCGTAGACGCTGACCTTCTTGCGGTCGGCGCCCATGCGCTCGAAGCGGACCTTGCCGTCCACCATGGCGAACAGGGTGTCGTCCTTGCCCCGGCCCACGTTGGTGCCGGGATGGATCTTGGTGCCGCGCTGCTTGACGAGGATATTGCCCGCCAGCACGAACTGGCCGTCGGCGCGCTTGACGCCCAGGCGCTTAGACTCGGAGTCGCGGCCGTTCTTGGTGGAGCCCATGCCCTTTTTATGGGCGAAAAGCTGGATATTGATTTTCAGCATGATAATAGCCTTCCTTTCGATTATTGTACAGATTCTCTCAGATCTCAATAGAGCTGACCCGGATATCCTCCGGATACTGTTCCTCAAGCCCCTCCAGGTGCAGTTTAAGCCCCAGAAGCGCCGCCCGGCACCCCGGCCCGTCCTCCGGCGAGAGCCGCAGCAGCATGTCCCCCTCGCTGGCTTCCAGCTCCCTTGGGACCGCGCCCATCACCTCGGTGATGGTGTTCGCCACAAGGTACGCCGCCGAGGACACCGCCGCGCACACTATGTCCGTGCCCGCTTCACCTCCGGCGTGGCCGGTGATGTGAAAGCCCAGCAGGCTGCCGGTATGGGTGAGGAAACCGGCCCGGATCATTACGCCTTCACGGCCTCTATCTGTATCTTGGTATAGGGCTGGCGATGGCCCATCTTCCGCTTGGAGTTCTTCTTGGGCTTATAGGTGAAGACGGTTATCTTCTTCGCCTTGCCGGTCTTTACCACCTTGCCGGTGACAGTTGCCCCCTCGACATAGGGCGCGCCCACCTTGGGCTCTCCCTCGCCGAACACGGCCACTACCGGGAACTCAACGGTGCTGTTCTCCTCTGCGTCCAGCTTCTCCACGTATATAACGTCGCCGTACTGGACCTTGTACTGCTTCCCGCCTGTCTCGATCACTGCAAACATTTCTTATCCTGCCTTTATCATAGTCTCGCTACTCCCGGGCGGGCGCCTATGGCGCCGCTTTAAAAGCCCGCAGTATGCGGCTCATATAATATAGCATGAAAACGCGGGAAAGTCAAGGAGTTTTTAAACCTTTAGAGAGCCTTTCCACCTTATATTTCGCCTCGTCAAGGTCTTTACAGCCGTCGAGGATCATGCTTATCATCTCAATGATGGTCCCAAGCTGCTTGTCCGCCGCCATCTCCCTCCTCTCGGTCTCCGGCCTGTCGAAAAACACATCAGGTTTCGGCGTAAAGTCAAACAGCTCCCTGGGTTTTATCTTAAACACCTCGCACATTTTAAAGATAAGGTCCATGGAAACCCCCACGTTGCCAAGCTCTATGGCGCTGATATGGCTCCTCTCAATGTCCAGCATCTCGGCAAGCTGCAGCTGGGTCACTCGCAGAGCTTTTCGATAGTACACCACATTGAGCCCGAATTTTCTATACTGGTCCCTATATTGCTTTTTCATCGCCGGAACACCTCCTATACCTAAGTTTATGGGTGTTCACGCAAAGAATAAACTTATTCAAAACATCGTAATAATGTTGACACAGGTCATAAAGTGTGTTATCATACTTACACAGCAGTGAAAAATTTGAAAAAATCAAGCGAAATCGGAGGGGTTTAGTTATGGATGAGAATATCTTAGCGGTTGGGAAATCGGGGTATGTCAGAAAAATACTTGGGGGCATTTTGTTTATTCCCCTCATATTTTTCTACACCATGGGCTTTATCTTGTACGGCGCTGTCGATTTGTCCATGTTTATACCACTGTTTATTATCAGCCTTCCTCTTTTACTCATTATCTTTGCTTGCTTTAAGCAAAGCTCGTCCATTACTGTCACCGATAAACGCGTATTCGGCCAGATTACCAGATGGATATTTTCTACCCGCCGTATAGATCTACCGCTGGATTCAATATCGGCGGTATCCGCGTGGCAACCGCGTCCGGCGAAATTGTTTTTACGGATATCAGCAACCAGGACGAGGTGTATCAGGCCATCAACCATCTTCTTATCGCCCGGCAAGACGCAAGATCATCCGTAGTCGCGCAGGAGCCCCAGCCCAGCGTGCCGGACGAGCTGAAACAGTACAAGGAGCTGCTTGACGGCGGCGTGATAACACAGGAGGAGTTTGACGAGAAAAAGCGCCGGCTTCTCGGCCTATAAAAAGAGCCCCCTGAGTAGGATACTACACAGGGGGCATTCATATGAAGAAACGAGAATATGCACATGTGCAAAACCGCTGCCAAAGATCCAGACGGTGATAAGGTTAGGAAAATGCCGACGGGAAATAGCAGAAGAACTATCGATAACCCGGCAGCGGACGGCATCAGGCCTCCTGCAGGCTCATGGCAAGCACCCGGCAGGTCTCGTCGATAAGCTTGTCGATGTCCCCCTGGGCATAGCCGGTGTGCACGTCCACGCAGTCCATCTCCAGGTTATACAGCCCGAAAGTCACCGTGTCAAAAAAGTTCACGGCAGTTATGGCGTCCCGCACGGCGCAGAGGCCCTCAAAGTTCTCGTCCGTCAGGCTCCATTTATCGGAACCGTCGGCCATAGATACCGGGTACTCCCCGCTCATGACCCGCGCGTCCATGGGGAACCCCAGGAAGGTCCCTTCTCCCGCCAGGAACTGGTTATAGAAGCCATAGCCCTGCTGGCTCTCAAGGCCCAGCAGGTAGTCCAGCACAAGGAAGGCCTCCTCCTTATGCCTGCTGCCCGCGCTTATGGCAGCGTAGCTGCGCACTGCGGCGGTGACCCCGCCGGTCTTGGAGTACAGGGGGATATAGGTCAGGGGGACGTCCTGCTTGATGGTGTCGGCCTGGACGTAGAAGCTGGATACACTTATGTTGAACCCCGGGCCCACCAGGGCCTGATAATAAGTGGGGGTGTCGCCGAACTCCCCGTTTTCCGAGAGATCCATCAGCTCAAGGTTTTTGTGTATGCGGGTCTTTAGGTCCTCGGCGGTGAACAGCAGCTCCTCCTTGTCATAGTCCGCAAGCTTGCCGAGGGTGTTGTGCAGGGTCCTGTCGACGGTGGAATGCTTCTTCTGAGGGGAGCCGCCGTCAAAGCTTATGCTGGCAAGGTCGATGATATCGCCGCTCTCGGCCATCTGCTCCCAGGTGATGTCCTTGCTGGGGGTATGGGTCACGTCTTCCTTCAGAAAGCAGCTCATGTTGAACTGGTAGCTAAGCGGGATGATGAACTGCCCCTTATCGGTCTTACCGGCGTTCAGGACGGTCTGGACCTGCTGGTCCCAGTCTGTGTACTGGGACTTCTCCATGAGCTTGTCCAGGTTCAGGAGCAGTCCGTTCCGGGCGGCCTTCTCGGGGTAGGGGAACACCAGGTCGTCCTGCCAGCCGGAGTTGATGATGAACAGGTCCGGGCCATTGCCGCTCATTATCTCCGTGTGCAGCCGGGTCAGGGCCCCCATGCGCTCCTCGCCCTCGGGGGGCACCAGCTCGATCTCGAACTCCTCTGCGCCGCCGGATTCGGCCAGCTTTTCCAGTATGGCCTCGAAATCGTAGGTAGCCTGGTTCACCTGGGTGGAGCGGATGTCCAGGTCAAGGCATATGCGAAGTGGGCCGGTATCCTTCTGCCCGCAGCCGGGAAGGCATAGGGTCAGAACCAGGGTCAGGGCGAGTAAAGCTGCCAGTGTTCGTTTAGTGTTTTTCATAACCAAAACCTCGCTTTCTTTTTTGGACAGACGGTCCCTTGGGCACGCCTGTCATAATATAAGAAGACATGATTCTGGACTTTGGTTGCATAAAACTATAAAAATTCATAAATTGTTCACAAAGAAAATGAGCAGAGCCCGCGCCCTGCTCATTTCTCATATTCTCTCCGCACTATAGGCCCAGCAGCCCGGCGGCGTTCCCGCCGAGCATCATATGGAGCTCATCCCCAGCGAGGGGCCGGGCCCTTATCCAGTCAAGGCTCTCGCTCTGGCTGCTCCAGGGACTGTCGCTGCCAAAGAGCACCCGGCTGGGGCCAAAGGCCCGGACCAGTTCCATGAAGCCGCCGCCGTCTAAAAGCTGAAGCTCCTCCTCTGAGTAGTGGCTGTCCGCGGGGGTCATCCTGCCGGTGGAGAAGCTGGTGTCGATATAGACCGGCAGCTCCGGCAGCAGCTCCAGCACCCGGTCCCAGCAGCGCCAGCCGCCCATATGGGCCAGCACCAGCTTCAGAGGGCCCACCTGCCTTACGGCGTTTGCCACCATCTCCGGCGAGCAGCGGACCACCCCGGGGAAGCCCACGTCCAGGCCCGCGTGGGTGACGACGATAAGACCCAGCTCCCCGGCTCGGTCCAGTATGCGCAGGGTGCGGGGGTCGTCAAAGTCCACCCCCTGATAGACCGGGTGGAGCTTTATGCCCCCTAGCCCAAGGCTCTTTATACGCGCAAGCTCATCGTGCCAGCCCTCGTAGTCCGGGTGCATACAGCCGAATGAGAGCAGGCCGGTCTCCTGAGATCTTTCGCTGATGGCGGCGGAGGAATCGTTGATATGCTCCACCTGCCGGGGGGCCGTGGCCACGGGCAGCACCACCGAGAGCTCCACTCCCGATTCGGCCATGGATGCCCGGAGGCCGTCCGGGGTGCCGTCGGTAAAGGGCAGGGTGTGGCTTGCGGCGCTGAGCTTTTCGAGGGTGGACGCAGCTATTTTGGGCGGGAAGGTATGGGTGTGGAAGTCGATTACCATGATTTCTCCTTTAGTTCATATACCGCACCTGCTGGGCCTCCTCCAGGGGGTAGAGGGTCAGCGATGGCGAGCTGATATCCTTTTCCGTCATGCGCACGGCGGTAAGCTGTGAATTCGAATAGGTCTTGTAGTAGTATATCCTCCTGACGGTGTTCACGCAGCAGGCATAGGTGGTGGTGTTGCAGACATTGCCGGAGAGCATGGTGGAGCCCCGCACCAGCCAGACGTTGTCCAGGATGTGGAAGAACTGGGAAACGGAATCCTCCTCGCTGTCCCCGCAGAGGGAGTTCATCCTGTTGAAGCAGGCCCGCACAAAGCGGGAGGTGGGGGAGTTGTCCCCGGGCAGGCCGATGGAGCCCATACCGCTGCCGAAGGCGCAGAGGTCCAGGCTCTTGCAGAAGCGGTTCCGCGGCGGCTCTGCGGTCAGGTTCATGAAGCTGTTGAGGTTCATGCTGTGATACGGGAAGGTGGGGTTGTTGGTCAGCACACCGTAGGGGTTGTCGTATACCCTGAAGCCCTCCTCCCTGGTCTGTTCCACCACAATGCTGCCCGCGCCGTCGCTTATCATCCAGTGCAGGGGCGCGGTGGGGGTGCCCGGCTCGATGGGTATATCCACCAGCCAGACCGAGGGCAGCTCCCTTTTAAGGTCCTCCAGAGTGGCAAAGGTGCCCAGCACCCAGAGCATGAATTCGTATGGGGCAAGGTTCCGTTTACCCGGCACAGGCTCGCCGTACCAGGCGTTCTCCGGGAAGTTCAGCCCGGCCATAGACAGGCCCTTTTCGTTGGTGGCCTCGGCGTAGAGGGGATAGCCGCCACGGACAGAGGCCATGCCTATCATTGCGTACCATGTCTCGAAGCTTTCCCCGGACTTCAGGGGGACGCGGTAGTTCCTGGGGGTGACGGCAACCTGCTCGCCGAAGCGGTAGTGGATGTCCATTGTGCGGCCAAAGTATACGTCCCGGGTCTTCATGGTGATGCATGTGCACATATATGTCCCGCCTTTCATACTGGGTAAACTGCAGATATATCTGTAGTCATAGTATGAAGCGGCCGGGGATTTTTATTCTTTAAGCTCTAACCCGGCGGCCTCCATCATGTAGTGATAGAGGGGCATGAGCCCGGAGAAGGACTTTGAGAGCAGCTCCGGCAGCTTGTCCGAAAAGAGCTCCTGACCGAAGTAGTCCTCATAGCCTATGCTGGCCTGCTTCCGGTTGTACCAGGGGTCGATAAGGCCGCTGTAGTGCCCCTTGGGGCGCTTGTACTCGTCGCCCCAGAGGCGGCTTTTGTCCCGGTCCGGGACGGCCAGCAAAAGCTCCTCAAAGCGTCTGGGGTCGCTGTCTATCTTCCTGCGGAAGGCCGCGGCCTGCTCTGCCGAGCGGTCCCAGTACCCAAGGCCGTGGGAGGTGCCCGAGAGCCCGAACTCGAACCAGAGCATGGGCCCAGTGTTCCGGCAGTCCTCCCGCTGGAGGGAGAACCACAGGTGGTCGTGATAGGGCCCCCGGCCAAAGAGCCGCCGGGCGTCCCGGTAGATCCTAGACACGTGCACGCCGAAGCCGCAGCCGGGAAAGGCCTTTGCCATCATGGCGCCGGTCTCTCCGGCAAGCTCCTTGAAGGGCCGGTTCAGAAGGGCCTCGAACTCCTCCTTATGCTCCAAAAACCATGGGCGCTCGTTATTGATGGACAGCTCCATAAGGAAGTCCATGGCCTGGGGGGTAAGGGGGCGGGTCATTCGGCAGAGTCCTCGCGCCAGGGCTTCGCGGTGCTGGCTATCCGGTAGGCGGCGCAGCCGTGGGGGGCCACGGCCGCATGGACGACGCCGTCGGCAAAGTCAGTGCGCCCGCCCTCCCAGAGGTCTATGCCGGCGACGGTCCGGGGCCACATATCGCGGACCGAGGCCGAGAGCTCCCGGGGGGAGTCGGAGAGGTTAAAGAGCACCACGTACTTCTCGCCGGAATCCGGCTCCAGAGCCGTCCAGGCGGCGGAGTCCTCATTGCGGTAGAGCTGCCGGGGGCGGCAGGGCAGCATGTCCAGCACATCCCAGTTTGTCAGGATGAACATGGTCCAGTCATCAAGCTTTGTCAGCTCGCCGCCCATCATCAGCGGTGAGCCCATCAGGCACCAGAGGGTGAACATGGTCTTCTGCTCATCCTTCGTAAAGCGGGTGTCCCGCTCGTCCCCAAAGCCCGCGCCTATGCGCCCCAAAGGCAGCATGTCGCAGTCGGGGTATGAGCCCGGGCCCACGTGGTCCTGCCACTGCTCGCAGCGGCGGAACATGGCCTTCAGAAGCGCCCAGTCGTCCCAGAAGTCGTCGGTTATCCGCCACATATTGGCGTGGGCGTGATAGTGCCAGGACTCGTCGATAATGGCCGGGCCCGGGGACAGGGACAGCACGATGTCCCTGCCGGTCTTCTCTATGGCCCGGGAGATCATCTCTATCTCAAAGCTGCGAAGGTAGGCCTTGTCGCTGTGGGGCACCAGGTTGTCGGTGTTGCAGATGTCATCGCATTTTATGAAGTCCACGCCCCAGTCGGCGTACATGCCGATGATGGAGTCGTAGTAGGCCTGGCCCCCGGGGCAGTTCAGCACCCCGTACATGTCCGGGTTCCACCGGCAGACGGAGCCGGGGTCGGCCACCATGTCGGCGGTCTCGTTATGGCCCAGTATCTTCATATGGCCGTGGGCCGCGGCCCGGGGGATGCCCCGCATGATATGTATGCCGAATTTCAGCCCCAGGCTGTGGATATAGGCCGCAAGCGGCTCGAACCCCTTTCCCCCCTGGGAAGAGGGGAAGCGCTCGGGGTCCGGCTGAAGCCGGGACCAGGAGTCTATCTCCACCGGGCCGAAGGGGATGTACTGAAAGCGCCCGCGCATTGAGCCGGCGTTTTTTGCGTACCACTGGATGTCGATGACCACATACTCCCAGCCCCACTCCTTAAGGCGCTCTGACATGACCCGGGCGTTGGCCCGGACCTGCTCCTCGTTGACAGTGGTGTCGTAATAGTCGTAGCTGTTCCACCCCATTGGCGGGGTCAGGGCGATCTTATTGCTTGTCATAGCCGTATCCTCCCGAAACTGTATCATTACTGTAATGATACGTTCCAGATATTATGACACATATTTGGCAATCTTTCAAGTGCTTTTGAGAAATATAGAAAAAAATAATGCGACTCCAACTGAAAAACTTGTTGGAATCGCATATGGACACATCATAGTATATTAGAAAATATATTTAGCTCCTGTGCGGTATGATTCATACGCACCCACCATGAATCGTGTCAGTGCCACCGCCTCGTCAATGCCGTTGGGGGCCTCTCCAATGCCGCGGCAGGCGTCGATCCAAGCGTCGATGGGCATGGGGTCCGGCTCCGGCAGGGGCTCAAGCGTTACAAGCTTTCCGCCGGTCTCCCCGCAGCTGTACTCCAGAATGTCGTTATGTACCATCAGGGAGCCCTTTGTGCCGCTGAGCTCCAGCACATAGCCGATGCCGGTGCTGACAAAGCCGGTCTCGGAAACGCCGATGGCGCCGCCCTCGAACTCCAGCACAGAGACGGCGTTGTCCTCGACGGGTTTGCCGGTGACGGTGGTGAACATTGAGACCACGGACTTGGGCTCGCCCATGAGCCAGCGCAGGGTGTACATGGGGTGGGCCCCCAGGTCCATCATGGCCCCGCCGCCGGTCTCGGCCGCGTTGTAGAAGTGGGGCGGCAGCCAACCGGCGCTGCTGCCGTCGTGGACGTTGCGCACCCGGGCGTAGGTGACCTGGCCCAGCTTGCCGCCGTCCAGTATCTCCTTGGCGGCCTTAAGGGTGGGGCGGGTCTTGTGGGGGTAGGAGATGGTGAATGTAATGCCGCTCTCCTTTACAGTCTTGGCTATCTCCCCGGCGTCCTCGTTTGTAAAGGCCAGGACTTTTTCAGTAAAGATGTGCTTTCCGGCCTTTGCCGCGGCCATGAGCACCTGTGGGTGCTCGCTGGTGGCCGTGGTGACGGTTACGCCCTCTATGGAGGGGTCGGAGAGAACGGCGTCAAGATCCGGCTGGAAGGGCACCCCCAGCTTTTCGGCCATCTGGGCGCCGCGCTCGGGGTCGCTGTCCCAAAGGCAGCAGAGGGTGGAGTTGGGGTTTTTCTGTACGGCGGTGGCATACTCCATGGTGTGCACATGCCACGCGCCCAGGACTGCGATGTTCATAGAAATTTCCTCCTGAGAATGATTTATGGTAAGGCCGGTAAAGGGTTTATGCTTTACCGGCCTTTACGCTCTGTCCGGCACGGCCCTGACCGCGGTCAGGATACAAGGCCTTCATACCGTAACGGCTTGTTTCTTCCATTATACCACATACCCGGGATTTGTCAAACCCCTGCCGCACCTCAGAACAGTCCCCCATTATACCTGAACTGCGCAAAAGCCATCACTGCCAGTCCGGCCACACACCCGGCGGCAATGATCCAGTAAAACGCCTCCTGTCCGGAAAGCATCAGCAGGCCCGCCGCAACGGCCACACTGGCCCCTATGACCATGGTGCCGATGCCCATCATCCTGCTATAAGCCGGCATGTCCTCCTGGCTGACCCTTCGCCGGTTATGTCTGTGTACCGTCCGGACATTTCCCAGCAGGTTCGGGACGCTGACGGCCATCAGCAATATCCCCATTATCAGCAGCGGCATATACTCCATCATAAATCCTCCTCCGGCGGCTTCTTCGCGCCCTTGCGCTTTCGCACGCACTCCGTCAGCAAGAACTCGATCTGCCCGTTGATAGAGCGAAAGTCATCCTCCGCCCACTGTGCCAGCTCCTTCCAGAGGGTGGGCGATATCCTGAGCAGTATCTGCTTCTTGGCTTTCTCCTTCTCGTCCATAGGCAGTCTCCGTTCCTTAATAGATCGAGCCGCTGTTTACCACGGGCTGGGCGTCCTTGCTGCCGCAGAGCACCACCAGAAGGTTGCTGACCATGGCGGCCTTGCGCTCGTCGTCCAGGGCCACCACCTGGTCCTCATTGAGCTGGTCCAGGGCCATCTCCACCATGCCCACGGCGCCCTCCACTATCTTCTTCCGGGCAGCCACGATGGCCTCGGCCTGCTGGCGCTGGAGCATTGCGGCGGCTATCTCCGGGGCGTAGCTCAGATGGGTTATGCGCACCTCAAGTATCTCAAGGCCCGCTATGCTTACCCGCTCCTGCAGATCCTTGGTCATCATGGCGGCTATCTCCTGGCTGCTGCCCCGAAGGGTCTTCTCGTTCTGGTCGTCCTCGTCAAAGAGGTCATAGGGGTACATCCTTGCTATGTTCCGGGTGGCCGAGTCGCACTGGGTGGATAAGAACGTCTGGTAGTTCTGCACGTTGAACACGGCCTTTGTGGTGTCCACTATCCGCCAGATGACTATGGTGCCGATGATGATGGGGTTGCCCCGCTCGTCATTGACGGTCTGCTTCTCGTTATTCAGGGTCATGGTCTTAAGGCTTATCTTCCCCTTGGCGTTATGCCCCGCGCCGGGGTTCATGCCCGAGCAGAAGATGTTGGTCCAGTAGAAGCCGTCCTTCTTGATGGTGCCGTAATACTTGCCGAACAGGGTCAGCACCACGGCCTCGTTGGGGTTTATCACCTTGAAGCCCGCGCAGAGGATGAAGCCCAGCACCATGATGATTATGCCGCCGAAGAGCATGATAAGCCCGCTGGGCCGCACCGCCTCGTCGCTGCCCATCTCGATGGAATACTGCACAAGGTTCACGATGCCCAGCACCATGAGCGCTATGCCCGCCGCTATCACCAGCAGCACCGCCACAAGCATCACGAAGCCGTTATAGGTCTTAGCCTGCTTTTCGTTGTATCTGTTGACTATCTTCTCGTTTTGTTCCATATGTCCAGTCCCCTTTCATATGTAAGCGGGCTCTCTGCTCGCTGTTTGATATTATTATAATATCAGTTTGTATCTTTGTCAAGGGGTCAAAAAAAGAATTTTGGGGAAATACAGAAAGGACCGCTTATGAAGCGGTCCTTTTTTGTCCTGTTTATGGCGTTTATCTGCTCTTTTTAAGCCTTATCACGTTCCAGGAGGCGGGCGCGAGCCTTGATTTGAGCAGGCCGCTGTCCAGCTCGTCCCGGTCCGTAACCGTGTGGGGCGCGACCGCCTCGCCGGAGGCGGAGTTCACGGCCTTGAAGTCGCCGTGCTCAAGGACGATGTGCTCCGAAAGCTCATAGCCCGCAAAGCCCCGCAGGTCCGTCTCAAGGGTGATGCTGTCCTCCAGATCGCGGTTCACGGCGAATACCGTAAGCTCCTCCGCCTCGTCGTTCCAGACGGCGGCGGCCTCCACGTCCGTCACATCGGTGAACTCCTTGGTGTCGTGCTTCGAGGAGCGCAGGGCCGTGTTCAGGGCCACGCCCCGGCCGAATTTGGAGGCGTGCAGGTACGGGTAGTAGATAGTCTGCCGCCAGGCGGGGCCGTTCTCCTCGGTCATGATGGGGGCTATCACGTTCACCAGTTGGGCAAGGCAGGCCATGCGCACACGGTCGCTGTGCTTTATCAGGGTGATGAGCATAAGGCCCACCAGAAGCGCATCCTCGAAGTTGTACTGGTCTTCCAGCAGGTGCGGGGCCACGGACCAGGGGCGGTTGCCCATGGTGTCGGCATCCTCAGAGTCGCTGTGGAACCAGACATTCCACTCGTCAAAGCTGAGCATTATGTCCTTCTTCCCGCGCTTCTTTGCCTTGACGAAGTCGCAGGTGGAGACGACGGTCTTTATGAAGTGGTCCATGTCGTCGGAGTAGGCCAGGAAGTTGGCGGTGTCGTTCAGGCGGTTGCCGTAATACGTATGCAGGGAGATAAAGTCCACACTGTTATAGGCCTCCTCCAGCACCGTAGCCTCCCACTGGGGATAGGTAGCCATGCCGGTATTGGAGCTGCCGCAGACTACCAGCTCCACATTGGGGTCTATCTGCCGCAGGGCCTTTGCGGTCTCGTCGGCAAGATGGCCGTACTCCCTGGCGGTCTTATGGCCCACCTGCCAGGGGCCATCCATCTCGTTGCCAAGGCACCAGGTCCTGATATTGTGGGGCTCCTTAACTCCGTGAGCGATACGCATATCGCTGTACTTGGTACCCGAGGGGTGGTTGCAGTATTCCAGAAGATTGCAGGCCGCGTCGATGCCCCGGGTGCCCAGGTTCACGGCCATCATCAGGTCTGTGCCGGCCTTCTTGGCCCAGCGGGCGAACTCGTTGACGCCCACCTCGTTGGTCTCGGTGCTGCGCCATGCAAGCTCCAGCCTGCGGGGACGCTCCGCTACCGGGCCCACGCTGTCCTCCCAGTAGAAGTTTGAGACGAAGTTGCCCCCGGGATAGCGGACGATTGGCACCTGCAATTCCCGCACCAGCTCCAGCACGTCCTTCCTGAAGCCCTCCTCGTCGGCGCTGGCATGTCCGGGCTGGTACACGCCGCCGTATACCGCGCGGCCCAGGTGCTCCACGAAGGAGCCGTACACCCGCTTGTCGATGCGGCTTATCTGAAAATCCGGGTCCAGGGTCAGGCGGGCGAATTTTTTATCCATAGGTCAAGGCCTCCCACTTGAAATTTTTTATTTTAAGGCGTTTAGCTTATTATAGTATAACGCCGGAAAAATGCAAGGGGTTTTCCCCTTTTTTGACAGGAGAAGACCCGAATGACACAAAAAACCGGCTGTTCACAATTTTCCTGTTTCTTTTTTTACCGATACCATGTATAATATATCCGTGACTTTATCCAACTACTCAGAAAGCCGGTGGGGCCATGGCAAGACGAAGACAGAAGCAGTACCGCATAGGGAATACCAGCAGGGGCGAGCTGGGCCTTAACCGGCGCAGGATGTTCGTCTCTCAGGAAAAGCAGGCCCAGCATCAGGCCGCCCGCAAGCTGAAGCTCTGGTCAAGGGTGGTGGCCGCCGCCGTCATTATCGGGGCGTCGCTGATAGCCGGGTTCTTCCTGTGGTTCTTCATGATACCATACTTCCAGCAGGAGATAAGCACCGGCGCCCAGCCCCCGGCCCCCGGGGAGTCCCAGGAGCCTGTGCCCGACTATGATGAGCTGGGGCTTCCCATATATGACGACTCTGTAAACCTGTTCGTAATAAACTCCTCAAGCCCCAACCCGGAGTACGTGCCCAAGCTCTCTCAGATAGAGAACGTCCAGGTGGACAGCCGCATCACCGACGCCCTGCGCCAGCTGGTGGCCGCCGCCAAGGAGGACAACCTGGTGCTCATCTTCACCGACGGCTATGTGTCCTATGAGGAACAGGGCGAGCGCTTTGAAAAGACCGCCCAGCAGAAGATGAACGACGAGAACCTGACCGCCGTCATGGCAAAGACCGACGCCCGGGCCCAGACCCCCATGGCCGGAGAGAGCGACTTTCAGACCGGGCTCTGCCTGCGGCTGGCGGGGGACAAAGAGACCTATGAGAAGTCCAGGACCTACTCCTGGCTGAAGGCCAATATGGGCAAGTACGGCTTTGTGTTCCGCTATCCCAAGGACAAGACCAACTATACCTATGTGGACCCGGACCCCACCGTGATACGCTATGTGGGCGGGGAGAACGCCGCCGCAATGCAGCAGCGCTCCATGTGCCTGGAGGAGTATATAAGCTATATAGACGACCAGTAAAGCCCTTTCCATTTACACCGGGCGCACCGGCACGCCCCTTTCACTCAGATATTCTTTCAACTGGGGCACGGTCAGCTCTCCGAAGTGGAACAGGGACGCCGCCAGCACCGCGTCGGCCTTTCCGGCGGTGAATGCGTCATAGAAGTGGGAGAGCTCCCCCGCCCCGCCGGAGGCTATCACCGGGATGCCCACGGCCTCAGACACGGCCCGGGTCAGCTCCAGGTCGTAGCCGGTCTTCACCCCGTCCCGGTCCATGCTGGTCAGGAGTATCTCCCCCGCGCCCAGCTCCTCGGCCTCCCTGGCCCAGTCCAAAGCGTCCTTTCCAGTGTCTATCCGCCCGCCGTTCAGGTAGAGGGTCCACCCTCCCCCTGGGCGGCGTTTCGCGTCCATGGCCACCACCACGCACTGGCTGCCGAAGACGCTGGCGGCCTCTCTTATAAGCTCCGGCCGCCGTAAAGCCGCCGAGTTTACGGACACCTTGTCCGCCCCGGCCCGGAGTATGGCCGTAAAGTCCTCCACCTTACGGATGCCGCCGCCCACGGTAAAGGGGATGAAGATGCGCTCGGCCACCTGCTCCACCATATGGGTGACGATGGCCCTGTCATCCGCCGAGGCGTTTATGTCCAGGAACACCAGCTCGTCCGCCCCCTGCTTATCGTATAGGGCCGCGGCCTCCACTGGGTCCCCCGCATCACGGAGCGAGAGGAAGTTCGTGCCCTTTACCACCCTGCCGTCCTTGATGTCCAGGCAGGGGATTATGCGTTTCGCGTACATTTATATGCCCCCTCTGTCAAGTGTTTTCCCTTACATATCCCGCAAAGTTCCGCAGTATGGCAAGGCCCACGCCGCCGCTTTTCTCCGGGTGGAACTGGCAGGCGGCTATATTGTCCTTCTGTACCGCCGCGTGGATGGTGGCGCCGTACTCTGCCGTTGCCGAGACCAGCTCCGGCTCTGTGCGCAGATAGTAGGAGTGGACGAAATAGACGTAAGGCTCCTCTGAAAGGCCCTTGAGAAGCCAGCCCGGGCTTTTTACGTCCAGGGAGTTCCAGCCCATATGGGGCACCTTAAGGCCCCTATCGTCCGGCAGGCGCAGTATCTTTCCCGGCAGCAGGGAGAGCCCCTTTACCCCCGGCGACTCCTCGCTGCTCTCAAACAGCACCTGCAGCCCCAGGCAGACCCCCAAAAAGGGGCGGCCCGTCTTGACAAAATCCCGTATGGCCCCCGAGAGCCCCCGGCTCTCAAGGCCCGCCATGGCCTCGCCGAAGGCCCCCACTCCCGGCAGCACGGCGGAGTCCGCAGACATGAGCCCGGCGGGGTCCGCGGCCACGGTGCAGCCGCAGCCGATGTGTTTTAGGGCCTTTTCCACGCTCTGCAGGTTGCCCGCGCCGTAATCTATAATGGCCGTCATTTGAATTCACCTCGCTAAATTGGTGAAATAAGTATAGCATATTTCCGGAAGTTTTGCAAGCTGTACCGCAGGCCGCGAAGTTTTACAGAATATTCATGAAAACTTCACTATAGGTATTGTATACTTGACATGTATATTTCTCATGGAGAATAGAAAGAGAGACGAGACCCATGTTTTCAAAGTTCAGCGTTAAAAAGCCCATGACTGTGCTGGTGGGCGTGATCATCGCCATCGTGCTGGGGATAGTGGCCTTCTCCCGCATGACCCCGGACCTGCTGCCCAATATCAACCTGCCCTACGCGGTGATAATCACCGCCTATCCCGGGGCCACCCCCGAGGAGGTTGAGCAGGAGGTCACAAGGCCCATAGAGCAGGCCATGGCCACCCTGGACCACGCGGAGGAGATAACCTCGGTCAGCCGGGAGAACTCCTCCCAGGTGATGCTGCAGCTCACCGACGACGCCAATATGGACACCCTCACCGCCGATATCCGGGAGAAGCTCAACGGCATAACCTGGCCGGATATGGCGGGCACGCCGTACATCATGAAGATAAACCCCAGCATGATGCCCGTCACCGTGGCCGCCATGGAGATGGAGGGCATGGACAACGTGGAGCTTACTGACCTGCTGGACTCTGAGCTTATGCTGAAGCTCGAGGGCATAGAGGGCGTCGCCAGCGTCTCGGCCAGCGGCAACGTGCAGGAGAGCGTTATGGTAGAGCTTCGCCAGGACAAGATAGACGCGCTGAACCGAAAGCTAAAGGCGAAGCTGGACGAGAAGTTCGGCGACGCCCAGAAGGATCTGGACGAGAGCTCAAAGGAGATAGAGGACGGCCTGAGCGAGACCAGGGAGCAGCAGGATGAGTTGGAGGGGCAGAAGGCCCAGCTTGAGGAGGGCCAGGCCCAGCTTGCCCAGCAGACCGGCGCCGCCCAGGGGCAGCTCATCTCCAAGAAGGTGGAGATAGAGTCGGCCAAGGCCCAGATATCCGCCCAGCTTGGCACCATGGAGCAGAACAAGAAGCAGCTTGAGGACGCTGTCAGCAAGCTGAAAACCTTGCAGGCAACGCTCACTCAGCTCAACGGCCAGCTTGCCTCATTGGACCAGGCCATCAGCGGGCTGCAGGAGGGCATCGCCGGGTACACGGCCCTGTCGGCGCAGCTTGAGGCGCTCAATGCCCAGCTTGCCGGCCTGGACCCGGACAGCGAGGAATATGCTATTGTGCAGCAGCAGATAGAAGCGCTCCAGCCCCAGCTTGCGGCGGCGGAGGCGGCCTTCGCGGCCCTGGGCACCACGGCGGCGGGGGCGCCCGCAAAGCTTCAGGAGCTCCAGGCCAGCCGGGCCGCTGTGGAAAAGGGTCTTGCCGACGCCAAGGCCATGGCCGCAGCCGGAGGCGCCGACCCGGAGAACCTGGACAAATCCATCGCCGAGGCCCAGGGGAACCTCTCAAAGCTCACTGCCGGCATGGACCAGCTCAAGGCCACAAGCTCACAGCTTGAGAGCGGCGCTGTGACAGTGGACCAGGCGCTGCAGGAGCTCTCACGCCAGCAGACCAGCGGCATAATGCAGATAAGCGCCGGTATGTCCCAGATACTGGCGGGCCAGTCGGCCCTCTCCGCCGCCCAGCAGCAGCTGGAGTCGGCCAAGGCCCAGCTTGAGGGGGCGCAGGACGAGTTCGACTCTCAGAAGGAAGCGGCCTATAAGAACGCGGACCTGCCCATCACAATGGACATGGTCTCTCAGATACTCACTGCCCAGAACTTCTCCATGCCCGCCGGGTATATAGAGGAGCAGGGCGCCGCGACCCTGGTGCGCGTGGGCAATAAGCTTGAGGATAAGGAGGAGCTTCGGGGGCTGCTGCTCTTTGACACCGGCGAAGACGGGATAGGTAAAATTTACCTGCGGGACGTGGCGGACGTCGACGTGCAGAGCAACGCCGGGGAGCTGTACGCCAAGATAAACGGCGAGAACGGCCTGCTTCTGAGCTTTACAAAGCAGTCCACCTACTCCACGGCCCTGGTGTCGAAGAACATAGAGGAGCGCTTCAAGTCCCTTTCCGGGGAGTATGAGGGGCTGAAATTCACCACCCTTATGGACCAGGGCAACTACATCTACATCGTGGTGGACACGGTCTTGCAGAACCTGGTGCTGGGCGCGGTGCTGGCGGTGCTGATACTGCTGCTGTTCCTTCGGGACCTGCGGCCCACTGTGGTCATCGCCTTCTCCATACCCATCTCCCTGATGGTGGCTATAGTGCTCATGTACTTCTCGGGGGTCACTTTGAACGTCATATCCCTGTCGGGCCTTGCGGTGGGCGTGGGTATGCTGGTGGACAATTCAGTGGTGGTGATAGAGAATATCTACAGGCTCAGAAGCGAGGGTATGCCCGCGGCCAAGGCCTCCGTCCAGGGGGCGGTGCAGGTGACCGGGGCCATCATCGCCTCCACCCTTACCACCGTGTGCGTGTTTTTGCCCATCGTGTTCGTAGAGGGCGTCACAAGGCAGCTCTTTACGGACATGGCCCTGACTATTGGCTACTCCCTTCTTGCCAGCCTCTTTGTGGCCATAACCCTTGTGCCCGCCATGACCTCTACCACCCTGAGAAAGAGCAGGATAAAGGAGCACAGCCTCTTTGACCGGGTGCTGGGCGGCTATGGCAAAATAGCGTCGGCCTCCTTAAAGCACAAGTGGGTCTGTCTGGGGCTGGCGCTGGTGCTGCTGGTGTGCAGCGTGGTGCTGGCCCTCTCAAGGGGCTTCATCTTCATGCCCGCCATGAGCGGCAGCCAGGTGACGGTAAGCTTCACCCTTCCCCAGGAGGAGCCCACCTTTGAGGAGACCACGGCGATGGCCGACCAGATCTCAGAGCGCATTATGGAGCTGGACTGTGTGGAGACCGTGGGCGCAATGGCCGGGGGCTCCGGGGCCATGATGGGCATGGGCGGCCAATCCCAGGAGGTGTCCATGTACGTTATACTGGACGAGAGCTCCGGGATCAAGGACTCTGAGGCCTCCCGGCTGATAGCGGAAGCCTGCGCGGACCTGGACTGTGAGGTAAGCGCCCAGGGGGCAATGGACATGAGCGCGTATATGTCGGCCATGAGCGGCTCCGGGGTGGAGATAAAGCTTCATGGGGACGATATGGACGCGCTGATAGACGCGGCGGACGAGGTCACGGAGATACTTGCCGGGGTGGAGGGCACAGACGATGCCCAGAGCGACCTTGAGGACAGCACCCCGGAGATACGGATAGTGGTGGATAAAAACAAGGCCATGGAGAACGGCCTGACCATCGCCCAGGTGTACCAGAGCGTGAGCGGGGCCATAAGCGAGGACAAGACGGCCACCAGCATAAACGTGGACGGCTATCCCCAGGATGTTCTGGTGGTGCACCCGGAGAAGGGCGGTATGAACGAGAGCTACCTTAAGAGTCTGACCGTCACCTCTACCGACCGGACCACCGGGGAGACCGAGGAGGTGCCCCTGGTGCGGATAGCGGAGTTTGAGGAGCGGCAGAGCCTTAACGCCATAAGCCGGGAGAACCAGAGCCGGGTGCTGACGGTCAGCGCGGGCATAGCCGACGGCAGCAACGTGACCCTGGTGACCCGGGAGGTGGAGAAGGCCCTGAAGGAGTATGAGCCGCCAAAGGGCGTGACCCTGGAGATGACCGGCGAGAACGAGACCATCATGGAGGCCATGGAGCAGCTGATGCAGATGGCGGGGCTCGCCATACTCATCATCTACCTTATCATGGTGATACAGTTCCAGTCCCTGCTGCTGCCCTTCATCGTCATGTTCACCATACCTCTGGCCTTTACCGGCGGGTTCCTGGCCCTGTACATCTGCGGCATGGAGGTAAGCGTCGTGTCCATGATAGGCTTTATCATGCTGGCGGGCATTATAGTCAACAACGGCATAGTGCTCATCGACTATATAAACCAGCTGCGCCTTGAGGGCGTGGAGCGCCGGGACGCCATAATCCTCGCCGGGCGCACCCGCATGAGGCCCATACTCATGACGGTGCTGACCACGGTGCTGGGCCTGGTGTTCATGGCCCTGGCAACGGGCATGGGCGCGGAGATGATGCAGCCCATAGCCATCGTCTGTATCGGCGGCCTGCTCTACGCCACACTGATGACGCTGTTCGTGGTGCCGGCCATGTACGATATCATGGCCAAGAAGGAGCTGCGGCGCGTAGAGGTGGATTGAGGTTTCGGATAGTGTACAAGAGGCCCTGCATGGTTGCAGGGCCTCTTTTTAAAACTTGTTAAGTCATATTTTAGATTGTTATTTGGTCCAGTCTGTAATATTGTGCTTATTGCACTGAATTTTGTACTCATTATTGTTATGTATTGCCCTTGACTACGGAAATAATCTGCGCTATACTTAAGGTAATCTAAAAATTTCTAAAATAATTTTTATATGTCCCTGCACCCGGAAAGGAAGTGACTGCACCATGAAGGCAAATATCCGCACCATCAGCCAGATGACCGGCTTCTCCACCGCCACCGTGTCAAACGCCCTGAACAACAAGCGCGGCGTAAACCGCGAGACCGCCGAAAAGATACTGAAAGCCGCCCGGGAGATAGGCTATCTGGACAGCCCGGGGATAGGCCGGGTGAAGCTGGTGACTTATATCGAAAACGGCTCCATCGTCAACGAGTCGCCGTTCTTCTCCATGCTCATGTCCGGGGTGGAATCCGAGTGCCGCAGGCTTGGCATAGACGCTGTGTCCTGCCATCTCCACCGGGAGGACCCGAATTATGACGGCTATATGGACGAGCTGCTGAACGACCAGAGCTCCGCGCTGCTGGTCCTTGCCACGGAGATGGACGCAAAAGAGGCCGCTAAGCTCCAGCGCGCCGCTGCGCCGGTGGTGATACTGGATAACTGGTACGAGGACCTCCCTTTCAGCGCGGTGCTCATCGACAACGCCGACGCGGCCTATAAGGCTGTCTCCCATCTTATAGAGATGGGACATACCCGCATAGGCCACCTTCGGGGAAGATTCGAGATAAAGAATTTCTACTACCGCCGCCAGGGCTATTTGCGGGCCCTGGCCGAGCACGGCCTGACCGCCAGCCCGGACTATACCCTGACCCTGTCCACCGGCATGGAGACCTCCTGCGCGGATATGGCCGCCCTGCTGGCCAAGGGGCCGGAGCTGCCCACGGCTTTTTTCGCTGACAACGACATGATAGCTCTGGGGGCCATGCGGGCCCTGCAGCAGGCCGGGTACAGGGTGCCCGGGGATGTATCCCTGGTGGGCTTTGACGACCTGCCCTTCTGCGCCATATCCGACCCGCCGCTGACCACCGTAAAGGTGCACAACTACGAGATGGGCATCGCCGCCGTGCGCCGCCTAGCGGAGCTGATGGATCCCGGCGGCGGGTACAGCACCAAGACACAGATAACCAGCGCCTTTGTCCCAAGGTCCAGCGTGCTGGACCTTCGGGATAGACCATAATAAATACTGGAGGAGTGCAACTATGAGCAACACCATCAAGCTGGGCTTCGCGCCCACCAGAAGGAGCATTTTCAGCGCCCCAGACGCGGTGAAGTACCGTGGCCTGACGGCGGAGCGCCTGCGTGAGCTGGGCGTGGAGTTCGTGGACATCGACGACATCAACGAGGAAGGTCTGCTCTACAGCGAGGACGACCGGCTGAAGATCTTGGAGAAGTTCAAGGCGGCGGGGGTGGACGGCCTGTTTTTACCCCACTGCAACTTCGGCACGGAGTACGTCTGCGCAAGGCTCGCCAAGGATCTGAACGTGCCCGTACTGCTCTGGGGTCCTCTGGACGAGCGCCCCGAGCCGGACGGCACCCGCCTCAGAGACACCCAGTGCGGGCTGTTCGCCACGGGGAAGGTGCTGCGGCGATTTAGGGTCCCCTTTACATACATGACAAACTGCCGCCTGAATGACCCGGTCTTCGAGCGGGGTGTCAAAGACTTTTTGGCCGTTTGCAACGTAGTCAGGACCTTCCGGAACATAAAGATATTGCAGATCGGCCCCCGGCCCTTCGACTTCTGGTCCACCATGTGTAACGAGGGCGAACTGCTGGAAAAATTCAACATCCAGCTGGCACCCATCCCCCTGCCCGAACTGACCGCCGAGGTGAAAAAGGCCATCGCCGACGGCGGCGATGTCAACGCCACCATCGCCTACTGCCGGGAGCATATGGAGATAAATGTGAACGACGAACAGCTTACAAACGTGGCGGGTCTGGCAGTGGCTATGGAGCGGCTGGTGAAAAAGTACCACTGCAATGCCGCCGCCATCCAGTGCTGGAACGCCTTGCAGGGTGAGCTTGGCATCATGCCCTGCGCGGCCAACGCCCTGCTAAACGACAAGGGCATCCCGGTGGTGTGCGAGACGGACATCCACGGCGCGGTGACAGCCCTCCTGGCCGAGGCCGCCGCCAACGACGGCACCCGGGGCTTCTTCGCCGACTGGACCATCCGGCACCCGGACATCGAGAACGGCGAGCTCTTGCAGCACTGCGGGCCCTGGCCCCTCTCAGTGGCGGGCTGTAAGCCCTGCATCACCTATCCCCTGGCCTTCGACTACCCCGGAGCCATCACCGCCGAGGCCAAGCACGGCGATCTGACCCTGTGCCGGTTCGACGGAGACAACGGCGAGTACAGCCTGCTGCTGGGCAATGCCAAGGGGGTGGACGGGCCCAAGGGCATGGGCACCTACCTCTGGGTGGAGGTGGAGAACATCAAGCGGCTTGAGGCGAAGATCGTCGAGGGCCCTTACATTCATCACTGCGTGGGCATACACAAAGATGTTGTGCCCGTGCTGTACGAGGCCTGCAAATATATGGGCATCAAGCCCGACCTGTACGATGAGAACGAGGCCCAGGTCAAAGCATATTTGAGGGGTGAATGAGCATGAATTTACACGATCTGGAGGTCCTCAGCTGGGACCTGCGCCGGCAGACCCTGGACATCATAATGGCCGGGGGCGGCGGGCATATCGGCGGGGACATGAGCCTGATGAACGCACTCTTAGTTCTCTATGAGAATCATCTGAACATCACGCCCGAGACCGTCAATGACCCTGACCGGGACCGTTTTGTGCTCTCGAAAGGCCACTCTATGGAAGCGTATTACGCCATACTCTGCCACAAAGGCTTTCTTGACCTCGATGACGTGACCGCAAGATTCTCCAAGTTCGGCTCCCCCTACATCGGCCACCCCAACAACAAGCTGCCGGGCATCGAGATGAACTCCGGCTCCCTGGGCCACGGCCTGCCGGTGTGCGTGGGCATGGCTCTGGCCGGGAAAAGGAGCGGAAAAAGCTATCGCGTCTACACCATCATGGGCGACGGCGAGCTGGCCGAGGGCTCTGTCTGGGAGGGGGCCATGGCCGCGGGTCACTATAAGCTTGACAACCTATGCGCGGTGGTGGACCGCAATAAACTACAGATCTCCGGCTCCACCGAGGAGGTCATGAGCCACGAGCCCCTGGCCCAGCGCTTCGCGGCCTTTGGCTGGAATGTCATAGATGTGAACGGCGACAGCATCGCCGAACTTGACGGTGCCTACACCCAAGCAAAAGAGGTCAAGGGCAAGCCCACCGTCATCATCTCCAACACCACCAAGGGCTACGGCTCCCCGCTGATGGAGAACAAGGCGGGCTGGCACCACCACCTGCCCACTCAGGAAGAATACGAGCAGATCAGGCGGGACTTTGCCGCGGGAAAGGAGCGTGCCCTGCATGAATAAGATACCCAACCGGCAGGCCGTCTGCGAGACCCTGATGGCCCGCGCCATGACAGATAAAGACATTTTCGTGCTGTGCAGCGACAGCCGGGGCAGCGCCAGTCTGGCCCCTTTTGCCGAGAAATTCCCGGAGCAGTTTATTGAAGTGGGCATCGCCGAGCAGAATCTGGTGAGCATCGCCGCGGGCCTTGCCGCCTGCGGGAAGAAGGCCTTCGCCGCGTCCCCGGCGTGCTTCCTCTCCACCCGCAGCTATGAGCAGGCCAAGGTGGACTGCGCCTATTCAAACACCAACGTGAAGCTCATCGGCATATCCGGCGGGGTCAGCTACGGGGCCCTGGGCATGAGCCACCACTCGGCACAGGATATTGCGGCCATGAGCGCCCTGCCCAACATGAGGGTATACCTGCCCAGCGACAGGCACCAGACAAAACGGCTGATCGAAGCGCTTTTGGAAGACGAGAAGCCCGCCTATATACGTGTGGGCCGCAACCCGGTGGAGGATATATATTCTGACAGTGATTGTCAATTCGAGATGGACAGCGCCGTCTGGCTCAGGGGCAGGGGGCAGCCGGTAAAAGCGGCCATAATCGCCTGCGGCGAGATGGTTCGCCCGGCACTGGAAGCTGCCGTTCTATTGGGAAAAGACGGCATTACCGCAAGCGTTCTGGACATGTACTGCGTGAAGCCCCTGGACCGTGAAGCCGTCATAGAAGCCGCCAGGGCGGCGGATATTGTGGTAACCGTGGAGGAGCACTCCCCCTATGGCGGCCTGGGCAGTATGGTGGCCCAGGTGGTTTCTGAGCACTGTCCCCGCCGGGTCAAGTGCCTTGCCCTGCCGGATGCACCGGTTATCACCGGCACCTCTCCCGAGGTCTTTGCCCACTATGGATTGACCGGCGATGGTATCGCCGCCACGTTAAAGGAGCTGCTATGAAATACATTTTGAGCATTGACCAGAGCACCTCGGGCACAAAAGCTCTGCTTTTGGACGAAAACGGCTTGCTTCTGGGCCGGGCCGACCTGCCCCACCAGCAGAAAATCAACAGTCTTGGCTGGGTCAGCCATGACCCCATTGAGATCTATGAAAACACGATAGCTGCCGCAAAAAAGCTGATTGAGGCGCATAATGCAGACGCCTCCCAAATCGCCGCCATCGGCATCAGCAACCAGCGTGAGACGTCGCTCATCTGGGACCGTACCACCGGTGAGCCCGTCGCGGATGCGGTGGTCTGGCAGTGCGGCCGGGCTCAACCCATCTGCGACAGGCTGGAAAGCTATGCTGAAATGATTCGCCAGAAGACCGGCCTGCGGCTTTCCCCCTACTTCCCGGCGGCAAAGTGGGCTTGGATCCTGGAGAACACACCGGGTATATCAGGCCGCGAGCTATGCGCGGGAACAATAGACAGCTGGCTGGTGTACAAATTGACCGGGCAGTTCAAAACTGACTACTCCAATGCCAGCCGTACCCAGCTTTTCAATATCAGCACCCTCCGATGGGATGAAGATCTGTGCAGACTATTCGGCGTGGACCCCGGTATGCTGCCCGAGGTATGTATGAGCGACAGCCGCTTCGGCGACACCGACATGGATGGGTTGTTCCCCCGTCCTGTGCCCATATATGGCGTTCTGGGCGATTCCCACGGGGCTCTGTTCGGCCAGGGGTGTGTGAACCCCGGCATGGGCAAGGCAACTTATGGTACAGGCTCGTCAGTTATGGTAAACATCGGTGAAAAGCCTGTTTTCAGTGGCAGGGGCATCGTCACCTCCCTGGCCTGGGGCATGGGCGGAAAGATTAGCTATGTGCTTGAGGGGAACATCAACTACACCGGCTCGGTGATAAAGTGGCTGGTAGACGAGGTAAAGCTGCTGTCCTCCTCAAAGGATGCGGGCAGGCTCGCCATGCAGGCTGACCCCAATGACTGCACCTATCTGGTCCCGGCCTTTACAGGGCTGGGCGCTCCTTACTGGAAGTCGGACGCGAGGGCAGTGATCTGTGGCATGGGCCGGGGAACAGGACGCGCGGAAATTGTGAAGGCCGCGGAGGAGAGCATCGGCTACCAAATCGCGGACGTGGTGAAGGCCATGGAGGCGGATGGCGCAAGTCTCAAAGAGCTCCGGGCCGACGGCGGGCCCACCCGGGACAAGTACCTTATGCAGTTCCAGGCGGACATCCTGGGCCTGCCCGTAGCTGTGCCGGAGCGTGAGGAGCTGTCAGGCATCGGCGCGGGGTACTGCGCAGGGATAGCCGCCGGGGTGTATCCAAAAGATATCATAAGCCGCACGGAGCGCCGCTACTACCGCCCAGAACAGAGCGAAGACTGGATAGACGAGCATTATAAAGGCTGGAAAAACGCTGTGAATATGTTAATGAAATAAGGAGGAGACACCATGCAAACCGTAGAAAAATGGGGTATGCTGGAGATCAGCGCCCCTGGCAAAACAGAGGGCAACCCCTTTACCGACTACACCTGCGCCGCCACGTTTAAGGGCAAAAACGAGACCGTCACCGTGGACGGCTTCTATGACGGAGACGGCACCTATAAGGCCCGGTTCATGCCCAGCTTTGAGGGCGAATACACCTATGAGATGAGCGGCAGCTTCGGCGGGACCGTCGCCGGGAAATTCATTGTTTCAGCCCCCTCAGAGGGCAACCACGGCCCCATGCGTGTGGTGAACCAGTACCACTTTGCATATGAGGACACCACCCCCTACTACTCCGTGGGCACCACCTGCTATGCCTGGGCCCACCAGCCCGAGGAGATACACCTGCAGACCCTCCGGGAGCTTGACAAGGGCTACTTCAACAAAATGCGCTTCTGCGTGTTCCCCAAGCACTATATCCACAACTTCCGCGACCCGGAGACCTTCCCCTACGAGGGCACGCCCATGGACAACTCCGGCCTTTCGGAGGAGACCTTCACCTATGAGATGGACATCTCCGGCAATAATTGGGACTTCACCCGCTTCAACCCCGAGCACTTCCGGCGCATCGAGCGCTGCATTTTAGAGCTCCAGGAGCGCGGCATAGAGGCGGACATCATCGTCATGCACCCCTACGACCGCTGGGGCTTCAAGTCCATGACGGCGGAGCAGGACGACCTTTACTGGAAGTACGTTATCGCCAGGTTTGCCGCCTACCGCAACGTGTGGTGGAGCCTTGCCAACGAGTACGACCTGCTGTTCACAAAGAAGCTTGAGGACTGGGAGCGCTACGCCAAGATAATCTGCGAGAAGGACCCCTATAACCACCTCCGTGGTATACATAACTGCATGGCTTTCTACGACCACTCCCGGCCCTGGGTAACCCACTGCTCCCTCCAGCGCCAGGACCTGTACCGGCACGTGGAGTACACCGATGAGTACAGGACCCGCTGGGGCAAGCCCATCGTCTGGGACGAGATTTCCTATGAGGGCAACATCGACATGGGCTGGGGCAACATCTCCGGTCAGGAGCTCACCCGCCGCTTCTGGGAGGCCAGTATGCGTGGCGGCTACGCGGGCCACGGTGAGACCTTCGTGGACAAGGAGAACGACATCCTCTGGTGGAGCCACGGCGGGCCCCTTCACGGCGAGAGCCCCGAGCGCATCAAGTTCCTGCACAGGATACTCTGCGAGACCCCCGGCTACGGCCTGAGACCTGGCATGGGCAGCTTTGACGAGACCGTGGCCGTGCCGGACGGCGTGAATTTCCTGGCATTCGGCGGCGGCGCGGGGTACGAGATACACTACTACGGCTTCGGCCGGCCCAGCTTTAGGGACTTTATTAAGTCCGATGGCAAGTGGAAGGCAGAGGTCATCGACACCTGGGAGATGACCATCACTGACGCTGGCGTGCACGAGGGCAAGTTCCGCATCAAGCTTCCCGGCAAGGAGTATATGGCCGTGCGGCTGACAAGGGTCGACTGATCTGCACATACGAAAAGCTCCCCGGCAAAGCCGGGGAGCTTTTATGTTTCTAATCTCTTAAATGGAGTCCAGCGCCTTCTTCACGTCCTCCAGAATGTCCTCCACATTCTCAAGGCCGATGGACAGGCGTATCATGCCGCCGTCTATGCCTGCCGCGGCCAGCTGCTCGTCGGTGAGCTGCCTGTGGGTCTCGCTGGCCGGGTGCAGCACGCAGGTGCGGATGTCCGCCACATGCACCTCGTTGGAGGCAAGGCTCAGCGCGTCCATGAACCTGGCCGCGGCCTCCCTGCCGCCCTTTATGATGAAGGAGATGACCCCGCTGCAGCCCTTGAGGTACTTTTGGGCCAGCGCGTAGTCTGGGCTGGACTTCAGGCCGGGATAGATGACGCTCTCAACTTTTGGGGAGCCCTCTAAAAACTCCGCCACAGTCTGTGCGTTCTCGCAATACTGCCTCATGCGCACCGGCAGAGTCTCAAGACCCAGGTTCAGCAGGAACGCCGAGTGGGCCGCCGGGTACACGCCGAAGTCCCGCATAAGCTGCATACGGGCTTTTATGATGTAGGCCATCCTGCCATAGGTCTCGGTGTAGGATATGCCGTGATAGGACTCGTCGGGCTCGGTAAGCTCCGGGAACTTTCCGTTTGTCCAGTCAAATTTCCCGCTGTCCACTATCACGCCCCCCACCTGCACGGCGTGGCCGTCCATATACTTGGTGGTGGAGTGTATGACGATATCCGCGCCAAACTCAAACGGCTTGCAGAGTATCGGCGTGGCAAAGGTGTTGTCCACTATCAGGGGCACGCCCATCTGGTGGGCTATATTCGCAAAGCGCTCTATGTCCAGCACCTTCAGCGCCGGGTTCGCTATGGTCTCGCCAAAGACCAGCTTGGTGTTCTCCTTAAAGGCCGCCTTTATCTCCTCATCCGAGCTCTCGCTGTCCACGTATATGCACTCAATGCCCAGCTTCTTCAAGGTGAAGCTAAAGAGGTTTATTGTGCCGCCGTATATAGTGGGCAGGCTCACTATGCTGTCCCCGGCCTTGCAGATGTTGAGTATGCTGAGGAGGCTGGCCGCCTGGCCGGAGGTGGTGCACATGGCCCCCACGCCCCCCTCCAGGTCCGCTATCTTCTCCTCAACGGCCATCACCGTGGGGTTGCCGAAACGCGAATAGCAGAGCCCCCTGGTGGGGTCGTCAAAGATCGCCGCCACCTCTGCCGCCGAGTCGTACACATATGTGGTGCTCTGGACTATGGGCAGCACCCGGGGCTCGCCGTTTTTGGGGGTGTACCCCGAGTGCAGGCATTTTGTCTCGTCTCTCATTGGGTTCTCTCCTTTGGTTTAGTCTTCGCTCACGTGGCCGGAGCTTATCCCCTGGCTTACGTCTCCCAGGGGGAGCCACTCCATGGCCTTTAGAATGTAGCTGTCCCAGAAGGTCCAGTCGTGGCCCCCGGGGCCCTCCTCCCAGGTCACATCATAGCCCAGCTCTATAAGCCTGTCCCGGAACTCATAGTTGGGGGCGATAAGCCCATCCTCCGTGCCGCAGGCCAGATACATGCGGGGCTTGTCCTCTCTATTGGCTCCACGCTCGGCCAGGGCCGTATAGTCGTTCTCGCCGCCTATCACCTTGTCAAGGTCCCCGAAGACGGACTCGTAATAGCCCCTATTGGTCATGATATTGTCGGTGTACTCGGCGCTGGCCCTTGCCTTGTCCAGCACCAGCGCCGCCGACAGGCCTATCACATGCCCGAAAGTCTCCGGGTGCTGTAACCCGTTGACGATGGCCCCGAAGCCGCCCATGGAGAGCCCGCCGATAAAGGTATCCTCCCGCTCCCTTGAGAGGGGGAAGCTCTTGCGGGTGAACTCCACAAGGTCCTTTGCGATGAAGGAGCCGTAGAGGGCGCTGGTCTTGCGGTTGTCCACATAAAAGCTGTTGTCCCCGCTGGGCATCACCACGCAGAGGTCCCGGTCCTGGGCCCAGGCCTGTACGCGCGTGCCGGCCACCCAGTCGGTATAGTTGCCGAAAATGCCGTGGAGCAGATAGAGGGTCTTAAAGGGCTTCTCCTCCGGCTCAGGCTGTCCGGGGAACACGAACTTGTCCGTGGGCAGCACCACCTGGATGGGCACCGTGCGTGCCAGGGACTTTGAAAAGAAATTGCACTGGATTATAGCCATATTTATCCGCCTTTATCCGAGCCCACCCAGGGACTCCTCTATTCGCTGTACCTTCTCCTTAAGCTTCTCGCCGTTCTGCCGCACGCCGTCTATGACGTTCGCGGGGGCCTTGCTCATAAAGGTCTCGTTCGAGAGCTTGCTCTCGACGGTGGCAAGCTGCTTCTTCGCGGACTCCAGCTCCTTAGTAAGGCGCTTCTTCTCCGCCTCCCGGTCGATAAGGTCGTCCATGGGCAGATACGCCCGGCAGCCCGAGGTCACCACAGTGACGGCTCCGGGCATGTCGAAGCTCTCCCCGGTCTCCACACCGGAGCAGTAGGCAAGGCGGGCGATGGACTCCTTCTCTGTGTCAAAGGCCTCCGGGCTCGCGGTCTCGATATAGAGATGGGCCCGGCGGCTGGGGGGCACGTTCATTTCGCTCCTTCTGGTGCGCACGGCTGTGATGAGCTCCATCACCTTCTCCATCTCGGCCTCCTCGGCGGGGAAGTTCAGCCCCTCGTCGAACTCCGGCCATTTTGAGACCATTATGGCCTCGCCCTCGTGGGGCAGGCTCTGCCATATCTCCTCGGTGATAAAGGGCATGAAGGGGTGCAGAAGTTTTAAGGTATTGCCCAGCACCCAGCAGAGCACACGCCTGTTACTGTCGCCCATGCGGCCCTTGCTGAGCTCGATGTACCAGTCGCAGAAGTCGCCCCACATAAAGTCGTAGACCTTCTGCACGGCCACGCCCAGCTCGAACCTCTCCAGATTCTCGGTCATGTCCCTGGCCACGCGATTGAACTTGCTGACTATCCACTTGTCCTCAAGGGTCAGCTCCTCCGGCAGCGTGGGCGGTACCTCATGGCCGTCGATGTTCATATGGATGAACCGGGCGGCGTTCCATATCTTGTTGGCAAAATTCCGGCTTGCGGCCACCTTCTCGTCGGAGTAGCGGGTGTCGTTGCCGGGGCTGGTGCCGGTGATGATGGTAAGGCGCAGGGCATCCGCGCCGTACTTGTCGATGACCTCCACCGGGTCCACGCCGTTGCCAAGGGACTTTGACATCTTCCTGCCCTGGGCGTCCCTGACAAGGCCGTGGAACAGCACCGTGTCAAATGGTATCTCCCCCATCTGCTCTATGCCGGAGAATATCATCCTGGCCACCCAGAAGAAGATTATGTCATAAGCTGTCACCAGGGTGTTCGTCGGGTAGAAGTACCGCAGGTCCTCGGTGTCCTCCGGCCAGCCCAGGGTGGAGAAGGGCCACAGCGCCGAGCTGAACCAGGTGTCCAGCGTGTCCTCGTCCCGGCGCAGGGGCTTGCCGCACTTGGGACAAACCGTCAGATCGTCCTCACTGACGAATATCTCCCCGCAATCGTCGCAGTACCAGGCGGGTATCTGATGCCCCCACCATATCTGCCGGGAGATGCACCAGTCCTTGATGTTCTCCATCCAGTTGTAGTAGACCTTCTCCATGCGCTCGGGGATTATCTTTATCTTCTTAGAGCGCACAGCCTCTATGGCGGGCTTCGCCATGCTCTCCATCTTCACGAACCACTGGGTGCTGACCCTGGGCTCCACCGGGGTGTGGCAGCGGTGGCAGGTGCCCACATTGTGCTTGATGGGCTCCACCTTCAGAAGGTAGCCGCCCGCCTCCAGGTCCTTCACGATCTGCTTCCTGGCCTCCAGCATACTGAGCCCCTGATACTTCCCGCCGTTCTCGTTGATGTTCCCGGCCCCGTCCATGATGGTGATGACCGGCAGGTCATGCCGCTGGCCCACCAAAAAGTCGTTGGGGTCGTGGGCGGGGGTTATCTTCACAACGCCCGTGCCAAAGTCCATCTCCACATACTCGTCAGCCACAACCGGTATCTCTTTATTCACAAGAGGTAAAATCACGTTCTTACCCACTATGTCCTTATACCGCTCGTCCTCCGGGTGTACGGCGATGGCCGTGTCCCCCAGCATGGTCTCCGGGCGGGTAGTTGCCAGCTGCACATAGCCCGAGCCGTCGGCCAGGGGGTATTTCAGGTGCCAGAAATTGCCCTCCTTCTCCTCGAACTCCACCTCTGCGTCAGAGAGGGCCGTGCCGCAGTGGGCGCAGTAGTTGGTCATGCGCTCTCCCCTATAGATCAGCCCCTTCTCATAGAGCTTCACGAACACGTGGCGCACGGCCTTTGAGCAGCCCTCGTCCAGGGTGAAGCGCTGGCGGTCCCAGTCGGCGGAACTGCCCAACAGTTTTAACTGCTCGGTTATCCTGCCGCCATACTTCTCGTTCCAGGCCCAGGCCCGCTCCATAAAGCCGTCCCGGCCCAGGTCCTCCTTCTTTATGCCCTCCTTCGCCATGGCCTCCACTATCTTCACCTCGGTGGCAAGGGCGGCGTGGTCCGTGCCCGGCAGCCAGAGAGCCGAATAGCCCTGCATACGCTTCCAGCGGATCAGCACGTCCTGGGTGGTCATGGTCATGGCGTGGCCCACGTGGAGCTGGTCGGTGACGTTGGGAGGGGGCATCATTATAGTGTACGGCTTCTTATTCGGGTCCACTTCGGCGTGAAAATACTTGTTTTTCAGCCAGAAATCGTATATCCGGCCCTCCACCTCCTGGGGTTCATAGGCCTTTGCGAGCTCCTTGCTCATTCTGTATCAGTCCTTCCGTTTTTATTTGCACTTATAATTTACCCATAGTCATGAAACGTCATTGTCCCCCGGAGGGGACGGTCTGCTCCTCCTGCGGAACTAATAGCTCCGTGGGAACTATCCCCTTCATGGCGGCGTAATTGGCGAAGACGATGGCCGCATCCCTTCTCACCGTGTTCCTGGCGGGGTAAAAATTGCCGTCTGGACCACCCTTTACAAGCCCCGCGTCCCGGCAGGCATACACGTCCTCCCTGGCCCAGTCCGATATGCCGCTGTCATCCAGAAAGCCGCCGGGGCTTGCCGCCTTAAGGCCGAAGGCCCTGGCAAGCACGGAGCACATCTCCTGGCGGGATATGGGATCGTTGGGCCTGAACTTCCCGCCGGCGCCCACCATGGTGCCGCTCTCCCTGGCCCAGTAGGCCACGCCGGAGTACCATTTGCCGGTGCCCACGTCGGAGAAGCTGTACATCCCGTCGTACTGCGAGACGTCCACCTTCAGCACCGAGGCTATGACTCTGACGAACTCCGCCCGGGTTATCTTCTTCCCGGGGTTGAAGTTGCCGCTGGTGTCCCCGCTAAAATAGCCGAGCTTCGATACCTTCTCGATATACTCATAGGCGTAATCCGTCCTGGGCACGTCGGGATAGGTCAGCGGCGGGTAATCCTCGCCGATATACTTATACGCAACGGTGTTCTTCTTGGGGTATCTGGCGCTGCCGGCCTTGTTGGTGATGGGGTCCACCTCCTTATGGCTGCTGGAAAAAGCCGCAGAGCCTATCTGCGTCCCGGAGCCCACCAGGAAATAGTCATGCCTGTCCCTGTCCCCAGAGTCGTTCCAGGTAAGATCCACATTATACCAAAGCCCATCGTCCATCTTCACGTTGTTCCACATATGCGAGTCGCTGACGGCCAGCACACAGGGGATGTCCAGCATGTTAAGAATTATCTTGAGGGCCTTGGCGTACCCCTCGCAGACCGGCTCATACTGGTCCTCAAACATGCCGCTATATGCGCTGTGGGCCATTATGAACATCATGCTGGACGCGGGCGCATTCAGCGACGCGTAGTTATAGCTGGAGCGACCAGCAAGGATATCGTGGACCCTCTTCACCCTGCTGTACATGTCCTTCTCTGTCCGCGCTGTACCGGCTATGCTCCTGGCCTCGTTCATCATGCGCTCGTACATGGCGTTCTCCTGGCCGTTATAGGTCATGGGAAAGCCAACGGAGAAGGAGCTGATATTATACCGCCCGGTGGAGTTATAGCCCCTGAAGCCATAGTAATGGGAGACGGTGCCGTCCAGCCACAATAGGTCCGGCCGGTCATACCGCAGTGCCCCTATGGCCGCGTTCACGTCATTCTGTATGTCCTTATAGGCCTGCACCCCGCTGCCCGAGGGGTAGAAGCGCCCGCCCGAGATATATCCGCTGACCGCCGCGCCGGTGATGCCCTTCACATTGAGGTCCACGGTGCTGTTCGAGTAGGTTATCCTGCTCCAGGACATGTTCTTCAGGCTGTTGTAAACGGCCTTCTGCCGGGTGCTCAGGGTATTGTACAGGCTGCCCGTGCCGTTTGCCGTCCCCTCATAGCTCTGGACGTATACCGGCTGGCGCTCGTATACGTCCAGGGCCTCGGCCACGTCCGTGGCGGTAGAGGGTCCCTCCGCCGCGCCGGCCCAGACCGGCTGGCAGAGGACCAGCAGCATTGCAAGCATAAAGGCCAAAAATCTGCTATTATTCGTTTTCACAGCTCATTCCTCCAACAGTTATGACATTACCAATATATTATCCCCCAAACCGGTCCTATTGTCAATGGGGAATTCTCAAATATGAACGCTGTGTTAATAAGCTGTTAATATCCCTGCGCCAGGGTTGCAAAATCTGTCGAACCATGGTAGAATGTTACCGTTTTGTAACTATTCTCTGTTTGGGGAACTATTTTAGCTTAGAATTGAGAGGTACTTTTTATGTTACATAGTCATCAAAGCTCAACGAGACGGGCCCTATGCCTGCTTCTTACGGCGCTCATAGTCTTCCTTGGCCTTCCGGCCTTCGGCATTGGGGCCAGGGCCGCCACCACTCCCACCAGCCTGGGCCTTGCCATGCAGGGCATCACGGCCCATCGCGACGGCTGGCTGTATGTGGCCGGCGGCAAGGGCGGTACGGTAAACGGTGTTCGGGCCACTGACTGCGCGGGGCTTTTATACTCCTACTACTCCGACTGCGGCGTGTCCGGCTGTGCGGGCGGCGCCACAAGCCAGGTCCGCCAGAACACCATTTTCTCCGGCTCGCCCCTTCAGGGCCTGCCCCGCATCCACGGCCTGGCCCTGACAAACTCCGAGCCCGGGGGCTATGCCCATATCGGCATATACATCGGCAATAACGAGTCCTGCGATAACTCCATGGAGGGTGTGAACATGGTCCGCGCCCAGGTGGAGGACCGCCATTGGGACGGCTGGCACCTTTTTGACATTGGCACCAAGTACCCCAAGGAGGGCTGGTTCGAGTTCGACGGCAGGATGGTCCACTATACCAGCTATGAGTACGATGTGGACACGGAGATAGACGGCTACACGATCGGAAGCGACGGCTTCGCCTATCTTGAGGACGGCGAAGCTGCCCCGGTGGACAAGGATCTTCTGAACGGCGTCTGGGCCCCAGCCACCGAGGTTGCCGCCTATCTTAAGAGCCAGGGCTGGTCCGGCAGCGATGACCCCGACGATATTCCCTTCGACTATAACGCCACTGTCAATGGCTCCGGCGTGAACCTGCGGGCCGAGCCCAACACCAGTTCCAGGGTTGTGGCGACACTTTCCAAGAACACCAGACTCCTTGCCGGCACGGCCGTAGCGGGCCAGCAGATCACTGTTGACGGCAAAAAGTATTCAATGTGGTATCCTGTCTCCACCGCCAGCGGCAGGAAGGGATATATCTGCGAGGCATACGTGGACCTGCACCTGTCGGCCCCGGAAATAGGCTTTGACGGCGAGGGCGTCACCATGGCCGCCGGGGGCTCTTCAGAGGATATCTATTACACCACCGACTATACCGACCCCAGCCTGGAGGAGGGCGCGCCGTCCCTCGGCACCATTCCCTACGTCTCCCCAGTCTGCCAGACCGGCTGCACCTATAAAGCCGCTGTGATAAAGAACGGCGTTGTAGGCCCTGTGACCACCGCCACGGTCATGAGCAACGGCGCTATCTTTACAGATTTCCTATATAGGAACTGGTTTGCCCCCCATGTGGACCGGGCCGTGGCACTGGGCCTGTTCAACGGCGACGGCAGCGGCAGATTCAACCCCAAGGGCTCCATCACGCGAATTCAGTTTGTCATCGTGCTTGCGAACATGTCCGGCGAGGACGTAGGGGGCTATTCCCTGGATAAGGGCGCCTTTACCGACGTGTCCCCCAACGCCTACTACGCAAAGCATCTGGCCTGGGCGGTGGACAAGGGCATAGTGGACCGGGGCGGCAAGCTGAGCCCCAACCAAGTGCTCCCCAGGGAGGAGATGTGCGTTCTGCTGGACAAGTACCTTACCAATATTCTGGGCATAACCGAGGTGGATGTTTCCGGCATCGAGACCTTTGAGGACGACGGTTCCATCAGCGGATACGCCAGGGAGTCCGTCTATAGGATGCGTGCCCTGGGCATCGTCAGCGGCGTCGGCAACAATAAATTCGACCCCATGGGCACCTCCCAGCGGTGCGCGGCCAGCATAGTTGCCGTGCTGTTCCACGATATGTTCCTGGAGTAATTATTTAAGAGATTTCTGTTTTAGGGTAATCATAAATTAAAAGCCCGCTCATGGAAAACCATGAGCGGGCCTGTTTTTTATTCCAGCACCCGGGCCTTGACCTTCAGCGCCAGATCCACACAGCTCTGTGTGCCGGAATATTCCAGCACGGTCTCGGTCACGCCTGCGGCCCTGCCGCCCAGCAGGGCCAGCTGATTCACATAGGCCTGACCCTCGTCCCCGTCCAGGGGAAAGCCGTTTATGGCCGCCGCGTTCACCGGCGTGTCCATCTCCTGCCGCCCGGTCTCAACGGCCCTCTCGCCGTCCCATCTGTAGAGGCTCCTCTGCACCGGGCCCACGTCCCCGCCAAGGGAGCGGGTGTAGCCGTCCCGGCTGGAGATGATCCCCTGGGTATAGCCCCGGGAGCTGAGCTCCTCGGCCATATAGTCCAGGATAAAGGCGCTCTGCAGCCAGCCGAAGCCCAGGTAGCAGTCGAGCCCCAGCTCCCCGGCCAGCTCCGCGTATTCCGGCGAGACCTCAAGCCGCACCGTATTTTCACCCAACAGCTCCAACTCCGCCCCGGTCTGCGCAAATTCCGTCAGCTGCTCAAGAGTATCCTTCGTTTCCGGTTCCGCAAAGGGGTCCGTCCCTCTGTCAAAATACAGATTCAAACAGTAAGCCTCCAGCACCCCCAGGTATATGGTCCTGTCATCCGCCTTTTCCAGGCGCTCAAAGGCCCCGTAAAGCCGCGGGTCCACCTGGACCGCTTCGCCGGGATGGGTGTTGATGTAGCAGAGGTTATTGGGGCACTCCTCATAGGTCTGGGTATTGTCGAACAGCCTGCCCAAATCCAGGCACTGCTGGGTATACAGTGTCGTCAGCGCCTTGCGCTGGGCGGTGGCCCCCTCCCCCAGCAGGTAGTCGAAGACGAAGTCCCCGGCCACATAGGCCTCGTTGGTGGTGGCCTCTATCCGCGCCCAGCCCGGCTCTGTGGTCAGCAGGCTGTAAATGCCGAACCCCAGGGCGGAAAGCCCCAGGGCAAGGCACAGGACAAAGGCGATGAACCTAAGTCCCAAATGCGTGCTTTTCAGCTCCACCCGCTCCACCTTCGGCAGGGCCGGCGGGAGTTTTCTGCGTGCGCCGCGCCCCATCAGAAGACGACGGCCGCCAGCAGGGCCAGCAGGAACAGCGCTATCACCGCCCCGATTATGGCAAAGCAGATGATGGCCCCCTTCTTACAGGCCTTATAGTTTTTGATATAGTTCTTCTTCTTGAATATCAGCGCGGCGATAATGCCCGGTATCGGCAGCAGCAGGGACAGTATCAGATACCATATGCTGCCGGTGTCGTGCAGGGGCGCGCTTAAAATGGCGCTGGCATCCACCGTCTCCTCCTCGTGCTCCTCCTGGGGAGCGTCGGGGTCACGGATGGTGATGGACTTCATGGGCACGCCCTTCTCCCTTATGGCCCTGTACTCCTCCAGCTCCTTCTTATTGCCGTAGACGAAGTGGTTATGCCCTATGTCCGTGAGCTCCGGCTTGTCGGTGCTGTAGTCGTGCACGGAGGGGTCATAGGTAAAGAGCACCTTGCTCTTCTCAAGTATCGGGTCCGGGATGGGTATGGCGGAGATAAGGGATCGGGTATAGGGGTGCAGCGGGAAGTCAAAGAGCTCCTCCGCCTCGGCCACCTCCACGATGTTGCCCTTATAGATAACGCCTATCCTGTCGGATATAAAGCGCACTATACTGAGGTCGTGGGCGATGAACAGATAGGTCACGTCCCGCTCCTCCTGGAACTTTTTGAGGAGGTTCAGCACCTGGGCGCGTATGGACACGTCCAGGGCAGAGATGGGCTCGTCCGCCACCACCAGCTCCGGCTCCATGACCATGGCCCTGGCCAGGCCTATGCGCTGGCGCTGTCCGCCGGAGAACTCGTGGGGATAACGAGTCAGATGCTCGGGCAAAAGGCCCACCTCGGTTATCATGTTCTTGACCTTCTGCACCCTGTCCGCCTCGTTCTCAAAGAGGTGGAAGTTGTAAAGGCCCTCGGATACGATATAGTCCACCGTGGCGCGCTCGTTAAGAGACGCCGCCGGGTCCTGGAAGACCATCTGGATATTGCGTATTACCTCCCGGTCCAGAGAGCGGGGTATCTTGCCGCTGATGGGCACGCCCTTATAGAGTATCTGTCCCGCCGCGCAGGGGTTCACCCTGATGACGGCCCGGCCTATGGTGGTCTTGCCGGAGCCTGACTCGCCCACCAGGGAGAAGGTCTCCCCCTTATAGATGTCAAAGGATGCGTTCTGCACCGCCTTAACGGCGCTGTCGCCCTTGCCAAAGGTGATGTCCACGTTGCGGATGGACAGCAGCACCTCCCGGCCGGTCACGGGGTCTATGGGCCCGTGCTCCGGCAAATGGCGCGCTTTTGCGCCAGTTTCAACAGTTGTGGTTGCCATATGCTGTCCCTCCTATATATTGAAAGCCCGTATGAGCTTTTCGTGGATGTCCTGGATTATCTCGGGCTTCTCTATCTTTGGCGCCCTGGGGTCCAGAAGCCAGGTCTTGGCAAAGTGGGTCTCGGTCACCGGGAACATGGGCGGCTCCATCAGGGTGTCCAGCTTCAGGCAGTAGGGGTTCCGTGGAGCGAAGGGGTCGCCCACAATCTGGTTATAGAGGGAGGGCGGCGTGCCGGTGATTGAATAGAGCTTTGTGTTCCTCTGGGCCAGCTGCGGGAGACTCGACAGCAGCGCCCAGGTATAGGGGTGCCTGGGGTCGTAGAAGACTTCCTCCACCTTTCCGAGCTCCACTATCTGTCCGGCGTACAGCACCGCCACGCGGTCCGCCACGTTGGCCACGACCCCCAGGTCGTGGGTGATGAACACGATGGTATAGCCGAACCCCTTCTGAAGGTCCTTGATGAGCTTTATTATCTGCGCCTGGATGGTAACGTCCAGGGCCGTGGTGGGCTCGTCGCAGATGAGTATCTTGGGCTGGCAGGAGAGGGCGATGGCGATAACTATCCTCTGCCTCATGCCGCCGGAATACTGGAAGGGGTAATCGTCAAAGCGCGCGTCAGCGTTGGGTATGCCAACCTTGTGCATGAGCTCAATGGCCCGGGCCCTTGCCTCCACCTCGGAGCAGTTCTGGTGCTTAAGAATAATTGAGGTTATCTGCTTGCCGATGGTGATAATGGGGTTCAGGGAGGTCATGGGGTCCTGGAACACGGTGGCTATCCTGCGGCCCCGGATCTGGGCCCAGTCCCCCGCGAACTTCACGTTGGCAAGGTTCAAAGTGCAGGTGCCGTGCAGGGTGTCGGCGGTCTCGTCAATATACCGCACTCTGAAGACCACCCTGTCGAATACCTCATCGCTCATGGGGTCCACACCCAGCTGCATGGCCTTCTTTATCTCCTTTAAGAGCCTGCGGATAAGGCTGACCCGCTTGTGGAAGGGATAGCGGCCCACGGAGAGGTATATCTCCTTGGCGAGTATCTCGTCCCGCTTCTTCTGGGCGGCGCTTATCTCCGCGGAGGTCTCCTTCTGGTACTGGGCCTTAAGGTCCTCCATGCGCTTATTAAAGCTCTCCTGATAGCCGCTGTCGGCCTTAACGGCGGCGGCGTTCCGCTTTACCTTCTCCTCATACTCCTGCTCAAGGCGCTTTATCTGGTTGTCAAGGCCCTTTATCTCGCTCCCCAGCTGCTTCATCTTTTCCCTGTCCGTGCGGGAATCCAGGGTCTGGCGCAGGTTGAAGGTCTCAGCCCGCTTGAAGCGCAGCTCCTCCAGCTTATCCTCATGGGCCTGCCGGTCCTCATCGCTTAGGGTCATCTTCTGCTTGCGCTCGCTCTCAAGCTCCAGCATCTTGCGGTAGGTGGCCGCGCCGTACTCCAGCTTCGCGTACTCGTCCAGCTTCTTGCGGGTATTCTCTATGGTGCTGCGGGCCGTGCCCATCAGCTTCACATGGGTGTCGGCCAGCTCCTCGTCGTTGAAGATGATGCTGCCGTTGTCGATAAAGCCGTTGGAGTCCAGCATTCCCGCGAAGGTCTTTGTAAACACGGACTTGCCAGAGCCCGACTCGCCCACTATGGCGATGGACTCGTTCTCGTAGATGTCAAGGCTGATGTTCCTAATGGCTGTCAGAACGCGCCCGCGCACCCTGAACTTTACCTCCAGGTCTTTGATGGAGAGCAGGACCTTTTTATCCTGATTATTCATTTCCATGAAAACGCCCTCCTTACATATGGGTCCTGGGGTCGGATGCGTCGCCCAGGTTCTGGCCGACAACGTACAGCACCACGGCGATTATGGAGGCCACCACCACCGGGCTCCAGAACTCAAACTGCCAGCCGCTGGTCACCATGGCGGGCTCGGCCTCGAATATCAGCCGGCCCAGGGACATCTCCTTAAGGCCTATGCCGATATAGCTGAGGAACACCTCGTAGGAGATGTAAGAGGGTATCTCCGTGGCGGCCATGGTCACGATAACAGAGGTCATAAAGGGCAGGATATTTCTTATGGCTATGCGCCCTATGGATGTGCCCAGGCAGCGGGACGCCAGATTGTACTCACGGTCCCGGATAATGATGACCTGGGTGCGGATAAAGTACGCGACGCCAAGCCAGCCCGTCACCGTCAGGGCAAACACCATTGTCCAGAAGCTGGCCGTCAGCGTCAGCACCAGCACGGATATCAGCAGCACATAGGGTATATTTGCGATGGTGTTATAGACCTCCATCATGAATGCATCCATCTTTTTGGAGAAGCCCCATACAGCGCCTAGCAGTATGCCGATGGTAAGGTTTATAAGCGCGCACATCAGGGCCAGTGATATGGATATCTGAGAGCCGACCCAGACAGTATCGAATGTGGGCTCGCCGGAACCGCCCGCGCCCAGTATCCAGCTCAGGCTGAATCCAAATTTCTGTATGGCCGCGGCGGGCATCAGGTGCTTTGTGCTGGAGTCGGTTATATTTGCGTAGCGGTTATATTCTATCAGCGTGGGGTACACATAGGCAAAGACGATTATCAGCAGCAAAAGCCCCAGCATGACGATGTTTATCTTCTTCTTGAAGAAGACCCGGAACACCGACTGCCAGTAGGAGTACCTGGGGGCGGTTATCTTCTCGGCCTCCACGTCGCTGTGCTCCACGATGGTGAACAGCTCCTCCTCGGGCACGCCCAGCTCTTTCAGGTTTGTAAGTTCAGATTTCATCTCTCTACCTCCTCATTAGCGGCTCTCGTTTGTGAACGAGATACGCGGGTCCACCACGGACATCAGCACGTCGCCCAGGATGATGGACACCACCGACAGCAGGCCGTAGAACATTGTGACGCCCACGATAACGCCGTTATCGTAGAAGTTGATGGCCTGGGTCAAAAGGTTGCCGGTGCCGGGCACGGTATAGACGCGCTCGGTGATGATTGCGCCGGTCAGGGCCCCCAGGATGGTGCCGGGGATGCCGTGCACGATGGGTATGGCCGCATTCTTCAGAATGTGCTTTGCGAATATCTCGTTCTCAGAGAGGCCCCCCGACCGGGCGAACTTCACATAGTCCGAGTTCATCTGGTCTATCATGTAGCGCCGCAGCCACTTCATCAGGTTCGCCACCGAGGGCAGCGCCAGGGACACGATGGGCAGCACATACATCAGCGCCGTGCCGTTGTTCACATCGAAGGTGGTGGGAAGCCCCATAGAGCCGCCTATGGCCTTAAAGAGGAAGATATAGGCAAGGGAGGGCACCGCCATGATGAACACGATATAGAAGGTGCCGAGCTTATCCACAAGGCCGTCCTTATGCCTTGCCATGAAGACGCCCAGCGGCAGGCCCAGTGCATAGGCCATAAGACTTGCCAGAATACCGCAGGTGAAGGAGAAAGCTATCTTTGAGCGGCCGCCCTTTGTGGTCAGGGTGTTTGTATAGTCGTCCACAAACCTGGTCTGCAGCATCTCAGAGCCCTCCAGCGACCCCGCAAGGTACGTGGCGGTGTGCAGATCGTCGGCGCTCTCCTCCTCATGCCCGGAGGGGAACATCATCTCCCTTGTCACATACGAGCCCTGGGTCTGCAGCATGGTCTCGAGAACGTCGTGGTCCTTGTTGACCGAGTAGGAGGTGCCCAGGTTCACCGTGATAAGGTTCTGGTGCAGGTACGGGAACTTGTCGTCAAAATACAGCAGGTATTTGTGCTTTGTGCCGTTGCCGATTATGGCCGGAGAGAACTTCTCCCTCCCATAGACCGGGTCGTGGGTGGTAAAGGTGAGGCCCCTCGCCCCGATGTCCGTATCCTTGTCCACATAGTGGATGGTGTCAATAGTCACGATCCTGGAGAAATAGCTTATGAGCCGGGAGCTCAGCGGCCTGTCCTTATGGGCGAACAGCTCCGGCTGTCCCCCGGCGGCCACTTTCCGGCGGGAGGTGATCGCCTTCAGGCGCTCCACCTGAAAGCCCTTGCCCTCATAGTATTCCGTGAACTCCTTGGCATACTTGGCCACCACTTCATCGTCGTCCTCTTCCTTGCGGCCAAGGCTGCCGGCCTCGTTCCTGGTATCGGAGTCGATCTTGCCGTCCTTGAGCAGCTGGTTGAGCCAGTCGTTATAGTTCACATAGTCCAGATACCCATAGTCCTGCCACTTGCGGTAGGTATAGGTGGTGCGGGCGTTGTTCTGCAGCTTGCGGTACACCTCGTCCTCGGCAAAGATCTTGGTGCGGCTCAGAAGGGAGTAGATCAGCACCATGACTATCCCCACCACAATGACGATGGACAGCAGGCCGCGCAACAGTCTTTTTAGTATATATTTTGCCATAATATCATCTACTTTTTCATATTATCATCTGCGATTTGCTTTCTTTCCGATATTTCTATATATAGAGATTGGGGATGGAGCCATACGGCCCCATCGCCCATTCTCATAAGCGGACAGACCTAAAGTCCATCGCTATGCTCGGCCGGACGAACCCGGCTTCTTTGCTCAGTTCTCTATCATGATATCTGTGATATCATGAGTGTGCATTTACTAATATAGTAAATACCGTAGAATTTTGAACAGAGTTCAAAATTCGTGTGTATTTATTGATTGCCAGCAATCAATAAATACCAATACACTTGGTCATGTAGCCCATATAATCAGGCAGGAAGGTGTCAACATAAGAGCAGGGATCCTGGAAGTCAGGAGACCAGCCGGACAGGTCGAACAGGTCATAGTTGGCCTCATAGCCGCGCTCGATGTTGTAGCCGGTGGCGTACCAGACGTCATCATTGGGGCAGTCCACCAGATCGATGATGACCTTGCCGCCCAGGTTCTTCTCAACCTGCTGCTTGAAAGCGTTGACGGCGTTGGTACGGGTGGTGCTCTGAGAGGGATACACAAAGTCCAGATGCACGGGGTTGCTCTCGTCAACAGTGATGCCGTTTGCGGCCAGCTCCTCAAGAGCGATCTCCAGCTCGGACTGAGCGTACTCAACATTGAACCAGCCGTCGAAGCCGTCGCCGGTGCCGCGGCCGTTCTCGGCGCTGGGATCGTCCTTATAGACCTGGATCTTCACGCCGTCAGCGTCCAGCTGAGCCTGCATGATCTTGCCGTAGTCGGTGCCCGCCGGGAAGGTGGTGTCGGTGCCGTTCACAGGCACAGTCACGTCCTCGGAGAGGGTGACGAAGGTGGCGGGAGTGTAGGTATTGCGCAGGCACAGGGCCGCAAGGTCGTCGCCCACGTTCTGAGCGTTCCAGGTGACGCGGTCAACGGAGCAGGCCAGAGCGCGGCGGAAGTGCACGTTGTTCATAGCGGCATGGGTAACTTCCTTCTGCTCCTCAGTCTGCTGGGACACAGCGTCCTGATCGTTGTTGGTGTTGGCCCAGGCGGCGCGGTTGACATTCAGGAAGTTGAAGTAGGAAGTGGAACCGGTGGCGGAAACGTATACATAGGTATCGAATACGGTGCCCTCGTCTCCCTCCATCTTCTCCTCCTTGGCCATGACCAGGGTAGAGGCGTTGATGCCGATGTTGTCAATAACGCGGGACTTCACATCGTTATAGCCCTTGGTAACGTCAGAGCCGTCGTTGAAGAGATAGGACATCTCCTTGATGGTCACGTTCTCGGCGTCCCAGTACAGGGGGTTGGCCTTGTAGGTGATGGAGTTGTTGGCGGTCACGTTGGTGGTCAGGAAGGGACCGCAGTAGGCGATATGGTCGGGATCGCGGCCGTACATATTGCCCTCGTCGGCGTTGTCAAATTCGTCGCCGAACTTGCCGCCCTGAGAGGTGTAGTAGGAACGGCTCAGGGGCAGGGACAGGCCGTAGTGGAGCATGGAGGTGAAGTAGGGGGTCTTGTTCTCCAGGGTGTACACCAGGGTGTAGTCGTCAACAGCCTTGATGCCAACGCCGTCGATGTCGCACTCGCCCTTGATATAGTCCTCAACACCGGTGACATAGCCCACAAACAGGGTCTCAAGGCCGGCCTGGCAGTCCAGCAGGTGCTGCATGCCGGCGACCCAGTCGTCAGAGATCAGGTCCGCGACCTCGCGGCCCTGGCTGTCCACCCACTTCACGCCCTTGCGGATGTGGAAGGTGTAGGTCTTGCCGTCCTCAGAGACCTCATAGGACTCGGCCAGGGCGGGCAGCTCGCGGTTCTCGCCGTCATAGTACAGCAGGCTGTCCACGCTGCCCACAGAGTAGGTGGTGTCGCCCGCACGGCTGGACGCGAACATGTCGTATGTGGTGGGCATGGAGCTGAAGGAAAGATTCAGGCTGTCCTTCAGCTTGTAGCCGTGGGCCTCAAGGTACTCAACGGCGGCCGCACGGTACTCGCCGGTGCCGCGCTTTTCGTTGAGAAGCTCCTTCAGAGCGTCGCGGTCAGCGGTCTTGAGCACCTTGTCGGTGACAAGGCTGTACTGATAGCGGCTGTCGTCAGAGCCCCAGCCGTTGGAAGTAACGGAGCCGGGAGCCACGGCGCTGATCTGGAACTGGCCGCCGTTGCAGCGGGTGGGCTGCATAACGCCGGAGGCCATCAGCTTCGCCTCGGCCAGGGCCTCAAGGGCCCAGCGGCGGTTCTGGTTGTCGTTCTCGGCGGCGTAGGCCTGACAGAGCTCGTGAAACTCCTTGAGGTTGAAGTCATAGTAGTAGTCGGAGATCTCGTCATAGTCCTCGCTGTCGATGCTGGGGATGGTCCAGCCGGTGTTCTCCGGCTCGGTCTCATCGCCGACGTCGCTGCTCTCCTCGGAGCTGCTGTCCTCGGTAGAGGCCTCGCTCTGGCTGCTCTCGCTGGAGGAATTGCCGCTGTCGTTGCCGCAGGCGGCAAGGGCAGATACCAGCATGAGCATCGCCAGCATCAGCGCCAAAATGCGCTTGACTGTCTTGTTCATGATAATCGTCGTCCTTTCTTCTGCTGATAATATATGTTGAGAGCTAAAGCCCCGCTTTAACTCTTTCAACCTTACGCATATTTCTCTTTCGGAACTTTCATTTTTCACGCCATCCCAAAAGGGTGTACTAAATATAGTATGAACAAATTATAAACCCGCAGGCCGGGACTGTCAAGCTTTTTCCGCGCCAAAGGGCCAATTTGAGATACAATAACGCAAAATACAAATTTGTATGCGCTTTTTTGTGCAGTTTTACAGTTATGAAATTTTGGCAGCCCTTTCCTGCATTACCCGTCTTCAGAAACTTTAGGCTTGTAATTATATGGGATAGGTATTATAATGTTACTTAGTTATACTACAGATTAAGGAATGGTGCCGATTTATGCCCGATAACCGACCCTTTTCCCAGTGGGACCTGTCCCCCATACCGGTGATAGCCTTCGCCCCCGGGTCTCACAGTGTGCTCTACCGCAACAGCGCCGCCATGCCCCTTGCCCCGGACACGCTTGTCGAAGGCCTCACCGGGCCCGAATCCGCGGCCCTCTGCGCCGCCCTGGACGGCCCCTATGAGGCTCCTGTCTTCCTGCATGTGGGCGGCGGGGTCTACAGTCTGCTGCCCATCTCGGGCAGCGACACGGTGACCTGCCTGTTCCAGGACGTCACCGCCTACTATAACCGCACCCGGGATGCCCTGGACCAGGCCCTTATGGCAAGCCAGGCCAAGACCACCTTCCTTTCGGAGATGTCCCACGACATCCGCACCCCCATGGGGGCCATCGCGGGCCTTACGGACATCGCCCTGTCACAGCCCGGCTCCCCCACCAAGGTCTCCGAGTGCCTTGAAAAGATAAAGGTGGCCTCCGGGCACATGATGTCCCTCCTAAACGAGGTGCTGGACATGTCCCGGATAGAGAGCGGCCGCGTACAGATACAGGCCGAGCCCACCAACATAGCGGACCTTCTCCACGAGATACTGATCGTCGCCAAGCCCCAGGCCGACTCCGGGGGGCTCCAGTTCGTGCTGGAGATGGGCCAGATAGCCCGTGAGAACCTGGTGCTGGACTCCGTGCGCCTGAAACAGGTCTGCCTGAACCTATTGTCCAACGCCGTAAAGTACACCCCCAGGGGCGGCCGGGTGGAGATGAGCTTTGCCGTGCTGCCCGCCGGTGACGATGCGGTCACCATGCACCTTTGCGTAAAGGACAACGGCATCGGCATGAGCCGGGAGTTTCTTATGAAGCTCTTTACCCCCTTCGAGCGGGAGGAAAAGAGCTCCGTGCACAAGATACAGGGCACAGGCCTTGGCATGACCATAACGAAAAACCTCATAGAGCTCATGGGCGGCCATATAGAGGTGGAGAGCGAGACCGACAAGGGCAGCTGCTTTACCCTCGACATTCCCTTCGCCGCCGCCCCTGACCCGGAACCTGACAGCTCCCTGCGGGGCTGTAAGGTTCTGCTCCTTGACAGCGACAATAAGCAGGCCTCCCTGACTCTGTCCCTGCTTAAAGAGCTTGGCATGGAGTGCGACTGGGCCAGCACTGCCGGGGACGCCGTGTCCTATGTGAACGACTGCGATATCTTCGGCACAGAGTACCAGTTCCTTCTGGCCGCCGAAAAGCTGGAGGACACCGAGATGACCCTGCTGCTCTCGGAGCTTCGGAACCGGCTGGGCCAGTCCCTGCCCATACTGCTGCTCACCGGCAGCGACTGGAGCCAGATAGAGTACGTGTTCACCCGCTCCGGCGTGGACGGCTTCGTGCCGCTGCCCCTTTTCAAGAGCAAGCTTGCCGCCACCCTCTCCTCACATATCGGCGGCGCCGGCCACAAGGAGCTCCAGGCCCAGGTCCGCTGTGACCTCAGCGGACTTAGGCTGCTCCTTGCCGAGGACAACGAGCTCAACCGGGAGATCGCCGTGGAGCTTATCGGTGAGTCCGGCGCACAGATAGACTGCGCCGAGGACGGCCGGCAGGCCGTGGATATGTTCAAGGAGAGCGCCCCCGGCGCCTATGACGCCATACTTATGGACGTGCAGATGCCTGTGCTTGGCGGCCTTGACGCCACCAGGGAGCTGCGGGCCCTGCCCCGCCCCGACGCCAGGACCGTGCCCATAATCGCTATGACCGCCAACGCCTTTGTGGAGGACGTGAAAAAGTCTCTCGAGGCCGGCATGGACGCCCATATCTCAAAGCCCCTGGACATCGACAAGGTGCTGTCCACTATCGACAGCCTTGCAAGGGGGCGGCAGGCATGAGGGAATATCAGGAGAAGTACCTTAAAAACCTCAGCCGGGTCTTTGAGCTGAACTCCCTGCCCGCCGTCCTGCCCCCGGCAGAGGAGTATCTCGCCGGGCTGCCCCGGCGGGCGGAGGAACTCAGGGAGCTCTCGGAGGAGAACACGGCCATGCTGCGCCGGGAGCTTTTTCCCCTTCTGGACAATATAATCACCGCCACCGGGGAGGATATCGCGAACCTTGAGAAGTTCGCCGCCGCCATGAACCATAGGGGTGCGTACCTTGACCTTGTCCTCTGCCATTACCTTCACAACGCCATAATAACCTATGCCCGCCACTGGCACAAGCGGGACCTGCTTATCCGGCATCTGTACCACGGGGCCATGACCCTCTTTTACATGCAGGACATAATCCGCCGGGCGGACAGGACCGACTATAACTGGAAGATGAGCCTTATGTTCGGCGAGGCCGCCTCATATATCAAGGAGTACGACCGGATAGAGGATATGGAGACCCGGGGCTATATCCACCGGGCCATGGGCAACCTTGCCCTGGCCTACTCTGGCCTTGACGAGGCCGACGGCCGTCGCAAGCAGGCGGCCATACGGCGCTCGCTGCAAATACTTGAGGACCCCGTATACCACGAGAAATCCCCGGACCTGCCCTGGGACCTGTACCTTATGAAGACCCACCAGGAGCGCACCACCGCCCTGGGTCTTCTGCGCACGGGCTTTGTGGACCCCCAGATACAGCGTGAGGTGATGGAGTCCGCGGAGTACGTTGTGGACGGGCTCCGGCGCGGGCAGAACGGCAGCATCCCCATACGCTGGCAGTACGCCTATGAGGCCGCCCAGTACCACTGCGGTGTGCGCCCCCTCTCCCACTTTCTCAGCTGGCTTGAGAACGTCTATATGGAGCGGGACGAGGAGGACTACTCCCCGGACAGCCTGTACCGCAACATGTTCGTCCCCGCCCTCTACGCATCATACCTGGAGCATGACCCGGATATGGTGTACAGCAAAAAGTACGTTCTCAGCTTCATGTACCGCAGGCTTGAGAACTATGTGCGCAAGATGCAGGACCATCAGCTCAGCGAGGCCACCCTGAATAACCTCCTTGCCTGCCTGCAGAGCTTTGTGGAGTACCCCGACGGCATACTTGAAAAGGACTTCATAATGACCCTGGTGGTCTGCCGCAGCCCTGACAGCTTTGCCTCCTCATATATTGCCTCCCAGATAGCCCAGATGATGGTCCAAAAGGCCCTCGAAGACTGTCCCGAGGCTCTTCTGGGGGCCTTGGGGCATGACAGCCCGGAGGCCCTGCGCTCCCATAGGACAGAGCTTGAGCTGTTCGTCCACGAAGCCTGCCTGCTGCATAACGTGGGCTTTCTGGCCTTCAGCAACCTTGCCCGCCGTATCGGCCGCAGCCGCCTTGAGGAGGAGGAGAACCTTATCCGCTGCCACGTCTACGCCGGGGCAAAGCTCCTTGCCCAGAGCCCCTCTACCCGGCCCTATGTAAACGCCGCCCTGGGGCACCACAGCTATTTCGACGGCAGCGGCGGCTATCCCAGGGAGTACCGGCGGGAGGAGGACCCCAACGTGATGCTCACCGACCTTGTAAGCGCCGCCATCCATTTTGTGCGGCTCATAGAGGGCCGGGCCGAGGACTCCGGCGGACCCATGCCCCTTGACGCGGCCCTTGAGGCGCTGCTCTCAGAGGCCGGAAGCCGTCTTGACCCCCAGTGGTGCCGCATTATAAATAGCCTTGAACCGAAGCTTTGCGCCTATCTGCCCACGGCCCAGGCCGAGGCCTATGACGTGGCCTTCCTGCTCCTGCGGGGATAAAAACTTTGACGAAAGAGAGTGTGCCTATGCCAGCATCCCCCATGGAGCTGCCCTTCCGTATGGGTCAGGTCCTTTTAGAGAACGGCGCGGAGATATCCCGGGTCCAGGAGACCATGGAGCGGGTGGCCCGGGCCTACGATATCGGCGGCTTTGACGTGTACGTGCTCACAAACTCCATCTTCGCCACCGCCACACAGGACGGGGTCAGCCACAGCACCACCTTCCGCTATGTCCCCGGCGCAACGGTGCATCTGGGGCGTATAATGGCCGTAAACCAGCTGTCCCGGGAGATAGCCGGGGGCCTGCACACCCCGGAGGAGGCCCTTTCGCGCCTTGAGGAGATAAAGAACACGCCCTACTCCCCCCTGCCCGCCCGGGTGCTCTGCTGCGCCGCGGGCAGCGCGGCCTTCAGCTTTCTTTTCGGCGGCGGCTGGGTGGACGCCATAGTAGCTTTCTTCTGCGGCATAGTCCTGGAGCTATACCTGGACTTCGCCTCTAAAAAGGGCATGTCAAAGTTCCTGACGAACCTCTCCTCCAGCGCCCTTGTGACCCTTTTCGGGGCGGCGTTTTTCCTGATGGGCCTTGGGGACAATATGGACAAGATAATCATCGGCTCCATCATCCGCCTTGTGCCCGGGGTGGCCCTTACAAACTCCATCCGGGACTTTTTCAGCGGCGACTACCTCTCGGGCGCCATCCGTATGCTGGACGCATTTTTAGTGGGCGGCTGCATAGCCGTTGGCGTGGGCTTTGTAATAAAGGCCCTCTCCGTTCTGACTGGGGGTGCCCTCCTATGACCGGGCTTTCGGCTATAGGGAACGGCGCCCTGCAGGTCCTGGTGGCGTTCATATCAACCATCGCTTTCGCGGTAATCTTCCACGCTCCCAAGAAGGAGCTGCTTTATACCGGGCTCACCGGCGGCGCCGGCTGGCTTGTATACATCCTGGCCCAGGCCCTGGGCAGCGGGACCGTGGCCGCATCCTTCCTTGCGACCCTGGCGCTGGCGTGGCTCTCCCGGGTGTTCTCCTTTTCAAGGCGGGCTCCGGTGACGGTCTTTCTCATCTGTGGCATCTTCCCCCTGGTGCCCGGGGCGGGGATATACTATACCGGCTATAACTTCTTCATGGGCAACGACGCTCTGGCACTGGAAAAGGGCCTTGAGACCATCAAGATAGCGGTGGCCATCGCCCTCGGCACCGGCATAGTCCAGTCCCTGCCGCCGTTCCTGTTCCACCGCCCCGCGAAAAAGAGGTGAACCCCATGCCCCGAAGGATAATAGAGATAGCGGAAAACGACGCGGGCCAGCGCCTGGACCGGTTCCTCCTAAAGGCCTACCCCAACCTGCCCCAGGCGGTGCTCTATAAGTGCATACGCACAAAGGACGTGCGGCTAAACGGCTCCCGGTGCAGGCCCGACTCCCGGCTCTCCCCGGGGGACAAGCTGACGGTCTTCTGGCAGGAGGAATACTTCCAGGTGGAGCCCAGGGACTACGACTTTCTAAAGGCCCCCAAAAAGCTCTCCATAATATACGAAGACGAGAACATCATGCTCCTGGACAAGCAGCCCGGGCTTATAGTCCACCCCGACGAGAACTACCACTTCGACTCCCTTATCGCCCGGGTCCAGCACTACCTCTTTGACAAGGGGGAGTATAAGCCCCAGGAGGAGAACAGCTTTGCCCCGGCCTTAGTCAACCGCATAGACCGCAACACCGGCGGCATAGTCATGGCGGCAAAGAACGCCGAGAGCCTGCGCATACTAAACCAAAAGGTCAAGGACCGGGAGCTTATAAAGCTCTACCTCTGTCTGGTCTGCGGCAGGCTCCGCGAGAAGTCCGCGCTTCTTACCGGCTACCTTGTAAAGAACGAGTCCCAAAATCGTGTCTATATAGACGAAAAGCCCTCCCCCGGGGCCAAGACCATCCGCACCCAGTACCGGGTGCTGGAGGAGCGGGGGGACCTGTCCCTTCTGGAGGTGGACCTGCTGACGGGCCGCACCCACCAGATACGCGCCCATATGGCCTCCATCGGCCACCCTCTGGCCGGGGACGGCAAGTATGGCAGGAACAGCGTGAATAAGGCCCTGGGCCTTAAATGGCAGGCCCTCTATTCCTATAAGCTGGGCTTTCGCTTCACCACCCCCGCCGGGATCCTGGAGTACCTTAACGGCCGGGATTTCACCGTGCCGAAGGTCTGGTTTTTAGAGGACTTCTATAAGAAGGAGAGATAGAAATGCTGAGATTTGAACTGTCCGTCACCCTGCCCCCCGCCGCCCGGGCCCTCAGGCAGGAGGTCTTTATGAAGGAGCAGGGCTTCTCCTACGAGTTCGACGAGACCGACAATAGGGCCCTTCACCTGGTGCTCTTTGACGATGGCGAGGCCATCGCCTGCTGCCGGATGTTCCCGGACTCCCCGGACTCCTGGCATATAGGGCGGGTGGCTGTGAAAAAAGACCGCCGGGGCCAGCACTTAGGCGAGGCCATCATGGTCGAGGCCGAGGCGGCCCTCTCCCTTAAGGGCGCTAAAAAGGCCGTGCTCTCGGCCCAGGTACAGGCGGCGGGCTTCTATAAAAGGCTGGGCTACACCCAGGTGGGGGAGGAGTACCTTGACGAGCACTGCCCCCACGTGAACATGGAAAAACCGCTGGACAGCGCTCCGGCGGACCCAAAGGAATGAGCAAAATGCGAGTTGTACACCTTATCGGCGGCGGCGACACCGGCGGCGCCAAGACCCATGTGCTCCACCTTCTGAGAGAGCTGAACCGCTCTATCGACGCCCAGCTGTTCTGCTTCATGCGCGGCGAGTTCTCCGACGACGCCCAGAAGATGGGCATACCCATCCACGTCATAGAGAGCGGCAACCCCCTTATCGGCCTTCGGGAGCTGCGCAGGCTCCTCTCCGGCCAGCAGGTGGACATCATCCACTGCCACGGGGCCCGGGGCAACCTTATGGGCAACCTTCTAAAGCACTTCATAAAGGCCCCTGTTGTCACCACCGTCCACAGCGACTACCGGCTGGACTACCTGGGGCGGCCCGTTGCCCGGCTCAGCTACGGCACCACGAACCTTGTGGCCCTGCGCCGCATGAACTACTATATCGGCGTGTCCGACAATATCACCGACCTGTTGATACAGCGGAATTTTCATGTGGACCGCATCGAGAACATCCACAACGGCATCGACTTCACCACGCCCATAGAGTGCGTGCCCCGGGAGGAGTTCCTTGGCTCCATCGGCATGGATATACAGCCGGACGATGTGGTGGCGGGCATAGTGGCAAGGCTCTCTCCCGTCAAGGACGTGCCCACGCTTCTCAGGGCCATGAAGCTGGCCTGCCGGAAGGAGCCCCGGCTGAAGCTGGCCATAGCCGGGGACGGAGACGACAGGGAAAAGCTCATGGCGCTTACCCGGGAGCTGGGGCTTCAGGACCGGGTCTGCTTCGCCGGGTGGGTGAAGGACGTGAACTCCTTCTTCAACGCCATCGACATCGCCCTGCTGACCTCGCTCTCAGAGGGCTTCCCCTACTCCCTTACAGAGGGGGCGCGGATGCACAAGGCCACTATCTCCACCAACGTGGGCGGCATACCCGCCCTCATAAAGGACGGCGAGACCGGCATACTCTTCACCCCCAGGGACGTGGAGGCCCTGGCCGGGCACCTGGCGGCCCTGGCCAGGGACCCTGAGCGCCGGCGAGAGCTTGGGGACCGGCTCTATGAGAAGGCCCGTGCTGAATATTCCATAGAGAGTATGGTCCGGCGGCAGCTTGACATCTATAACAGCATCCTCTCCCGGGAGGCCCGCAAGAAACAGATACAGAGCCGCAAGACCCGCAAAGAGCGCCGGGACGGCGTGGTGGTCTGCGGGGCCTACGGCCACGGCAACGCCGGGGACGACGCCATTCTCAAGTCCATCCTCCACTCCGTCAGGGAGCTGGACGAGTACGTGCCCATAACGGTGCTAGCAAAGAACACCCTGAGCATAAAAGAGCGCTACCGGGTCAACGCCGTGTACACCTTCAATATTCCCCAGATACTCTGGCACATGCGAAAGGCCCGGCTCTATATCAACGGCGGCGGCACCCTTATCCAGAACGCCACCAGCCACAGAAGCCTCTGGTACTACCTCTTCACCCTCTGGGCGGCAAAGCGCTGCGGCTGCAAGGTGGCCATGTACGGCTGCGGCATAGGCCCGGTGCGCGGCGGGCGCAATATAAAGCTCGCAAGCTGGGTGCTCAACAGCTCCGTCGACTCCATCACCCTGCGGGAGCCCGACTCCGTGGAGGAGCTCCTGCGCTACGGTGTCGGCAGGCCGAAGGTACGCCTTGGCAGCGACCCGGCCCTGGTGCTGAAGCCTGCGCCCATCTCCCAGGCGGACAAGGTCCTTCTGGACCACGGTCTTAAGCCGGAGGGCAGATATATCTGCTTCCTGCTGCGCACCTGGTGGGGCTTTTACGAGAAGGCCCCGGTGCTGGCGGCGGCGGCCGAATACGCTCGGGAGAAGCTTCAGCTTACCCCCGTGTTTCTGTCCATCAACTCCCTCCAGGACGGCGCGGCGGCAAAGGCCGTGATGGACAGGATGGACCCCCCCGGCATACTTCTCGATGGCATCCAGAGCCCGGAGCTTCTGATATCCCTTCTGGGCCGCATGAGCGTGGTGGTCTCCATGCGCCTGCACGGCCTGATATTCTCCTCCCTCTCCGGCGCGCCCCTGGTCGGCGTCAGCTACGACCCCAAGATAGGCTCCTTCATCCGCTATCTTGACTACGGCCAGTGGACGGATCTCAGCGCCGTCACCGAGAGCTGGCTCACCGCCGCCATCGAGGACGCCTATAGCCAGCTTCCCCGCCGGCAGGAGCTTATGGACAAGACGAACCGGCTCATAGCCGTTGAGAAAGTGAACATCCAGGCCGTAAAAGAACTTTTATTATAACCCCTGAAAGGAGCAAGATAAACAATGCAGACCCCAATCTCAGCCATTAAGCAAAACATCGCGAAGGTCCTTGTGGGCCAGGAGGAGGTCACCGACCTGCTGCTGACGGCCCTTATCTCCGGCGGCCACGTGCTGGTGGAGGACGTGCCCGGCATGGGCAAGACGGTCATGGCAAGGGCTTTGTCCCGGTCCATCAGCGCGAAGTTCGGCCGGGTCCAGTTCACCCCGGACCTGCTGCCCTCTGACGTGACGGGTCTTAACTTCTTCGACCAGCAGCAGTCGGAGTTCGTCTTCCAGCCGGGCCCGGTGTTCTGCAATATCCTTCTGGCCGACGAGATAAACCGCGCCACCCCCCGCACCCAGTCCAGTCTTTTAGAGTGCATGGCCGAGGGCACCGTCACCGTCGACGGCGTCACCCGGGAGCTGTCGCCCCCCTTCTTTGTCATCGCCACCCAGAACCCCGTGGAGACCCTTGGCACCTACCCCCTGCCCGAGGCCCAGCTGGACCGCTTCCTGATGCGCATATCCATGGCCCCGCCCACCCCAGAGCAGGAGGTGGCCATTCTGGAGCGCTTCCGCTCTGCCGAGCCCCTTACGGAGCTCGAACCCGTCTGCACCCAGGAGGACATACTCTCCCTTCAAAAGCAGTCCCGGGAGATATACGTCCACAAGGTAATGATGGGCTACATAGCCTCCCTCAGCCAGGCCTCCCGCAGCATGAAGGGGGTAGAGCTTGGCATAAGCCCCCGCGGCACCCTGGCCCTCCTTCGTGCCTCCCAGTCCTACGCTCTCATACAGGGCCGGGACTTCGTCGCCCCCGAGGACGTAAAGGCCGTGGCCGGGCCGGTCATCGCCCACAGGCTCTCTGTCAGCGGCGTCACCGGCACTGCCGGACAGAAGAAAGCGGCGGAGGACCTCTTAAGCTCCGTCACCGTCCCCACTGAGGACTGGGGGCAGAGATAGCCATGCTTATACCCCTCCTCATATCGGCGGCGGTGCTTCTGCTGCTGTTCCTCATACTTCGGTGGCTCTATGACCGCTTCTGGCAGAAGGGGCTCAGCTGCCGGATAACCTTCACTCAGGAGTATGCCGTGGAGGACGAGACCTCCGCCCTCTCTGAGGTGATCGTCAACCGCAAGCTTCTGCCCCTGCCCGTGCTGGAGATAAGCTTTCACATGGACAAGCGCCTACATTTCTCCAGCGAAGAGAACTCCTCATTAAGCGACCAGACCTACCGCCGGGACGTGTTCACCGCCAGTATGCGCCAGAAGATAACCCGCACGCTGCCCTTTAAATGCGCCGGGCGGGGGTATTTCCGCATAAACGAGGCGGGCCTCACCGCCCGGGACCTGTTTCTCACAAAGAAATACATCTCCCATATGCCCCAGAACACGGAGTTCTATGTGCTGCCCCGGACGGTGCCCACCCACCAGATACAGATACCCTACGCCCGGATAATGGGCGAGGTCCTGAGCCGCAGGCGGGTCTGCGACGACCCCTTCGAGTTCGGGGGCCTTCGTGAATACTCCCGGGGCGACCCCATGAAGTACATCAACTGGAAGGCCACCGCCCGGGCCGGAAAGCTCCTTATCAACATCCACGAGTCAACCCTGTCCCAGCGGGTGATACTGGCCGTGGACATGGAACAGGGCAGCGACTTTCTGAACGAGTACGCCGTACGCATCTGCTGCTCCCTCTGTGAGCGCCTGCTGGCGGAGGGCATCGAGCTTGACCTCTACAGCAACGGCACGGACATTCAGACCGGGGAGCGCTGGCGCATGGAGGGCGTCTCCGGCTCGGGGAGCCTCCTGGCCGTAAAGAAAAAGCTCGCATGCCTGCAGTCCGGGGGCGGCCTGCCCCCCGTCTGCTCCTGCCTGCCCGCCCCCGGGGACGACCTCTGCGTGCTCATATCCCGCAGCCAGCGGGAGGATATCGGCCTGGACTTCTCAGAGCTCCTGGGCAAAGGCCGCGGCCTTCGTGTCATCCCCTGCGGCCTTGGCACTACTCAGGAGCAGCGTGAAAAGGTCCGGCTTCACAAAAACATCGACACCATCTGGATGGAATTCTGACCGGGGAGGCAGAGCATCATGAAACGGATAAATATCAAAAGCCCCCGCCGTGCCGCCCTTTACGTGCTGGGCTGGCTCCACTGCGGCCTGCTTGCGGCCATAGTCTTCGCGGCTTTCTTCGACATGCTTACGGGCCTTTCCGGTCTTGAGATGATGGCCCCGGAGCCCGCCTTTTTCCGCGGCCTGCTCCTTGTGATACCCACCGGGCTCTGCTGGCTGGCTATTAAACGCCTGCGGGCCCTCTGGCAGTTCCTCTTCGCCGCCATTGGGCTCTGCGCCCTCTCCTGGCTTTTCACCGGCCACCCCGGCGGCGCCGCCTTCATGCTGCTCATGTGCGTGATACGCGTCCGCTCCCGGCTTGCCGAAGAGGACGAGGGACCCGTTATTTCCCTTTTCGACACCCCCAGCTATTTCGGGCTCCTGGTCTTTGTTGTGGCTTTTCTGGCCAGCGGCGGCATGGCCGGCGGCTTCCCCCGGCTGCAGTGGCTCTCGGTGCTGGGGGCGGTGCTGTACCTGCTGGTATGCCTCGGGTATAACGGCCTTGACCGGCTGGACGACTACCTGGCCCTCAACCGGGACATGTACGGCCTGCCCGCAAAGCGCATACAGCATATCGCCGGGTCCGCCCTGCTTGTCGGGGTGCTCCTGACCGCCGTGCTGCTTCTGCCCATGGCCGTGGTCAATACCGGCTTCGTGCGGGTAAAGCTGCCGGAGTTCAAAAGCTCCTCCGGCGACGTCGAGTTCACTGCTCCCACCCCCGCCCCCGCTCAGCCGGAGATGGACTTCTCCGACCTGATGCCCGAGGGGGTCAAGAGCTACTTTCATATCCCCCCCATAGTTGGCTATATCTTCTTCGGGCTCATAATCGCGGCCCTTATTGTCGGCATGGTCATGGCCATCGTCCACCTGTTCAAGGACTTCAGGCGCAGCTTTACCGACAGCCGGGACGTGGTGCAGTACCTGAGCCCTGACGAGAAGGAACACGCGGAGGAGCTCGTGGAGACCCTTAGAAAGCCCAAAATATGGGACCGCTCAGTAAGCGCCACCATCCGCCGTAAGTACCGCAAGGCCCTCCTAAAAGCCCCCTCTCCCCCGGAGAGCTGGATGACCCCCGCAGAGGCCGAGAGCTCGGCCGGGATAGATGTGCCCGCCCTGCACAGGATATACGAGAAAGCACGATATGGCCGGGAGGAGTGCACTCAGGAGGACCTGAAGGAGCTCCGTTAAAGCATGGAAAGTGCCCAAAAGCAGACGCTTTTGGGCACTTTTTCACCAAAACCGCTCAGCGTTTCCGTGCCAAGATAATTGCCCTGCCGCCGGCCTCCCCTATGGGCTCCCGGCCATACCCGCCGTACTCCTCCTCAATACTGAAGCCCGCGCCGTCAAGCCAGCCGCGCACCTCCGAAAGGGATGGAAAATGCTTCTCCGATGGAACGTCCGCCCTTATCTCCGTGCCGTCCTTAAGGGTAAGCCGGAACCGGCGGGTGAAGCAGGCCATGCTGCCGGGCTCGTCGTATCTATTGTCCAGAAGCGCCATGTCCCCTCTTGTGCCTGAGCTGTCCGTGCCCTCCCAGACAACTATCTCCCCAGGGCAGTTGAATCTCTCCTCCGGGCGCAGGGTATAGGCGTAGTCGATATAGACGCTCCCACCGGGATCCAGGGCCTTTGCCGCCTTTCTTATGAGCAGCTCCTGGGCCTGTCTATAGTCCGTTTCGGAGACTATGTTAAAGAGAAAATTTGCCGCGATAAGCACCACATCGAACCCTCCGCCCCATTCGTCGCGTATCACATCGGCCATGCGCCAGGTGATATCTTTTAGTCCCCTGGCCTTCGGTCCGATCTTTTCCAGCATATAGGGGTCGGAGTCAAGGCCGGTGACAGTATGCCCGGCCTGTGCCAGAGGGACCAGAAACCGCCCGCTGCCGCAGGCCAGCTCCAGGACGTTCTTGGGGGCGGGGCCGATGACCGACATGGCAAAAGCCACATCATCGGTCTCTGTCTCGTTAAGGTCGTACATTTCGGCGTTCCATTTTGCAATGATTTCTTTTTCGTTAAACATTTTATCCTCCGTTTTTATGGGAGGGTCAAGATTTATCCGCCCTCCCGGCTTTTGCAGGCTTCAAATAGGCCGCTTTTTTCATGAAAATCACCCTTTCTCTTGAATTTATCTCAGTATACCCCATCTCATTGCGGCTGTCAACAAAATTGCTCTTGACATAGAGCCCGCTCCATATGTTATAATCATTGAAAGACCAAAAAGAAAACCAGGAGGTAAAAAATGTCTGAAAAATATTTAGGAGAGTCCATCAAAAAGCTGGGCTTCGGCCTTATGCGCCTGCCCATGCTGGGTGAAGAGATCGACATGGACCAGACCAAGAAAATGGTTGACAGCTTCATGCAGAAGGGCTTTACATACTTTGACACCGCCTACGTCTACATCGGCGGCAAGTCCGAGGTGGCCCTGGGCGAGGCCGTGGTGGACCGCTATCCCCGGGAAAGCTTCCAGTGCGCCACAAAGCTGCCCATCTGGGACCTTAAGGACCGGGCCGACATGGAGCGCATCTTCCAGGAGTCCCTGGACCGCGCCCACCTCGACTACTACGACTTCTACCTGCTCCACGCCCTTGGCAAGGAGAGCGCCGAGAAGTCTGAAAAGCTGGGGGCCTGGGAGTTCTTGAAGGAGCTGAAGGAGCAGGGCAAGGCCAAGCACATCGGCTTCTCCTTCCACGATTCCGCCGATGTGCTGGAGGACATCCTCAATAAGCACCCCGAGGCCGAGTTTGTCCAGCTCCAGATAAACTACGCCGACTGGGACAGCGAGGGCGTGCAGTCCCGCAAGTGCTATGAGGTCGCCCGCAAACACGGCAAGTCCGTCATCATCATGGAGCCCGTAAAGGGCGGGGCCCTGGCCACCATGACTCCCGAGGTCCAGGAGATATTCAAGGCGGCCGCCCCCGAGGCCTCCGTGGCCTCCTGGGCAGTGCGTTACTGCGCGTCCCTGGATGGCCTTGTGACGGTGCTCTCCGGCATGAGCGACGAGGCCCAGATGAACGATAACCTGAGCTATATGGAGAACTTCAAGCCCCTCTCCGACGAGGAGCAGAAGGTGGTCGCAAGGGTCGTGGACGTACTCAAAAGCCTGCCCACCATCCCCTGCACCGCCTGCAAATACTGCGTGGACGGCTGCCCCCAGAAGATAAACATCCCGGGTATATTCGGCGCCATGAACCAGCTGACCCTCTACGGCGACGAGAAGCGCGCCAAGGGCCACTACAACAACGCCACCAAGGACGGCGGCAAGGCCGGGGACTGCATACAATGCGGGGCCTGCCAGGGCCACTGCCCCCAGCACCTGGAGATAATCGAGCTGCTAAAGACTGCGGCTGAAAAGCTGGGCTAAGGCAAAAAAACTTAAGGCAAGACAGACCGTTTCGGTTTGCCTTGCCTTATTTTTTGTGGAGTTACAGATATAATACCATTTCGAGTTCCTCCTCGTCTTGCTGACCTGTAAAGGAAAACCCTGCTTTTTTATAAATATGCAGAGCAGCGCTATTTTCTTTGCTGCAAGTCAACACTACACGATTAGAATCCCCAAAGGGCTTCATACCAATATATTCCAGACATTTATTAAGAGCGTTCTGCGCATAGCCGCAGCCTTGATAGGTCCTGTCAATCATCATATGCCATATATCATATTCGGGGATATCATAGTCATAAATCACCATAACATAGCCCACCATTTTTCCACCACTGTAGATTCCAAATGGCTGACATTGATTTCGATATATGTATGCCTGTGCCAAACTTCTGATGGGATGAGATACAAATTTCTCCTGACCTTCAGCCAGCTGCAAGTGAAATGCCTCAATATAATTATCCTCAGTTATGGGCTCCAATCGAATTGCCATATGTATTCTCCTATGTCAAATAATTCACCATCAGATACTCCTCATGGTTCTCTCCCACTGTCTCAAATCCCAGGCCTGTGTACAGCTTGCAAGCCTTAAGGTTCGCTTTCTGCACCGCCAGCGTCACCCGGTCATACCCGGCCCCACGCAGCTCCTTCAGAAGCCCCAAGAGCAGGCGCTTTCCCAGGCCCATCCCGCGATACTCCGGCAGCAGAGAGATCGCCAGAGACGGCACGCCGTCATAAATGTGTCCATAATCGTCCATGACCCTGGCCCAGGCCGCACCGACAATATTTCCGTCAGCCCGAACTGCCACAGCCACATCGCCCTGCTCCTGGCCGAATCCGTCAAGATATACCCGCAGCTCCGGCTCATCCAGAATTGCCGGATCCGGCGGGCGCTCTCCCTCCGGCACAAAGATGGCATGGTACAGAAACCGCCTCAAAACCGCGTATTCCCCCGCTTCAAGCCTGCTGATATTGATATTCACTTAATTTCCTCCAATCGTTTTTTTATCCGCGATTGGCCGAATTGCCACACATAGGCGCACCTCCTCAATAAAATAAAGCTGCCCGTGACAATTCACGGACAGCTCTGGCTCCCCCTGTTGGACTCGAACCAACGACCCTGCGGTTAACAGCCGCATGCTCTACCGGCTGAGCTAAGGAGGAAAATAATGAGTCGTGCACAAGCTATAAAAACCCAACCAGAGTTTCGCTCTGCGAAACTCATTGAGTTCAGCTTGCTGAACTCATGGTGACCCGTGCGGGAATCGAACCCACGTTTAAGGCGTGAGAGGCCTTCGTCTTAGCCGCTTGACCAACGGGCCATATGGTGCACCATCAGGGACTCGAACCCGGGACACCCTGATTAAGAGTCAGGTGCTCTACCAACTGAGCTAATGGTGCATGGAGTATCAAAGTCCTGGGGAAGCCGCTCATAGCGGCATGTACCCTAAAAACTGGACAAAGCGGAGGTAAGAGAAATCGTAAAGGGGTGGG
>CAJUDG010000014.1 GCA_910584745.1 uncultured Eubacteriales bacterium
TTCGCCCCTACTGCGTAACATGAGGGCATAAAAAAAGCGGCGTTCCTGTTCTCCCTGTATAGGGATAGAGAAACGCCGCGTATGCGTCGTATTCAGTTTTCATTTATTCTTTCTCAATGCTGTGTGCTGGTGGCTGGGCTGGCAGGGTTCCGGGCGGCATATCAAGGCTCTTTCCCTCAAAAGTAGTAAATTGGTAGTAAATTCAGCTTGAAATCCTGCTTGTATGCCCGTAAATCAAGGCTTTTTTGAGATAATCAACCATTTTTGAGAAACAATAGTCGATTCCCTGAAAAGGTGCCATTAGATGAGGACATGAAAGAAAGACTGCCGGCAGCGACTCTGCCGCAGATCTATGATGGCTCAGATGAGTTTGACTTCGAGGAAGAAAGACTTGCGCTGGCTTTTTCAAAGCTTCCAGACAAGAAAAAGCAAATCCTGGTACACCTGTTTGTCCTGGAGGAACGGCCTGATGAGGTTGCCAGGAAACTGGGGTGCAAGGTTGAAAACGTGTACAATCAGCGGTCGCTGGCGTTGAAGCGTCTGCGGGACGCACTGAAGGCAGGTGATAACCATGACTAAGGATGATTTTCGTCAAGTGTTGTCCGATGCAATCAATGGCAACGAGGATGCCCTCGCCACATTATTTGAACTGTATATGCCACTTATCAATCGGTACAGCTATGTGGACGGGATGCTGGATGAGGATTTGCGGCAGTACATACTACTCCATATCTTTGAGAAATTTGGGCAATTTGAAATATAAAAAATTTTCTCAGAGGCGATTAGATTTCGCACAATCAAAGTGTTTTTACTATATGAAAGGCATCCCCAATGCCTGCACCTTGACAATTTCATAATCTGACCCGGTACATTCCCTGTGGGCGAGCGGCTATCCCCAGCCTGGCAAGCTGGACATGAGTACATATGAATTGGCGGCACCAGTTCAACGCGACGACCCCACTGCGTGACAATGATACTTCCGTAATTCGCGGCCCGGCCATGATGAAGGCGGGGAGGGAGAGCAGCGTGCTGCTCTTTGACCTATGGCTCATTCGCCATGAGCGCCGGGAAAGATCTTTCATTTTCTGAGTTGCAATTTCAAACTCTGCATCGTGTAGTGATAGCTGAAATACAGCAAGTATCTTTTCTTTTTGCATTATAAACGAAAGGAGCAAAACAAATGAGTAAACGAGAAGTCCCAATCTGGGAAAAAAGCAACCTGACCTTGGAGGAAGCCGCTGCCTACTTTGGTATCGGCATAAACAAGCTGAGAGAACTCACAGATGACAAAACCTGCAGCTATGTGTTGTGGGTCGGCTCTAAACGGCTTATCAAACGCCGGAAGATGGACGAATATCTTGACCACATCTATTCAATCTGAAAGTCTGTGGTAATGTGCCTGCTTATATCTGCGGGCACATTTCTATTTTAGTATGGAAAAGCCCGGAAAGGTGTGCTATAATAGTAGCTGCCATATCAAGCGCTTTTCCAGAAAGGAGCTTGTAGAATGCCCGAAAAGCGCAAAGATAATAAAGGACGCGTCCTGCGGGACGGCGAGACCTACCGCAAGGATGGACGTTATATGTACCGTTACACTAACATTAGAGGCCAGCGGTGCTATGTATATGCACACTCTTTGAATGAACTTCGGGAGCTGGAGAGCCGCATTGAGGCAGATGTTAAAGCCGGGATCAGCTATACAGAAGGCGCTGCCACTGTGATTGAATTGACGGAGAGGTACATATCACAAAAGCTCGGAGCCCGGTACAACACAAGGAAAGGCTACGATTTTATTCTGAACCTGTTGAAAAAAGAAGATTTTGGCTATCTACCCATCAGGGACATCAAACCGTCTGATGCCAAGGCGTTCTGTATCAAGCTCCACAAGGACGGGCGGAGCTTTAGTACCGTTTCGGCAGTTCGAGGAGTGTTGAAGCCCGCTTTTGAAATGGCGGCAGACGATGACATTATCCGTCGAAACCCGTTTCTTTTCCGGGTTGCAGACGTGATTTCCAACGATGCACAAGTCAGAAAAGCACTGAGCGCAAAGGACAAAGAGCGGTTCCTGGAGTATGTTCTGTGTGACAAATGCAGACAAAAGCATTACAATGAGATTATTATCTTACTCGAAACTGGCCTGCGAGTTTCAGAGCTATATGGACTGACCAAGTCCGATTTGGACTTTGAAAACCGCAAAATCCGTGTGGAACGCCAGCTTACCCGTGACAAACATTGCAAATACTATATCGAGCCGCCGAAAACCAGAAGCGGAACCCGGTTCATCCCAATGAGTGACACGGTCTATCAAGCGCTGACGGATACCCTCAATCAACGCAAAACACCAAGAGTCGAGCAGATGATTGATGGCTGTGTCGGATTCCTGTTCCTGGACAAAGATGGCAAGCCAAAGGTGGCGCTCCATCTAGAGCACGCTATCAAGCGTATGGTGGATAAGTACAATGACACCCATGAGGTGCCGCTCCCACCGATAACACCGCATGTGCTGCGCCACACATTCTGTACGGAACTTGCCAATGCCGGTATGGATGTCAAAAGCCTTCAGTACCTGATGGGCCACTCCGACGTGAACACAACCCTCAACATTTACACCCACTCCAGCTATGAGACCGCTGAGCAGGCTTTTGTGGGTTTGGCGTCAGCCCGGGAGCAAGGGAAGAAACCCGCTGAAGCCTGACACCAGATTTGACACCAATTTGACACCAAAATCTTCAAAAGATACAAAGAAAACCGTAGATTTACGTGAAAATCTGGAAACTCGGCAACCGCGAAAACAAGAGAAAAACCTAGGAAACGAGCCAAAATACAGAGATATAAAGGATCGTGTATAATCTATGAAAATCCTATTCGTATGCACCGGCAACACCTGCCGCAGCCCCATGGCCCAGGGCCTTTTCAGGAACATGGCCCCGGAGCACGAGTGCTCGAGCGCAGGGCTCTCCGCCCTGCCCGGCCAGCCCGCCAGCCCTCAGGCGGCGGCCTGCTGCAAGGAGCTGGGGGTGGATATATCCGCCCACCGCTCCCGGCAGCTTACGCGTGAGGAGCTGTCAAAATGGGACGTGTTCTTTCCCATGACCAGGGCCCACGGGGCGGTGCTTGAGGGCGCGGGGGTGCCGCCGGAGAAGGTGTACTATCCGGGGGAGATAGCGGACCCATACGGCGGGGACCTGGAGGTGTACAGGGCCTGCCGGGACAGGATAGTGGAGGAGCTCGAGAGGTCCCGGGAGGCCCTGGGGGGCGCGCGGGTTGTGCCAATGGAGCTGCGGCATCTGCCCGAGGTGGAGGCCATAGAGCGGGCCTGCTTCTCCATGCCCTGGAGCCTTGAGAGCTTTAAAGAGGAGCTCATAAACCCCGGCGCGGTGTACGCCGTGGCGGAAAAGGATGGCCGCGTGGCGGGCTATGGCGGTATGCGCGGGGCGGCGGGGGAGTATTATATCGACAATATCGCCGTGGCTGAAGAATACAGGCGGCAGGGGATAGGCCGTCAGATAATGTCATATCTTGTGGGCTGGGCCGGGAAGCATGGGGGGCTGTTCGTGTCCCTGGAGGTGCGGCCGTCGAACGCCCCGGCCATTGCCCTTTATGAGAGCCTTGGCTTTAAAAGGGCCGGCCTGCGCCGGGGTTTCTATGAGAAGCCCAGAGAGGACGGGCTCATATACACTTTGACTTTTAAGGAGAATGGAGAATGTTGATCCTTGGGATAGAGACCTCCTGCGACGAGACCGCCGCGGCGGTGGTGGAGGACGGACAGCGGGTGCTCTCGTCGGTGGTGGCAAGCCAGATAGAGGAGCACAGGATATACGGCGGCGTGGTGCCGGAGATAGCCTCCCGCAGGCATAGCGAGGCCATAACCGCCGTGGTGGGCGGGGCCCTTAACGAAGCCGGAGCGGCAATATCTGACATATCCGCCGTGGCCGTCACCTACGCCCCCGGGCTCATAGGGGCGCTGCTGGTGGGGGTGAACTTTGCGAAGGGCCTGGCCCTGTCGGCGGGGCTGCCCCTGGTGCCGGTGCACCATTTAAGGGGGCATATCGCCGCCAACTATATCACCCACCCGGAGCTTCGCCCCCCGTTTCTGAGTCTGGTGGTGTCCGGGGGACACTCCCATATAGTGGATGTGCGGGACTACTGCACACTGGATGTTGTGGCCCGCACCAGGGACGACGCGGCGGGCGAGGCCTTTGACAAGGCGGCCCGGGCCATGGGGATACCATACCCTGGGGGAGTGGAGCTGGACAGGATAGCCGAGGGCGGCGACCCATATCGTTACGCCCTGCCAAGGCCAAGGGTGGAGGGCTCGGAGCTGGATTTCAGCTTTTCGGGGCTTAAGACCGCCGCCTTGAACCTTCTGAACTCCGCCGGGCAGAGGGGCGAGGAGATAAGCGTGCCGGACCTCTGCGCCAGCTATAGGCGGGCGGTGGTGGAGTACCTTGTGGACCACTTCGGCCAGGCGGTCCGGGAGAGCGGGGCGAAGAATATAGCGGCAGCCGGAGGCGTTTCCGCCAACCGGCTGCTGAGAAGGGAGCTCGAAAAACTGGGCCGGGAGACCGGCACAAAGCTGTATCTCCCGGAGCTCAAATACTGCGGGGACAACGCCGCCATGATAGCGGCCCAGGGCTATTATGAGTTCATGGGCGGCCACACTGCGGGCATGGGCCTTAACGCATACCCCCAGATGGATATCGGGGAGAGCTTCAGCGCGGCCTTGCCCTGAGGGCCTTGGTCTTTATGCCCTCGGCGGTGAACTTCACCTCGTGCTCGGTCAGAATATTGCCGGGATCGTTCAGGGCGTGCAGGTCCCTGGTGTCGAAGGTTATCTCGAACCCGGCCTCCCGGAGATAACGCTTGGTGGCAAGGTATAGGTCGTCGTTGTCGGTCTTGAACCAGAGCTCGCCGTTTTCACAGAGCAGGGGCTTGTACTTTAAAAGCTGGCGGGTGTGTGTCAGCCGGCGCTTATGGCAGTGGGCGGCAGGCCAGGGGTTGCAGAAGTTTATTATCAGCCGGTCCACCTCGTTTGGGGCAAAGAGCTCCGGCAGGCGCTCTATGTTGTAGTAGCATAGGAGCACGTTGTCGGGCTGCGCCTCGCCGAAGGCCTCCTGTATGTTCCGGCGGCCAACGCCCAGGATGTCGTAGCTGATGTCGATGCCCACAAAGTTCACCAGGGGCCCGGCCTTTGCCGCCGCGGCAAGGTAGACGCATTTGCCGCAGCCAAGGTCCAGATATAGGGGCCGTTTTTCGCCGAAGCTCTCCTGCCAGCGGCCGCGGAGCTCTTTGGGGTCCTCTATGTAGTAGGGGCACGCGGAGAGCTCCGGCCGGGCCCAGGCTTTCTTTCTTATACGCATTTTGTCCTCCGGGGGATTTTTTCATACTATTTTAACATTTCTGGGCGGCAAAATCAACTTGAAACTTTGGCGGGTATGGTGTAGAATAGTATAATAAAATAATGACCGAAAGGAAAGCTTTGATATGGGTAAAAAAGCCTTGGCTCTGGAGGGCGGGTCCCTCAGGTGCCTGTTCTCGGCGGGGGTCACGGACCTGATGATGGAGAAGGGCCTTGTGTGGGACGGCGTTATAGGCGTGTCCGCCGGGGCGCTTACGGGGGTGAACATCGTCGCGGAGCAGAAGGGACGCACGGCGGCGGTGAACCTGGGGTATGTGAACGACCCGCGGTATATGGGCTTCAGGAGCCTCGTCAGGAATAAGAGCATCTTTAACTTTGACTTTCTCTTTGGGGAGATAAGCGACACGCTGATACCCCTTGACAGGGAGACCTTTATAAACTCGGCCACAAAGTACACCGCCGTGGCCACCAGCTGCGTGGACGGCGGGGTCAGGTATTATGAAAAGAGTGGGGTAGAGGATATCTACCCGGCCATAAGGGCCAGCGCCAGCCTGCCGCTGCTGGCGCCCATGGTCATGGTGGAGGGCGAGCCCTGCCTGGACGGGGGCCTGTCCGTGTCCATACCCTATAGGAGGCCCCTTGAGGAGGGCTATGACAAGGTGGTGGTGGTCACCACCAGGGAGCACGGCTACCGCAAGGAGCCGGTCTCCCGGGCCATGGCCAGGGTGTACGCTAGGTACTATAGGAGATACCCGGAGTTGGTGCGGGCCATACTCAATGTGCCAAGGCACTATAACGCGGAGCTGGACGAGATAGACCGCTTGGAGGCAGAGGGCAGGATATTCGTGATACGCCCAAGAGAGCCCGTCACCGTGTCCCGGACGGAGAAGGACGTGGAGAAGCTTCAGGCGCTGTATGACCAGGGGCAGAAGGTCTGCGGGGACGTGCTGCCGAGGCTTATGGAGTATCTGGAGGGCTAACCGGTAAGTTTCTTCCAGAGCTTTGTGAAAAGGCTATCGCTCTGGGGCGGGGCGTCGCATTTTACAAGCACGATATCCCCGCCGATCATCTCAATGTCGCTCCAGGGTATCACGGTGTCCGGCTCCCGGCCAAGCAGCCCGAAAAGCCGGGAGCGGCCGTATACCACCAGGGCCGTTATACGGGCGGTGTGGGTGTCTATCTCCACGTCGCACACAAAGCCCAGCCGTCCGCCGTCCTTTACGCTGATGACCTCTTTTTGGCGCAGCTCGCCCATTCTGCACGGCACGTAAACTCCCCCTCTCTAAATACATTTTTATGGGGGGATAAAAAATAATATTACAGAAAGAAGGCAGAAACATGAACATCTGGCACGATATCTCCCCAAAACGCATCAAGTCCGACGACTTTTTCGCCGTCATCGAGATCTCAAAGGGCAGCAAGTCAAAGTACGAGCTGGACAAGGAGACAGGGATTTTAAAGCTCGATAGGGTGCTGTACACCTCCACCCACTACCCGGCAAACTACGGCTTCATCCCCCGCACCTACGCAAACGACGGGGACCCCCTGGACGTGCTGGTGCTCTGCTCTGAGAACATCATCCCCATGTCCCTGGTGCGCTGCTATCCCATCGGGGTCATCATCATGGACGACGGCGGCTCTGAGGACGAGAAGATAATCGCCATACCCTTTGACGACCCCACCTATAACAGCTATAAGAGCATATCCCAGCTGCCAATGCATATCTTTGAGGAGATGCGGCATTTCTTCAAGGTGTATAAGCAGCTGGAGCAGGACAAGAATACCGAGATAAGCGAGGCCAGGGGGCCGGAGGAGGCTAAGGCGGTTATTGATGCTTGTCTTGATAGGTATTTGAATGATTTTTGTAAGGCGTGAATGTTTTATAAAGCGGGAGCCCCCGGGTTGGCCGGGGGCTCTATTTTATTCGTCTTCGTCCACTTTTATCACAGTATTTTTATCCTCATACCCATCGACCGGAAGCTCCCAAACCGTATCCTCCCCATCGCTCGAAACCAGCTCAAACCCGAAGCCCCTGTAAAAATCCCTCACCATGCCGTTCTTCTGGGTCTTATAATAGTACCCCCGGAGCTTCTTCACCCCGGCCTTTCGGGCCGCGTGTACAAGCTCGTCCAGCATGGCGTGCTCCATATTGCGCTTCAGCACCCGGCAGCTCATGAGCCAGAGCTCGATGTGCAGGGTGTCGCCCTCTATGCGCCCCAGCGCCACGGATATCACGCCGTTGTCGCCGAATTTGTCCGTCAGCTTGCCGTAGAGGGTGATATAGCTCTTATTCTCGGATATCTCCTGCATCTCGGACTCAGTAAAGCGGCGGGTGGTCAGGTTGAACTGGTTGGACTTGTTGGTCAGCTGGGCTATGCGGGCGATGTACACCGGCTCGAAGGGGCGTATCCGGGCGCGCATCTCAAGGGACGATAGGTACTCCTCGTAGTTTGCGAAGCTCTTTTGCAGCTTTGCGCGCTGGGCGTTGGCCTTGTACATGTCGTTGCGGGAGAGGTCGTCCTTTGAGAGCTTGGTGGCCTCGAAGAAGCCGCAGCGGTCGATGGCGGTTATATAGTGTTCCGGCGCGTCCATCATGGGGGCGGAGACCCCGGGGATCTGGGCGGTGACGATAGCCCGCTCGGCGGGGTTGTCGTCGATGAAGACCATGCTCTCGGGCAGGATATTCAGCTCCTCTGCTATGGCGGTGAAATTCAGGTCCTTGGGGTCCCAGTTGGCTTTTATGCAGATGAAGTCCTCGGGGCGCAGGGAGCCCTCGGGGTGGTTCAGCCCGGCCAGGGCGTTTTCCTCGTCGTTCTTGGAGTTTACATTGAGCATGACCCCATAGCCCCGAAGCTCCTTCAGGTAGTCCTGGAACTCGCTGTATACCTGGCCCATAGAGGTCTCCCGGCCGATCTCGATGCCGTCCACGCCGTCGTCCCCCACAACGCCGCCCCACAGGGTGTTGTCCAGGTCCAGGACCAGGGCTTTCTTGTTCTTGCCATATATTGACTTTATTATGCAGGCCACGTTGTAGGAGAGGGCGGGTATGGCGTCCAGGTTCAGGCAGTATTTGTACATATGCCAGTAGAAGGGGTCGGACCACTGTAAAAGGCCGTAGTCGGCGCTGAGATAGTTTATGTCGTTGATGTAGAAGTCCTGGTGCGCGGCGGCGTAGTCGTAAAGCTTCATGTTAAGCCGGGTGATAAAGTTGGTCTGGCCCCTATGGTCCCAGGCGTCCCTGTTGCCAAGAAGCCGGTAGAAGGGCAGCTCAAAGTTATTCTGTATCACCGGGCAGCGGTACTTTTCGGCGATATGCTCCCACATGGTCTCGAAACGGGAGTATTGGGCCGAGAGCAGCTCCGCGGCTGTCTCGGGGGTGTCGGCTGGGGCCGGGAAGGCGGTGATGTTCCGGCGGGAGGTGTGGATATAGATGAGGTCCGGGGCGAAGGCCTCAAGCTCCCCGCTGAACATGGCGTCCTCGTAAAAGAGTCCGAACTCCGACTCGTAGAACTCGGGCTCTATGCTGAAGTCCAGGAGGAACAGCTCCAGGATGGATATCACGTCATGGGTGGTGGAGCCGCCAAGGACGGCTATCTTTTTCTTTATGCGCTGCTCCCCGGAGGCCAGCAGTTCCCGGCGGATAGATTTGCGCTTTTTCAGGATGGTCTGGGGGTCGAAGGGGTATGTCAAAAGGTCATGCATGAGGCTTATGCTCCTCTCTTTTTCTTATGATACATTATATCAGCAAATAGGGGGAGCTTCAAGCCCCCATGCAAATTATGGCCTCATAAAAGACAAAGGATGGCGGCCCTGCCCCGCCGCCGGGCCGGAGTGCGGAGCTCTTTTGCGCAAAGCTGCATTGACATCGCCGAAAACTGTATTATAATTTAGGATAGAGACCCCTCGAAAAGGACGTGAAACCATGAGAATTATCGAGATAACCGACTTTGCCGCCCCGGAACTGGACGTGTACGCGCGGCTTACCGAGAACCAGCTGGTGAACCGGGCCCAGCCGGATAAGGGGCTGTTTATTGCGGAGAGCCCTCTGGTCATCGGCCGGGCGCTGGACGCCGGGTGCGTGCCGGAGTCGTTCCTGATGGAGACCAGGCACGCCCTTGGCAAGGGCCGGGAGCTTCTTGAGCGCTGCGGGGACGTGCCGGTATTTGTGGCAGAGGAGCAGGTGCTCTGCCAGCTTACGGGCTTTCACCTGACCCGGGGGATGCTCTGCGCCATGGGCAGGCCAAAGCTCCGCTCTCCCCGGGAGGTCTGTGAGGGCGCAAGGCGGGTGGCCGTTTTAGAGAACGTGATGAACCCCACGAACCTGGGAGCAATTTTCCGAAGCGCCGCCGCCCTGGACATTGACGCGGTGCTCCTCACCTCCCAGGGCAGCGACCCCCTGTACCGCCGGGCCCTGCGGGTCAGCATGGGCAACGTGTTCCTGGTGCCCTGGGCCTATCTGCCGGGTGAGGACTGGACCGGCTTTTTAAAGGAGCTGGGCTTTAAGACCGCCGCCATGGCCCTTAGGGAGGACAGCCTTGACATCGGGGACCCGCGGCTTTTAAGGGAGGAGCGCCTTGCCGTCGTACTTGGAACAGAGGGCGATGGCCTCCGGTATGAGACCATCGCCCAATGCGACTATACTGTGCGTATTCCCATGTCCCACGGCGTGGATTCCCTGAACGTGGCGGCCGCCAGCGCCGTGGCGTTTTATCAGCTGACCAGGCGGTAAATGGCACCGCCCGCGGTAGAGCAACGCCCAAAAGCTTTACTTATAGGCCTCGTACAGCTCCCTGGATCGGCGGGCCAGCTCCTCCTTAAGGGAGGACGGGGCTGAGACCTTCACCCCCGGGCCCAGGGCCAGCAGCCGGGATATGAACCTGTCGTCCACGGGCAGGTCCTGGCGCAGCTCTAAAAGGCCGTCCTTACGCTGGGTGATAAGGGTGCCGTCAAAGGCCTCGTACACCCTGTCGGCCATTTCTGCGGGGAAGCGCAGTATCACCCGGCTGGTCTCCGGCTCCGCTTTTGCCTCCTCCTCCGGGAAGGGCCTGGGCTCGAAGACCTCCACGCTGGGCTTCCACTTGATGATCCTTGCAAGGGGTATCTGCCGGTATTCACGGCTCTCCGTGCAATATGCCTTTAAGTGCCAGCCCTCCGCCCTGCAGGCGAGCTTCAGGGGCATGACGGACATCTTCTCCGGCTCGCCGCCGGGGCCGGCATAGGTTATGTCCGCGCAGTGGTGCTGTATCGCCGCCCGCTGCAGGAACCGGAACCTGTCGCCTGCCCTGCCGGCCCCGTCCGAGAGGTCCACCTCCAGCCATTCCCCGGCGGGCAGCTGGAATAGCCCAGCGATCTCCTGCAGTACGGCGGGGCTGGGGTTCGCGAACTTCTCCTCCTGTTCCCTGAGGGCGTCGAGGATCTCCCCCCGCTCCTCCCCGGACAGCATCGCCCGGTCCAGCACGAAGCCCTTCATCAGGCAGATGCCGCCGCTTCTGCCCGTCTCGGCATAGATGGGTATGCCGGCGGCGTTGAGCGTCTCAACGTCCCTGTAGACCGTGCGTACGGAGACGCCGAACTCCCGGGCCATCTGGGCCGCGGTGCTCTGTCCCCTTTCTAAAAGATGGCATATCACTTGAAACAATCGGCCTTTACGCATGATTCTTCTCCTTTGTAAATTTTAGCGGGCGCGGGCCCGAAAGGGGCGGCCGCGTCAGCTATACGTCTCGGGTGGATTTGTTCCTTTTCGTTTCCGGCATTCTGATAAGCAGGCAGATGAGCATGATAACGGCAAAGCCCGCGGCGGACAGCAGCCCCGGCTTCATGTCCCCTCCGGCGGCGCCACCCACCATTCCCACAAGCGTCGGCCCGCCGGAGCAGCCCAAGTCTCCCGCCAAGGCCAGCAGGGCGAACATGGCCGTGCCGCCGGTGCGCAGGTCCCTGGAGGCCTTGCTGAGGGTGCCCGGCCACATGATGCCCACCGAGAATCCGCACAGGGCGCAGCCCAGCAGGTTCACCGCCGGCCACGGCGGCAGCGCCGCCAGCAGATAGGATACGACGCACAGGGCGGCGCTAAGGCGCATGGCGGGGGCCAGCCTTACCCTATGCCCGAACCTGCCGTACAGGGCCCGGGAGAGCCCCATAAGGGCGGCGAAGGACATGGGCCCGGCAAGGTCACCGACGGTCTTGCCCACCCCCAGCCCCTGCTCGGCAAAGGCGGAAGCCCACTGGCTGACGGACTGCTCGCTGGCCCCGGCGCAGAGCATCATCACAAACAGCAGCCAGAAGGTCCTGTTTCTGAAGAGCTCCCTCATGCCCATCCCCTTTTCGCCGCCGGGAAGCAGCGGGGCCAGGGGTGCGAAGCAGAAGACCACGCTGTTAAGTATTGGCAGCACCGCCCAGATAAGCGCCAGGACCCGCCAGTTGCCTATGCCCGCAAGGCGGAAGAACAGGGTGGACGCCAGCACCACTCCCACATGGCCCCAGCAGTAGAAGGAGTGCAGAAGGCTCATGGCGGCCTCCTTGTTGTCCGTGGGGCAGCTCTCCACAATGGGGCTTACTATGACCTCCACAAGGCCGCCGCCCAGGGCGTAGACTATCACGGACAGCAGTATGCCCAGAAAGGGATCCATAAGCCCCGGCAGGACCGTGAGCAGCACCAGCCCCGCCGCTATGAGCAGCTGTGCCGCCACCACCGAGGGCCGGTAGCCTATCCTGTCCACAAACCTTGCCGCCAGCATGTCGACGATAAGCTGGACCCCAAAGTTCACGGTGACCAGCATGGTTATCAGGCTTAAGGGGATATCATAGCTCTGCTGGAAGGTTATGAACAGCAGGGGCACGAAATTATTGACGGCAGCGTGGGCAATGTTGCTCATAAAGCAAGCTCGCATCGTGGTCTTGAAGGTGAATTTCATAGCCTCTCCTTTTGAATATGTGATGTAAGCTATAATATGACAGGGGGCCATGACTGCTACCACCGGCGAAGACGGCGCGGACTCTGTTCTATTATGATATCAGGGGCGGGCGAGGAAGTCAAGTGCCCTTTTTTTCTTGCTTTTACTTTTGTGCTGTGATATACTTTAGCAAAATAATTTGTAAAGGGGATGTGCCGCAATATGCGCAGGAAGGACAGGGAGATGCCCGGGGAATTCGCTCTGGGCGTCGCGGACAGGTGCCTGTACGCCGTGCTGGGGCTTACGGGCCCGGACGGCGGGCCCTACGGCGTGCCGGTGAACATCGCGCGGGACGGGGACCGGGTCTACTTTCACAGCGCCGTGAAGGGTACAAAGACCGACTATATGCGCCGGGACGACCGGGTATGCCTTACGTGCGTCGGGGACGTGCGGATAGCCGGGGAGGAGTATACCATAAAATACGAGTCGGCGATACTGAAGGGGCGCGCCATAGAGGTCACGGATAAGGACGAGAAGGTCCGCGCCCTCAGAATGATCTGTGAAAAATATGCACCGGAGCATATGGACAAGTTCCCGGGCACGGTTGAAAGAAGCCTGAACGGTACGGCGGTGTGGAGAGTTGACGTCAGCGAAGCCACAGGGAAATGTAACAAATAAAAATATTCAGTGTGAAAGAGAGGTATAGGAATGAACAGAGAATTTTTAAAGGAGCTTTTGAACACCCCGTCGGTCAGCGGCCACGAGGAGTATATCCAGAGAAGGGCGCTGGACTTCGGCAGGGGCTTTGCGGGGGCCCAGATGACAGACCCCAGCGGCAATGCCGTGTCCGTGGTGAACCCGGGATCAGAGCATAAAATACTGCTCTGCGGGCATATCGACGAGATAGGCTTTCAGGTGACCTATATTGACGGATCCGGCAGGCTGCGGCTCATGAAGGACGGCGGGGTAAGCCCCAAGCTCTACATCGGCTCGCCGGTGCAGGTCATACACGAGGGCAAAAAGGTCCCCGGGGTCATAGCCACCTACAGCGATCTGCTGGAGAAGGACAAGGTGAAGGACACCGACCTCCTGGTGGACATCGGGGCGAACAGCAAGGAGGAGGCCGAGAAGCTGGTCTCAGTGGGCGACCCGGTCTGCGCGGACACGGAGGTCAGGGAGCTTATGAACGGCCTTTTCACCTGCCGGGCGCTGGACGACAAGACCGGGGCCTTCGTGGTGCTGGAGGCGGCTAAACTGGCTGCGGAAAGGGGCGCGAAGATGGGCATATACGCCGCCACCACCGTGGGCGAGGAGACCAGCGGCCGTGGGGCCTACTACGCCGCCGCCAGGATAAAGCCCGACTGCTGCATAGCCGTGGACGTGACCTGGGCCAGCGACGCCCCCGGCGGCGACCCCGGCGATACCGGCGAAGTAAAGCTCTCGGGCGGGCCGGTGCTCTGCCGGGCCACGGCGGTGAATAAGAGGATGAACGCCCTTTTGGAGGAGACCGCAAAGGAGCTGGGCATAAAGGTCCAGTATGAGGTTGCCGCCGGGCATACCGGCACCGACGGCGACACGGTGAACCGGGCCCTGGAGGGCATCCCCATGGCGCTGGTGTCCATCCCCCTTCGGTATATGCACAGCTCGGTGGAGGTGGGCAGCTGGAAGGATATCGAGGAGTGTATAGAGCTGTTGGCGGGGTTCATCGTCAGGCTCTCGGAGGAGATGGAGAGGGGGTTTGACTTCTGCCCGGTGCGCCCATGAGGCGGGGGCTGGCCCTGCTGGCAGGACTGCTTATTGTGCTGAGCCTCTGCGCCTGCGCCACCGAGGACAGGGTGGACCTGCCCCAGCTGGACGAGCTGCGCTGGGAACTGCTGGACAGTTCCGAAAGGGTGGAGCGCGTGTATATATACCACTACTCCACCGCCCCCTTCCTGTCCATCGACATCGAGGGCCGGGAGCTGAGCCGGGAGGAGGCCTTCTCCCTGGTGCGCACAGTCCGTGCGATGGTGTCGGAGGAGGACTTCCAGCGGGATTATTATACCCTTAGGGGCGGTGAGAAGGGGTGGGAGCGGACTTTGTCCGGGCAGTATTACCCCGATGATATGTACGTCTACGTTTTCGTAAAGGATGGGCTGTACCACTTCGAGGCGCAGCTTTTCTCCGACGGCACCCCCAGCACCGGCGGCAAGGGGGAGGTATACGACGGCTACTCCACCTGGTGGGGGTCCTTTGAGCCCTATGAGAGGGAGGACGGCACGAGGTGCTTTACCCACGAGGATATTTGTGAATAGACCGCAGAGTCCGATCACAGCCAAAAAATGCACAAGGAAAAGCAGGCAGGGCGCAGAGCTCCGCTTGCTTTTCTTTTGCGTTATCTGCCATGGGCTATGCGCTGTCCTTATAGCGCGGCCCCGCAAGAATTGGCGCCTCGCCTTCTCTTTCGCCTATTCTCCAATCACGCAGGTTGTGACCGTCTCATCCTTCGCCGTGAAGGTCAGCCGCTGGCCTTCCATCCTGGCCGCGCCGTGTATCTCTTTCCACCGCTCCCCGCCGGGCAGATTATCCGTGCGTATCACTCTCACCCGCGCGCTTAGTCCGGCAAATTCTGACATATCAAAGATATAATCTCTGTCCCTGCCTGACGGATTCACAACCACAATTTTCACATCCCCGCTGTCCTGGTTATAGGCCGCAAGACTGCTGTCAGAGGACGCGATGACCGTGTCCCCGGGCCGGATATACCGGGTGAACTGCCCGAAAAAGTAGTATTTATTGGCAAGATGCAGCTTCTCGCTGTCAAAATCCGCCATGCCAAAGCCCCAAAGGGGTGCGGCTTCATCCAGCCTGCTCCCCGCCTCGGGACGGTTCCCGACCGGGTCCACAAAGCCCGAGTCCCGGTAAAAGTCAATAATATTCCAGGTGACCCAGGCCGAGGGCTGCATACCGTTCATGTCGGCAATGATGCGCTCCGCAAGCTGCAAGCCGTCCCAGGGGCCGTCCACCTCGCTCATCCAGAGATTTTTGCCCGCGCGAATAGCGGTCTCCCTCACCTCGGCACGGTCTGAACCCTGGTAGGTATGGGTGTCTATCCTGCCCAGCGCGGCCTGCGCCTCCGGGGACAGCTTTGCGAAATTGGCGGCAGTCCTGTCGATGTCCGTCTCGTCCATCCCGGCTACAAGCACGTCGCCGAGCCCGGCCTCGTCCAGCGCCTTTCTGGTCTCGACAATGGCCCGAGACTGGCTCTCCCCCGGCGAAAAATGGCAGCCCTCCTGCTTCTCGCTGCCCGCGCGCCAGAAATCGGTGTCGGGCTCGTTCATGGGGGAATAACTCCGAAAGACGATGCCTTCCTCCCGGAAAAGTTTTGTCGCCCCGGCAATGTACCGTCCAAACGCGCAGTACATGTCCGGGCAGAGGTTATCACTGTCCGCGGGTGCGCCGCCTCCTGTGCAGCCGGAGACGGTCATAAAGTAGGGCGGGGAGTTGGAGAAGCCCTCGAATTGCAGGTCAGGGTTGGCCCTCAGCGCGGCTTTCGCCACATTGAGCTGGTTTCGGTCTTTTGAGATATCAAAGGTGACGCTCCCATCCGGCGTGAACGAGCTCCACACCCCCGGCACCTTAGAGTCCGAGCGCATGATGTGGTCATGGCCAGGGTCATCCCCGCCGCCGATGTTGTATCGGGCGATGTCCAGGTGCAGACCGTCCGCCGAGAAGAACGCTTTTGCGGCCTGTTCGGTAAACTTTTCGCTTGCGCCCAGGCGGTTGGCCCACCAGCACAGAGAGGTTCCCCAGCCCTCAAACTTCCCGTTATGAAAGGGCGAGGCGGTAGTGGGATCCAGCTTTATATGGATGGGAGACTTGGTCATCGCCGCATTATGTATTCCTGAAAGGTCTATGTGTTCCATCATCTCAAATTTTCCTAAAAGCCTCCAGCCAGGCCTTGGCCAGCAGCCAGTGCCCCGCCGGAGTGGGATGGACCCCGTCGGCAGTCCAGTGGGCGGCACAGCTTTGGGCCTCGCCCTTGTCGAACAGCGCCTGGGTATCAACACAGACAGCGCCGTGCTTTTGGGCCAAGCGCCGCACCGCCTCCCGGCGAAGGTCGGTTTCTGTTCTAAAGTAGTCCCAGTTATCCCGGGTAGCGGGGCCCTTGAGCACATAGGGCTCCATGAGAATGAGCTTCACCTCCGGCAGAGCGGCGGTGATCTCCTCCAGCATCGCGCCGTACACCCGCTCAAACTTCTCGGCGTCCACGCCGTTATGCCCGCCCACCTCATGCCACACATCGTTTATGCCTATCATGATGCTCAGCACATCCGGCGCAAGATTTATGCAGTCGCATTTCACCCTGGCATCCAGGTCAACTACCCGGTTGCCGGAAATACCCCGGTTCAGCACTTGGTACTCTCCGGGAAACTCTGCGCAGAGCTGTGCCGCCGCCATCTGCGGGTAGCCGGTGCCAAGCACAGCGTTCAGCTGCTCCTCCCTCTGCTCTGGGGGCACCCATCTCTCCACGTCCTGGCATATGGCCGTGCGGAAAGCGTCCGTGATGGAATCTCCTGTGAATAGAACTTTTGTTGCCATACATATTCTCCTTGCCGCCTATAGGCTATGTTTTCTTAATTATACTCCAATGGCAGACAGAGTGCAATTCATTTTTGCGCCTATCGCGCCGGCTCCGGCCCTTTTCCCGCCGTCGTGTTCAGCGCGGTCTCTCTGCTTTCCCAAATATGAAAGGATACCTCCTAAAAGCATTTCAGGAGGCATCCTTTGCATTTGGCGGGCGGGTCGATTCTTTTTTCAGCATTATTGCGGCAGGCTTTTTTCGGCGCCGGAAATAACCCGCTGCCGGCTGGATAAAGCACCTATTCCTTCGACTCGGACACTTTCCGTAAGTCCTTAATCGAATTATATCCATCCGCAAGCAGAGAGCAGGTTTCAATCATGAAATCAGTATATTCCTGTAAGATGATCTCTTTCAGCTCGCCCTCTTTAAGATGTTCTTCCACACAGCATCTGGAATTCGTCTGTTTGTACACATACTCCACACAGTTCTTTGCATACGCGCTCTTCTTGAAATGCTCCGCTATTGCGTCTGAAATGAACTTCTTGCTGTATGCCCCCTTCTGGATTTCCTTTCTATACCTGCGGAAGAAGTTTTCGTCAAATGGCGACAATATGTACCATCTGATGCAGTGGTCTATCAAAAGAGAAAAGTTCTGCGTTTTAAATGTTTTGGGGAATTTGGGCACCAGAAGATGCGGATATCTTGCGTTAGGCTTAAACACGGCACGCACCAGCTGGAACCAGTTGAATTTGTGGCTTTTATCATCATGCATAATACTGAAGCAGTCAAATTGCTGCGCCAGCTTGTCCATCCGGATCATGTTCGGAACTTCCTTGTTGCTGTGTCCCAGCTTAAAGGAATACGTTATTTCTCCGTTGGTTCTGGCAGAGATGCTTTCAATATGGATAAGCCGGTGGGGCAGCTTTCGGATCGTGGCGTCCGTCATGTCAAGGACTCTTTCTTCTCCCCCTGCGCTGTCTGGCTTTTTTTCTTCATCATTACACACTATTTGAAGTTTGCCCCTCCATCTAAACATAGCGTTTTCATCCCAAAGATTCTCTACGGTAAACGCCTCATGATCAAGGAGCAGTTCGGATTGGGCAATATACTCTTGATAAGGCCGCAGAAATCTTCTGAAGAGGCTTGGCGAGACATTCTGATAGAAAAGCAGTATCAGTGAAATTATCTCCTTGATTTCGCCAGAAAAGATTTTGCTTTTGCTGCGCGGCGGAATTTCATTCCCTTTCCCCCGCTTTTCAAAAACCATCCTTCGCTCCTTCTCGCCTCTCTCCCACAAATCCTCCCGTTCTTTATACCGCTCGATCAGATATTCGCACCAATGCTCTAATATCAACTTTCTGGGTTCTGTAAATTCCTCCTCGTCAATCGCCCCTTCCCTCAGTCGGTCACGGTCAATATTCAGGTATTTGTCCGGGTTATTGTCCAGTATGTTTATGTCCCAGTCAAGGTACCCTGCATGGGATTTCCTCCTTTTGCGGATGTTTTCAGGATATATATAATCTGTATTTGTGATCCGATTAAACTTGTACTGAAGATAATATAACTGGTGCATCGGCTCTGGAAGACAGTAGGTCTTCCTGCCGTCTTCATTTTCTATACGGCCTACCCGCAATGTCAAGTTGTGGATGCGGCAGTTCTCTTTGTCAATATATGCCGCCGTGTTTTTTGTAAAAGCAAACGGCTGCACCTTTCCGGTCTCTTTCCCAAAAAAGTTGGGGAACTGGTTTACTATCCCCTTTGAAATCATCTGATTATCATAAAAATATCCAATTTTAATGCGTTTCCGGGCGTCCTTTTCCGGCGGCCCGTCCGGCGGGGTTTCCATGGGCTGGAACCATATATCGAAATAGTCGAAGGGGGAATCTTTGAAATATCCCTCTACCTCTTTTGATAATTCCACAAAAAGAGCGTATACCAGATCGTTCACATCAAACTGCGTGTCATAATATGCAAACTGATCTCCAAGGCTCTCCAAATCATCGCTCCAGTTCAACTTCAGCTTGTCCGGATCGATGGTGATCTTCACGTTTGTCCCGGGCACCGCATTGTCGTAATAAACGCCCCCCACATCCGGCGGCAGTTCTCTGATCTCGATCTTGCCCAAATTCTTCCCGTAGGAATGAAAGACGATCATCTTCTCCGCTTCGTTAGGCCTTCTGGTATAAAACTCGATCTCATCTGTCACCTGGAACGCCGACTGCAGGCCGATGCCGAACATCCCCGACGGCTTTAACCAGCGCGGCATATTCTTCATGATATCCATAACGCGCTCGTTCTTTTCCTTGCTTGTGCCGATGTCCGCCATATAGCGCACGTCTTCAGAAGTGATCCCTGTGCCACAGTCCTTGACGACAAAACTCACCTTGTTTTCTTTCTTGTCATAGATGACTTCCACCTTTATGGGGTAGTTTTTGAAGATTGTCTCCAGCTGCTTTCGGTCAAATTCCAGCAGGCTCGACTCTTTTTCGTCATAGGGAGAGGGTACGTCGCTTCCGTTCTGTTTCTCGTCTTTCCCTATATTGTGCCCATACTTTGATATCCCGATGTTTACATACCGGTTATGCGTGATATCGTACCATAATTGAAGCAGAGATGCGTCCACCGCGTTTTGTATCAGTTCGCGTATGAATACATAGTGGTCCCCATAGATATTGCTCCCCTTCAGCAGATCCATCACACGGTTCTGAGACATGCGCATCTGCAGGGTATAGTTGCCGGACGTATACGTTTTCCCGTCTATCATGATTTCCTTTTTGGTGACCCTGGGCGGCTGTCCGAAATCGTTCTGCGCTATTTCAGACCAGTGCAGTATCTGGTTTCTGCACTCCTCGTCCAGCCAGTCAAACCATTCGCTTACGATACTGGCGACCGCATAGCCTTCATTGTCGCTGTAACAGGATGCTATCACCTGTATTTCCTTCGGCGTCACCAGCAGATGGGAAATGGCCTCGTGCTTCCGGTAGTGCAGCGAGGAGAGCTTGGGGATCAGGTTTTTGTCCCGGCTGATTTCGCTGACGAACCACCGGGGGAACCTTCCGTTGTCCAAGTCCAGCAGATCGCCCAGCCTGAGCATGGCCGCAATGAAACGGGGGTGGAAGTCGTCCGCCACGACGCCATCCGCACAATGCTCCAATTTCATCAGATCTTTAAAGGGCTTGCCGTGGGCCTCGCATATCTCAACGACCCCTTCCAGCCCCCGGATAAACCGTCCGTTAAGCCGGCCCTCCAGCAGACCGCAGAAGTCGCCCCATATCCTCTCGACGCCCTTCCAGTGCGTAGGACGCAGATAGCTCTGCATAATGAGCATAATGGAAAAATATAGCTCCTGGATCGGTACGGACGCCTTTTTATCTTTGATATAGGCCAGCAGATTGTCAACCGCGTTTATTTCCTCTGCCCCCAGCGTATAGGGGACCTTCCTCTGCCTTTCCAGAAAGTCTGTAAACTCCGCGCTTCCCAGCGCCTCGTTTATCTGCGCAAACGACATGGCCATGCCGTAGTCGTGGGCATAGGCGCATAACAGCATCATAAAGGTGTCCGTCGCGGAAAGCAGCTTTATTCTGTCTTCGCCTAAAAAGCGTTCGATGGCCTGGATGACAGAGCGGCTATGGGTGGCGTCATGCAGGCTATAGTGCACGAAGGTGTTGCGTGAAAGCGGAAGCATATCCTCCAGGTCCTTTCTCAGCAAGACCCACAGGCTATGCAGATTTTCAACCGCTGGAGATTCTTTCGCCTGCATTTCAAAGTGCGCTTCCAGTGTCAGCGGAAGATATGTCTGTAAGCCGTCCTTTTCCATCATTTCTTATTGCCTCCTTCTACCGCATAAAGTGTCATGTACCCATCCCGCTTTTGGTAAACGGCATGTATGCCTGTGCTGTCTCAACCCCTTATTTCTCCAAAAGCACAAATAGTCATCATTAACTTAATTTTAGTATACTGTGTAAAGTGTCCCGTGTCAAGAGCTTTCTTTGTATGTTTAAATAATATAACAGATAAGAGCTGATTCCCATTTCTTTGCTGCTGATGTATCAATTTGGTTTTCGGCTGCTTCATCACCGGTCACACGCATAAAAGAACGCCCCCTGAAAGCATTTCACGGAGCGTTTTTTGCAGATATTGGCGTATTCAATTCCGGGCGGGAGGATGAAAATCCTGTTCGCGAAATCCTGCTTTACTCCTTCTCCGCAAAGCATTTCTTGCAGAAAGCGTCCACAATATCCAGCACCTCATCCGTCCAGAACTCCGGCCCGCCGTGGTCAGCGCCCTTTATCAGGTAGAAGTCCGCAGGGTGGCCGGTCTCTCTCAGCCGCTCATAGAGGATGGCGCTGCCCTCACAGTTCACCAGCCTGTCCTTTGTGCCGTGGAAGATAAGCACCGGGGGCATGACCGTGTCCTCATCGATGTTGCACTCCACTGAGAGCTGCCGGGCCAGCTCCGGGTTTTCCAGGAGATTTTTCCCGCCCATCACCATTCCCTCGGGGCTTTCGGGCAGGCAGTGGAGAGTCTGGATGGGGTTGGAATCCGGGGCCATCACCGAGGTGGAGCCATAGTAGTTCACAACGCCGCTGGTCCCGGCGCTGACCCCGGGGAACAGGTTGTCCTCTGTATCGTCGTCGTGGAGCATACCCGCCCACATGGCCGTATGCCCGCCGGAGGAATCCCCGGCCATGATCATCCTCTCCGGGTCCACGCCGAACCTCCCGGCATTTTTGCGCAGGAAGCGCACGGCGTTGCGGGCGTCCTTTATCTGGGCCGGAAAGCTGGCTATGCCGGAGTGCCTGTACTCCACAATGGCGCAGACGTACCCCCGCAGGGCCAGCTTTGACAGCATGGGCACGTTTCCGTAGACATACTGTGGCATCCAGGCCGAGCCCTGGACGAACACATAACAGGGCAGGGCAAATTTCTGCTTCTCCTCAAAGGGGGAGTAGCCGCAATTCCGGGAGCTGGGGGCCAAGATCTGCAAATGCAGCGGGGTGCCGTCTATGTTTGCGTACTCCACGTCGTGAAGGTAGCTGACCCCCGGCTCGTCCCCGGTGGTCTCTATCACCGCCGCGCCCTCCGGCCTGCCCTCATACTCCGGTATCTCCTCATAGGTCCAGTTTTTTACTTCCATAGCAGTTCCTCCTCTGGATATTTTACACAAATTGTACCATACTTACCGGCCGCTTGCAACGAGATTTTCATAAATTGGCCCCCCAAAAAAAGTTGCTCTTGCAATTATTTCCCCGTAGTTGTATGCTTTATATAGAGATATAATTCCAAAAGGAGGAAATAAAATGGTCTTGAAAATGAGTTTTCTGCCCAGACACACGGGTATGCAGACCCTCCCCCTTCTCCGCGGGGTCAAATGCTCCGAAACTTTTGAAGGGAATGATGCCCCATGACAGAGCAGAGTACCCGATGGCTGGACAGGTACTGGGTGCGGGACAAGGGCTTTTACCGCAAGGTCATCCTTATCCTCATACCCATCGTGTGTCAGTCCATCATAAACCAGGGCGTGAACATGATGGACACCATTATGGTGGGAAAGCTTGGCGAGGCCTCAATTTCCGCCTCCAGCCTTGCAAACCAGTTCTACAATATCTTCGTGTTCCTGTGCATGGGCATAAGCGCGGCGGGGCTGGTGCTCTCAAGCCAGTATTTCGGCGCCAAGGACCTTAAGACCGTGTGCAGGGTCTTCGACCTGGTGCTTCAGATAGTTATAGTTGGCGGCGCGGCCTTTGCCGCGGTCACCTTCCTGGTGCCCGCGCAGATCATGGGCATCTTCACCGCCGAGGAGGACGTGATAGAGCTGGGGGCCCAGTACCTGCGGGTCACGGCGCTGATCTATCTGCCCCACGGCATAAGCCTTGTGCTCTCAAACGTCATGCGCTCCATAGGCAACGCCAAGCTGGGGCTCTATGTCTCCATCGCCTCCTTTATTGTGAACATCGGCGCCAACTATATCTTCATCTTCGGCAAGCTTGGCGCGCCGGCCCTTGGCGTCATGGGCGCGGCGGTGGGCACACTTATCGCCCGGGCGGTGGAATTTGCTTTCTGTGCCGTATACCTGCTGAAATTTGAGAAGGTGTTAAAATATCAGGTGAGGGGCCTTTTAAAGCCGCCCGCCAAAGCCCTGTTCGGGGAGTTCAGGCGGCTGGGTATGCCCGCCATCATCTCCGACTCCCTTCTGGCCCTGGCGGCAAGCATCATCTCCATAATTCTGGGACATATGGGCAAGGAGATAGTCTCCGCCTATGCCATTGTCACCGTCATGGACCGCATGGCCACCGTGGCCATACAGGGGGCCACCAGCGCCGCCGGTGTGGTCATCGGACAGACTGTCGGCGAGGGCGAGTTCCAGCGGGCTCAGAAGGAGGGCTGGACATTCCTTATCCTGTCGGTCGTCATCGGGATATTCGGCGGCATTTTGGTGCTGTTTTTGGGCGAGTGGTCCATCGGGCTATATGAGATAGCCCTCTCCACGGTGGAGATAACCGTGCATATGATGGAGGCCAGCGCCATTATCGTCTTCTTCCAGGCGGTGCAGAGCGCCCTGTCAAAGGGTATTCTCCGCGGCGGCGGTGACACGAAATTTTTGATGATCGCCGACATCATCTTCCAGTGGGTGGCGTCAATTCCGCTGGGAGCGTTGGCGGGGCTAGTGCTGAACATGCCGCCGGCCATCGTGCTTATCGCCCTTCGCATTGACTTTATCATCAAGTCCGTATGGCTTGTGTTCCGGCTCAAGAGCGGGAAGTGGATACATAAGGCCAGGAAGATGCCTGAGGAGGGCTAAACCGCGTAAAAGCAACCGCTCTACTCTTTAGGCGAAGGCAGCGGTTGATCCTTGCAATAATATATAAACCGGGCCAGCCGTTCACCGGCGGGCTCATCTTTTCTCTATATTATGGACCCGGTTTGGAGCATTACTGAGCCTCCTATCATGCGGCCCATCGTGAATATACACTATGAATGTATAAAGGTTGTTCCACTGAACTAATTGCTTTTGTGTACTATAGCCAGACATATCCGATTGTTCGCAAGCTAACTTTGTCGAATACGCGGTAGAGCTTTTTGCGGGGTTTTATGGTATAATAAGCTGATAATGAAATAAAGGAAGGAAGGATAATTTATGGCAGGAAGGCTTTCCTCGCTGTTCCAGGCGCAGGACATGACGGTGGGCAGCCCCACCAGAAACCTGATACGCTTTTCGGTGCCGCTGCTTATCGGCAATATGGCCCAGCAGCTTTACAGCACCGTGGACTCCATCGTGGTGGGCAACTATGTGGGCGACAGCGCCCTTGCGGCCATCGGGGCCAGCGGGCCGGTGATAAATCTGCTGCTGGTGCTGTTTATGGGCGTTTCCGTGGGCGCAAGCGTCATGGCCTCGCAGTATTTCGGGGCCAAGGAGCGGGACTCCCTCTCACAGACCATCGGCACCACCATCACGGCCACACTGGCGTGCACGATATTCGTGATGATACTGGGCCCCATAATCACAAGGCCCGTGATGTCCATGCTGGACACCCCCAAGGATATCTTCGACATGGCCTGCGACTATATGCTCATACTGTTTCTGGGCTTTATCGGCAGCGCCTTTTATAACGTCATCTCCGGCGTGCTGCGGGGCCTTGGGGACTCTATCATGCCGCTGGTGTTCCTTCTGACGGCCTGCATACTGAACATCGGCCTTGATATCTGGTTTGTTGCGGGCTTCAAGATGGGCGTGGCCGGGGCGGCCTGGGCCACTATAGTCTCGCAGTTCATCTCCGGGGTGCTGTGCATGGTGCGGCTTTTGAAGATGAGGGAGCACTTTACCGTGACCCTCCGCACCCTATGGCCAAAGGCCGTGTTCGTAAAGCGCCTGTGCAAGCTGGGGCTGCCCAGCGGCCTTACCCAGGCCATCTTCTCCCTGGCCATGATAGTGGTGCAGAACCTGACGAACTCCTTCGGCACGGCGGTGCTGGCGGCCAATACCGTGGTCATGCGCGTGGACGGCTTTGCCATGATGCCCAACTTCACCTTCGGCTCGGCCATGACTACATACACCGGCCAGAACATGGGCGCCGGGCGGCTTGACCGCACGGAAAAGGGCGCCAAGTCCGGGCTTATTATGGGCGTTTCCGTGTCGGTGGTGCTGGTGGGGCTGATACTGGTCTTCGGCAAGTACCTTATGCTCATGTTCACCGACACCCCCGACGTTATAAAGCTTGGCCAGCAGATGCTCAACACCCTGGCCCTGGGCTATATCGCCATGAGCGTCACCCAGATACTCTCCGGCGTTATGCGCGGCGCTGGGGACACCATGACCCCCATGTGGATCTCCGTTATCACCACCGTTATCGTGCGGGTGCCCGTGGCCTACGGCCTTGAGTTCCTGACCCGGCCCGAGGGTATGCCTATGGGCTCTGGCGAGCCCACCCCGCTGTTCCTCTCGCTGCTGATATCATGGGTCGTGGGCGCGGTGCTGACCACCATCGCCTATCTCAGGGGCAAGTGGAAGAAGAAGGCCATCACGGACAAGGCCATGGAGGACTGAGGGCTTGACAAGAGCGCCCCAATGGGGTATAATGTAGACAGAAAAAGAAGGAGCCCGCCGGTGAACGGCTGGCCCGGTTATATTTACTTCTTCGTAAAAGTTATACAAAAAAGTAACCTTACCTTCGCCAAGGCTTGCAGGTTACTTTTTTGCGTTTATAAGCTCAATGATGAGAAGAACGATGGTCTGTATAAATCCCATCATCATCACTATGACGGCTTCAATAGGAACGCTCATAAGCTCATCCTCCTTTTACCAGATTCCCTTTCGAGTTTCTATGTAATCAGAGGCTTCAGACCCTCCGTAAAGGGTCAACCATTCACCATTTGGCGAACTCCATAGCAATAATAGCAGATATACCGGGAAATTACAATACTATTCGGAAATTATTTCCCGCTCTCCACATCTTGTAAAAACACCGAAACTGCGCTATAATACCCCAGAAAGGAGTTGACCCCATGAAGTCATACGTTATACACATCCTGCGGGCCATGCCGTCACAGGGGGCGCTGGAGGGCCGGTATGTGGGCCGGGCGCAGTCGCCGCTGCCTATGGGGGCGGTGGCGGAGCTGGCGGGGATAAAGAGGGAGTATGAGTACCCGAAGGGGGAGCTCTACTGCGCGAGCCCGGCGGTGTCCTGTGTGGACACGCTGAAGATACTGTATCCGGAGGCGGAGCCCGAGGTGGTGCTGGAGCTGGCGGAGTGCGACTTCGGGGACTGGGAGAACAGGACCGCGGAGGAGCTTCGGGACGAGCCGGGGTTTCGGGAGTGGCTTATGGGTGAGGGCGCTCCGCCAAACGGCGAGAGCGGGCAGGTGTTCTTTCAGCGGGTCTGCGGCGGGTTTCAGCTGCTGGTGCGGAACATGATGGCAAGGGGCGCGACCTCGGCGGTGCTGGTGACCCACGCGGGGGTGATGACCTCCATCCTCTCGGCCTTTGGGCTGCCGAAGGCGGAGCCCGGGGACTGGCTCTGCGACGGGGGATTCGGGTATTCGGTGCGCATTACCCCGGGGCTTTGGATGCGCGGGCCTGTGATGGAGGTCTTCGGCAGGGTCCCAAAGCCGGAAGATAAGTAAAAAATTTCAAATCCCCTTGACAAACCTTGCTGGGCGTGGTATACTTTGGCTGTATTCTGATAGCACGAAAATGTACTCACAGTTTCTGTAGGTCATTGGGCGTCTGATGATTTACACAAGCTGTGAGTTCTTCTTAGCCAGAAGGGTGCAATAGTTTATCGGGCAGGCCCGCTGAACTATCGTGTTTCTGAGCCGGGTGTTCGTGAAGCAGTCGGATTACGAAACATTTCTATGGAGGTGCCAAAAATGAACGGTACAGTCAAGTGGTTCAACGCAGAGAAGGGTTATGGCTTCATTTCCAACGACGAGGGCGGCGAGGACGTCTTCGTGCATTTCTCCGCCATCCAGGCAGATGGCTTCAAGACCCTGGAAGAGGGCCAGAAGGTCACCTTTGAGACCGAGCCCGATCCCAAGAACAGCGAGAAGCTGCGCGCCGTGAACGTGGTCAAGCTGTAAGCCTACCGCGTAAAAGGCCGGGCCTCCTTTTGGGGGCCCGGTTTTTTGTTATATTTTGAGGGAGGAATGGCTATGGAAATACGCAATATGACCATCGGGGACTATGACAGTGTATATGCCCTCTGGCTCAGCTGCCCGGGGATGGGGCTGAACAGCTTGGACGATTCCAGGGAGGGCATAGAAAAATATCTTGCCCGGAACCCAGGCACCTGCTTTGTGGCCGTAGAGCATGGCGGCATAGTCGGGACGATACTCACCGGACACGACGGACGCAGAGGAACTATCAGCCACACGGCGGTGTCCCCGGACTGCCAGGGGCGTGGGATAGGCAGGCGGCTTGTGGAGGCGGCCCTGAGCGCCCTGAGGGATCAGGGCATCAACAAGGTCAATCTGGTGGCCTTTGCCGCCAATGAGAAGGGTAACGCCTTCTGGGAGAAGATGGGCTTTGCCCGGCGCACGGACCTTGCGTACCGCGACCGCGCACTGGCGGATATGACGCGCATAGATACCTAGGGCCGGAGAACAGATGGCGCTGGGGAACTTCTAATAGGCTCGTTTACGGGCGGCAGATAGGGACAATACGCAGGTGACACCAACGCGATGTGACGCGTGGCTAATATCATAGGGTTATACCCGCATATGAAATACCCCCGGCTTCGCCGGGGTATTTTCATTGCGTGGATAGCGCGGAATGAGGCAAAAATTTGTGCAACACTACAAAATTCGAAGGAGGTATGTAAATGGCAGATGAAAAGCTGAACCCCGTCCAGGGGGAGCAGATCAGGCTGGATATTCCCGGCGAGTCTCCCGCCCCTGACCTGACCCCGCCAAGGCGGAGAGTGTCAAGACGGCCTGCGGGGGAACGCGGGCCGTCTGCGCTTCCATCCAGCGGGAGAAGAAAACCGAACAGCCGCCCAAGCTCTACGACCTCACCACTTTGCAGCGGGAGGCCAACCGACTTTTAGGCTTCACCGCCAAGCAGACCCTTGACTACGCCCAAACGCTGTATGAAAAGCGCCTGCTGACCTACCCCCGGACGGACAGCCGCTTCCTCTCCGACGACATGGAGCAGACGGCGGCGGGTATCGTGGCCGGTAGTTATACACATTCCCACAATGCCGACTACGGCGGAACCCACACCTATCTTTCTTTCATAATACAAAAATCAAAAGCAGGGTATTGACATCTTGCTTTTGATGTGCTATGATACCTCATGAAAGGGAAAGGAGGTGCTGAATTGAACGATAACCTTACCAGCGGGCAACTCATAAAACAGCTCCATGACGCAATCGAAAGACAGGCGAATAATTCCTTGCGTCAGAACGACTTGACTATGGTTCAAGTATGGGTGCTGCTGTCACTGAACGAAAAAGACGAAAAGACCTACTCATTCAAAGAACTGGAACGCATTTTAGGGGTAGCACAATCCACTTGTGCTGGGATTGTAAACAGGCTTGCATTAAAGAAACTGGTTGACTGTTTTACCGACCCAAACGACAAGCGAATGAAACTTGTCCGAATTACCCCGGCAGGTGAAAAATGCTGCCAGGACGCTATACAGAATAGCAGAAAAGTGGAACAAACCATGTTTCACGGACTATCTGAAGAAGAACAGGCCACGTTTCACAGTCTGCTCCAAAGGATATACGAGAACATGAAATAAATGCCCGCCCAGACTCGCGGGCATTTATCCCAAACAAATTGATAGCGTGCTTTCATAAAAGGCTGATAAAGAATCAAAAAGAGGATTGTCGTTGATAGAAACCCGTCATAAAGCGGGTATTTATAAAAGCCAATTCAATAGCTTGCTTTTGACAAGCATACAAGGAGGAAATTTTATGGAACAAAAATCACTGGAAGTATTTGAATCAATTCCCGTACCCAAAGCAGTATTCAAGAACGCCTTGCCCGCTATGGCAGCTATGCTCATGGTATTAGTCTACAATCTGGCTGATACATTCTTTATTGGTCAGACCCATGACGCATTACAGGTTGCCGCAGTTTCCCTTGCAACGCCTGTATTTCTGATATTTATGGCAGTAGGAACCGTGTTCGGAATGGGCGGCACTTCGGTTATCTCCCGTGCGTTGGGAGAGGGAAGAAAGGACTATGCAAAGAAAGTATGTTCTTTCTGTATGTGGGGCTGCGTGATCGTGGGTGTGGTCATGGCGGCTCTGTTCTTGATTTTTATGGAGCAGATACTTTCCCTTATCGGGGCAAGTTCCGATACATGGGATTTAGCGAAAACCTATCTGATGATCGTTGTATGCAGCGGGCCCTTTGTGCTGATCTCCAACTGCTACTCCAATGTGATCCGTACAGAGGGAGAATCGGGGCGGGCTTGTATGGGGCAGCTTTTAGGAAACCTGCTGAACGTAGTTCTTGACCCCATTATGATCTTGGGTTTTGGGTGGGATATCGCCGGAGCTGCTATCGCCACCGTGATCGGGAACGTGTTCGGGGCAGGATATTACATTTCCTATTTTCTCCGTGGAAAATCAAGCCTTAGTGTCCGGCTGAAAGATTTTACCTTAAGGGAAAAGGTTTGCAGCAGCGTGCTTGCCATTGGCGTACCCGCCGCATTAGGCTCTATGCTGATGAGCGTTTCACAAATCATTATCAACAGCCAAATGGCAGAATACGGCGATATGGCGATTGCCGGAATGGGTGTTGCGATGAAAGTTGTAACGATAACAGGCATGGTATGTATTGGGCTGGGGCAGGGCGTACAGCCTTTGCTGGGATATTGTGTAGGCGCGAAGCTATGGAAACGGTTCAAGGACGTGTTTAAGTTCTCTTTCATTTTTTCCTTCATTTTAGGCGTTGTATTGACCGTTATCTGCTACCTGTTTACAAACCAGATCGTCAGTGCATTTTTAGCTGATGTGACAGCCTTTGATCACGCCGTCCAGTTTGCGAAAATCTTACTTACAACGAGTCCCATTTTCGGCGTGTTCTATGTCCTTACCAACGCTTTACAAGCTATGGGAGCAGCTACAGCTTCGCTGGTTATCAATTTGAGCCGACAGGGAATCATTTTCATTCCCGTCCTGTTCATTCTGAAAGCAGTCTTAGGACTTACCGGGTTAGTTTGGGCGCAGCCAGTAGCCGACATTCTTTCAATATTGCTTGCCGCTGTTTTGTATGTCAACACATACAAAAAGTTAAGCATACAGAAAACCAAAACGCCAAGTGAAGCATAAGAAATCAAGAAAACATAGCGATTGGGAGGTAAAAGAAATGCCATGAATTGCACAGAAGTATAAGCGCGGCAGGCCGCCCAGAGGGGCGAGGGCAACCGTGCGGATCCTGGGCATCAACTATGCGTTCACAAACTTCAAAAAACAGGCCGATGTTCAGTCTGATAATCACATGAATTTTGCTGTTTGCCCTGTCCGTACCCGCTCTTGCAAGGGACTATACCGACGGCTCAAACCTGCAGGTGGCTACGCCCGAGCAGCTAGAAGTACAGCTCGGCACCGCCTGGGCCGGGGTTGAGTTTCGGCTCAAGACGGACTCTGGCATGTATCCCGGTACGATCCACGTTGGGGACGACGGCGTTCTCCAGCTGGAGATCGGCGGTAGTTCCAGCTATCAGTTGAGCTATATAGATTCGACTACGCCCATCCCCACGCCGGAGGCGGAACCGCTCTCGTCCCCTGCACCATCCGAGAAGCCGAACCCTGCACCAGCACCGGCTTTGGAGGCAGAGGAGAGTGCTCCGCCACAGGCTACTGTTTCTATTTACTTTTTTTCATTTCATATCGTTCTTTTTGCAGCCTGACCCATTCAGCATAAGGAATGCTGTTTATCATCAACTGGAGCGACAACAATATAACTGCTGCTCCAACGAGAGCCAGGACAAGCAATAGCGCTGGCAAAAACACTTTCATATTTTTCAGCCCCTCGTGGCGTATTATTTTACTTGCGATATTTCAAACCAAAACGCTGTCCCATCCCTCACCTGGCTGTTCACGCCAAATCGGGCCTCTTGTGCCGTTAGGAGCTCCTTGGTGATGGCCAGCCCCAGGCCAGAGTTCCCATGACCCCCGCGTTGCTTCGAGGTAAAATACCGCTCCCAAACCAGCGGAAGTTCCTCCGGCGGGATGCCGGGGCCGTCATCCCGAACCTCTGCACAGACGGTACCCTCTTGGGCTTTCACCTGCACGATCAGCTGATTTTGGGCGTAACGCAAACCATTGTCCAGAAGGTTGTACAGCACCCGGCTCATATACTTTTCGTCTGCCATAACCTGCGCTCCCGGCGCAATATCACCCGCAATTTTCAACCCCTTCTGCTGGGCCAGGGGCGTAAACTGCTCCACGGCCTCCTTCGCTAGCCTGCTTAAATCAACCCTTGTCAGTTCCGGCTCTTGGGATTGGGCGGCGGAATATTCCAGAATATCGTTCACGAGAGCCGTAAGCCTGTCCGCTTCCCGCGTGATGATACCCAAGTCCTGCTCCCGCCTTTCCTCATCGCTCCAGGAAATCTCCCGCACCATCTCCGCGTAGCCCTTTATCATGGTCAGGGGCGTGCGCAAATCGTGGGAGACGTTAGCGAGCAGTTCCCGCCGGGTATTTTCCAGCTTACGGAGGGCCTCGGCGGTCTCCGTAAGCGCCCGGGAGACCTCGTCCAGCTCCTTACAGAAGCCCGCTTCGTAAGGGGCTTCTGTGTTTCCGTCAGGCAGATTTCTTGCCTGACGGGTGATAGCCGCCACGGGCCGGGCAAACTGCCGGGCCACCAGCCACGCCAGCACTGAGGCCAGGGCCAGGGACGCTAAAGTCACCCAAAGCAGCTGCACACGCAGAATACCCACCGCCGCCCCGGCCCCGCCCAGGGGCGTGCTCATGTACAGCACAGCCTGTCCGAAGCGGGAAGATTCCGGTAAAACTTGCCCATAAATATATGCCTTGTCGTCCCAGCTCTTATAGCCTACTCGGCCTATGGAACTTGCCTCCAGGCGCTCCAAAAAGCCGGGGTAATCGGAGGGCAGATTGTGTCTTGCGCCCTCCTGCCAGTTCAGCCCCTCCTGCTCCCGGTAGGGGTTGGAGCCGCCGGAGTGCCCCGCGTCTTTCTTCTGGTAGACGGCGCTGTGCTCGTCGGTGCTGTAGAGGATGCCGCCCTCCCGGTCGGTGAGGAAAATCAGCATGGAACCCTCCGAGGCCCAGGCGTCTAGTTGCTCCTCAAAGTCATCACTGTCCACTTGTCCCACGATTTTCTCCGCCAGCCGCTGGGTATTCCGGATTGCCATGCCGTCATAAAAACTCTGTAAAAACACGGTCTGCAAGAGCCACAGCGCTCCCAAAATCAGGGCCGCGAACACGATAAAGTAGAGCCAGAGTTTTCTTCCAAAGCTATTCGTCCGCTGTTTCAAATTTATACCCCATTCCCCGCAGGGTGACGATGCAGCCCCGGTAATCCCCCAGCTTGCCCCGCAGCAGTTTTATCTGCCAATCCACTGTGCGGTCGTCGCCGATGGCGTCATAGCCCCACACCGCATCCAGTATCTGCCCCCGGGTCAGGGCGATGCCCCTGTTCTCTGCCAGATACGCCAAAATGCCGTACTCCTTTGCGGTGAGTTCTGTCTTTACGCCGTCCACGAACACGCACCGGCCCAGCAGATCTATGCGCAGCCCCCGCCAGACAATTTCGCTTTTGGGCTGATTCTGGGCCCTGTGCCGGTTGACGATCACGTTCACTCGGGCCATAAGTTCCCGGGCGGAGAAGGGCTTGACCACATAATCGTCCACCCCCACCTCAAAGCCCTTGAGCTTGTCGTACTCCTGGCCCCGGGCCGAGAGCATCAAAATGGGGATGTCCTTTTCCCGGCGTATCTCCCGGCTGGCGGCAAAACCGTCCATGCCGGGCATCATGATGTCCATGATGATCACGTCAAAATCCCGCTCCCGGCACAGGGCCACAGCCTCCTCGCCGCTGGAGGCGCACAGGGTCTCATGGCCCTCGTGCTCCGCGAAGCGCTGTATAAGCTGGTGGATGTCCGGCTCATCGTCTACAATTAGGATCTTAGCCATAGATAGGCCCCCTTTCTTGTGGGACACAGTATAGCAGGAACGCGGGCGGATAGCAAGCCCAGAAAGGCAAGAGGCCGCAAACGCCGCCCCTTGCCGCTGGATGGGTCTAGTTGAGGTACGCCTGGATAGCGTCCGCCTGCTCCTGGGTGATGACGCCCGCTGCCAGAAGTTCCTCCACAGGGTCACCGTCCTCGGATTTCATACCGTCGTAGAAGCTGTGGCGCTCCTCCGCTGACATAGACGACTTCCCGGCGTAACCAGCGTGGCGGTCAGCCTGCTTCTCCGAAGCGTACTGGGCGATCTTCTCCGCTGTCTCCTGGTCGATAACTCCAGCCTCGGCCAGCTTTTCTGCGTCCAGCCGGGTGTTGCCGCTGTTGGGCCCGTCCCCGCCGATGCCGTTGGCTGCAAGGAAAGCCTCCCGGGCGCTGTCGCCGATCTGCTGGGCCGCCTCAGTGAAAATCTGGTGGCGGCTTTCATACTGCTGCCTGCCGGACTGGTAGCTGTAGTTGCCCTCTGCCGCCATAGCGGATACCCCGCCTGCCGTTAAAACTGCCGCCGTCATAATGGATGCCGCTGCTCTTGTGATGATCTTTTTCATGTTGCTGTACCTGCTTTCTTAGTTTTTCCGTAAGCTGATACGCTGCCCTTACGGTGACTATAGAATACGCCTGGACTTTGGAATCCGGGTGGAATCCCATAGGAAATTGCGTGGAATTATTCTAAACCGTTTTCCCTTTTGCCGCAGGGGTGGGCGCAGTTTGCGCAGTCATGGTCACAGCGGGAGTGGCCATCATCCCGCCTTTCCCGCTCGCCGTGAGGGCCGTGGCGATGCTTCCAACCTTCCCGGTAACGGTTCTCCCAGTCGGTGTTCAGCTTCTCCAAAAGCCCCAGCAGTTGAGCCCGCTCCCCCTCTGTGAGGGCGGAGAACATCTCCCCCCGCCGCTGGGCCTGCTGATGCTTTGCCTCCTCCGCCTGCCGCACACCTGCCTCGGTAAGGCTGACATCCACTGTACGCCGGTCGGCCCCGCTCTCCGCGCGGGTGAGCAGTCCCGCGTTTTCCAGCTTGGCTATCACCTCGCTGGCGGAGCCGGGCTGGATGCCCAGGCGCTCCGTGAGCTCCCGCTGGGTGATAGTGCCTGTCTCCGTTAAGACGGTCAGAACACGTTTTTGGCTGCCCCGGCCCTCGGATAGCCGAACAGCTCGTCCCCGCTCAGGAAAATAGTGTAGTTGCAGATGCCCGCGCCTTTGAGCACTTCAACCATCTCGGGCCAGATTTCGTTGTGACGGCGGATGTACTCCTCCTTGCAGCCGGGTTTGATCCTGCCTCTCCATGCCATGCGTTCCATATAAAATCCTCCTTAAAGCTCAGTTAATTTTCCCGACACGGCCTGCACCTTTTCACCATCTACCTCAAGCCATACGGAACACGCCGAAGGGTTATAAACCCTGTCCCCGGCGGCGGTGAATTGCAGGCTGGTGTGGCAGGCGATCTCATGGCCCGCATACAGGCTCGCGGCTTCGCTCAGCGGAATACGCCCGTCCCCGGCAGGCAGGCCGCTGTTCAGGTTGAAGGTTCCGCGTATGCCGCTTTTGTTCATAATGTCCACCAAGCGGCGGTCTTCCTCCCGGCCATCGTCATAGCTCATAGTCAGGGCCTTGTGCCGCCCGCCGGGAAAACAGGTGTAGATAACTTTTGATTTCTTCATGCTTCTATCTCCCAATGCTTTATTTTTGCCCGGCTTCCGCGCCGGGGAGCACGTTTTCAAACCTCATATCACTAGCATAATAGAAGGACGGATATACCGGCTGGTTATAGCAGTTATTCTGCCAAGCTATGCCGCAGCGGTACTGCGGGTCGTGCATCATGGTGAACAGCTTGTGGGGTGCGTCCTCGGTGCTGGTGTAGATGCGTATGGCGCTGCTGTCCGCGAGGCGCAGGGCAATCTCCTCCCGGTAGTCGCCGAACAGGTCGGCAATCAGGCAGGGGTTGCCCTTGCTGCCGTTGTTGGCAAGGGTGCCCTCCGGCTCCAGCAGGATCCCCCTCTGGGGGTCGATGACCCGGCCTGTCTGCTCCCCCTTCGCCTGTTCGCCCAGATAGTCCGGGCCGTCCGTCACCTGGGTGGTCAGGTCCCCGGCCCAGTAGATCCGGGCGTTGGTGGAGGGCGCGGGCATATCCAGCCGCCTCCCCTTGCAGTCGAACACATCATTGACCCAGACCTGCAATCCCCGCACGTCGTGTGCGATATCCCCGATCATGCACCGGCCCAGGTCCCCCTCAAAATATTCCCCGAAAAGTACCTCCCCGGTCTCCGCATCCCGCAGGGCGTAGCCGTAGGGGGCGTTCTTCCCCTCCTCGAACACGTTGAATATCTCAAGCCCTGGCCTGTCCGGGTCGATGTCCGCCACGTGCATGGAGTCGCCGTGGCCAAGCCGGGCTTCTCTGCCGTCAGGCAGCAGCCCCCGGGAGGAGTAGAGCAGCGTACCGTCATGGTCGATAGCCGCCGCGCCATAGATGACCTCCATGCAGCCGTCACTGTCGATATCGGCGGTGGAAAGGCTATGGTTGCCCTGCCCGGCCAGCCCGGCGTAGGCAGGATTATCGCCCCCCGGCGCGTAGCGCTTGCAGTTGAAGGGGTTGTCCATGCCTACAAAGCCGGAATCCGCGCACCAGACCTCATGAAAACGGTTCTCAAAGAAGTCATATGCCACCACGCAGGCTCTGGTATAGTACCCTCGGCACATGAGCAGATAGGGCCGCTCCCCGTCCAGATAGGCCACACCCGCAAGAAAGCGGTCAACCCGGTTGCAGGGCTCGATACGGTCCCAGGCGTAGTCCCCCCACAAAAGGCCGTCGTCCTCACGCCCGGGCTTATAGCGGATGGTGTCCAGCTCCCGGCCCATCCCGCTGAACATGGTAAGGTACTCCGGCCCGGTGAAGATGAAGCCCTCGAACTCTTCAAGATGGTTGTGGCTGTCCCGTGAGGGGGCGTATTCGGTGATGAAGTAGTCCACCAGCGCCTCCGCGTCATTGCGGCTCAGGGGATAGCTGTACCGAGCAGGTATGCCGAAGCACTCCTCCAAGGTGCGGGGCCACTGACAGCTCTGCACCTGGGGCCGTCCGTTCCACCCCATGAACATTTCTATCAGGTGCTCCCGATACCCGGCGGCGTCGCAGACATAGTTATCCTGGTGGGAGTACCCGGACTCTATGTCCTCCTGGGGCATCGTGATGTACTTCTCACTGAGCACTGTGCCGTCCGGGGCAAAGCGGGTCATTTTCGTGCCGGTGGCGGTCTTTACCGCCATCTCCGCCTGACCGTCGCCGTTGAAATCGTAGACCATGAACTGGGTGTAGTGGGCCCCCGCCCGGATGTTGGGCCCCATGTCCAGCCGCCACAGCGTACCTGTCCCTTGCGGTGCCTGTCCTGTCCCGGTAACTGGTGCGGTCTGTCACCATTGCCAAAGCCGTCCCATTCTTGTATACCACAAAATCCGCGCCAGTCAGGCCGGTCTCACCATAGCCTTTTGCCTCCCCGCGCATAAATCTCCAGCTGAGAAAAACACCGTCCTCGGTGCATACCGCGGTAAGCCCCCGGCCAAGTTCTTCAAGCTGGGGGTGAAGCACTCGCTCCACCGGGGTGGGGACAGGCCCGCCGGACGCAAAGACAGCCCCGGAATCATCCAGAGCCTGCACCTTTAAGTAGTATGGAATGTGAGTGGACTTGTCAAACCGAAGGCTGGTCCCTGCGGTTTCGCCGGACTTCTTGTAAATTTGAGCGGGGGTGTTACGGTCGCTCCAAAGAAGCCGGTAGGTGCGCGCGTCGGGGACAGGCTCCCAGGTGGCGGTGACGCCCTCGGAGGTGATCTCGTTTAGCTGGATCTTCAGATTTTGCATATTCTATGCCTTCTTCTATGTAGGATGATTTGAAATAATTATACCACTTCCCACGCGATTTTACCAGCGGTTTTTGCTGCCGCTGACACGGTTCCATATATACAAATCCTATGGAAAATGCTATAATATCTCTAGCGGGGAACTTCCCCAAAAATAAACGGCATAAGCCGGAAAGTGTGAATAAAATGAAATTAGGCGTCTGCACGTCCTTGGATAACGCCGGGGTTTTGGCCCGGCTGGGCTACGATTACATAGAGACCGCGCTTTCGGCGGTAGCCGCCATGCCAGAGGAGGAATTTCAGAATGCCCGGAGGGCTTTGGATGGGTCCGGCCTGCGGTGCGAAGCCATGAACGGTATGCTCCCGGGGGACCTGCCGGTGGTGGGCGAGGCGGCAGACCTTGCCCGGGCGGAGAGCTATCTCTCCGTTGCCTTTGCCCGGGCGGAGCAGCTGGGGGCGCGGGTCATCGTCTTCGGGTCCGGGGGCAGTCGGCGAGTACCGGAGGGCTTCTCCTGGGCACAGGCCTGGCGGCAGCTCCGGGACTACTTAACCCTCACAGACCGCCTTGCCGGGGAGCACGGCCTGGACATCGCCATTGAGTCCCTGCGCCGGGAGGAGTGCAACATCCTGAACCGTGTAAGCGAGGCGGTGGAGCTGGTGGCGCTGCTGGACCTGCCCCATGTGGGCGTGCTGGGCGACACCTATCATATGCACTGTGAGGGCGAGCCGCTGACAGCCCTAGCTGACGCGGGGGAGCTTCTTTGGCATGTACACACCGCCTGCCCGGAGGGGCGGGTCTGCCCAAAACATGGTGACCCGGCAGACCGGCAGGGTGAATACAAAGAGTTGTTTGCAGTGCTGAATAAGATGGGATATGCAGGGCGCGTGAGTATTGAAGCGGGCTTTGAGCACTTTGATGAGGACGCGAGGGTCAGTCTTGCACTATTGAAAGAGAGGATGTGTTAGTATGCTATATCCAAAGTCAAAGGGAAAGTCTCTTGTGCCGGAGCTGTTCAAGAATCCTACCAGCGAGTACCGGGGCGCGCCCTTCTGGGCCTGGAACGGAGAGTTAAAGCGGGAGGAGCTCCTGGAGCAGATCGCCATCTTCAAGAAGATGGGCCTGGGCGGATTCCATATGCACGTGCGCACCGGCCTGGACGCGCCCTACCTGGAAGAACCGTTCATGGTGCACATCAAAGCCTGCGTGGACGAGGCCCGCAAGGCGGGGATGCTGGCTTGGCTCTACGACGAGGACCGCTGGCCATCGGGCTCGGCGGGCGGGAAGGTGACCAGGGACAAGCCCGAAAACGCCCGGAAGACCCTGCTTTTCACCGCCGAACCCTACGCCCCGGAGCACCCCCATCAGGCGAAAAAGCCCGAGCCGGGCCGGGGGCAGAACAGTGTCCGTCAGGACAATGGGGAGCTGCTTGCGGTCTATGACATTGTGCTGGACGGGGACGGCTGCCTTGCGGAGTACCGGCGCATAGACAAGGGCGAAGCTGCCCGGGGCGCAAAGTGGTACGCCTACATGGAGCACGCCGCGGCTGACCCCTGGTTCAACGACCAAGCCTATGTGGACACCCTGAGCCCCCAGGCCATCCGCGAGTTCATCGAGACCACTCACGAGGCCTACAAAAAGTGGGTGGGCGGGGACTTCGGCGGCACGGCCCCGGGTATCTTCACCGACGAGCCACAGTTCGCACCCAAGCAGGCCCTGGACTTCGCCGCCCAGCATAAGGACCTGTTCCTTTCCTGGACGGACTGCCTCCCGGAGCTGTACCGGGTCCGCTATGATGAAGAACTGTTGGACGTGCTGCCCGAGCTCATCTGGGAGCTGCCCGGGGGCAGGCTCTCCCGGGTGCGGTGGCGGTATCAGAACCTTGTCACAGACCGGTTTTTGGAGAGCTACTGCCAGCAAATAGGCCGCTGGTGTCGGGAAAACGGCCTGCTGCTCACTGGTCACCTGATGGGCGAGCCCACCCTGGAGAGTCAGACCCAGGCCGTGGGGGACGCCATGCGCTGCTACCCGGAGTTCGGTCTGCCGGGCATCGATATGCTCTGCGACTTCCGGGAGTACACCACCGCCAAGCAGGCCCAGTCCATGGCCCGGCAGCAGGGGGCGGAGGGGGTGCTCTCGGAGCTGTATGGGGTCACCGGCTGGGACTGCGATTTCCGCACCTACAAGCTGCAAGGGGACTGGCAGGCGGCGCTGGGGGTGACCCTGCGGGTGCCCCACCTCTCCTGGTACACCATGCAGGGCGAGGCCAAGCGGGACTACCCGGCGTCCATCGGCTATCAGTCCCCATGGTGGGAGGAGTTCCCCATGATAGAGGACCACTTCGCCCGGCTGAACACCGCCCTGACCCGGGGCCGCCCGGCGGTGACAGTGGGGGTCGTGCACCCCATCGAGAGCTATTGGCTGCTGTTCGGACCCGCCGCCCAGACCGCCGGGGCAAGAGGACAGATGGAGGAGCAGTTCGCGGGGCTGTGTGAGTGGCTGCTGTTCGGGAATATCGACTTTGACTATATCAACGAGGCCCGGCTCCCGGAGCAGTGTCTGGCCCCCGGAGCGCCCCTGGCGGTGGGTGAGTGCGCCTACTCGGTGGTGCTGGTGCCGCCGGTGCGCACTTTGCGGAGTTCTACCATAGAGCGTTTGGAGGCCCTCTTAAACGGCGGCGGGCGGGTGGTCTTCCTGGGCCCCTGCCCCGAATATGTTGACGGGGAGCCCTCCGACAGGTGCCGGGAGCTGTTCGGCCGGGCGGAGCGTGTGGGCTTTGACCGGGAGAGTATCTTGGCGGCGCTGGAATCGGAGCGAATGATAGACATTCGTCACGAGGACGGCAGGCGGGCGGACCGGCTGCTCTACCAGCTTCGGGAGGACGAAAATTGCAAGTGGCTGTTCCTTTGCAACGGCAAGACTCCCGAGAGCCCGGACGTGGACCCGGCCCCCACACTGCGCTTTGCACTGCGGGGGGAGTACGCTTTGGAGGCGTTCGACACCCTCACCGGGGAGACCGGGCCCCTGCCCGCCCGGTATGAAAGTGGTTGGACGGTGTTCTCCCGCCCCTGGCACATCCATGACAGCCTGCTGCTGCGGCTGACACCTGGGCGGGGTACGGCAGATGTTACGGAACAGGCAGAGGGCTTGGGAGCGCCCAATCTCACCCTGGAGCCGGTGGAGATACGGCTCAGCGAGCCCAATATGCTTTTACTTGACATGGCGGAGTACGCCCTGAACGACGGGGACTTCCGCCCCATGGAGGAGCTGCTGCGCATTGACAACATGGCCCGGGCTGAGTTGGGCATCCCCCTGCGGCGCAAGGAGGTGGTCCAGCCCTACCTGCTGCCTAAGGAGGAGCCAAAGGATCGGCTGCGGCTGCAATTCCGCATTCACAGCGAGGTTCGGGTCATGGGGGCCAAGCTGGCCCTGGAGTGCCCGGAGAGCGCCCGGGTCACTCTGAACGGCCTGGGGGTGCCCACGGTCCGGCCTGACGGCTGGTTCGTGGACAAGAGCATAAAAACCGTCCCCCTGCCGGAGCTGGGCGCGGGGGAGAGCCGCCTGGAGATCACCGTGCCCATCGGCCCCCGCACGAATCTGGAGGCCTTCTACCTGCTGGGGGACTTCGGCGTGCGGGTCAGCGGCTGCAAAAAGGTACTGACCGCCCCGGTGCGCACCCTCGCCTTTGGGGACATCACCCGGCAGGGCCTGCCCTTCTACACGGGCAATGTGGAGTACGGCTTCCGGGTGCGGAGCGAGGGGGATTTTACCATCCGGGCGCCCCACTACCGGGGCGGGCTCGTGAAGGTGCTGGTGGACGGCGGGGACAGGGAGAACATCGTGTTCTCGCCTTACGCCCTGCGGGTCAAGGCGGAGCCGGGAGAGCATTTTGTGGTGCTGCGGCTCTACGGCACCCGGCAGAACGGCTTTGGCCAGCTCCACCACACCCAGGGGGTGTACTTCTACCAGAGCCCCAACTCCTGGCGCAGCGCCGGGGATCTGTGGTGTTATGAGTACCAGCTGAAGGCGGCGGGCATTCTCAGGTCGCCGGAGGTGTATGGGGGCGTGATTTTGGACGGAACTGCCCACGGCAGAGGGGCGGCGGAGCATTTCACCGACAGGAGCTGATAACGGCAGGTTGAAGGAATATGGAAAGCGCCCGGTTCACCGCCAGGCGCTTTTTCCGTCCGTTTTTACCAGATAAACAGTTCTTTGCCGCAGAGCTTCATCAGCGCCTCCAAAAAGTAGTAGTCCCCATAAATGATGGAGAACTCATGCTCCTTGTCGTGGTAGGCCCCGGTGCACTTGGTGAGGAAGTTGTCCTCGTCCTCGTTCCAGTTGAAGCTGTGCTTTTCCAAGGCTTGGAGCAATTTCATAGCCGCGTTCAGGTACACCTCACTCTGCCTGCCGTCCGAGAGTTTAGCAAGCTCAATCAGCCCGCAGGCGGCGATGGCGGCGGTGGAGTCCTCCCAGGCAGGCTCGGCGGGCTGGCGGAAGTCCACCGGGATAAGCCCATTATCGGGGATATTCGCCATGAAGTAGTTGGCGATGCGCTCCACCGCGCTCAAAAACTCCGGGTCCTTGGTGTGCAGATACCCTGTCCAATCATTCCACTGCCAGCACCGCTGCAGAATATGGCGCAAGCTCTATGGAACCGCCTGCCGCATATTCTTTGCCTCCCAGCAGATCCACAGCCTTTGCGCGGGAGAGCGGATACTCCTGACAATCTTCAGTATTATTGATCAGCACCAGCAGGCGCTCGTTCTCCCAGACCCGCTCCATGGCGAAAACATTCTCCGTGGAGCAGAACCGAACGGAACCCCTTTGCAGGGCTTTCTTTGTCTTGCGCAGGGCGATGAGCTTTTGATAATACGCCCTCAGCTCATGGTCCCAATTCTCCTCGTTCCAGTCAAAGGTCTTGCGGCAGTCGGGGTCGTTCTCCCCGGTCATGCCGATTTCTGTGCCATAGTAGGTGCAGGGCATCCCCACATAAGTATATTGGAACGCGGCCGCATTTTTCAGCCTGCCCAGGTTTCCGCCGCAGGTGTTGATAAAGCGGGGGGTATCGTGGCTGTCCAGCAGGTTCAGCATGGAGTCGTTGGCCTGGCTGCTGTAGCGCATCAGGTACTCCGTCAGGCTCTCCTCAAACTGGCGGGGGCTTATGCGGTTCTGGGCAAAATAGAGCACGCTGGCACGCTGCACCGCATAGTTCATCACCCCGTCGAACTGGTCCCCTCTCAGCCATGGCTGGGCGTTCCACCAGTTCTCGCCAATGATAACCGCATCAGGGTTGATCCCCCGAACCGTTTTCCTGAACTCCCGCCAGAAATTCGCGTCCACCTCGTCGGACACGTCCAGCCGCCAGCCGTCTATGCCCGTGCGGGTCCACTTAGCCACAGCGCCCAGCAGGTACTCCATGACCTCCGGGTTTTCCGTGTTCAGCTTGGGCATGCACCACTTCTTCTCCTCGCCCGGAGCCAGGCCTTCCCGGGCTTTGGCGCAGGTGACATAGGCCGTGCTCCCGAACCCCTCGAAGTTGAAGGGGTCGAATGACACCGGAAAATAGTGGATGTGGAACCAGTCCTTATAGGGAGACGCTTCCCCGTGGGCAGCCACGTCCATAAACTGTCGGAACCCTCCGCCACAATGGTTGAACACGCCGTCCAGCATAATGCGGATGCCTCTCTCGTGGGCCTTCTGCACCAGCTCCACCAAAGTGCTCTCGTCGCCGAAATGGGGGTCAATGCGGGTGTAGTCCACCGTGTCGTATTTGTGGTTGGAAAGGGCCTCAAAAATCGGCGTAAGGTATAGGGCGGTCACCCCCAGCTCCTCCAGATAGGGCAGCTTTTGGATGATCCCCTGCAGATCGCCTCCGAAGTAATTCCAGGGAGTGGGTTTATCCCCCCATTCCGCCGTGTCCTCGGGGGAGATGTCCGGGTCCCCGTTGCAGAAGCGCTCCGGGAATATCTGATAGAACACCGCCTCGTTGACCCAGGAGGGCTTTTTGTGCACGTCGATTCCATTGATATATGGAAACTGGAAGAAGACAAACCTCATGCGGTCTTTGTCAATGTCCACGGTTTCCGGGTCCAGAAAACCGCTTTCCGCGTAGATTATTTCCTCCTCCCCCCGGCTCAGCAGGAAATAATAGCCCAGCCGGGTATCTGTGCAGTGGTAGTCACACTCAAAATAGTCGAACATGGAATCTGAGCCGGACCTCTGCATCTCAAATTCCTGCCGGGTATCCCAGAGGTACTGGTTGCCTATCACCAGCCTCACCCGCTCCAGGTCACCCTTCCCGGCCCGAAGCCGGATACGGATGTCACTGGTGGACAGCGGGAACGCATAGCTGCTTTTCGGAATGTGCAAAATGGCTTGACGGTTCATCATTCTTTTCCTCTCTCATTTCATCTTACTTGTCGGCTCAGAGCGACACCCACCGCCCGGACTCCGCCGACTTGAGAATGGCGTCCACCACGTGCTGGTTCGCCTGGCCGTCCTGGATTCGGGCTGCCTTGCCGCCCTCCACGCCGTTGATGATGTCCGCGAAGGACTGCATCTGGTCGCTGTGGTAGTATTCCGGGATGTGAAGCTTGGTGTATGCGTGGGCCTCGGCGTTGATGTCCCCTGAGCAGACCTCGATCTCATCGTCCACCCCCTGATGTGCGTCAAGGGAGTAGACAATGGCCCCCTCGCTGCCGTAGATCTCCATGCGCTGGTAGTTGCCTCGGCCAAAGGCGAAGCGGGTGATCTGGAAGCTGGCTGAGACGCCGTCCTCCATGTCGGCCATATAATTGCAGAAGTCGTCCACGTCCACAGGCCCAGTGCCGCCGCCCTCGGGCAGCTTGCGCTCATTTACATAGGTGCCGGTGTGGCCCACCACCCGGGTATACTCCTTTTGGAGCACAAAGCGCACCAGATCCAGGGCGTGGCAGCCCAGGTCGCCCAAAGCGCCCGAGCCGGTGCGCTTTTTTACATACCGCCATACCAGCGGGCAGTCCGCCCGGGGGAGGCCCCAAGCCTGGAAATACTGCATATCCACATGGTAGACCCGGCCGATCATCCCCCGGGCAATAAGGTCCTTGGCGAACCGCGCCGCCGCCTTGAACCGGTAGGAGAAGCACACCATATTGGGCAGGCCCTTCTCCTCGGTGGCCTTTGCCAGAATGTCCGACTCCTCCGCCGTCATGGTGACGGGCTTCTCCACGCTGTAGGGCTTGCCCGCCTCCACAGCCGCCATTGCCACGGGAAAGTGCACGTCGTTGGGGGTGCAGATGTCCACCGCGTCCACATCCGGGCAGTTGATCAGGTCGTGATAGTCCAAAAAGCGGTGGGCCGGGTCGATGCCCAGGCGCTCGCCGGTCTCGTTCAGCTTCTTCTCGTCGATGTCGCAGATGGCGGTAAGCACCAGGTCGGGGCTTCGCTCAATGCCCGGCAGGTGCACGCCGTTCCAGATACCGCCAAGGCCCACGGAGCCTATGTGTATAGTTTTCTTTTCCATAATGATTCTCCTCCATATTGTTATAAACTGTAGATCCCCTGCTGGTCCGGATCGTCGAAGATCAGGCCATAATACCGGGCTGTCCCTTGAGATACCGCTTTATCATTTCTGTACACACTGCCCCCGGATAAACCGCTTAGATTCTTGGCGGAAGTTCTTGCTCTCAGTTTCGCAGTTGCAGATGTAGGTTCTCCTCATATTTCTGCTCGTGCAGCCCCTGGATGCTGTGCTCCAGCTGGGCCCTGATCTCTACGACCGGCGGGGGATTGCCCGCGGTGGTGTTGGGGAACTGAATGGGCGCGGCCCACTTGACGGCGTTTGTGATGACCTTTTGGATCTCCGGCTGATGGTAGATGGGGAACACCTCGTGGCCGGGCCTGAAGTAAAAGACCTTGCCCTTGCCGCGGTGATAGCAGCAGCCGCTGCGGAACACCTCGCCTCCCTCAAACCAGCTGATGAATACCAGTTCGTCCGGCCGGGGGATGTCGAAGTGCTCGCCGTACATCTCCTCGTGGGGGATGATGATCTTCTCATCCAGGCCGTCCACAATGGGGTGGCTGGGGTCGATCACCCACAAAATCTCCTTTTCCCCGTCCTCACGCCATTTCAGGCTCCAGCTGTCCGTGCCGCAGATCTTGCGGAAGATTTTGGAGGCGTGGCCCGAGTGCAGCACGATAAGCCCCATGCCGGCGAGGATCCGGTTGTACACCCTGTCCACGATCTCGTCCTCCACCTGATGGTGGGCAATATGCCCCCACCAGATGAGCACGTCGGTATTGTCCAAAACCTCCTGGGTCAGGCCGTGCTCGGGCTCCTTCAGGGTGGCGGTGCGCACGTTCATGCCCGCCTCCTTCAAAAAACCGGCGATGCAGCCGTGGATACCCTCTGGATAGACCTCGGCTACCTCGGGAAACTGCACCTCGTGCAAATATTCATTCCATACTGTCACATTGACTGACATAGTAAAACTCCCTTCGTGATTTTTTGAAAAAGCGTTCAGCCTCTCCCCAGACATGCCCATAGCCCTCCACCAAATCAAAGATATTGGCCAGCCTAATGTCCGCATTATAGTCAAAGATCACCCTATCAGGCAAAGAGAGCTGGACGTCCGGTCGTCTAGAAGCGCAAAAGCAAAACACTGTGAGGCGGCATACAAAGGGTCCCCGCGCCTGTCTGCCCCAGCACGTCAGCTTCGGTGAAAACCGAGGGCGGCAGCACAGTATCGCTGGACAGGAGCATCGCCTCCTGGCAGGGGCCGCACTGGGAGATATCCACCGTCTTCTCCTTGCTGAAGGAGGGGTTCACCACAGTTGCTACCCGCTCCCCCTCCGAATTGACAGTGACCACGGCCTCCTGGGAGGCGGAGCACAGGCGGCCCCCCATATGGCGCTTCATCAGCGAGAACACCTGCCCCTGAGCCGTCAGGCTGACATCCTTCGGGGTTACCTCCAGCATGCCCTCGTTCACCGCCTGGAAATGGCAGGCAAGGGCGATGCCGCTTCTCTCTGCTTCCTCTATCAAAAGATGCATCACCAGCGCCGCATAGATGCCGTCCGTCACGCTGGATGGACGGTACCATGCATACCAGACATTCCACTCGTCAAAGGAGATGCGGACACTGGGTTCCAGCCATTTCCTGCACTGGTGGATAAGGGCGCGCATCCGGGAGACTGACCCCAGGCACCGGTTGTATTCCTGCTCCACACCAGACAGGTCGGTGTACTTGGGCTCGTACCCATAGTAGTGCTGAGAGACCAGCCGGGCGATGCCTGAGAGTGGCCGCGCCGAGAGCTCCGCCCACTCCTTGCTGGGGTATGGTCCCGATGAGCAAAGGCTCAGGTTGGGCGAAACCTCCAACATTTTTCTGCCGTTTTCCAGGGCGGTCTGGCAGTAGCCGCCGGGGGTGTTGTCCCCCTCCATGTGGCCGTAGCCGAATTCATTTCCCAAAGACCAGAACTGTACGCAATAGGGCTCCTGGTGCCCCCGCTCTGCCCGAAGGCTGCCATACTTGGTGGTGCTGTCCCCGTTGCAGTATTCCACCCAGGCGGCGTTTTCCTCCGGTGTGTTCCAGCAGGGGTTGATGGTGATGAACGGCTGTGCGCCGATCTTCCGGCATAGGGCGATGAAATCGTCAGTATTTATTTCATCGTAGTCATAGCCCATGGAGTGGGGCTGGGTCTCAAGGCCCAGATAGGACTGCAGGGGCGCGCGCATATCCGCCGGGAGAAGCCCATCCATCCAGTTGTACTCCCCGGCAAAATTGCCTCCCGGCCAGCGGAGCACCTTTATCCCCAGCTCCCTCAGCTTATCTATCACATCCCGGCGCATCCCACGGAAGTTGTCCTTCGGCATAAGGGAAAGGGCGCCGAAGCCCACGGCTCCCGGCTCCTCCCAGTAGATCCGAAGGCTGGCGTCCGGGTCGTCGGCGCTTGGGGTCAGCTCCACCTCGTAGCGAGTCCACTCCGCGGCGTTCACCAAAATAGTGCGGCAGTCATAGACCATATCCCCCATCCGGTCGGTGAGAGCCACAGAGAGTATCGTCCTTTTTGGGGCCCGCGCTGCCGCGCCGAACAGATATTGCTTTCCCTGTTGGACAAAAAGACCGTGCTGGCCCAGTCCAGCGGGCTGCCCCTGGCAGGGGTTCAGAATACTCAGAGAGCTGCACTCCAATATCCTGTTCATATGGTAGCCCTCCCCATGGCGGGTATATGGCTGGTCAAAGGTGAAGACCGCGTTTTCCCCAATGGGGAACCACTCCATGGCGCAGCCCCTGCACGCGGTGGGCTTCCCCGCAAGCTTTCGATTCCGCAGCATCTGGGCTGACAGGCCGTTGTGGATGCAGGAGCGGGTGTGCTCCAAATTGCTGCCGAACAGATAGGCCGGCACCATCAGCTCGCCGGGCTCCGCGAATTGCAAAGAACATGGCCCGCTGCCAGCCGTTTCCTCTCCGCCGGCCTCCGGCCCGTCCAGATTGCTGCTTCGGGCAACCTGAAGGGGCTCGCCGCTGAGTATCTCTACCACGCTCACTCTGAGCTCCGCCGCAAGCCGGTTCAAAAGAGCGATGTCCGGCAGGCTCTTCCCCCGCTCCCATTTTGACACCGCCTTATCGGTCACGTCCAGCCGCTGGGCCAGCTGGGCCTGGGTCAGGCCCAGGCTTGTGCGCAGCCGGGTGATAAGCTCCCCTGTTTTTGTCATGTTCATATACAGGCTCCTCCTTGCCGTTTTTCCTAGAATAACATAAACGCAGCAGTCGGGCAATCGACCGGTGGTTTACTGCCCACGCTTCAAAATCCTGCAAGACCTGTTCCGGCTCCTCCACGTGATGGTCCAGCACAGCGCCCCCGGCCTTTTCCCTAATGAATCATTTTCTGGGCTGTTTATTCGAAAACAGGCACACGCTTTACCACGCCGCCCTCCATGGCGGACTGGTGGGCGCAGATGCCCACACCGGTCCAATAGGCGCCGTCGATGTCGCTGGGGACAGGATCCCGGTCCTCTAAAATGCTTCGAACGAACTCATGGACCAGGTGGGGATGGGATCCCCCGTGGCCTCCGCCCTGGAGGAACGCCAGATGGGGATTGCTGTCGTCATACACCGTTTGCCGGGTAAAACGCCCGATCTCCGCGGGGAGACGGTCTGCGTAGTCGGGAATGTCGATACGTTCTTCCGTCACCAGCCCGCCCCGGCCATAATCGTTCATCACATGCCCGGCATTGGGGTCGAACGCCATAGAGAACAGCACCGGCTGCTCGGCCTCCAGCTGCTGCCACTCAAAGCTCCTCCGTTCGCCGTAGATGTTGAAGCTCTCTGTGTAGCCCCGGGCCACATGGTAGAGGAACCGGGCCATTTCGATGCCCACGTCGCTGTCCTTCAGGGAAATCAGGGCCGATTCAAAGGCGTATGGGCAGCCATATGCGGCCTCCACTTCCCTGCGCACCGCCCCGGAGCCCTTGCAGTACACGCTCTCCGGGCGCTTGCCCAGCAGCATCAGGCAGGGGGCCACCGCGTGGGTAGGGTGCATCAGGGGCGGGAAGCCCAGCCAGTACTGGGGCCAGCCCTCCATGTCCTGGTAGTGGGCACAGCGCATGAACTGGATCCTGCCCAGTTCCCCCTTTTCGTACAGGTCCTTAACATACAGGAATTCCCGCCCATAGACAGATGTTTCCATAAACATATAGTGCTTCCCGCTTTTTTTCCTGGCCTCGATAACCTGGTGCAGTTCGTCCAGGCTCATTCCCATAGGAATGGTGCAGGCACAGTGCTTGTTTGCGTTCAGCGCCCGCACAGACAGGGGCGCGTGAGTGGCCGGGGGCGTTACCAGATGGACCGCGTCGATAGTCTCGTCCGCCAGCATGGCGTTAAAATCTGTCAGCCGCTCTTCCAGCAGGAACTTGTCGCCGATCTTGTCCAGCTGCGCCCGGTCGCTGTCCACCAGCACCAGGGAATCCACATCCGGGTGCTTCAAGTAGATGGGCACAAATTCCGCGCCGAATGAGACCCCTACCAACGCCACTCTGAGCTTACCGTTTTTCATTTCGTATCCCTCCTTGGGTATTTGACAGCATCATACCGCGCCATTGGGAAAAAGTCTATGGAGGGAACGATAATGATATGGAAAAAACGGATATTTTTGTTCATCTCCACTTGACTTTTCCCCATGGCTTGGCCTATCATGAAATGGACTTATTGGAAAAGGCAGGTGCGGCATCTATGGGTACCGGACAAGGGACGCCCCGGTGGTTCCGGCTGACGGGGGAGGTCCGTGTGGAGATCGTGGATAAATTCAGCGGCGCAAGCGTGCACCCGGACCGGGTGATGGCCCAGTGGGTCCTGGTGCTGATGATCAGCGGGACGCGGAGCTTCCGCATCTATGGGGAGGACCATGTGGTCCACGGCGGAGAATTTTTCTTGCTGCCGCCATATGTGCGGCATTGCGGGCTTCAGTATGACCAGCACGAGGCGTATTTCGCCCATTTCCAGGCGGAGGGGGCAGAGTCCCCGCCGCCGGCAAAGCTGGACCCCGGCCACATCCTGCTGCCCTTGTGGGGGCAGGTCCCACTGGAGCTCCCCTGCTTTGACCTGATGGAGTATGCGGCCTGCCACAGGGCTCCGCCATTTTTCAGCGAGAGCTTTCTCTCCTCCCAGATCCAGGCAATTCTGTACCAGATCAGCCTGGCTATGCAAAAAAAGAAACTATGGTCCAAGCGGGAAAACAGAATGGCCCTGCGGATCCTGCAATATATCGATAACAACAAAGGCCGGCAGCTGCAGAACCAGGACTACGCCGCCGCCTTTGGCAGGACCTACCACCAGCTGAATGCCGTCTTCCAGGCCGTGTACGGCGTGACGATCAAGCAGATGCAGGGGATCCTGCGGGTGGATCAGGCCAAGCGTATGCTCAGCTCCGGCCACACCATTTCGGAAACCAGTGCGGCCTGCGGGTTTGAAGACTATTTTTACTTCTTGAAGGTGTTTAAAAGCAAAACCGGCATGACGCCCTCCCAGTATCAGGAGACCTATCCCGATACCCATTGACCGGCGGGAAAGGAGGCGGCCCTGCCCTTAATTGGGGGCAGGCAAAAGGCTGGGATCGCTCCCAGCCTTCACATAGATATTTCCGCATTTCCTCCAGCCTGCGCCGGCTCATGGATAGGCCCCTATTCCTCCACACGCACGATCAATTTAGATGCGTGAGCGCCGCCGTGGTACAGGGTATTTTCCGCCACCACGGTAACCGCACTGTTATAGCCCTCCCGGGTGTTGCTGTTGGGGAAGATAAAATTCTCCGCTCCGGAGGTCACAGTCACCCGGATGCGGTGTCCCTTGCAAAAGCAGTTGGACAGCTTGGTGGTGCGGATCTTCAGGCAGGCGATCTCCCCTTCTTCCAGGAACTCCGCTTTCTCAAATCCGTTGCGGTACCGGGCGCTGAGCACCCCGTCCGCCAGTTTGATGGAGCGACCGTTCTCGTCCACGTCGGTGACCCGCACCACAAAGTCCGTATCCGGGGCGTCAGAGGAGATATATAACTCCGCTGTCATATCCCCTGTGATGGTCACGTCCTCGGGGAGGGGCATAGTTGTGTAACAGAGGATGTCCTGCCGCTGCTCCTCCTGGGTGTAATCCTCGGGGACTTCCAGCTCGTTCTCCGACATATCCACGATATGGGTGGCAGGATTCTGCGGGTCATAGCGGTAGCTGTCCCTGCCCTCCTGTGCCGGGGCCTGCCAGGTTAGGCACCCGTCCCCGGAGGAAGTGTTGGCATGGCCGGAGCTGGTCAGGTACAGCGCCCGTTCCGCCGTGGCGGGGACCGGCCAATTCTCCGCGGCCTTCCACCGCTCCTGGCCCAGAGTGTAGTATTCCACAGGGGCTCCCCGATCCACGCCGTTCTCCACGCCCTTTAAGAACCGCTCGAACCACCGGAAGTAGAGCAGATCCAAGTCGAAGCGCAGAGCCTGGCTGCCAAAGGACACCCCGTGCATATCGTACTTGCTGTTGCCGCCGTGCTGCCAGGGTCCCAGGATGACTTTCCGCTTCTCCGCGGGGAAGTCGTGGACCAGCTCCAGCGCCTGGGTGGTGCCCATGCCGTTGTCGTCAAACCAGCCGGACTGGATCAGCGCCGGGATCTGGGCCCCCTGAGAGCGCGCCTGCCAGTCGGAACGGCTCCAGAACTCATCGTTGTCCCGGGGCTGGAACCACTGGTCCAGGAATGGAACTTCATAACCTAAGGCCTTCTTAGGAATATCCGACAGGGGACGGATGCGCAGCACCTCCTGCCAATCGTCCCGCTCCATGAGCTCCGGTTTAAAGGTCTTTTGGGACACGGAGAAAGCCCAGGCGAGCATCCCGGAGTTGAGGGACCCGCCCCGCCGGGGCACGTCGACAAAAGCGCTGCCGGCGCACACCACGCTGATGAGAGCTTTCAGGTGGGGGTTGCCGCTGGCCGCGGCGGCCCATTGGACGTACCCCAGGTAGGAGCCGCCCTCCATGCCCACACTGCCGGAGGACCAGGGCTGGGCGGCGATCCAGTTCAGGGTGTCGTCCCCATCCTCTACCTCGTAGTAATTGGGGATCCACTCCCCATCGCTTTTGCTGCGGCCGCGCACGTCCTGGATAACCACGGCATAGCCCCGCTGCACATAGCGGTAGTAGACCTCCCGGCCCCCCTCTTTTCCATAGGGGGTGCGCACCAGTACCGCCGGGACCTTCTCCGCACCGGCGGGCAGGTACACATCGGTGGACAGCTCCACCCCATCCCGCATGGGCACGCCAAAGGCGCCGGCATAGGTCACGGCAAAGAGCTTCTCCTGCGGCCAGGTCTCCCGCCACTGCCGCAGGAGGGTGCGCTCCTCAAAGCCCTCCCGCACCAGCAGGGTCACCATCTCCCGGGAAGGGCAGTACACAGCGATAAGCTCCCCGCCCTCCATCTGCTTGTTGCAGGGGAACCTCACATCCCGCTGGAGATAGTGGACGCCGTCTTCGCTGGTATACCGCTCCCCCGCCGCCTGAAATTCCCCCTTGCCGCAAAGGGCCCGGGCATACTCCCCGGCATGTTCCGCCAGGGAGAGAAAATCCATTTTCAAAAAGGACTTATACTCCCCCGAGACCTCCGGGGTTATGGGCTCCCAATCCCCCAGACTTCCCGTGAATACATCCAGACGGCGGATACGGGAGGCCCCTGGAACAAGGTCCAGCTTGCCGTACAGGATGCCTGACACATACAAATTAAAACCAGCCATAGCTTTCCCACCTTTCGTATTATTTAAGGCATAGGGCTATCCCCCTATAATCGCCCGTATGGCATAGGCAACGGAAATGCCCACATAATTCCCCAAGGCCCCCGCCAAAACGCCCATGAGCAGGCCAATGTTGATGAGGGTCTTCCACTGGGCGCCGGAAGCCACCAGCGCCGCAGTGGGGCCGTCGGAGATGCAGCCCACGATGGACAGCAGCACATACTCAAATCTGATCTTCAGCAGCCGTGTGATGAGCAGGTGCAGCAGGGAACTGAACAAGATCACGCATAAGCAGAACAGGGTGATATAGAAGGTTGAACCAAAGAACTGCATCAGATCTACGGCAAAGCCGATGGTGCTGAGGAACAGCAGGGCCACAAACAGCCCCAGGTCGAAATTCCCCCGGAGCTTCCGCACCGCAGGCACTTGGGCCAGAAGGATGGAGAATGTGGTGATGAGTAGGATGCGGCCCGCGCTGCGGAAGTCTTCCCCGAACACCATGTTAGAGATCAGGGTGGATACCCACACCGTGCCGAAGCCAATGGCAAGCAGGCCGGCGATCTCCAGGATAGACCATTCCTTCGAGGCCATCAGTTCCTCGTGATCCCCCTCCCCCAGCAGCTCCTCCTGGGACATATCGTAGGGCCACAGCTTTTTCAGCTTTTTGGAGCCTTTGTAGATGGCGGGGACCGCGAACATGAGGATCATCGTGGGGATGCCCACCACATAGTCCGCGGCGTTGGCCGAAGCGATGGTGGTCTTGGCCGCGTTCAGGCCCACCGCAATGGCGGTCAGGTTGGAGCTGCCCCCCGTATAAGTGCCCACAAACATGCCGGACACCTTCCATCCCTCATCGATCTTTCCGGCAAACACCACGCCAAACACCAGCGCCACCAAACACACACTGAACGCGGCGGAGATCAGGGCGATCACCGGCTCCTTGGTGAGCTTGCGCATTTGGCGCAGGTCCAGGCTCAACAGGCAGATGGATACCGACAGCGGCACACAGTAGCTGCTGACGGCGTCGTAAGTGGCGCTGGAGGTGGGCACGACCTTCAGGTTGGAAAGCACAATGCCCGTTATAATGACAGTCAGCGCCGGGCCCAGCGTCTTAAAGGCCCTGAACCTCTGCAGCCACAGTCCAAGGGCCACCACTCCAAAAATAACGAACAGCAGAGCCCCCTCCGACGAAAACAATGTCCCATTCATACTCATTATCCCCTTTCCATTATCCCACAGTTAAAAGTCGAAGTCAATGCCAAGGCCGGGCTTGTCCGACAGGGTGTACACCCCGCCCTCCACAGAGAAGCCGCCGGGCATACCCATCTCCGGATCCACGGCATACATGAAGCTGTCACAGTCGGCCTCAGTAATATTGGACTTGGCTGCCACCAGAGCCACACCTGCGGCGATGGCCACCTTGGTCTCCAGCATACAGCCTACCATGCACTGGACGTGGTTTGCCTCGGCCACGGCGTTGATCTTTTCCGCCGGGTATAGGCCGCCGCACTTCATCAGCTTGATATTCAGGATGTCCGCGGCCTCCAGCCGGCAGGCCCTGGCGGCATCTGCAGGGGAGTGGATCGACTCGTCCAGCATGATCTTCATATCCACCTTGGAGCGCACCAGGCGGGCACCCTCCACGTCCCACCAGGGCAGGCACTGCTCCACGGCCTCTACCCCCAGCTTCTCAAAGGCTTTCAGGGTGCGGACCGCGTCGCCCACGGTGTAGCCCTGGTTGGCGTCCACCCGCAGGCGCACACCGGGGCCCACCGCCTCCCGGATGAGGGTGAGGGCCCGGATGTCGTCCTGGGGGCAGATGCCGGCCTTCACCTTTAAAATGGTGAATCCGTTTCGCTCTACCCGTTCCCTGGCCTCCTGGGCCATGAGCTCCGGCCGGTCGATGCCGATGGTCATGTCGGTGACGATCTGGTTCTGCCCGCCCCCCAGCACCTTGTACAGGGGCTGGCCCATCACCTTGCCCCGGATGTCATACAGGGCGATGTCCACCGCAGCCTTGGCCGCAGTATTGCCGCTGATGAGGTTGTCCATCATCTGATGGATGCCCTCTATGTCCATGGGATCCCGGCCTATAAGCCCCTGCTGAAAGAGCCTTAAGACCTCCATCACTGTGCTGGCGTTCTCGCCGGTGACAGGTTCAAAGGGCGCCGCTTCGCCGATGCCCCAGACCCCCTCGTCGGTGACGAGCTTCACCAGCACGTTGACTGAGTGGTCCTGCACCGCAAAGGCAATGCGGAAAGGCTTTTTTAAAGGTATCTTGACGAGCTCTACTTTCATGTCTGTAAGTTTCATAAACAACGCCTCCTTCAATTTCACTTATTTTACTATTTTTAAAATTATTCGTCAAGTGCTTTTTTAAAATATCTAAATTTTGAGAATTTTTGCGTATATATACAAGAATTTCAAGAGGTAACTCAGAACAAATTTTAGTTATAGCATAAAATTCGTGTTATTGACGCAATCTGACGCCCGTGATATAATGAATTAAAGAAAGAGGTATTTTCACCATTGTGAAACGGGAGGCGCCATATGCTAGGAGATCAGATACGTTCCATCCGAAAAAAGCAGGAGATCACCTTGAAAGAGCTGGCGGAAAAAACCGGCCTTTCCATTGGGTACATCTCCCAGATCGAACGCAATATCACCGACCCCTCCCTGTCCACCCTGCGGAAGATCAGCGGCGCGCTGGGCGTTCCCTCCTATCTGTTTTTAGGCGACGAGTCCCACGGCAGCCTGACTCTCCACAAGGAGGAGATGATCCAGCTTTCCCAGCCAAACTCCAACGTGCGATATAAGATCATGTCCCCCATGCCCACCGGGGAGTTCGTGCCCCAGTCTTTGGTGGCACAGTTCGAGCTGGCCCCCCGCAGTGTAGACGGAGAATTGCCGGTCATCCACCCCAGCGAAGAGATCGTCCTGCTGGAGCGCGGCGCCGTGGATGTGATCATCGACGGGAAACCCGTCCATCTGGAGGCCGGAGACACCACCCTGATACGCTCCAACCTGCCCCACATCCTCTCTAACCCCACGGATGAGGTGGTCATGGGGTATTCCATCCTCACTCCCGCTGTATGGTTCCCCAGCACCCACCGAAGCCCTAAGCCGGGCTCCAAAAATTGAATCTATGCTTTTCATTTTCCTCCTTATTTCTGCTATATAAAAAGCAAAAGGAAATGACTCCCGATGCTGCAAATAGTAAAGATGCCCGTGGATTTGTCAGATATCCCCGCATCGGACAAATCCACGGGACCCTTAATCGGCATGGGAATCCGGGCCATTGGAAGATAAAGCCCGGAATTCCAGGGAATTCCGGGCTTTTCTCGTGTTTCGGGGCGGTAGTATACGGTCTCAACTGCCACTCACTTTTGCGTGTATTTTGCACTTATTTCGCATCTGGTTGCATCCGTTTTTAACCTTTCCGTCTGGCACAGCATCAATTTATCATCAAAGTTTCGGAGCGCTCTCCCCTGTTCTGACCTGCTCCGACTAAAAAATGAAGCCGCCTGTTATCCCCTGCAAGCGGCTTCCATTCTTAATTTCGGCTTATATACCAGGTACAATAGATTTTTCTATCCATTGCCTTATTATCCTATCGTCCCCATCCGCCATAAAAGCGTGTTCTCTATTTTCCGCTTCAGTCAGCGTACAATCAAAACGTTTAGCAAAATCGCGTACTACTTGGGCCGACTGCAAATTGTCTTTTGTACCAAAAAGGATATAAGTCGGAATGTCCCACCTCTGTATAGGGTTCCGCTTTACAAATTGATAATAATCCCACGACAATACATCGATTGGCGTGTCCACTTCCCTTTCTTGAGCCAAACGTTCTTCTGATACGTCGAACCAAATCATCATCTGCCGGATCAGGCATTCCATGTCCAGGATGGGGGATTGAAATAAGCAATTCTTTATCGGCTTACCATTATATGCCTGAAGACTGAAATAGGCCCCCAAGCTGCAAGCAAACAAAGAGATTTCTTCCCACTCAGCGGACGCGTAATCCCATATAGCCGCAAGATCTCGCATACCGTTCCAAATATCACATCTGGTCTCCTTCTGTGCACGTTCTCCATGCTACGGCAAATCAAAACTAATGGTTTGATATCCCAGTCTTTCTCCTATTGCAGCAAAATCCATGGCGGCCTCTTTGGAGGACATTTTTCCATGCACAAATATGTAGGCCTTATTTGATTTTTCACCCCAAATCAGAGTAGGGATATTCCCAACTTTCGCGTTGTACTTTTGCATACTTTTCTCCTTATCGTGGAGAATACCTCCACATTTTTATTTGATTTATTTGTCTCATAATAAGCCTCCTTCCATGTGTGATTGTGATTTATGATAACACATGAGATGCGAGTAGTCAAGCTGTCAATGGCGAGCTTACGATGTCGCGTGGCAAATGCTTAACAGCAAGTTATGTTCAGCTGAACATAACTTGCTTAATGTACAGCTAAAAATAATGTAAAGTCACCTCCTGAAACGCAGTAAAGCCAGCAAGAGTGCTCCTGCTGGCTTTACATTATTTTGCCGTTTAGTTCGTTGGGATATAGAACTTGCTCAGCCATTGCATCAAATTATCATCGTCAGTCCACGAAGGCTGCTGTCCTGCAGACTGTTGATGATGGACTTCTTCCAGCAGCTTCTGCTTCATTTTGATGTTTAGGCGCGCATAGACCTCAGTGGCTTTAATGTCAGAGTGGCCGAGCAAATCTTTGATGTACTGTAAATCTACGCCGGCTTCCAGCCAGTGCATTGCCTTGCTGTGTCTAAAAACATGGGGATGAACTTGTACTGGAAACAACTCTGGCGTCTTTTGCTTCGCAAGGGCAACGTATTTTTGCACAATGTAATAAACACCACCCCGTGTCAAGGGCTCTTTGCTCCTGTTGCAGAAAAATGGGGCATCCATATCACATTGACGGTATCGAGATTCCTCGGACAAATAGTTTTTCAAAATTTTAGCAGGATCTGAAAGAATTGGGACATCACGAAACTTCTTTCCTTTGCCTCTTAAATGGACAATCGACCCCTTTTTCTCAAAACGAATGTCTCCAACACGGATACCTGCAATTTCAGAGGCACGGGCTGCGGACTCATAAATTAAACTTAAAAAAGCAAAATCGCGCCGCCCTCCCCGTGTTGAAAGGTTTGGTTGTTCAAAAACAGCTCGAACCGCCTCCATCGAAAGATGTGGGATCATCCTTTGTTCGCACTTCTTCGGGGGAATTTCCCGGATCTGTTGGCACAGCAACACACAGCTCGGATCTTCATACTGTAAAAATTTAACAAACGCATTGATAGCGGCACGCCGCTGATTCCTCGTCGGGATAGAATTTCCCTTTTCCTGTTCCAGCCATCGCAGAAAAGATTCAACCAATTCCCGAGTTAAGTCGTTAACTTCCAGCCGATTCCTTCGAATATGGCGTTTTTGTTCGCAGAAATCCAGCAGCAGAGAAATTGCATCCCGATAGGATTGAATTGTTTCCTCGCTCAGTCCCCGTTCTGCTGGTAAGTAGTCAAAGAAATACCTTGATAGCGCCTTGGCAAAAGAAGTGGGACCACGTTTACCCTTCGGCCAGTGCGTAATCAAACAGCCGCCGCAAGGTATTAACTGTCGCCCCAACAGCACCAGGAGAAAATCCAGCCAAAGATTCAATATAGGCATTCACATGGTGCAGTTTGAGCTGATTGAAACGTTCAATTCCGGACTGAAAAAGGAAATACTCAAACCGAAACAATCGGCTTCGCCACATTCGAATCGAGTTTTCTGATACCTGATTTTGCCGCAAATGGTTCAGGAATCCTTCAAACAAGTCTTTGTATACAGGGGAAAACCCTTTCAGCGTAATACTTGATTGCTTAAAGACCATTCCATACTGCAGATAGTCATCCAGCATATGGATGGCTCGGCTGACATTTTGAGATACATCTCTATCGCCAAGATCAGCACCATATCGTTCCCAAACAAACTCTCGCTCCAAATCAACCGTAAACTCGGTAGTCTCGTGCACAGTGCAGTATGTAACCAGCTCCTTCCATGTTGCGTCTAACCTCAAAATTGTTCTTTCGCTGTAACCAAGTTCGGCCAAGTGCAACTTCAAATCTGCAAGTAATTTTTCGAGCCATTCATTTGGCGGGCCTGTGTACTCCATCTTCATAAATGATACCTCCGATTCATTTGTATGGCTGTTTGCCACCATCTAAATTATAGAGGATCATGTTTAGCAAAACAATTTTATATCTCCTGTTGAAAAACAAATTAATCTGGCGTATAATATTGACATAATGGTTGGAATGAGGTGCAATTATGGCTTTAATTGATAGCTATAGAACTACACTATTAAGGAAAAGAGAAGAATTAGCCAAGTTGAATCAGGATCTGGCTCGCGAACAGGCTAAAATCGCACCCTTGCAGCAAAAAATTATATCTGCTAAAAGTGCAATCAGCCGAACCAAAAGTGGATCCACCATAAAATCCAAATCCTCCGAAATTGATCGTGCAAATAAATCCATCGTTGACATACAAAAGAGGTGCAGTGCCATCCAGGCCAAAATAGCGCAGAAGGAAAAGGAATACACTACTGCCGACAAAAATTATCGGAACGAAGAAGCCAAACTCAACAAAAAAGCAATTGAAGCGGAAAAGAAACGTCTTCAGGATGCAGCACGGCAGTCAGCAGCAATAGAACAAGCCATACAACGTCAGGGGCAACTTCAAATGCAAATGCAAAAAGAAATTGACGATATAAAAACTATCCCCGAAAAAATCACCGTGCTCTTTTTGGCAGCTAATCCTATTGGTACGCTCCAACTTCGACTTGATGAGGAAGCACGAGCTATACAAGAAAAAATTCGACTTTCAGAATATCGTGATTCTGTGCACTTTGAAAGCCGTTGGGCAACGCGATCTTCGGATATACTGCAGGCAATTAATGAAACCAATCCAACTATTGTCCATTTTAGTGGGCATGGATCTGACGCTGGCGAGCTTGTGTTACAAAATCCTGATGGAAGTGCAAAATTTGTGTCTGCAGACATAATCTCTGCGGCAATAGCAACTGCTTCTGATACTATCCGACTAATTGTTTTTAATGCCTGCTTTTCAGAGATTCAAGCAGCGAGTGTAGTTGAGCATATTGAAGCTGCAATTGGAACATCTGACTCCATTGCAGATGAGACAGCCTGTACGTTTGCTGCACAACTATATTCTTCCATTGGATTTGGTCACTCACTCAAAAAAGCATTTGACCAAGCAAAGGCTGAATTGCTATTGGAGGGTATTTCGGGTGATGATATTCCACAACTTCATTACCGCCCTGACGTTGATCCTGATGCCATAATTCTCGTTCAGCCAAATATTTAAGCCAAGGCTCACCATTAAATTGTGATGGTGAGCCTTTATTGCCTTTTAGAACCTATACTCAAAATAATGTAAAGCCAGCAAGAGCATTCTCGCTGGCTTTACTGTATTTCTGGAGGCGACTTTACATTATTTTTAGCTGTACATTAAGCAAGGATTTTGGAGTCCCCCAATCCCGCAAGAGGGTGTATATTGTCGGATACCTTAGAGACCGATGTGCCGGCGAAAGACTTTCTTTCACAGACACAAATGGAGCGTCTCTTGAGCAAGTCCTACCCGGCCCGGAAGGATGCCGGGTCTACTCCCCAGCAGGGGTGTCCATCACCCTGACAAGCACGGCTGGGGGATTTGGCGGCCGCAGCGGGCTTTACGATGTGAGCCTGCCCATCAAGGTCATGACAAAATCGGGTTATCAGCTTGCCCATCCCGGTGACAGCATAGACCTGGCATATACACACTTTGTTCTTATATCTGGACTACAGTTCACCTTATTAAAGTCCATATTTTTCTTTATGTCCTGCAAAAACTGCTCGATTTCAAACTTCGCGCTGTCCGGTATCTGCGCCTCAGTAAGCCAGGATGGAAGGGTGACACGGGAAAAGCACCTGCATTTCAAGACTTTTCAGAGATAATCAAGGTTGTTACTATAATATCGGGTTCCGAAAAGCTCCGTAAAAGTCCGGAAAATCCTTCCTATGCCTGAAGCTTCTGCTCCTCCCCGCCCACCAGGGGGAACTGTACCGTGGCCACGAACAGGTCCCCGTCCGTGCGCACGAAGAAGCGCCCGCCGCAGGCCTCGGTAAAGCTCTTGGCTATGGAGAGGCCCAGGCCGCTGCCCTCGGTGGTGCGGTTCTGGTCGCCGCGGACAAAGCGGGCGGTCAGGTCCTCGCCGTTCATGGTTATCTCGGTCTTTGAGATATTGCGTATACTCACGCTGGCAAGCCCCGACTGGGCCACAAGGCTCACGTACACCCGGGAGCCCTCCAGGGAGTATTGGGTGCAGTTTCGTATCAGGTTCTGGAACACCCGGTACATCCTCTGGCCGTCGGCGTGGACCAGCATGGGGGTCTCGGGGATGTCCACCCTGAACTGCAATTTAGAGCGCTCTATGACCTCCTCCATCTCGCCGAAGGTCTGCTTCAGGAGCCTGCCGATGTCCAGGTCCTCAAGGTTCAGGCTGATATTGCCCGTCGTGGCCTTCGACACCTCGAAGACGTCCTGGACTATGCCGCTGAGGCGCTGGGCCTTCCCGGAGAGTATCTCCACATAGTCCCGGGCCGCCGGGGACAGCTCCTCCTTTTTCAAGAGCTCCACATAGCTTATCACCGAGGTCAGAGGGGTCTTGATGTCGTGGGACACGTTGGTGATGAGCTCTATCTTCGTGCGGTCAGCCTTGGTGCCCTCCTCCACGGCCTTCTGCACGCCGGTGCGTATCATGTTCAGCTGCATGGCGCAGTCGTACAGGTTGGAGGTGGGCGGCACGTGGTTCACCGCGTCCAGGTTGCCGCCGTACATCTCGGTTATCTGGTCCATAAGAAGGTTCCAGTCTCTGAGGTCCCGCTTTAGGGAAAGGATATACCACCATACGGTGCCGATTATCCCCACGATGGATATGAAGGGCACCGTCAGGGCCAGCTTATCCCTATGGGGCGGGGGCAGAATATTCACAAGCACCGAATAGCCGAAAAGCCCGAAGGCCACCAGCGCCGCCCCCACAACTATCACGCTGTAGGCGCGCCTTAGGGCCCGCTGCTGGAAGGTGGTCATGCTGTGGAAGTCGTTGACCCGAAGGAGCACCGAGTGTATGATGTTGTGGCCGAAAAACCGCCGGTTTCGCCCCACATCCAGACAGAGAAGGTACAAAAGCAGCACCCCCAGCACCCCGGCGGCCATGGTAAGCTCTGTGCTGCTGTTGTCCACAAGCGACATGAGGAATATGCAAAAACCCGCTATGACCAGGAGCTTCACCTCCATCCATATCCAGCCCAGCCACCTGGCCACAACGGCCTCGAAGGCCCGCCGGTCCCGGCGGAAGACGAAGACCAGTATCAGCGCCGTTAAGAGCACGGCCACGGCGCTGGCTATCTTCACGCCGTACTCATAGGCAAGGTCCGGGGTCTCTATCGGGGCCCCGTCCGGGCTCTGCACCGGATTGCGGGGCACGCTGCCCGCAAACTCATGAACGCTGTCCGTGGCGTACTCCGTGACCCCGGGGCTTACCAGCACCATCACCGCGAACACCAGGAGAAGGCTCACGGCGCACAGGATAAATAAAAGGCACAGCCAGGATATCAGCCCCTTAAAGGCGTTTGAGGGGCGGCTGCGGAGGTGCTCGCCGGGGTCAATGCTTCTCGAATTTATATCCAATGCCCCACACCACCTTCAGATATTCCGGCTCGCTGGGATTTATCTCTATCTTCTCCCTTATGCGCCGTATATGCACCATCACGGTGTTCTCCGTCGAGTACGCCGACTCGTTCCATATCTTGCTGTATATCTCCTCGGCAGGGAATATCCTGCCGGGGTTTCTCATAAGGAGCTCCACTATCTTGGTTTCGGTGGCCGTAAGCTTTATGGGCTCGTCGTCGGCGTATAATACGTGCTCGTCGAGATTAAAGCGGAGCCTGCCGTTTATTATCACGTTCTCCCCCCGGGAGTTGATGTCCCCAAGGCTCGTGTACCTTCTAAGCTGGGACTTGACCCTGGCGGCCAGCTCCATGGGGTTGAAGGGCTTTGTGACGTAGTCGTCAGCGCCCATGGAGAGGCCCAGTATCTTGTCGCTGTTCTCGCTTTTTGCCGAGAGGACAATGATGGGCAGGTTCTTGCCCTCTCTTATGCGCATGATGGCGGAAAGGCCGTCGAGCCTTGGCATCATCACGTCGATTATTATCAGGTGTATATTCTTGGTGGACACCAAATCTAAGGCCTCCATGCCGTCATAGGCCTTGAAGACGGTGTACCCCTCCCCCTCCAGTGTCAGGGCGATGGCCCGCACTATCTCACGGTCGTCGTCCACGACTAAGATGTTCTTGCTCTCGTTGTCCATTTATATCCCTCCAGTAAAATATAGTCTATCGGGTAAAGCTTAGTTTTTGGGGTACATAATTCTTACGAAAATCATACTTTCCATAAAGTATGCGCGCGAAGCCGCTTACTTTTGGAAAGTATACAACATCTTTTCGGGTTTGGCAACATATTTTTACCTAAGAAAGGATGTGTTACCATGAGAAGACTTAAAAGGCCCCACTGGTCCACCCTCACCGTGATACTCATCGCCGCCGTGCTGTTCCTGGCGGCCTTCTGGACCCATAGGGAGCGGGACGCCGTTGAGACCGCCGGGGAGATAACCAACTGGGGCTTAAGCTTCCAGAAGGAGGGCGAGCCGCCCATAGCCAACGCCACCAGCGAGTATCTCAGTCAGTTCGACGGCGTGTACTGTATGCCGCCGGAGGATAAGGCGCTGTACATAACCTTCGACGCGGGTTTTGAGAACGGCAACACCGGGGTCATACTGGACGCGCTGAAAAAGCATAACGTGAAAGCAACCTTCTTTTTGGTGGGCAACTATCTGGAGACCCAGCCGGATCTGGTGCGCCGGATGGTGGAGGAGGGCCATACCGTTGGCAACCACACCTACAGCCACCCGGATATGTCCGCTATAAGCGATAAAGAGAGCTTTAAGAAAGAACTACAGAAGAACGAGGAGCTGTATAAGGAGGTCACCGGGGAGGATATGCCTAAGCTCTATCGGCCGCCACAGGGGAAGTTCTGCGAGAGCAACCTGAAAATGGCAAAGGAGCTGGGCTATCACACGGTGTTCTGGTCCCTTGCATACGTGGACTGGTACGAGAACGACCAGCCCACCCATCAGCAGGCCTTTGACAAGCTGATACCAAGGGTGCACCCGGGGGCGGTGGTGCTGCTGCACAGCACCTCCAAGACCAACGGCGAGATACTCGACGAGCTGCTGACGAAATGGGAGGAGCTGGGGTATCGCTTCGGGGACCTTCACAAAGACTTGCAATAAGCCCATTCTTGGGATATAATAGGGGAAACTAAAACTTTAGAAAAATAAAGGAAGTCAAAATATGGAACATATCGTAGAGACCCTTGTGCACGTCTTCAGCGGGGTGATACCCGCAGAGCTCACCGTCTTCACCCTGTCCCTGATGCCAGTTATAGAGCTGCGGGGGGGCATACTCGCCGCCAAGCTTTTGGATTTGCAGATGCTGCCGGCCTTCTTTATCTGCCTTGTGGGCACGCTTATACCCACGCCCTTTATACTGCTGTTTATCAACAAGATATTCGACTGGATGCGGAACACCCGCTTTGTAAAGCTTGTGGACCGCATGGAGCAAAAGGGCCGCAGCAAGTTCGAAAAGATAAACCGCTATAAGACCCTGGGCCTGATGATATTCGTGGCAATACCTCTCCCGGGCACCGGGGCCTGGACCGGGTCTCTGGCGGCGGCGCTGATGAAGATGGACTTTAAGTCCGCGATGCTCTCCGTGGCCCTGGGCACGCTTATCGCCGACGTCATCATGTGCGTTCTGTCCTACGGCCTTCTGGGGCTGGTGCTCTGATGGACTGCCGTGTGGCGGTGATAGGCGCCGGGGCCTCGGGGCTCTGCTGTGCCTATAAGGCGGCGAAAAACGGCGGCGTGGTGCTGCTGGACGGCAACGACCGGCCCGGCAGGAAACTCTCAGCCACGGGCAACGGCCGGTGCAACATGACGAACCTGAATATATCCCCGGAGTTCTACCGGGGGGACCCCGGGCTTTCGGAGCTGATAAGCGTCTGGCCCGCCCAGAGGGTGATAGGCGAGTTCCAAAGGCTGGGCCTTATGACCCGGGCGGACGGCGAGGGCAGGGTCTATCCCAACAGCCTGCAGGCCGCGGCGGTGACAGGGGCGCTGGTCTCGGCCTGCCAGGAGGCCGGGGTGGGGTTCCGGTACGGCTTTAGGGCGGCAGATATATCCCGGGAGCGCTCCGGCTTTACTATAACCGGCGAACACGGCAGCAAGGTACGGGCCAAATACTGCGTGCTGGCCTGCGGGGGCATGGCCTCTCCGGGGCACTCAAGGGGCGAGGGCTATTCCCTGGCGAAAGGCCTTGGGCATAGCGTTACGGAGCTGTCACCCTCTCTGGTGGGCCTGCGGGTCAGGGGGAAATTTACCCGGGCCCTAAAGGGCGTGCGCTGCAAGGCCCGGGCGGCGCTGTGGCTAAATAGCAGGGAGCTCTGCGGCGAGAGCGGCGAGGTCATCTTCGGGGACGGCTCCGTGTCGGGGATATGCGTTATGGACCTCTCGGCCCATATGCGGGAGCTGAAGGGAAAAAGCGCCGAGCTGCGGCTGGACCTTCTGGAGCGGTCGACCTTTGGGGAGCTGGTCTCATACCTGACGGATTTTGTAAACGAACATCCCAATCGGCAAGCGGAGGAGCTCTTTTCCGGGGTATTAAACCTGCGGCTGGGGCGGGAGCTTGTAAAGCTCTCGGGCTTTTCGGGCACCTTTCAGGAGCTGGGGCCCCGGGAGATAAAGAGGGCGGCGGGGCTTGTAAAGGACCTTGCCCTGCCCATAGAGGGCACTCTCGGCTGGGAGCAGGCCCAGGTCACCGCCGGGGGCGTGCCCCTTTCGGAGGTGGACATGTCCACTATGGAGTCGCGGTTTTGTAAGGGGCTGTACCTCTGCGGGGAGCTTTTGGATGTGGACGGGCTCTGCGGTGGGTATAACCTGCACTGGGCCTTTGCCACGGGGCTTACCGCGGGACTGTGCCTTGGATAGAATGAGGGAGGTGGGAGCGTGCTCCAAATATCGAACCTGCGCCTGGGGCTGGGCTTTACCGGGGAGGACCTTAAAAAGGCGGCGGCAAAGTCGCTGCGCCTGCCGGAGAGCGCCATAGTAAGCGTGGAGCTGGCGAAGAAGTCCGTGGACGCCAGGAAGAAGGACCGGGTGCACTTCGTCTGCGCCGCCCGGGTCAGGGTGGACGCGGACGAGGGGAGGCTTGTCCGAAGGCTTAAAGACTGCTCGGTGCGCATAGCGGAGCCGTATGTATTCGAGCTGCCAAAGGGCCCCGCACCGGAGCTGCCCCCTGTGGTGGTGGGCTTCGGGCCCGGGGGGATGTTTGCGGGGCTCATACTGGCGCGGTGCGGGCAGAGGCCCATAATCATCGAGCGGGGCCAGCCGGTGGAGGAGCGGCAGAAAAGCGTGGAGAGCTTCTGGCGCAGCGGGACGCTGGACCCCGAGAGCAACGTGCAGTTCGGCGAGGGCGGCGCCGGGGCCTTCTCCGACGGAAAACTCACCACCGGCACCGGGGACGGACGCATAAGGTATGTGCTGGAGGAACTGGCTGCCGCCGGGGCCCCGGAGGAAATTTTGACCGACGCGAAGCCCCATATCGGCACGGACAGGCTGCCGGGGGTGGTGAAGAATATCCGGGAGAAAATTATCGAGCTGGGCGGGCAGGTGCTGTTTAATACAAAGCTTACGGATATTCTTGTCAATAGCGGTCAGGTTTCGGGGATAAAGGTCCGGGACCAGGGCGGGGAAAGGACGATACCCTGCCACAAGATTATTCTGGCCGTGGGACACAGCGCCCGGGATGTGTTCGCGCTCCTATATAGTATGGGCCTGCCTATGGAGCAAAAGGCCTTCTCTGTGGGCGTGCGCATAGAGCATCCGGCAGCGCTCATCGACCGGGCCCAGTACGGCGGCTTTGCCGAGCACCCGGCGTTGGGGGCGGCGGACTATAAGCTCAGCTGCCATCTGAAAAGCGGCCGGGGGGTGTACACCTTCTGCATGTGCCCCGGCGGCACGGTCACCGGCGCGGCCTCTGAGCCCGGGGGCATAGTCACCAACGGCATGAGCCCCTGGAAAAGGGACGGCATAAACAGCAACGCCGCTCTGCTGGTGGGCGTGGGCCCGGAGGATTTCGGCTCCGGGGACCCGCTGGCGGGGGTGGAGTACCAGCGCAGGATAGAGCGGCTGGCCTACGATTATGCTGGGGGGTATCTGGCCCCGGCCCAGCGGGTGGGGGACTTTCTGGAGGGCCGGGCCAGCACCAGCTTTGACGGAGTGCTGCCCAGCTATCAGCCCGGGGTTGTGCCGGGGGATATCTCCCGCTGTCTGCCGGGGTACGTCTCGGAGTCCCTTCGAGAGGCCATGCCCATACTGGGCCGGCAGCTTAAGGGCTTTGACAGCGGGGACGCGGTGCTCACAGCACCCGAGACCAGGAGCTCGTCGCCGGTGCGGGTGCTGCGGGGGGAGGATATGCAGTCCCCGGGGCTCCGGGGGCTGTACCCCTGCGGCGAGGGAGCCGGGTACGCCGGGGGGATAGTCTCGGCGGCGGTGGACGGCATAAGGTGCGCCCAGGCGGTGGTGAAATGAAGTATAAAGAGATAGACCCCGAACTGATGGGCATAGCGAGAAATGTGCCGTATAACAGGGCGGTCATAGTGTGCGCAAACGTCTTTCTGCCCATAGCCCTTGCCTTGACGGGAACACCCTCGGGCATTTCTGCCGGGGATATTACCATCCCGGGGCATAAAGGACTGGAATTTAGGACGGAGGTATTCGAGCCCTCCGGCGCGGCGGGCAGTCTCCCCAGCCTTATCTATGTCCATGGCGGGGCCTTCAGCTATAAGGCCTCGCCCCATCACAAAAAGCTGGCGTGTATATATGCGTTGAGGGCAAATTGCAGGGTGTATTTCCCGGACTACCATCTTGCGCCCAGGTATCCGTATCCGGCGGCGTATGAGGATATTCTGGCGCTGTATAAATACCTTATGAGAGAAGCGGGGGATATCGCCCTTGCCGGGGACAGCGCCGGAGGAGCCCTTGCCGCGGCGGTGTGCAATAATTACGGGCGGGAGGGCCTGAGGCGGCCCAGCGCGCAGATGCTCATTTATCCCCTGACGGACATATCCATGGGGACGCGCTCTATGAAAGAATTTAACGATACCCCCCTCTGGAACTCAAAGAATAACCGGCGGATGTGGGGATACTACTGCGGCGGGCCGGACTGCCTTGCCGCGTCCCCAATGCACATGGCCCTGCCGGGGAATATCCCGGACACCTATATCGAGACGGCGGAGTACGACTGCCTGCGCGACGAGGGCATACTGTACGGCGAGAAGCTCAGAAAGGCCGGGGCCAGGGTGGATATGAACGAGACCAAGGGCACCTTTCACGGATATGACTGCGCGATAAATGCCAAAATAACCGCCGTGAATGTGGAAAAGCGCATAGAGTTTCTTAAAAAATGCTTTAAGGCCTGACATCCTCTCTGCGCCGCCCTTGCAACTTTCCCCATTCCGTGCTATAATTTTCTTTTAAGAGAACAGGGAGTGGGTGTTGAAGCCGTGAATTTAAAGCTATGGGACCTGCCGGAGGTGGACAGGGCCCGGACCGTGGCCCTCTCAAAGGAGTGCGGTATACCGCCGCTGCTGGCGGCTCTTCTGCGGGTGCGGGGGATGGACGCGCCGGAAAAGATAGAGGAGTTCCTCTCACCGGGGGAGCTCTCCGACCCGTACCTCATGAAGGATATGGATGCGGCAGTGGAGCGCATACGCCGGGCCGTGGAGGGCTTTGAGCATATCGCCATATACGGCGACTATGACGCGGACGGCGTTACCGCCACGGCAATGCTCTATACCTACCTCCAGGAGAAGGGGTCCAACGTCTCCTTCTACATCCCCCAGCGGGACAGCGAGGGGTATGGGATGAACATGGCGGCGGTGGACACCCTGTCCCGGGAGGGCGTGGACCTGATAGTCACCGTGGACAACGGGGTTTCGGCCAATGAGGAGATAGCCTACGCCAAGTCCCTCGGCATGGACGTGGTGGTCACCGACCACCACCAGCCCCATGAGGCCCTGCCGGAGGCGCCGGTGATAGACGCCCATAGGGAGGACGACGGGAGCCCCTTTAAGGAGCTCTGCGGGGCCGGAGTGGTGCTGAAGCTGCTGATGGCCCTGGAGGGGGACCATAGTGCCGTACTGGAGCGGTACGGGGATCTGGCGGCCCTGGGCACCGTGGGAGACTCCGTAAGCCTGACCGGGGAGAACCGGCTGATAGTGCAGCGGGGCCTGGAAATAGCTGAGCGCCGGGAGCGGCCCGGGCTCTCGGCCCTTCTGGACAGCGAGCCGGTGACCTCCACAAAGCTGGCCTTCTCCGTGATACCCTGCATCAACGCCACCGGCCGCATGGGCTCACCGGAGCGGGCCGTGCGCCTGCTGACCTATAGGGACAGGGAGAGCGCGGAGCTTCTCGCCGAGGAGATCCGCGAGGAGAACCAGAACCGAAAGGCGGTGGAGGCCAGGGTCATAGAGGCCGCGGAGCAAAAGCTTGAGGAGAGCCCGGAGCTCTCCTTCGACCGGGTGCTGGTGATACGCGGAGAGGGCTGGCACCACGGGGTGGTGGGCATAGCGGCGGCAAGGCTCTCTGAGATGTACGGCAAGCCCTGCATAGTGCTGTCCTCGGCGGACGGCGAGGCCCGGGGCAGCGGCAGGAGCGTTGAGGGCTTCAACCTTTTCCAGGCGGTGACCGAGTGCAGGGGCCTTCTGACCCGCTATGGCGGGCACCCCATGGCTGCGGGGCTGACCCTGCCGGATGAGAATGTGGGGGAGTTCCGGCGGCGGATAAATGAGTACGCCAGAGATGCCTGCCCTGAGATGCCCTTTTTCACCATGAAGCTGGACTGCACCCTGCAAAACCGGGCCCTTACCCCCCTGACCTGCCGGCAGCTGGAGCCCCTGGAGCCCTTCGGGGCAGGCAACTCCCAGCCGGTGTTCGCCCTTTTGGGCGTGACCCTTACGGACGTGCGGGGCCTTGGCAGCAATATGGGCCACTGCAGGCTATACTGCAAGGGCGGGGGTCTCTCCTTCGAGTGCGTCAGGTTCGGGGTGGGGCCCGGGGACTTCCCCTATCCCCCGGGCTCGGTGGTGGACCTGGCGGTGAATCTGCAGGAGAGCCGCTACAGCCGGGACGGCGGCGTGGAGATACTGGTCCGTGACGTAAGGCTCAGCGGCCTTGACAGGCTGCAGTGTCAGCGGGACTTCCGGGTATACGAAAAGTTCCGGCGGCGGGAGCGGCTCTCCCCTGAGGAGGCCGTAAGGCTTCGCCCCACCCGGGAGCAGCTTGGGGCGGTATACACCATGCTGCCGAAGGTCATGGGGCCGAAGCTGGGCCTTGAGGACCTCACGCTGCATCTTTCGCGGTACGGCGTGAATATGGGTATGCTTTTATTCGGCCTGGACCTGCTTTCAGAGCGGGGGCTGATAGAATTCAAAATATACGGCAGTATGCTTTCGGCGGGAAAGCCCGATACGAAGGGAAAGGCGGATATCACGCTGTCCCCCCTATACGGGGAGCTGGAGGCTCTGGCCGGAGATGATGAAAACAAAAAGGAGTGAGCGCGGATGGCGGACGTCAGACAGATAGACACCTATGAGGAGCTGCAGGCCATAATCAGGGAGAGCGGCAAGGAGTTCGACCGGGAGCAGATAGCGGAGGCCTTCCTGCTGGCCGACCGCAAGCATAGGGGCCAGAAGCGCAGCTCCGGCGAGCCATATATAATCCACCCCCTCTCGGTGGCGGCCATACTTGTGGACCTGGGCATGGACACCCAGTCGGTGGTGGCGGGGCTTCTGCACGACGTGGTGGAGGACACGGACTGCACCCTTGAGGACATCACCCAGGAGTTCGGCCGGGAGGTGGCCCTGCTTATCGACGGGGTCACGAAGCTTGACAGGATACCCTTCTCCTCAAAGGAGGAGGAGCAGGCCGAGAACCTTCGGAAAATGCTGATGGCCATGGCCCAGGATATACGGGTCATTATAATAAAGTTCGCGGACCGTATGCACAACCTCTCTACCCTGGAGTTCATGTCCCCCCAGAAGCAGCGGGACAAGGCCCGGGAGTGTCTTGAGGTGTACGCGCCCATAGCACACCGTCTTGGTATGCGCATGGTCAAGGAGACCATGGAGGACGTGTCCCTTATGTACCTGGACCCGGCGGCCTATAAGGAGATAGACGAGCATCTTGAGTCCCGCAGCAGGACCCGCACCCAGTTTATCAGCGGCCTTCGCAAGGAGATCCGGGAGCGGGTGGAGCCCGCTCTGGGCCATGAAGTGTACATCGAGGGCCGGGTAAAGAGCAAGTACAGCATATACCGGAAGATGTTTATCGGGGGCAAGGACTTCGAGGAGATATACGACGTTTTCGCCATGCGGGTGATAGTGGACACCATCGAGGACTGCTATAACGTCTTAGGCATCGTCCACGATATGTTCACGCCTCTCCCCAACCGCTTTAAGGACTATATCTCCACCCCGAAGCCCAATATGTATCAGTCCCTTCACACCACGGTGATAACCAAGGCCGGGGTGCCCTTCGAGGTGCAGATACGCACCTGGGAGATGCACCAGACCGCCGAGTACGGCATAGCCGCCCACTGGAAGTATAAGCTGGGCATGTCCAGAAAGCAGTCGGACAACCGCTCGCTGGACGACAGGCTCGCCTGGATACGCCAGATGCTTGAAAACCAGGAGGACACCGAGGACGTGACGGACCTTGTGCACTCCATAAAGTCCGACCTGATACCCGAGGAGGTCTTCGTCTTCACCCCCAAGGGGGACGTGATAAACCTGCCCCAGGGCTCAAGCGTCATCGACTTCGCCTATGCCATACACAGCGCCGTGGGCAACAGGATGATAGGCGCCAAGGTCGACAAGCATATAGTGCCCCTTGACTATAAGGTGAAGACCGGGGAGATAATCGAGATACTGACAAGCAAGGAGACAAGGGGTCCCAACCGGGACTGGCTGACAATGGTGCGCACCAGCGAGGCCAGGAGCAAGATCCGCGCCTGGTTCAAAAAGGAGCGCCGGGAGGAGAATATAGTCGAGGGCCGGGCGGAGCTTGAGCGGGAGCTTCGGCGCAGCAATATCTCCATGAGCCGGGAGCTTATGAACTATATGGTGGAGAGCATAGGCAAGCGCCATAACTGCTCCACCGCCGACGACCTGTACGCCGCCATAGGCTACGGCGGCATACAGCTGTGGAAGGTCCTGCCCCGCATCCGCGAGGAGTATCAGCGCATGGCAAAGGCCGGCGAGACCCCCGAGCCCCTGGTAAGCGCCCCGCCAAAGACCCGGAAGGTCTCCGGCGGCGTGCTGGTGGAGGGCATGGACAACTGCCTTACGAAGCTCTCCCGCTGCTGCAACCCCCTGCCCGGGGACGATATCATCGGCTTTATAACCCGGGGCTTCGGCGTGTCGATACACAAGCGCAGCTGCCGCAACGTCCCCCGGGACCTGACGGACTGCCCCGAGCCCGAGCGCTGGGTCAACGCCTACTGGGAGGGGGAGGTCAGGGACGACTTCAAGTCCACTCTGCACATCGTGGCCCTGGACCGGGGCGGGCTGCTCTTTGACGTGACACAGCAGCTTTCGGCTCTCAACATCTTCATCCACTCTTTAAACTGCCGCCAGGAGAAGGGCGGGCCCAACGCCGTCATCTCCGCCACGGTGTCCATAAGCGGCCTTCAGCAGCTGCAGAGCATAATCGACAGGCTCTCCAGGGTCAAGGGGGTCATATCAATAGACAGGACGTGAGAAAATGCTGCTTACTATGACCGGCCACGGCTACCGCTTCGAGTGCGAGAACCTGTGCCGGGTGTTCTTCCCATACAGCCCGGTGCGGGTGGAGGAGGGTTCTATGCCCGCCCCAGGTGAACCCTGGGCCGACACCCGCATAGAATATGACGGGGGCGGCTGGCTCTACACCGTCTCCGCCGGCGACGGAAACCGTGAGCTCTCCCGCAGCGCCAGCGCCGCGGAGCAGGACGAGTACCCCATGACCCGGCTGCTGTTCGACGTGCTCTCTGAGCTCACAGGCATAAAGCCCGCCTGGGGTATGCTGACAGGGGTGCACCCTGTGAAGCTCCTGCGGCAGCACGTGGAGCGCTCCGGCCCGGAAGCGGGCATGAGGGAGTTTCGGGAGAGGTGGCTGGTAAGCGAGGGCCGGGCCCAGCTTGCGGGGCGGGTTTTAAAAGCCCAGCGTCCGGCGGTAGAGGAGCTTTCCCCGGAGGACTACAGCCTGTATGTGGGCATACCCTTCTGCCCCACAAGGTGCGCCTACTGCTCATTCATCTCCCAGGACATGGCCCACGCCAAAAAGGCCGTGGAGCCCTACCTGGAGCTATTAAACCTGGAGCTTGAGCGCACGGCGCAAATAGCTGGGGAGCTGGGGCTTCGGCTCATTTCGGTGTATATTGGCGGCGGGACCCCCACCACCCTCAGTGCGGAACAGCTCCGGGCCCTATGCGCGAAGATACGGAAGGTGTTTCCTATGGAGCGCTGCCGGGAGTTCACCGTGGAGGCTGGGCGGCCGGACACCCTGAGTATGGAGAAGCTTCTGGCTCTAAAAGAGGCCGGGGTTGGCAGGATAAGCATAAACCCCCAGACCATGTCCGACCGGGTGCTCCAAAATATCGGGCGCAGGCATACGGCGCAGGATGTGGTGGACGGCTTTGAGCTGGCCCATAAAGCCGGCTTTCGGGACATTAACGCCGACCTTATCGTGGGCCTGCCCGGGGACAGCCCGGAGGGCTTTGCGGATACTTTAGAGCGGGTGCTGGAGCTGTCCCCCACGAATATCACCGTGCACTCCCTGGCCATAAAGCGCAGCGCCGGTATCGTGGCGGACGAGGACGCTTTGAGCCTGCACAAGCGCCCGGAGGCCGCGGCCAAAATGATGGACCACGCCATAAATACGCTCACAGGGGCGGGCTTCGAGCCGTACTATCTATATAGGCAGACCCGCATGGCCGGGAACCTGGAGAATACCGGCTGGGCCCTTCCTGGCAGCATATGCCGGTACAATATCTACACCATGGACGAGTCCGGCACGGTGATAGCCTGCGGGGCCGGGGGCGTCACAAAGCTAAAGGACCCGTATTCGCCGGACCTTAAGCGGATATTCAACTTCAAGTACCCCTTTGAATATATCTCCCGCCACGGGGAAATTTTAGAGAGAAAGGAAGGCATAAGGGAAATCTATGAGCAATTTCGCCAGCGGCTATATTAAGTATATAAACCACCTTGAGCAGATAAACGACGCGGCCATCGCGAACCCCCAGCGGATGATAGACGAGGTGGAGGGCAGCTATCGGGAGCACCTTCGTAACATCGCCAGGAACCTTACGGAGAACTATACCCCCACAAGGATAGTCATGCTCTCGGGCCCCAGCTCCAGTGGTAAGACCACCACCGCCCACCTTTTGCAGAGTTACCTTGCGGAGTTCGGGGTGCGTGCCTTTATCATCTCCCTGGACGACTTCTACCTGGGCCGGGACAAGACCCCGCGCCTGCCCGACGGCAGCTTTGATTTTGAGTCCGTGGCTGCCCTGGACGAGGGGCGCATACGGCAGTGTTTAAGGGACGTGATAGGCTCTGGAGAGTTCACCGTGCCAAGGTACAGCTTCCAGCTGGGCCGGGCCGACGGTCCGGAACAGGAGTATAAGCTCTCTAAGGGGGACGTGGCCATCGTGGAGGGGCTGCACGCTTTGAACCCATCCTTTACCCAGGACATCCCCGAGGAGCTGTGCATGAAGCTCTATGTCAGCGTCAAGCAGCAGATAAAGGACGCCAACGGCGAGGTGATCTCCCCCTGGGACATAAGGCTTGTGCGCCGGATAGTCCGGGACATCCAGTTCAGGGACTCCACCGCCGAGAACACCCTTGCCATGTGGCCCCAGGTGGTGGAGGGCGAGAACAGGTATATCGGCCCCTATAGGATAAGCGCCGACTATACCGTGAACTCCATCCACATCTATGAGCCCTGCGTGCTGCGCACCATCGCCATACCCCTTCTGCGGGCCATCGCCGCGGACAGCCTCTACTATAAGAAGGCCCGAGACATAGAGTCACGGCTCATGCGCTTCGAGCCGGTGGACCCCTCTTTGGTCCCGGAGAACTCTATGCTCAGGGAGTTTTTGGGGCGAAAAGGGCTGGAATAACCGCGATATGTGGTTTTTAGGTCTACTTCTTAAAGAATTTTTAATGATTTAGAAAGAAAAACCCGCTTTACTTTCGCTCTAAGAGTTGCTATAATATGTACGTGAACGAAAGGCAGGACCGATCAGAATAAAAAAGGAGGACTTTATCATGGGCATTTTAGACGATGTAGTGATCAACGCAAAATCTGTCGCGGAGGCAGTCGGCCGCAAGGCAGGCCAGATCGTGGACGTCTCCAAGCTGCGCGTGGGCGCGGCCGAGGTCAACGCCGAAATCACCAAGCGCTATCAGACGCTGGGCCAGTATGTATATGAGAACAGCCGCGAGGCCCTTGCCGCCGACCCCGAGGCCATGGGCAAGATGGCGGAGCTGGACGGGCTGCAGGAGCAGCTTTCAGTCATCAACAAGGAGCTCACCGACAAGCAGAACAAGACCGTCTGCCCCACCTGCGGCAAGCATTGCAGCAATACGGACATATTCTGCAGCACCTGCGGCGCAAAGCTTATAAACGAGCCCGAGCCGGAGCCCATCCCCCAGGAGGGCGGACCCAACGACGAGGCCGCAAAGGCCGCCGCCCAGGGTCCCGACGCCACTGTGGGCACCATGCCCCCCAGGGAGTTCCCGTAAGCTGACCTGTTAGACGATGGTAACGAAAAGCCCCTCCGGATAAACCCGGAGGGGCTTTTTTGCTTATAGCTTTACTGGAACTGCGACTGGTACAGCGCCGCGTAGAAACCGTTTTTCTCCATGAGCTCCCGGTGGGTGCCCTGTTCCACGATATCCCCGTCCCGGACCACCAGGATATTATTGGCGTTCTGTATGGTGGAAAGCCTATGGGCGATGACGAAGCAGGTCTTATCCTTCATCAGCGTGCGCATGGCCGCCTGTATCTGCTGCTCGGTGCGGGTGTCCACGTTGGAGGTGGCCTCGTCCAGTATCAGCATCTTGGCGTCCAGCAGCATGGCCCGGGCTATAGTCAAAAGCTGCTTCTGGCCCTGGGAGATGTTTATGCCGTTCTCGTCCAGGATGGTGTCATAGCCCTTTGGCAGGGCCATTATGTACCTGTGTATCCTGGCGGCCTTTGCCGCGGCCTCCACGTCCGAGCGCTTCGCGTCCTTCCTGCCGTAGGCCAGGTTCTCGAAGATGGTGCCGGTAAAGAGCCAGGTGTCCTGCAGCACCATTGCGTATGAGAGCCGCAGGCTCTTTCTGGTGATATCCTGGATGTCCCGGCCGTCCAGGGTTATCTGTCCCCGGTCCGGGTCGTAGAAGCGCATAAGGAGGTTTATAAGCGTGGTCTTTCCCGCGCCGGTGGGGCCGACGATAGCGGTGAGCCCTCCGGGAGGGGCGTGCAGGCTAAGGTCGTGGATTATCTCCTTGTCCTTCTCATAGCCGAAGCCCACATGGTCCATCTTAACGTCCCCGTCCACCTTGGACAGCTCCACGGCCTCCGGCCTGTCCTCGGGCTCGGTGGGCTGGTCCATCAGGTCGAAGACCCGCTCCGCCGCGGCGCAGGCGGACTGGAGCTCGCTGACGATGTTCGCCATCTCGTTTATGGGCCCGGAAAACCTGCGGGAGTAGAGTACGAAGCTTGAAAGGTCGCCTATGGATATCCTTCCCAGCAAAAACAGTATGGAGCCGAAAACGCTTATAAAGGCCAGGGACAGGTTGTTGATGAAGTTCACCGAGGGCCCTGTCATGGCGCCGTAGTATTCCGCGTTATAGTAAGCGTCAACGGCCTCTTTATTCTTCTTGTCAAAGCGGCCTATCTGGGTCTGCTCCTGGTGATAGGCCTTGGTGGTCTTCTGGCCGCTTATGACCTCCTCCACAAAGCCGTTTAGCTGGCCCAGCATCACAGAGCGCTTATGAAAGAGGGGCCGGACCTTTTTGGTCATGTACCGTGTGAACATCACCGACATGGGTATGGTGACCACGAACACCAGCACCAGCATGGGCGATATGGCTATCATCATGATAAGCGAGCCGAAGACCGTTATGGCGCTGGCGGCTATCTGCAAGAGGTCGTTTGAAAGTGAGGCATTCACCGTGTCGATATCGTAGGAGATATGGCTGACGATATCCCCGGTCTGGTGCCGGTCAAAGTATTTCACCGGCAGCAGGGTCAGCCGGTCGAAGACCTGCTGGCGCATCTCCCGCACTATCTTCTGGCTCAGGTGTATCATCAGTATGGACAGCCCGTAGCTGAGCCCGGAGGACACGGCGTAAAAGGCCACCATGAGCCCGCAGTAGAAGAAGACGCTCTTAAAATCCACCCCGCCCTTTACAAGCCCGATGGCATCGATGGCCCGGCCCGAGAGGTAGGGTCCCAAAAGGGCTAAGAGGTTGCTGCCCACAGTCAGCAGCACGGCTCCCAGGGCCATGAACTTGTGGGCGTATATGTAGGACCACAGGCGTATAAGCACCTTTTTGCGGTCCTTAGGCTTCTCTATGGGTCCCCTCGGCATGAATCTTGGCGGCATTAGTCCTTCCTCCCCTCTCCCATCTGGGACGTGGCTATCTCTCTGTACACATCACAGCTCTCCATCAGCTCCTCATGGGTGCCGTAGCCCAGCTCACGGCCCTCGTCCAGCACCAGGATGTGGTCGGCGTGGAGTATGGAGCTGACACGCTGGGCGATTATCACCGTGGTTATCCCGGCGTACTCCTCCCGAAGGCCCTTCCTAAGGGTCGCGTCGGTCTTATAGTCCAATGCCGAGGAGGAGTCGTCCAGCACCAGTATCTCCGGGGTCCCGGCCAGGGCCCTTGCCACAAGCACCCGCTGCTTCTGCCCGCCGGAGAGGTTGGTGCCCTTGGAGGTCAGCATATGGGAAAAACCGTCGGGCAGCCCGGAGATGAACTCCATGGCCTGGGCGCATCTGGCGGCCTTCTCTATCTCCGCGTCCGAGAGGCCCCGGCCAAAGTCGATGTTCTCCCGGATGGTGTCGGCGAAAAGCGCGTCGTTCTGGAAGACCACCCCGAACTTCGTGTGCAGCTCCTCCTCGGGGATGGAGCTGACAGGCCGGCCGTCTATGGCTATCCTGCCGCCGTCGGTATCGTAGAGGCGCATGAGCAGGTTGATAAGGGTGGACTTGCCGCAGCCCGTGGCCCCAATGATGCCCAGGGTCTCCCCCCTTTTCAGCCGGAAGCCGATGTCCTCCACATTGGGGTCGGTCTTATTGTAGGAGAAGGTGACATTGTCAAACTCCACATGGTACGGCGAGTCCTCTCTCTCTGCCGGCTCCACCGCCAGGTCCTTGGGTGCCGAGAGTATCTGGGCTATGCGGTCGCCGCTGGCGGAGCTTCTTGAAAAGGACACGAATATGCGCGTCATGGCCATCATGGCGTTGAGAATTATCGTGAAATAGCTCAAAAACGCGATTATTTTGCCCGGCTGGGTAAGGCCGTCGTTCACCCTGAAGGCACCCACTATGATGACCGCCGTAAGCCCCATGTTCAAAAACAGGTTCATCAAAGGGTTCGTCAGGGCCATGGTGGTCCCGGCCCGGGTCTCCTTCTGGGATACGCCCTCGTTCACCCCGGCAAAGCGCTCCTTCTCATAGTCCACCTTGGAGAGGGCCTTAATTACCCTTATGCCCGAGATTGTCTCCCGCACGGTGCGCACCATGCCGTCAACACTCTGCTGCAATTCCGTGTACATGGGCACGCCCCTTCTGGACACGCTGTACACCAACACCCCGATAAAGGGCAGGGTGCACACCAGCACCAGGGTCAGCACCGGGTCCAGGGTCAGGGTTATAAGTATGCCGCCGATCAGAAGTATGGGGGCCCGGATGCCGATGCGCTGCATCATGCCCAGCATCTGGTGCACGTTATATGTATCGGTGGTGAGCCTTGCCTCCAGGGAGGGTATGCCGTAGGAGTCCACCTGCCCGCAGGAGAGCCCCGATATCTTTTCAAACAGGTCGTGGCGTATCTTCTCGGTGGTGTGCTGGGCCACCCAGGCGGCCATGCGGTTAGCGAGGATGTTCGTAAGCCAGGCCATCACCGCCGCCCCCACCATGGCCGCGCCCCACAGGGCCACAAGGCCCATGTCCCCCGTGGGGGCCACCTCGTCGATCATGTACGAGAGTATCCAGGGCAGTAATAGGTCCATCACAGAGCCGATGAACTTGATGGTCAGCCCCAGGCTCATGCGGGGCACAAAAGGCCGAAGATAGCGGAATATCATTCTCATTGGCGCGCTCTCCTTATGGGGAATTTTCACTGTGCTCCCATTATACAACAATATAGTTGACGTTGCAACTATATTTTGAAAAATATCCGCCGTGCCGGGCTCCGTCCCCCCCAAAATTTGACAACCGCGCCCAAAGTGGTTATAATATAATCCTATATATGCAAAAATAGCGTAAAATGGAGGGTCAGCCCATGCCGAAGGTCACTGTGGCCGTGCCGGTATATAACGTGGAAAAATACCTTGAAAAATGCGCGCGGTCCGTACTGTCCCAGACGGAAAAGGACATCGAGCTCCTCTTTATAGACGACGGCTCCACCGACGGCAGCGGGGCCCTCTGTGACAGCATCGCCAAGACGGACCCCCGGGTGCGGGTCATACACCAGGAGAATCGGGGGCTTGGCGGCGCGCGGAACACCGGCATAGAGAATGCCCGGGGAGAGTGGATAATATTCCCGGACAGCGACGACTGGCTTGAGCCGGAAACTGTTGAGAGGGCTCTGAAAGCGGCTGAGAGTGCGAGTGCTGATATGGCGGTATTCGCCTTCCGCTCGGTGGACGATAGCGGGAACACTTTGGCGGAGTTCAGGGAGGACCTGCCGGAGAACGTCCCCCTGGACCCGGGAGAGCGCGGGGACCTGCTTCTTATAGCCACCAGCGCCTGCAATAAGCTGTACAAGACCGAGCTGTTCAAAAGGACCGGCCTGCGCTATCCCCCAAGGGTCTGGTATGAGGACACCCGCACCACGGTGAAGCTTGTCCCCGCCTGCCGCGCCATAGTTTATATTGATTTTATGGGCTATAACTATTACCAGCGCCCGGGTTCCATAATGAACAGCGCGAATCTCGCGCGCAACAGGGAGATAATCGACGCCTTTGACGATATCCTGTCCTGGTACAGGGAGCAGGGGCTCTTTGAAAAATACCGCCGGGAGCTCATGCACATGGCCGTGTCCCACGTCTATCTGTCCGCAGCCGTGCGGGTGCTCAGGCAGGACCCCGGACACCCGCTGACAGAGGAGCTGCTGGAGTATGTGGAAAAGACCTTCCCGGACTTTAGACGTGACCCGTACATCTCCAGGCTCAACAGGAAACAGCGGATAGCCATAAGCCTTTTGAGACGGCGGCGCATAAAGCTGCTTAATCTGATATTTAACATGAAATGAGGTAAACCCATGCCAAAGGTCACCGTTGCCGTGCCGGTATATAATGTGGAAAAATATCTTGAAAAATGCGCTGATTCCATCCTGTCCCAGACGGAAAGTGACATCGAGCTATTGTTTATCGACGACGGCTCCACCGACAGCAGCGGGGCCCTCTGCGACAGCATTGCCCGAAGGGATCCCCGGGCCCGGGTGATACATCAGGAAAATAAGGGCCTTGGCGGGGCGCGGAACACCGGCATAGAGAACGCCTTGGGAGATTGGATAATCTTCCCGGACAGCGACGACTGGCTCGAGCCGGAGACCGTTGAGAGGGCGCTGAAAGCGGCGGAGGATGCGGGGGCGGATATGTCATTGTTCGCATTTCGCTCGGTGGACGAGCGGGGCACGGCTATCTCCGAGCACTTTGAAAACCTGCCGGAGGGCACGGCCCTTGACCCGCGCGGGCGCAGAGACCTGCTGCTGATAGCCCCCAGCGCCTGGTCCAAGCTCTATCGGACTGAGCTGTTCAAAAGGACCGGGGTGCGCTATCCTCCCAGGGTGTGGTACGAGGATATCCGCACCACCTCAAAGCTGCTGCCGGACTGCCGCCGGGTGGTGTATACCGGCTATGTGGGCTATAACTACCTCCAGCGGCCAGGGTCCATTATGAACAATATGACTCTTGCGCGAAACCGGGAGATAATCGACGCCTTCGAGGACATTCTGGGCTGGTACAGAGAGCGGGGGCTATTTGACGAATACAGGCAGGAGCTTGAGTATCTCACACTGTTCCATCTGTACCTGACGGCCTCCGTGCGCGTGGCGCGGGCCGATCCCGGGCATCCGCTGCTGGAGGAATTTGCCGTATGGGTGAAAGAGCGCTTCCCGGACTACCGCGGCAACCCATACCTTAAGGGCCTTGGCCGCTCAAAGCGGCTGGCTCTGTGGCTGACGGAGCATAAGCTTTACGGCCTTTTAAAGCTGGCCTTTCAGTTAAAAGGCTAGATTGGAGTGATAAGATTGGGTTTAAAAGAAAAATGGAGGGCCCGCCAGCGCCACAGCCTGCTGGAAAACACGGTGATGCTGTATATTTTGCAGTTCTCCAACATGGCCCTGGGTATGCTGACCCAGGGGTATAAGATGCGGGTGCTTGGGGTGGAGCTGGTGGGGCTTTTGGGCGCGGCCTCTTACACCTCCAATTTCTTCCTTATATTTTTGGATTTCGGCTTTCTGCTCTCGGCCACGGCCAAGGTCTCCGCAAGGCGGGAGGATAAGCGGGAGCTCTCGCGGATACTGTCCTGCGTTGTGGCGGCAAAGGTCATCTTTACCGTCATATCCGCCGTTGTGCTGACCGTCTTCATCGTGCCAAAGCTCACCGGAACAGGGGAGGTGCTGGCCTACTACTTCTTCCTCTTATCCTGCGTGGCGGCCACCATGCTGCCCGACTATATGTACCGCGGCCTTGAGCAGATGTCGGCCATCACCATCCGCGCCGTGGCCATAAAGTTCGTGGCCACGGCCCTTACCTTCGTGCTGGTACGGCGGCCCGAGGACTTCTACCTTTGCCCGCTGTGCACGGCCATCGGGAACCTCGGTGCCCTGGCCTTTGTGTACTGGCACCTGAGAAGCCGGGTGGGCGTGGGCTTTACCCGGGTGGGCATACGGGAGATATGGGTGGAGATAAAGGACTCCTCCCAGTTCCTGCTCTCCCGAATGGCCGCCTCCATCAACTCGAACCTTAACGGCCTGCTTTTAAAGCACGCCATGCCCGAGACCGGCCTTGGCATATACAGAAACCCCGAGATAGCCACCGGCCTTTACACCAACGCCGACACGGTGATAAACGCCGCCAGAAACGGCATGTCCCCCATCGCCGACAGTCTCTACCCCCATATGATGAAGCATAGGAATTTCAGCATCGTCAAAAAGGCCATGCTTTTCATCTACCCGGTGATACTGCTGGGCTGCGCCTTTGTGTTCACCTTCGCCGAGCCCCTTCTGACCCTGTGGCTGGGGCCCGGAGGCAAAGACGTGGTGCTGCCCTTGCGGCTGATGATACCGGTGGCGGTGTTCTGTTTCCCCAACTATGTGCTGGGCTATCCCACCCTTGGGGCCATGGGCCTTGCGAAATACGCCAATATCTCCACGGGCTTCGGCACGGTGATCTACCTTCTGGGCGCGTTTATCTGCCGCTCCACAGTTGGTATCAGCCTGCCGGCGCTATGCATACTGTCTTCGGTGACGGAGTTCTCCATACTCCTGTTCAGGCTTGTGGTGATAGTGAAAAACCGCAGGCTGCTGTACGGCCCTGCCGGGGAGGATAAGAAATGAACAGCATTTTGCGCCGCGTCTGGCGGAACTTGATATGTCCGGCCTTTTCGCTGCTGCCCAAGGACCAGAGGAAGGTGGTCTGCGAGAGCTATACCGGCCGGGGCTTCTCCGACAGCCCAAAGGCCGTCGCGGAGGAGCTTTCAAGGCGGGGCTGGAAAGTGTACTGGCTGGTGAAGGGGCCCAAGGAGGCCGAGAGCCTGCCCGACGGGATAAAGCCCCTTACCATAGGCAGCACGGCGGCAATATACCATATGTGCACCGCCGGGGTATGGGTGGACAACTGCCGCAAGTGGGGCAGGCTCTATAAGCGGCCCTCCCAGCGCTATGTCCAGACCTGGCATGGCTTTCCCCTAAAGCGCATCGAGGGGGACGCGGAGTCCGCCCTGGATGAGGAATACGTGCGGGCGGCCAAAAAGGACTCTGAGATGTCCGACCTGTTCGTCTCAAACAGCGCCTTTCTGACGGAGATATACCGCCGGGCCTTCTGGTACGGCGGGGAGGTGCTGGAGTGCGGCTTTCCCAGGAACGACATGCTGTTCGGGCCCGCCGGCCCCTCTCTGGAGAAGGTGCGCCGGGAGCTCCGGCTGCCCGAAGGGAAACGCCTTGCCCTGTACGCCCCCACCTTCCGCAGGGACCTGGGGCTGTCCGTGTACGACATGGACTATAGGCGGGTGTGCGCGGCCCTTTCAGAGCGCTTTGGGGGGGACTGGCTGATACTGGCAAAGCTGCACCCCAATGTGGCGGACAGGGCCGGTGAGCTCTCCCTGGACCCGGAGTATGTGGTGAACGCCTCGGGGTACGCCGACATCCAGGAGCTGTATCTGGCCTGCGGGGCCCTTATCACCGACTACTCCTCGGTGATGTTCGACTATATGAACACCGGCAGGCCATGCTTTCTGTATGTGAACGACCTGGCGGCGTATAAAAATGACCGCAACTTCTATTTTGACCTGGACACGCTGCCCTTTGCCCGGGCGGAGGACAACGACGAGCTTGAGGAGATAATATTGGGCTTTGACGAAGATGTTCAGCGGGAACGGACCGAACGCTTCTGCAAAGATCTGGGTATCAAGGAGGACGGCACCGCCGCAAGGCAGGTGGCGGACTGGCTGGAGAGGTAGATTTGCATTTTTCGGAAGTATGTGCTATACTTTCTGAAACAGAAATATCTGACGACCAATTATTTCGGAAGGTGACACTATGCACAGTATGATAAAAAAGCTGAAGCGCACCGTGGTCTTTATACTGAAGCTGGCCCTGTTCGCTTCGCTGTTCGGCATATTCTTCGGCATATTCGGCATAAATAACCCGTGGCTTTTCAACCTCTCCCGGACCACCGGCGTCACTATGGTGACCTTTGTGGTGCTGGGGATAGCGCTGATGTCCGTATACGGCGGCTACTCCATCGGCACACAGAAGTCAAAGCCCATCGTCCACTCCATGGCCCTGGCCACCATTATGACGGACCTTGTGACACACTTGCAGCTGTCCATAATGAACACCAGCGAGAAGAATAACGACCACTTCGTATATGAGACGCCACACCTGCTGCTGCTGGTGATGGTGCTGCAGATACTGGTGATCGTGTTCTTTGCGTACTTTGGCAACTATGTCTACTTCTCCCTGGAGCCGCCGGAGAGGTGCTGCGTCATCTCCTCCTCAAGACAGAGCCTTGGGAACATCATCCCCAAGGTGCAGCGCTTTAAAAAGCAGTACGAGATAGACGAGATAATCCGCTATGACGACCCGGATATCCTGGACGTGATACTCAGGAGCAACACCGTGTTCCTCTATGACGTGCCCATAAAGGAGCGCAACGACCTTATCTCCTTCTGCTATCAGACACAGAAAAACATATACTATAACTTCGAGACTATAGACGTGGTGAGCCAGGGGGCCAAGTACGTGACCCTGGACGACAAGTCTCTGGTGATGTACACGGCCAAGGACCTGACAATGGAGCAGCGGATAGTAAAGCGGCTGACGGACCTTGCGGTGTCCATCGTGGGCCTTATCGTCGCAAGCCCCATTATGCTGGGCTGCGCCATTGCCATCAAGCTGGACGACGGCGGCAAGGTATTCTATAAGCAGAAGCGGCTGACAAAGTATGGCCGGGTCTTCGAGGTGTACAAGTTCCGCACCATGAAGGAGGAGAACTCCATCCACAAGTCCGTCACCGAGAACGACGACCGCATCACCCGGGTGGGTAAGGTGCTAAGAAAGTTCCGCATCGACGAGCTGCCCCAGCTTCTGAACATCTTAAACGGCGACATGACCGTGGTGGGCCCGCGGCCCGAGATGCTGGAGAACGTGGAGAAGTACACCGAGGAGCTGCCCGAGTTCTCGTACCGCCTGCGCATGAAGGCGGGGCTTACGGGGCTGGCGCAGATATCCGGCAAATATAACACCTCCCCCAAGGACAAGCTGGTCATGGACCTGATGTATATCGAGAACTACAGCATTTGGCAGGATTTCAAGCTGATATTCCAGACCATCACCGTATTCCTAAAGGCATCCGAGAGCACCGAAGCCTTTGGCAAGGAAGAGCTCTACGACTTTGACAACGGCCGGGAGAGGGACAGAAAGCCCGCCCCAAAGGAGGAAGAAAATGGCGGTAAATGAGTACCTTAAAAGGGTGTACGGCGGCAGCGCGCAGTCATACTTTGAGCGGGCCGAAAAGGCTATGCTAAGCGGGGAGCGGCTTTTCACAGTCACCGCAAACCCCGAGATAATCATGCACGCGGACCGGGACCCGCAGATAAAGAAACTGCTGCTCTCAAAAGAGGCGGAGGTCATCCCAGACGGCATAAGCGTGGTGAAGGCCATGAACACCCTGGGACTTAAGGCGTCAGAGCGCATAACAGGCGTGGATCTGGCCGCGCATCTTTTAAAGGCAGCCGGTGAGAACGGAAAGAGCGTGTACCTTCTGGGGGCGAAAGAGGAGGTCGTCTCGGCCCTGGCGGGGAAGCTTACGGCTGAGTACCCGGAAATGACCGTCAATTACCATAACGGCTATGACGGAGACAAGGACGCCATATTCCACGAGATAGCGGCTCTGGAGCCTGATCTGGTGCTGGTGGGGCTGGGGGTGCCCGCCCAGGAGCTGCTCATCTACCGGCATCTGCCGAAGTTCACAAAGGGGGTGCTGGTGGGCGTGGGCGGCTCCTTCGACGTGCTCAGCGGCAGCAAGAAGCGCGCGCCCCGGTTCTTCGTAAAGACCAATACAGAGTGGCTGTACCGTATCGCAAAGGAGCCCCAGAGGCTTGGGCGGTTCTGGAACAATAACGTGAAATTCATGCAGGAAGTTCGGAAAGTCCGATAATAGGCCCTGTTCTAAAGGAGGACAGTATGAATAAAATTAAAGTAATGCTGGTCTTCGGCACCCGGCCGGAGACTATCAAGATGGCGCCGCTGGTAAAGGAGCTGCGGGAAAGGCCGGAGTTCGAGACAATAGTATGCGTCACGGCCCAGCACCGGCAGATGCTGGATCAGGTGCTCTCGGCGTTCTCCATCGTGCCCGAGCACGACCTGGATATTATGAAGCCCGGCCAGACACTGTCGGACATCACCGCCCGGGTCTTGAAGGGCCTTGAGGGCGTGATAAACGAGGAGAAGCCGGATATGGTGCTGGTGCATGGGGACACGACCACCACCTTCGCGGGGGCTTTGGCCGCGTACTACTGCCAGACGGCGGTGGGGCACGTTGAGGCGGGGCTCAGGACCCACGACAAGTATTCGCCGTACCCCGAGGAGATGAACAGGCAGTTTGTGGGCTGCGTCACGGACCTGCATTTCGCGCCAACGGAGCTGAGCCGCCAGAATCTGCTGTCTGAGGGCAAAAAGGCGGAGTCCATCGTTGTGACCGGGAACACGGCCATAGACGCGCTTAAGACCACCGTGCGGGAGGACTTTTCCGACCCGATACTGGACTGGGCGGCGGGGTCAAGGCTCATTGTCATAACCGCCCACCGCCGGGAGAATCTCGGCGAGCCCATGCACAGGATGTTCAGGGCCATACGGCGGGTGATGGAGGAGCTGCCGGACGTGAAGGCCGTGTACCCGGTGCATCTGAACCCGCTGGTACAAAAGGCGGCCAGGGAGGAGCTAGGCGGCTTTGACCGGGTGCGGCTGTGCGAGCCCATGGAGGTGGTGGAGTTCCACAACCTGCTGGCGAGGTCGTACCTGATACTCACGGACAGCGGCGGCATACAGGAGGAGGCCCCCTCCCTTGGCAAGCCGGTCATAGTGCTGCGGGACACCACGGAGCGCCCGGAGGGCGTGGCCGCGGGGACCTTGAAGCTGGCGGGGACGGACGAGGAGACCATCTACGGGATGGTGAAGGAGCTGCTGACGGATAAGGCGGAGTATGAGCGCATGGCTCACGCTAGCAACCCATATGGGGACGGGCTGGCGAGCAAGAGGATCGCGGACGCTATTGTGGCGTACTTTAGCAAAAAAGCGCAATAAGTTGGCCGGTCCAGCGGGCCTTACGCTGGCGAGGGGGCTGGGGGCGAGGAGCCCCCAGGACCTTGCCGAAGGCCAAAAAATACTCAATATAATTACGGAGAAATTGCCCTATGAAAGAAAAGCGCTTCCTGCGGCTGAACCCAAGCCGCGGTAATTTCTTTGCTGCCGGGGCGGTGCTTTTGGCTTCGGCAGTCTTTTTTGTGCTGGAATGGCCCATCGCCCTGGAGGAGGACGCCGGGGGCCAGCAGCGGCTGTGCTGGTGGTACGTGCTGGCCTTCAGCGGGCTGAGCGCCCTTGCCGCCGGGATATGCCTTTTGCAGTTCCAGCTGCCCGGGGCCGCGAGGCAGGCCATAGGCTGGCTGCTGGTGCTGCTGCTGCCCCTCAGCACCTTTGTGGTGGTGGACGTGATAAACGGCACGAGGATATGGCAGTTCAGCGGGCGGCGCTGGCTTGCGAACTACCTTTGCTACCTTTTGGTCTTCGCTCTGAGCTATGCCCTGACGCGCCGCCCCTGGGCGGCGGTGGCCATCGGCGGGGCGGCCTCGCTGACCTTTGGAATAGCCAACTACTTCGTGGTGCAGTTTCGGGGCCAGCCCATTCTGCCCTGGGACTTCACCTCCTTCGGCACGGCCCTGACGGTGTCCGGGGGCTATGAATATGTCCCCACCCGGAAGATGGCCGTGGGGGCCTTGTACTACATATGCACGGTGGCCTTCTGCGTGAAGGTGGCCCCCCAGGACGCTCCCAACGCATCAAGGCGCTTTCACATCGCCGAGCGGCTTGCGGCGCTGTCCATTTCAGGGCTCCTTGCCATTACGCTGTTTCCATTGAACGGCCTGTCATACCTGGACATATCCGTGTGGGCCTGGAACCAGAAGGGCAGCTCTGAGCTTATAGGCATAGCCGCCAGCTTTTTTGCCAACGCCCAGTACATGATGGTGGACACCCCCGACGGATACTCCGCCCGGGCGGTGTCAAAGCTATCCGATGAGCTGGAGGGGGCATCCCCTCCAGCTCCCCTGGGACAGCCCCAGGGCACGCCTACTGTCATTGCCATAATGAACGAGTCCATGACCGACTTCGGGGCCCTGGGGACCCTGGAGTTCACGCCGGACAATATGCCAAATATACACAGGCTGCAAAGAAGCGGCGATGTGATATTCGGCACCGCCTATTCCTCTGTATACGGCGGCAACACCTGCAACAGCGAGTATGAGTTCCTGACGGGCAACTCCATGGCCTTCCTGCCCGCGGGGAGCAAGCCATACCAGCAGTATATCGACTCCACTCAGCAGAGCCTTGCCCACACCCTAAAAAGCCACGGCTACCATACTGTAGCCATACACCCCGGGGACCGCAAGGCTTGGGAGCGCATCGACGCGTACCCGTACCTGGGCTTTGACGAGTTCATGGACGCCACAATATTCGACGTGCCCCGCAGCTTTGAGCACCGGCTCACCAGCGACATGTCCTGCTATGAGCAGCTTATCTACGAGTATGAATACTGGCGGGAGCTGGGGGACACGCCCCTGTTCCTCTTTAACGTGACCATACAGAACCACGGCGGCTATGAGGATGAGAACTATGAAACCACCGTGCAGGTGGAGGGCCTTGAGGGCCAGTGGCCAAAGGCGGAGCAGTATCTGAGCCTGACCCGGGAGTCCGACGAGGCCATACAGTACCTTTTGGACTATTTTGAGGATATAGACGAGCCCGTGGTGGTGCTGTTCTTCGGGGACCACTGGCCGAAGCTTGAGGACGGCTTTAATCAGGCGGTGCTGGAGGGGTATAATATCACCACCGACATGTACAGGGTGCCGTTCTTTATCTGGGCCAATTATCCGCTTGAGGGGCAGAAGATAGAGGCCGTCAGCCTTAACTACCTCTCCGGGCTCCTGCTGCGGGCAGCGGATATCGAGGGCACGCCCTATACAAACTATCTTGAGCGGCTGCGCCAGGATATCCCGGTTATAACCGACATATGCAAGATAGACAGCGAGGGTACAGTATACCTCCCCGGCAGCGCATCCCCCAGCGGCGCCCTCGAGGTCGCCGGAAGCCGGGTCCCTTCGGAAATGACCAAGAAGCTGCGGGACTACTCCATTTTGCAGTACAATAATTCCTTTGACGAGAGCCGCAGGGCGGACAGCCTTTTCTATCTTGAAAAGCCCCAGGCCCTGCGGATAAACGAATAATACGGAGGTGGATGAAAATGACTCTTAAAGCGGTGCGCCGGGTAAACGAGTGGGACGGGCCGTCCATGCTGAAGGTCTACGCCCCATATACCGGCACGGAAAAAGCGCCGGAGAAGGAGCCGCCGGAACTTCAGGAGTATATACAGCGCATAGACAGGTACACCTATGGCCTGGGCTGGCTCCTGGCCGAGGTGGACTGCCAGACGGTGGGCTTCTGCCATCTGACCGAGGACAGGAACGACCCCGGGAACCTGTTTTCCGTGGAGTTCCAGCTATATGTGCGGGAGGACTATCTTCGCCGGGGCGTGGGCACGGCCCTCTGGTCCCTTATGCGGGACATGATGGAGGAGGGCAGCCGGCGGCAGGTCTTCGCCCGGGTGCACCGTGACAACAGCGAAGGGCTGGCCTTTTTTGATGCCATGGGATTTACGGAATATGATGCAAAAGATGATACGGTTATATTGAAGTACGAGCTAAAGCCCAGGGAGGCGGACCCCGAGCGCCCCACAAAGCCCTATCTTATCGACAAGTTCGTCTATGAGGCCGCAAGGGAAAGGGCGGCGGAACTTATAAGGCCGGCCCTATAAGCTTCCCTGTAAATTTTTTTGCGAAATTTTTTGAAAAAAATATGAATGAGGGACTTGCCAAACTGGCTGTCTCGTGGTATTATTTAGGTGATTTTGATAAAATGCGGGAAAATTGGCGTTTTTCAAAATCTTTGATAAGTTTTACTCTATTTATTTTCATAATTCCAAGAGAAGAAAGGAGGTAAAAGAGACATGCCATCTTTCAAGCTGTTAGAGGCCGCAGTGGCAGAGCCCGGCTTTTTGCAGGTGGTGGCCATGGGCCTTATCACGGTGTTCGTGGTGCTCATATGCCTTATCATCATCATCAAGATCATGGGCGCCATAATGGCCGGTAAGGCTGCTCCCGCGCCGGCCCCCGCCCCTGCTGCGCCTGCCGCGCCCGTGGCAGCGCCCGCTGCACCCCAGCCCAACAAGCAGCAGCTGGTGGCCGCCATATCTGCCGCCATCGCCGAGGACATGGGCGGAAGCGTGGACCACATCAGGATCCACTCCATCCGCAAGCTGTGAGCAAATGAAAGCCCCGATAAAATCCGGTTAAATCCAGAAAGGAAATACAAATTATGAGAAAATATAACGTAAACGTAAACGGCACCGCTTACGAGGTAACTGTCGAGGAGATCCAGGGCGGAGCGGCCGCTCCTGTTGCCGCTCCGGCTCCCGCTGCCGCACCCGCGCCTGCACCGGCCCCCGCCCCTGCCGCCGCAGGCGCGGGCGAGCCCGTCAACGCACCCATGCCCGGCACCATCCTTGACGTGAAGGTTTCCGCCGGTCAGGCCGTCAAGTCCGGCGACGTGCTGATGATACTTGAGGCCATGAAGATGGAGAACGAGATCATGGCTCCCAAGGACGGCACCGTCACCAGCGTCTCGGCCACCAAGGGCGCCTCTGTTCAGAGCGGCGACGTTCTGTGCACCATCGCCTGAGCCCCATAGGGCATACCAAAATTCAATAAGGAGTGTAACCTATGGAAGCAATACAGAATTTCCTGCAGAGCACAGGCTTCGCACAGGTTGTAAGCGAGCCGCTGGATCTGGTGATGATAGCCATCTCCTGTGTGCTGCTGTACCTGGCTATAGTTAAAAAGTTCGAGCCTCTGCTGCTCTTGCCCATCGCCTTCGGTATGCTGCTGACGAACCTGCCGGGCGCTGGGATGTACCATTCGGAGATCTTTGCCAACGGCCAGATAGACTGGGCGGAGCTTGGCACCGGCCACGGCGGGCTGCTCGACTACCTGTACCTGGGCGTGAAGCTGGGCATCTATCCCTGCCTTATCTTCATCGGCGTGGGCGCGGGCACCGATTTCGCCCCCCTTATCGCCAACCCGAAGACCCTGCTTCTGGGCGCCGCTGCCCAGCTGGGCATCTTCATCACATACGTTGCGGCCCGGCTTACCATCTTCACCGGCCCTGAGGCCGCCTCTATCGGCATCATCGGCGGCGCGGATGGCCCCACGGCCATCTACACCACCGCGAAGCTTGCCCCGCACCTTCTCGGCCCCATCGCCGTGGCGGCGTACAGCTACATGGCCCTGGTGCCGGTGATCCAGCCGCCCATCATGAAGGCTCTGACCACCAAGGAGGAGCGCAGGATCAAGATGAAGCAGCTGCGCCCGGTCTCAAAGACCGAGAAGATTCTGTTCCCCATCGTGGTCACCATCTTCGTGTCCTTCATGCTGCCCTCTGCCGCCCCGCTGGTGGGCTGCCTGATGCTTGGCAACCTTATGAAGGAGAGCGGCGTTGTGGAGCGCCTCAATAAGACCGTCCAGAACGAGCTGATGAACATCGTCACCATCTTCCTTGGCATCACCGTGGGAGCTACCGCCACAGCCAAGAACTTCCTCAACCCCAGCACCCTGCTGATCCTTGCCATGGGCGTTATCGCCTTCGGTCTTGGCACCGCTGGCGGCGTGCTGCTGGCTAAGCTGATGAACGTGTTCTCGAAGGAGAAGGTCAATCCGCTTATCGGCTCCGCCGGCGTTTCTGCCGTTCCCATGGCCGCCCGTGTGTCCCAGGTGGTGGGCCAGAAGGAGGACCCCTCCAACTTCCTGCTGATGCACGCAATGGGCCCCAACGTGGCCGGCGTTATCGGCTCGGCTGTTGCGGCGGGCGTGCTGATGTCCCTGTTCGGTTAAGAAGGAGGATATTAAACTATGGCTAAAAATCCCCTAAAGATAATGGATACCATCCTGCGCGACGCCCACCAGTCTCAGGCGGCCACCCGCATGAAGCTGGAGGACATGGTGCCCGTGCTGCCCTTACTTGACAGCATCGGCTACTGGTCCCTGGAGTGCTGGGGCGGCGCCACCTTCGACGTGTGTATGCGCTTCCTCAATGAGGACCCCTGGGAGCGTCTGCGCACTCTTAAGAAGGGCCTGCCCAACACGAAATTGCAGATGCTCCTTCGCGGCCAGAACCTCTTAGGCTACCGTCACTATGCTGACGACGTGGTGGACGCTTTCGTCAAGAAGTCCATCGAGAACGGCATAGACGTGGTGCGCATCTTCGACGCGCTGAACGACCCCAGGAACGTCCAGGCGGCCGTCAGCTGCGTGAAGAAGTACGGCGGCTGGGCCGAGGTCGCCATAAGCTATACAAAGAGCCCGGTGCACAGCGAGGACTACTTTGTGAAGCTTTCTATGGAGCTTGAGAAGATGGGGGCCGACTCCATCTGCATCAAGGACATGGCAAACCTGCTGCTGCCCTATGACGCGTATTCGCTCGTTAAGAAGCTGAAGGAAAACGTGGGCGTGCCCATTCACCTGCACACCCACAACACCACCGGTACCGGCGACATGACCAACCTCATGGCCGCCCAGGCCGGGGTGGATATAGTCGACTGCGCCCTGTCCCCTCTGGCAAACGGCACATCCCAGCCCGCCACCGAGGCCATGGTCGCAACGCTCCAGGGCACCAGCCGTGACACGGGGCTTGACATGAACAAGCTCTCAGAGGCCGCGGCACACTTCCGGGACGTGGCCGGCAAGCTGGACATCAACCCGAAGGTACTGAAGGTGGACGTGAACACTCTGCTGTACCAGGTGCCCGGCGGTATGCTCTCGAACCTCATCAGCCAGCTGAAGCAGGCCAACGCCGAGGACAAGTATTACGAGGTGCTTGAGGAGGTTCCGCGTGTCCGCGAGGACTTCGGCTTCCCGCCCCTGGTGACCCCCACCAGCCAGATAGTCGGCTCTCAGGCGGTGCTGAACGTGCTGTCCGGCGAGCGGTACAAGATGGTCTCCAAGGAGAGTAAGGGGCTCCTCAGAGGCGAGTACGGCCAGCTGCCCGGCACGGTGAACGAGGAGGTCCGCAAGAAGTGCATAGGCAATGACGAGGTCATTACCTGCCGTCCCGCCGACCTTATCGAGCCCGAGATGGATAAGCTTCGGGCCGAGTGCAAGGAGAAGGGCCTGGGCCACAGCGAGGAGGACACCCTGAGCTATGCTCTGTTCCCCCAGGTGGCGTCGAAGTTCTTCGACTGGCGCGACAACCCCCACCCGGCCGAGCCCGCCGCCCCTGCGGCGGCCGCGGCTCCCGCTGCAGCGGCTCCCAAGGCCGCGCCCGCTGACAATTCCCCCCGCGCTCTTATCGTGGAGGATCTGACCGGCGGCAACTTCTAAGATTTTTTATTGATTTTATAGACGGAAATCGTCTTATAACTTCTCACAAGTCTTTATAGAAAGCGGCAGAAACCCTTGATTTTCAAGGCTTTTGCCGTTTTTGCTTATACCATGCCGTATCTCTTTACAAGCCCGCTTTTGGAGCAAGGGCGGCAAAATAGCGTCAAAAATTTAGGCGCATGAACAGGAGGACGACATGAAAAACGAGCTTTTAGACAAGGGTATTATACTCCCGTCCGGCGAAATCGGCAAGGATAAGATAAACCTTGTAGCCGGGGCAATCACGCAGCCATTCGCAGAAATGGTATGGGTAACGACAGGCGGCGACATGGAAACCATAAACCGCTTGACAGACATTCTTGTTACCATGAATACCCCCACCGACCGGGGGAAGCTGTTCAAAATCATCAAAATGCTTTATGGGCTTATGGGCTTGCCCTTTTCCGGGGAAGCCGAGCCTATGGACGCAGACCCCGCCGTTTTGGAATACTTCATTTTTCCCTTTACGGCAGACTTTGGGGAAGTGATACAGGACTGTAGCGCGACGAGATTTTTAAGAAATACGGACAGGATAAATGAGAAAAAACAGCCCCGCTCTTAGAAGTAAATCCGAGGCCGCTCACTTGCGCCGACCGCCCCCGACGAGGGGAGCGGCCTGAGCAAGAGGGCGGACTTTTTAAGGCCCCGGGAGGAGCGGCTTTTGCCGCCCCTCCCTTGCCTTTTGCGCTGCTATAGGGTAGTTACTCCCCCGGCTCCTCCGAGGGCCCGTCCTGGGGCTCCTGGGGGGCTTCCTGGGGCTCCGGCTCACTGTACTCGGCCCAGCCATAGACGCCGGGCTCCCAGACGTTGCCGTCTACGTCAGAGACCCACTTCTTCCCGTTGTGGGAGGTCTTCGCGCCCTTTCCGTAGGCGTCCTGCGCTCCGATGGGCCGAACCCACTCCGGGAACTCCTCGAGGGGGTTGCCGATGCGCGTCCACATTGAGGGCGTCTCCGAGGGTTTGCGGTTCTGCCCGGCGTCGGTGACGTCGTGGTTGGAGCGGTAGAGCTGGCCCTCGTCTTGGACGATGTCGCCCTTCTTGCCCCTCCAATGCTCGCTCCACTGGACAAAGAGGTCGGGGTGCTCCGAGATCGTGGTCTCGTCGAACTGCTCCTCCTGGGCCATCTTGACGAACATGAGCGCCGCGACCTCCTGGGCCGAGGTGTTGCGTCGGGCCTCCCGCTGGATGTCGGAGACGGCCCGGGGCGGCGTCAAATACTTAATTCCGTTTTGCTCGCTCATTCAAAAGCACCTCCAAAGCCGGAGACGGAGACCTCCCCGTCATACCCCTCATTCTTGACGAGCTTGAAGCGGACGTTCACGCCCCACTTGTCCGCCGTCTTCGTCGTGTTGGTGAAGTTGAAGACCCGGTTGAGGAAGACCATCGCCGTGATGTCCTCCCACGTTGGAACCTCGTCGAAGGCGTTGTTGCAAGCCTCCACGAGGACGGTCGCGCCCTCGGTCTTCCATGTGGGCGTGATGAGGATTTTTGAGGCCCTCTCGTCAGTCTCCTCGGGGGCGGCGAGCTGGAACTCGATGACCTTCTCGTCCTTGGAGAAGTTCCAGACCCTCACACTCGTCGCGAAGTTACCGTCCACGGCCTCGACGCGGAGCCGATGGGCCCCATTCGCGAGGGTGAGCCACTCGGCCCGGGAGAGTTCGATCGTCTCGGTCTGCCCGAGGGTCGCCTGGTAGCTCCTGATCTGCTTGTCGTCGATGTACTCGGTGACGACCACGTTGTCGCCCTCGACGTCGGTGACGGTGTACTCCTCGGCAAAGCTGCCAGTCTGGAGCCCGAGGTCGGTGTCCTGCCCGGAGATACTCGGGGCGGAGTTGGTTCGCTTGAAGGTGAGGCGGCGGTAAGCCGTGCCGCCCTTGCCGTCCGTGACGGTGATCTTGAGGGTGTTGACGGAATTGAGGCCCAGCGCGTAGAGCTGCGCCGCCGTGATGGAGATGGTGAGCTTCTCACCCCGGGGGGCGTTGTTGATGGTGCGGAGCTCCGTGTCGTTGAGCTCCTCTTTCACGGTGAGGGCGTCGCCGTCCGCGTCGTTGACCGTGTACTCATAGGCGAAGGCGAGGTTCTTGTCGCCCAGGTTGGCGTCGACGCCGGAGATCGTCGGGGCGGAGTTCGTCCGGGTGAACGTCCACGTCCGGGTGGCCGTTCCGCCCTGTCCGTCCGTGACGACGACCTTGACCGTGTGCTTGCCGAGGCTCAATTCGTCGACTGGAACATATATACTATTTTTCAATTTTCGCGTCGGGGCGAACGACTTCGTCGTTCGCCCATCAATCGACTCCGTCGCCGTCAAGACGTCGCCGGAGTCGGCGTCGTCGACCGTGTACTCAATCGTGAAGTTGCTGTTCTTATCGCCTAAATCGCGGTTACTGTCAGAGATCAGAGGGTCAGTGTTCAGAATTTCAAGGACGGGGCGAAAACCGACGAACACGCGCCGAGGCGTCGCATTGCCGTTGCTCCAGTAGCGGGCCGACACCCAGCCGCGAACCGCACGATGCGACGAATTTCCAGAATATACCTCTTGACACCAGGAATAGACACCGAACCAGTTCCAAAACTGATTATGAGCCGAGTTTTTGTCGGTGGCGTTGAAGCTTGAGTCGAGGTCGGAGGAGAGCGGAGCCGGGAGGCCCGTGATGACCTCCTCCCGGGTGATGAACCTGTCCCACTCGTTATTAGTGGGCGTCCCGCCCGCGTAGGCATCCGAGGTGTTGCGGTAGTTGCTGCCGCCTGTGAGGATGCGGCACTTGTATTTTGCCCCGTCGATGGTGACGGTCTTCCCTGTGATGTAGCCCTGTTCATTGAGGTCGTTCCATGAGACGGAGACAAGGATGACCCGGTCGCAAATGAGGAGGGTCTTGCTGCCGTCCTTGATCTTGTGCCATTGGAGCTTGTTCGCGGCGGCGCTGGGCGTGTTGCCGAGGGTATAGTTCGCCATGCTACCAGACATCTGCGGGATGTCGCCTGTCCCCGCTCCGCCGCCCGGGTCAGCGTCAGGCCGCCACGGCTTGACGGGCCGCTTAAGGATTGTTCCGTTGTTGTAGAACCCGCCGAGCTGCACGGTTCCGAGATATTGCGCCATAAGGGAGCACTCCTTCCACTTGAATGAAGCGGTAGGGCGCGAAAATCTTCTTCGCGAGGTTGTAGGCGCTCGCCCAGCGGGCGAAGCCGAGCCAGGAGTTCACTTCTTGCTGTATCTCCTTGCGCGTCTTCTTGCCCTCCCGGAGCTTCGCGATCATGGCCTTTACCCTCCGCTTCTCCTTCCGCTTGGATGTGGTGCGGAGCTCGAGATGGGTCGCCTTGATCTTGTAGCCGTAGGCGTTCACGCCCTGCCGCGTATAGAATATTTTGGTCTTGCTGTTGAGGTCGAGATGCAGTTTGTCCTTGACGAACTGCTTGATCTTAGCAAGCCACTCCCTCGCGGTCTCTTTGCTCGGCGCAATAATGATGATGTCGTCCATGTACCGGGTATAGAGCTTCGCTCCGAGGAAGCGGATGCAGAACTGATCGACTTCATTGAGGACGATGTTCGCGAAGTCCTGGGAGCTGACATTCCCCAGGGGGATGCCCGTCTCTCCTTCTGGGCTTGAGTCGATCACTTTGCAAAGAAGCCGATAAAAGCGGAGGAGGTCTTCATAGAGCTCCGGGCGCTTCTTCTTGAGCTTCTTGAACCGCTTCGCGAGGAGCTGTTTCAGCACTTGGCGGTCGATTGAATAGAAATACTTCTTGACGTCGAGCTTGATGACGGCGGCGTCCTCGCCCCACTTCATCCGGGCGACCCTCATGTCATGCTGCACGTTGAACGCGGCCCGGATGGGCCCCTTCCCGTACTGACACGCAAAAGAGCGGTCGACGAACACGGGCCGGTAAATGCTTTGCAGCTCCTCATGAATGGTGAGCTGTACGATCTTGTCCCGGAGCTGCGGGATGTGGAGGCTCCGCGTCTTCGGCTCCGTGATCGTCTTGTGCCGATATTTCCCCGGCCTGTATTCCTTTTGACGCTGGGCGGGGTCGGGTCTCGGCCCGATGGCCTTGAGCGCCCGCCATAGCTCGACGTTGTTGAGCTCGGAGAGGAGGTCATAAGTGACCGCCTCCCGGGTGTATTTGCGCTTACCACGAAGGGCTTGCTTGTAGCCCTCCTCTATCCGCTCCCACCCAACGGCCTCCTCATACTTTGCCGGAGGCGGCGGAGGCGGGATATGTACCCGGAGCTCGTCGGCTATGGTCTGCTTGTGTATCTTCTGGCGGAGCATGACCTCGAGGCGGAGCCGCTTTTTATACGTCAAGTGCTCGTACTTTTTCTCTTTCTGCTTTTTCTCCGCCTTTGCCTTTTTGGTCGTGCTCTTTCTCCGCGCCATTGTCCGGCCCTCCCCCTAAAAATCGAAAAGGGGGACGGCCTCCCGTCCCCCTTGCCCTTTTATCGTTCCGCTATTTTGAGCTCTTGTTTCAGCGCCCGCGCTAATACCGCCGATACGTTTATTTCGGCCTCTTTCGCCGCCGAGTCTAACCACGACGGCAAGGAAACATTTCTCCTAACTGTCCTCATGTCGTGCTTTCTCCGATACTCTGTAAAGTCCACATCGACGAGAGTAATAACGTCGCTTTCGTCCTCCCCGTGTACGGACTCCAAAGAGGACGGAGCCGGGATATTTTCCTTGTCGTCCTCCATATCAATACCCATTAGGCCGATAGCGTCCCGCGCCATTTCCATAGCGTCTGCGTAATCCTCGCCTTGGGTGTTGATATTAAAGTCCGGGATATACACGACGATACGCTCCGCTCCCTTGCTCATAACGATAGGATAAGCCGCTTTCATAATGAGACCTCCTCGCAGTTTATATTATAGGCATAGGCGGGGGAGCCTATTTCAGCCCCCGCCGCTTTATGATTGCCTTTGCTAAATCCTCGTCTATCTCTCTGTGTCTCGGTACGCTTTCCCTTTCGCCTCCCTTTGTGTAAATATCGTGGTTTGAGCCGTGCCGCTTGAACTTCCAGCCGTTTTTTTCTAAAAGCTCTATGAAATCTTTTGTTTTCATGCCCGACCCTCCTTACATTCTTTATTATACACATTTTTTGTGTATTTGTCAAGTGTTCCCTCGAAAATATTTACACATTTTTTGTGTATGAAATAAGGCCCGGCGGGAACTCCCGTCGGGCCTTATTCATTCTTTGCCTGTGAGCCAATCCATAGATACGCCTAAAACCTCGGCGAACGTCATTAGCTCGTAGTCGGTGATAAACCTGTCCCCGGTCTCTATCTTGCTGATAGCCTCCCGCTCGATAGTAACCCCTCGCACCTGCATACGGGCGGATAGGTCGGCTTGCGATATTCGTAGCGTCGTGCGCCGCTGGTGGATACGCTCCCCGGCGACGTTCTTTAGACCGTTATAGTCGTAAATCTTCAAAAATTTGCCCTCCCTGTGTTGTGGCCCCTTGACTGTATCATAAATATCGTGTATTCTTGTAATAAAGATTTACAAACCGTATTTCTTCCGCACATTTTGTAATAAAAGGAGGCTTTACCAATGCGAAAGCTCAAAACATGGGAAATCGTCTTACTTGTTATTTTCTACCCGGTCGGTATCTGTGTGCTGATATACCGCCTATGGAAAAAGAGCAAGCTCAAGCGGGAGGCGGAGGAGGCCCAGCGCACCGCCGCCGAGGAGCGGGAGCGGAGAGCCGCCGCCGACCGGGAGCGCCGGGCGCGGGAGGAGGCCCGCCGCGCCTCTCTCGACCGCCGTATTTACCGGGTCGGCGGCGTGCCCTTTGACAATGACGACGGCCCGGCGCGTAACCGTCAAGAGATACTCCGGGAGATAGCGGCGGAGGAGCCGCACCCGAGAGCGTTTTCTCTTGAGGTCTACGATTTCGAGGGGGAGCCCGCCGTCGACGTGTTCTACAACGGGGAGCAAGTCGGCAATATTGCCAAAAAGGATTTGCCCGGCGTTCTCCCCCTCATGGATAGGTACGCGGGCCTCTCCGATTTTGCCGTCACGGGCGGCGGGGATAAGTGCGGCCTCGAGATAGCCGTCTATTTCAAGAAAAGCGCATAGCCGCCGGAGGCAAACAAAAAGCGGGCGAGGGTATCAAACCCCCGCCCGCTTTTCTTATTCCTTGTCCGGGAGCGTCTCGAGGAGCCCGGCCCGCTCGAGCGTCCGATAGAGCACGGCGGCGACCTGTTCGCGGGTAATCGGCTTTTGCCAGTCGAAATTGCCCGCGCCGTCCCCGTCAAAAATGCCCTTGCGCTTGCAATACTCCGTTGCGGCCTTTGCCCATGCGGAGGGGTTGTCTCCCGTCCCGGCGGGAGCTGTGGGCTCGGCGGGCTTTACGGGCTCCGCCTCGGCGGTATAGTCGATATAGGGCAAGCGGCCCCATTTCCGCCACGTCCGGGTATTGTATCTCCCCTTTGCGAGCCTGTAAAACTTCGTCTTGTTCACGTTCAGACGGTAGGCCGTCCGCACCGCCGCCGCGCCGCTCATGCGTCTACCTCCGCCGCGAGACTTAACCACCAAAGCGGATTGTTTAGGGCTTTGTTCTCGCACTCGCCGCACTCCTCCGCCGGGCAAGCGTCGCAATACCGACGGTGAAAAGCCTCGTCCCACGGCCCCGAGAGCACGGGGAGGGGGGAGAGGAAAGCCGCGAGAGCCTCCGGGCTCGCCGTGATTTTCTCGAAATTCGTCGCCGCGTGGCCCCGGCACATACGCTCGGCTACCCGGCTCCACTCCTGCAAGCCCGCCGCCCGCAAATCCTCGGCGGCGGTCGCCCCGTAAAGCTCGAAAACCGTCCTCGACGTGTTCATAGCCGCAAGCTCTGCCCGGCGGTATTCCTCCGAGCCCTCCGGGAAGATTTCTAAATCCGCCGCCGCGTGGAGGTACGTCTCGCGGAGGTTTTTCAAAATATCGTTTTTCATGGTATAAGTAATCCCCTCTCGGATTTATTTCTCTGCTTTCCTCCGGCCCCTGTTCCTGATAGAGAGCCGTACCGCCCGCTCCGCCGCCTCCGCCGAGTACGCCGGGCGAAAGTGCTTGTCGAGCTCGCCCGTCTCGCCCCGCTTGAGCTCCCGGTAAATGGTCGCCGTCGTTACCCCGACCGCCGCCGCGATTTCGCTCGGCCTCATATCGTCGTTATAGAGCCGCTCAATTTCCCGCCGCTTGCCGAGCGTCAAACAAATTCCCGCCATTTTCCCGCCTCCTCTCTCTGTTTTTCGATAAAAAAATAGTGCGTCCGAGCTAAATAGCTCTTTCGCACTTAATGATATACCGCGCCCTGTGCCGGACTTTTTGTATTTTTCCTTGTGCACTGTCGAAAAATATGTTATAATGTGCGTAATTAGAAATTTATAAAAGTGGACCGGAAGGTATTGAGAATGAATATATCAGGGCTGAAAAAACAACTGACCGGGCACGGCGGCGGTCTCCTGTTCGCCGTCATGGTGCTGCAGCCGCCGCTGGATGTGCTGTCGTATTTTATGAACGAGTACGGCAGCACCCTTATCACCACCTCCCTGCGTGCGCTGCTGCTGTTCGCCGTCCTTGCCTACGGCCTTATTGTGGAAAATACCCGCCGGCGGTATCTGACATTCGGGGGAATTATCGCCGGCTTCTGGCTGCTGCACGCGCTGAACTGCTTCCGGCTTGGATATATGGACCCGCTGGGCGACCTCGCCGAGTACCTGAAGCTGGTACAGTTTCCCTTGTGGACCCTTGTCTTTACCACCCTTCTTCAAAGCTGCGAGGGCCTTGACGGCCGTATCAGCGCGGCCCTTGCCATAAACTTCTGCACGGTGCTTGCGGTGATAGGCCTCTCCTACCTGACCGGCACCCCGGTGTACACCTATTTCAGCCCCTCCCGTGGCGTGAAGATGGGGCTTTTGGGGTGGTTCTCAAACCATAACGGCCAGAGCGCCATTGTCTGCATACTGGTTATAGGCCTGCTCCTCTGGGCATACCATACCCGGAGGGTATGGGTATTTACCCTGGCGGGGGCCCTGGGCTTCACGCTTCTGTACTTCACCGGAACAAGGCTTGCCTACTATTCGGCGCTGCTGACGGCCCTGGGCTTCTGCTTCTTCGCCCTGGTCTCCGGCGGGCGGATGCGCCTTTGCTGCATACCCCTTGTCCTGGCCTTTGCGATGCTGGTGATGTTTAGGGGGGTATCTATTATGGAGACCCGTCAGGCCCTGACCGGCGAATCCTTCCGTATCTGCCAGGAGCCCACGGACGAGATAATGGGCGAAGACAGGGACTATGTATACGGCGGCGGGGAGATCCCCCCGGGGATAGAGGAAAAGATCACCCGGGTATACGAAGATGTGTACGGCGGGCTGAGCTTTGCGGGGGGGACCCTTCTTGGGGACCTTTTGGACCGCTTCGGCACAGAGCGGGTGATGAAAGCCTATAACTATACCACCAAAGCCACTATCCTCTACGACGGCCGCACCAAAAAGCTGAAGGCCATGTCCCTGCTCTGGGAGGAGCAGGACGCTGTCACAAGGCTTTTGGGCTTTGAGCGGGCGAACGTGGCCATCGGCTCCAACCTGTACGGCCCGGAAAACGATATTTCGGCCCTGCCCTACTACTATGGATATCTGGGCTTTGGGCTGTTCCTCTGCTTTGTCGTGTATATATTCCTGCCCATAGCCGTAAGCTTTGTCAGGAATATCCGCTCGCCCGGTAGCTTTCTCACTGTGGATACCGGCGCGTGGCTGATGATAGCCGTCTTTGGCATCGGCGCCGGGCAGCTCTCCGGCAACGTCCTGCAAAACCCCAGCGCCTCCGTCTACCTGTCCCTGGCGGCGGCGCAGCTTTACCATATTGCCCACACCTATCAGGGCGGCAGGCTCCGGGCCCGGTTCCAGCGGCGGCAGGGGCTTACCATAATACAGAGTCCTGTGATAAAAGGAGGCGGATGAAATGCAAAAGCTGAAGAACCTGCTTACTGACAAGCTCCCTGTCATTCTGCTGGGACTGCTGGTCATACAGCCCCCGCTGGATGTGCTCTCATATTTTGCGGACCGCTATGGCCTCACCTCCATAACCACCCTTCTGCGCTTCGGCCTGCTGGCCCTGGTGGTCCTTCTGGGCTTCCTGCTGACAGAGCGAAAGCGGGTGTACCTTATCCTCGGGGCCGCCGTGGCGGTGTTCTGGCTGGCGCATATGCTCAACTGCTTGCGCATAGGCTATGTATCCCCGGTGGAGGACGCGGCGAACCTTCTGCGGCTTATGAACTTTCCTCTTTACGTCCTCACCTTCGTCACCGCTCTGGAGGGCAGGCCACAGCTGCGAAGGACCTTTTACCTGGGGGCCTTTATAGCCTTTCTTGAGATAATACTGTTTACCGCACTGCCCTGGCTTCTGGGGCGGCCGGTATACACCTACGGCACCCTTAAGCTGGGCGTGCTGGGATGGTTCCTTATCCCCAGCGCCCAGAGCGCCGTTATCGTGCTTGCGGCGCCGTTAGCCATATTCGCCGCGTATAAGAGCGGGAAATACCCTGTCTATCTGCTGAGCGTGCTGCTGGCTGTGGCCCTGATGTTCATGACCGGCTCGAAGCTCGATTATTTCTCCATATTTATTATCGGCGGCGCATATATTTTTCTGTTCCTTATACAGCTTGGAAAAAAGTCCCCCCGCTATGTGCTGCCCCTGGCGGCGCTTGTGGTGCTCTCGGCTGTCTTCAGGGGCCATTCCCCCATGGCCGCCCGGGACGCCATGACCGCCTCGTCCCAGGGTATTTACGGCAGCATGATATCCAGCAGCCTGGAGACCTCCGGCGCGGACCAGGCCACGCTGAATATAATCCAGAGCGACAACAGCCGCCCCTCCTCCGAACGCCAGCTTGAGAAGGTGCGCCGGGCGGTGCTGCCAATATATTCAGACACCGGCGTTTACGGCTTCCGCACACAGGAGCTCAACGCCCGCTTCGGCATGTACAATGTCATGGAGGCCTTTGACTATACGGACTCCGCCGAGGTCCTCTCCAACACACGGAAAATAAAGCTGACCTACGCAAAGCTTGTATGGCGGGAAAAGGACGTGCTGACACATTTTCTGGGCTTCGAGTACAGGGACTTCATCCTGGGCGGCTCTATCTACGACCTGGAAAACGACTTTCCCAGCGTATTGTACAATATGGGCTATCTGGGCTGCGCCGTTTACTTCCTGTTCATAGCCCTGTTCTTCTGCCGGGTGTTCCGGGCCCTTGCCGGAAGCGTCCGAAATGCCCTGAAGGCCGAAGGCCAAAGCGGCCCCCCGCCCCTTACATGGCTTAGAGGCCTGTGGGCGGGGCTCCGGCAGTTTCTGACCCTTGAGACGGGCGCCGTCGGAATATGTTTCCTGCTGGCCCTTGGGGCGGCACAGATATCCGGCAACGTCCTGCGCCGCCCTAACGTCACCATCTACTTCGCCGTCGCCGCCGCCTGCCTGTACAGCCTTACGGCACCCTGGCAGCGGCCCCGGCGGTCCGGAAAAAAGGAGGTGTAGCCTTATGCTGCAAGGCATCGCTGTTTCAAGCGGCATCGGCCTTGGAACCGTGCTGATCCTGCGGGAGCATACCCTGGTATTCGACGAGAACCGGCAAATAGACCCCGAACCCGAAATGTCCCGCTTCTCCAGAGCCGTCAAGGTCTTCTGTGACAACACCGCCAGCCGTATGCGCCATCTGCAGCTCTCCACGAGCCTTGAGGATTCGCGTATACTCGAGACCCACATCAATATCGCCAACGACCCCGAGATGACCAGGGAGGTCAGCGGCCTTATCCTCTCTGGCAGCTCCGCCGAGACGGCCTTAAGCAAGGTCAGCGGCCAGTATATCGCGGCCTTTATGGACTCCCACGACGAACTGACCCGCCTTCGGGCCGAGGACATACGGGACGTGTGCAACGCCATTCTGCACCTGCTTCTGGGCGTGGAGGACACCGCCATAAAGAACGCCCCAACGGGCTCCATACTGGTGGCGGAGGAGCTGAGCCCCTCCGCTATGGCGGACCTTGACGCCGGACGCATAGCCGGCCTTGTGCTGGAAAAGGGAGGCCCCGCCTCCCACGCCAGCATACTGGCCCGCACCATGGGCCTGCCCGCTGTCTGCGGGATAAAGGACGCCACCAAGAAGCTGTCCTGCGGGGATTTCATCATCGTGGACGGAGCCCGGGGCGAGGTCATATCCTCCCCGGGCGAGAGGGTCATCGCTGAGTACCGCAGCCGCCGTGAGGCCCAGCTGGAGGAGCGCCGCTGTACCGAGCGCTTTCGAGACCGGCGCACCCTCTCGGCCGACGGAAGGGAGTACAGGCTCTACTGCAATATAAGTATGCCCAGCGCTGCGGCCGGCGTGGTTGAGTCCGGCGGCGAGGGGGTTGGCCTTTTCCGCACGGAATACCTGTTTATGAACCGCTCCGCGCCCCCTACCGAGGACGAGCAGGCCGAGGCGTATCTCCAGGCACTTAAGGGCGCCGCCGGTCGGCAGGTGGTTATACGCACCCTGGATATCGGCGGCGACAAGAACGTGCCCTGTCTGCCCACCCAGAAGGAGGAGAACCCCTTTCTGGGGCTTAGGGGCGTACGCTGGTGCCTGCAGAACGAGGACATATTCCTGACCCAGCTGCGGGCCCTGCTGCGGGCCGGCGCGGGAGAAGCCCTGCGCATAATGTTCCCGATGGTCTCCACGCTTTCAGAGCTGCGCGCCTGCCGGCAGCTCATAGAAAAGGCAAGGGAGCAGCTTATAAACGAGGGCAGGCCCTGCGCCATGAGCATCCCCGTGGGTGTGATGATAGAGACGCCCTCCGCGGCCCTTATCGCCGACCATCTGTCCCGGGAGGCGGCCTTTCTCAGTATCGGCACCAACGACCTTACCGGCTATATCATGGCCTGCGACCGGGGCAGCCCCGCGGCAGGGGGCTTATACGACCCCTTCCACCCGGCGGTGCTGCGGGTACTGCGGCATATCATACGCTGCGGCAGCGCCGGCGGCGCCCCGGTCTCCGTCTGCGGGGAGACCGCCGCAGACCCGCGGCTGGTCCCGCTGTACATGTCCTACGGCATAGCCAGCTTCAGCGTTTCTGCCGTGGCAGTGCCAAGGGTACGCAAGGCCGTTTCACTGTGGAGCAAGGCCGAGGCTGACAGCCTTGCCAAGGCCGTCGGACGGCTCGGCACGGCAAAGGAGGTCCGGGAGCTGCTGGACAGCTCTCAGAGAACATAGAAAATCGGGGGAGCCGGGAGGGTCCCCCCTTCTTTTGCAGTGAAAGGGGCTTTTCAAACCCGCCGGGTTGTGGTATAATAACTGGTTGTATAGCGAAAATCAGTTAAGCGGCTGAAAGGAAAGGATAGAAAATGGGAAAAAGAGAAGACCTGCGCAACGTGGCCATCATCGCCCACGTTGACCACGGGAAGACGACTTTAGTGGACCAGCTGCTGCGGCAGAGCGGCATATTCCGCGCCAACGAGGCCGTGGCGGAGCGTGTGATGGATTCCGGCGACCTTGAGCGGGAGCGGGGCATAACCATACTCTCAAAGAATACGGCGGTGAAGTACGGCGACACCAAGATAAATATCGTGGACACCCCCGGCCACGCGGACTTCGGCGGCGAGGTGGAGCGGGTGCTGATGATGGTGGATGGTGTGCTGCTTTTGGTGGACGCCTTTGAGGGCTGTATGCCCCAGACCCGGTTCGTGCTGAAAAAGGCCCTGGGCCTTGGAAAGAAGCCCCTGGTGGTGCTCAACAAGATAGACCGCCCGGGGGCCCGGCCCGCCGAGGTGGTGGACGAGGTGCTGGACCTGTTCATAGAGCTGGGGGCCAACGACGACCAGCTGGAGTTCCCGGTGGCCTACTGCTCCGCAAGGGACGGCTACGCCACTTTGGACCCCGAGGTGCCCGGTACGGACATGACACCTCTCTTTGAGATGATACTAAACGAGGTCCCGGCCCCGGAGGGTGACCTTGAGGGCCCCACCCAGGTGCTGTTCTCCAACATCGACTACGACGACTATGTGGGCCGCATAGGCATCGGCCGAGTGGAGCGCGGCGAGATAAAGGCCGGCCAGCAGGTGGCCATCTGCGGCGGCGGCGAGGAGGGCCATAAGAACGCCAAGATCTCAAAGCTCTACCAGTTCGAGGGGCTGAAAAGAGTCGAGGCCGAGAGCGCCAAATTGGGCGATATCATTGCCGTCTCTGGCATTGCGAACCTGAACATCGGCGAGACCGCCTGCGCTGCCGACTGCATAGAGCCGCTGCCCTTTGTAAAGATAGACGAGCCCACGGTCTCCATGCTCTTTAAAGTCAACGACTCCCCCTTCGCCGGGCGGGAGGGCAAGTTCGTCACCTCCCGGAATCTGCGGGACCGGCTCTTTAAAGAGGTTGAGACAAACGTGGCAATGCGCGTGGAGGAGACTGACAGCATGGACACCTTCAAGGTCTCCGGGCGCGGGGAACTGCACCTCTCAATACTCATCGAGCAGATGCGCCGGGGAGGCTACGAGTTCCAGGTGTCCCCGCCCACGGTAATCTATAAGGAGAAGGACGGAAAGAAGCTGGAGCCCATGGAGCTTCTGATGATAGAGACCCCCGACAGCTATGTGGGGGCGGTGATGGAGAAGATAGGCGCGCGCAAGGCAGAGCTTGTGAATATGGGCTCAAGGGAGACCGGCATAACCCATATGGAGTTCAGGATACCCGCAAGGGGGCTCATGGGCTACCGTTCGGAGTTTCTGACGGACACCAACGGCAACGGCATAATGAACCACGTCTTTGACGGCTATGAGCCCTATAAGGGCGACATCCCCCAGCGGCAGCAGGGCTCCATAATCGCCTTTGAGACCGGGGAGTCCACGGCCTATGGTCTTTTCAATACCCAGGACCGGGGCAGGCTCTTTATCGGCCCTGGCGTGGAGGTATACGAGGGCATGATAGTGGGGGCCAGCCCCAAGTCTGAGGACCTGGTGGTTAACGTCTGCAAGAAAAAGCACGCCACGAATACCCGCTCCTCCGCCTCTGACGAGGCGCTGCGGCTTACACCCCACTCAGTGCTGAGCCTTGAGCAGTGCCTCGAGTTCATCAGCGAGGACGAATATGTTGAGGTCACCCCCAAAAGCGTACGCATGAGAAAAGCCACCCTCTCCCACGAACAAAGGATGAAGCAGCAAAGCCGCAAGAAGTCCGGCTGAGCGCCTGCGGCGCTTACTCCCGCCCATCCGCCCCATTTTGCCTTAATGGGGGCTGCGCCCCCATTGGCCCGCTTTAATGAAACGAGGAGGTGCCGACATCAATATAGCCATACTGGACCTGGAATGGAACGCTGCCTACAGCAGCAAACGCCGGGGTTATATAAACGAGATAATCGAGTTCGGCGCGGTGAAATGCGGCCCGGACCTTGAGCCCATTAGCACCTTCGCCTGTTTCGTGCGCCCGCAGGTGGGCAAGCATCTGAACTCCGTGGTGGCGGACCTGACCAGCATAACCGACGAGGACCTGGACCAGGAGGGAGTGCCATTTCTGAACGCCGTGGGCCGCTTCCGGCGCTGGCTTGGGGACTGCGTGCTGATGACCTGGGGCCAGTCGGACATTCTGGCCCTTATAGACAACTGCGGCTATTTCAGCGGCAACATACACGTGCCCTTTCTCACCAGCTACTGCGACCTCCAGCGCTATACCCAGGATGCCCTGGAGCTTGGGAACCGGGAGCAGACCGGCCTTGAGAAGGCGGCGGAGCTTCTGGGGCTGGACCTCTCGGAGCTCTCTCAGCACCGGGCCCTGGACGACAGCCTTATCGCCCTCAAAATACTCCGGGGTGTGCGGGACCGGCTGGACCTGTCGCCGTATATAGAGACCTGCGACTCTGAATTCTACCGGCGGGTGACCTTCCGCACCAGCTATATAAAGGACCTGCGGGACTCCCGGGTCCTGCCGGAGCACCTGCGCTTTCTATGCCCGGGCTGCGGCGGCAAAAGCGCCCGCACCAGCCGCTGGAGCCAGCATAACCGGGCCTTTCTGGCGGACTTCCGCTGCCGGGACTGCGGTCTGCGCTTCTCGGGAAGGGTCATTATAAAACAGAAATACGAGGGATTATCCGTGAATAAGAAAACCGTCCCGCTACCTATAATTGAAAAACCCAGAGCCGCAGCCCCCGGAACCATAGGCAACATGAGCCTTGAGATAAACGGCGGCGTGGGGGTGCTGCGCTTCCCCGCCCTTATGGACCTTCAGTTTGTCACCCACGCCTTTTCCACCAGGATAGGCGGGGTAAGCGCCCATGAGTTCGCCGCCATGAACCTGGGCTACGGCCGTGGGGATCCTGATGAAAACGTGGAGGAGAACTACCGCCGCTTCGCAGCTGCCGCCGGGTTCCAGGCAGAGGGCATGGTCTGCGGCTGTCAGGTCCATAAGACTGATATACGCCGGGTCGGCGAAGGGGAGCGCGGCATAGGTATATGGAAAACCAACGACTGTGACAGCGCCGACGGCCTTTGCACAGACACGCCCGGGGTGACCCTTATCGTCTTCGCCGCCGACTGTGTGCCGGTGTACTTCATCGACCCGGAGCACAGGGCCATCGGCCTTGCCCACGCGGGCTGGCGCGGAGCGGCGGCAGGTATGCCCAGGGTCATGGCCGAGCGCATGGGCAAAGAATTCGGCACGGACCCCAAAAAGCTAATAACCGCCATAGGCCCCTCCATCTGCAAGGACTGCTTCGAGGTGGATGAGCCGGTGGCAAAGGAGTTTCTGAGACTGCCGGAGTCGGAGCACTTCGTCACCGGCCCTGTTGAGCTGCCCGGAGACGGCGGGACAAAATACCACGTGGACCTTTGGGAGTGCTGCCGGAGGTCGCTGCTGTCCGCCGGGGTGCTGCCGGAGCACATCACCGTGGGCGGGGTCTGCACCATGGAGGAGAGCAGCCTTCTGTTCTCCCACCGAAAGACCCGGGGCCACAGGGGCAGCAACTGCGCCATGCTGATGATAGACCCATGACATGTAAACTCTGCCCCCGCATGTGCGGCACCGAAAGGGGCGGCAGCACCTCCTGTCATAGCGGAGATGAGATGCGCATAGCCCGGGCGGCCCTGCACTTCTGGGAGGAGCCGCCTATCAGCGGCAAAAACGGCTCCGGGGCGGTGTTCTTTACCGGGTGCCCGCTTGGGTGCAGATACTGCCAGAACTACGATATCAGCCGGGGCGAGACCCCCGGCCGGGCCGTCACCCCCGAGGAGCTCAGCGGCATCTTCCTTGATTTGATAGCTGAGGGCGCGCATAACATAAACCTTGTGACCCCAACCCACTTTATCCCGGGGGTGCGGCGGGCGCTGATGATAAAAAAGCCGCCGGTGCCGGTGGTATACAACACCTCGGGGTACGAGCGGCCGGAGAGCCTTCACAGCCTTTGGGGACTTGTGGACATATACCTGCCCGACTTCAAGTACGCCCAGACGAAGCTCGCGGGGGACCTCTCAAACGCCCCGGACTACCCTGAGACGGCCATAAAGGCCATACACGAGATGGTCCGGCAGGCGGGCCCACCTGAGTATGACGGCGGCGGCATGATGACGCGGGGCGTGCTCATACGCCACCTGATCCTGCCTGGTCACACGAAAAATTCTATTGAAGCGCTCAAGGTCATAGCGGGGGAGTTCCCCGGCATACCCGTCAGCCTTATGGCCCAGTACACCCCCTGGGGACAGGCCAGGGAGGGCATACCCGGCTATCCGGAGCTATCCAGGGGAATCACAAAGCGGGAGCTTTTAAAGGTGCAGGAAGCGCTGTTTGAGCTGGGCCTTGAGGGCTTTGTACAGTCCCGAAAGGCCCGGGGCGCAGAGTATATACCGGAATTTCAGTGAGGTGAAAGCTATGTCAAATAAAGCAAAGCTGGCCGAGACCGCCAGAGCCGAGGCCTTAAAGACCTGGCACGGCGCCGTCATGGGCCTTGAGTCCAATCTACAGCCCATCATAGAGCCCTTTCCGGGCTGGAAAAAGGAGGAGGCAGAGTCCCTCTGGTGCGCGGCCTTCGTCTACTACTGCTGCATTGCCGCCGGGTATAGGTTCCCCGTGCGGCCAAAGGAGTGCGCCTCCTGCAATCTGGCGGGCTGCGGCGCCTGGGAGGAGTGGGCAAAAGCGGACCCGCGCATAGGCTGGCTCTCCCCCTCCTGCCTGCCGCAGCCGGGGGATATCGTCATCTTCGACCGGGTCTTTGAGGACAAGCCCCACGACCATATCGGCATTGTCGTCGAGGTCCGTGAAAACAGCATAATTACCGCCGAGGGCAACTTCGGAAATGTCTCCGTGGTGGTGGAGCGCCCCCGGGACAAGCATATCCGGGGGTATCTGAGCCTGCCGGACGGATTCGACTATGGTGGGGAAGCATGATGGACGGTCACATCATACCCATGAAAGCGGAGCTTGCCGCCGAGATCGCCGCCTGGAAGTACCCGGGAGAGTACGCGGTCTACAACTGGGAGGAGGGCTCCTCCACAGACGAGCTGCTGGACGGCAGCTCATACGCCCTTCTGAACAGCGCCCGGGAGCTTATCGGCTTCTACCAGTTCGGGGCCGGGGCCAGGATACCCGCCATAGAGGAGGACGCGTACCCCGAGTGCCCCTTGGACATGGGCCTGGGACTTCGGCCCGGCCTCTGCGGGCTGGGCTTTGGGAAGCCCTTTGTCCAGTGCGGGATAAAGCTGTCCCGGGAGGAGCTTGGGGCCGGGGATATACGGCTTACGGTGGCCGGGTTCAACCTGCGGGCGCGGAAGGTGTACGAGCGCTGCGGATTTAGGGTTATCCGCAGTATTACCCACAGGATATCAAAGGCAGAGTTTTTGATAATGCTTTTATAAACATATCTATCATTTTATTTGAAAAGGGGTAATATCATGACCGACAAGCTTACATCCAGGCTCTTTGACTTCATCGAGAGCAGCCCCACGGCCTATCACACCGTCAACGCCATCCGGGCCATGCTTCTGAACTCGGGCTTTACCGAGCTGCCCGAGACCGGCCCCTGGGAGCTTAATGCCGGAGCGGGCTACTTTACCGCCCGGAACCAGAGCTCCGTCATCGCCTTCAGGGCCCCGAAGAAGGACTTCTCCACCTTCTCCGTCATAGCGCCCCACGGGGATTCCCCCTGCTTCAAGGTTAAGGGCAAGCCCGAGATGGACTGCGGCGGGCTCTATACAAAGCTGAACACCGAGGTCTACGGCGGCACCATACTGAACCTATGGTTCGACCGTCCCCTGTCCGTGGCGGGCAGGCTTGGCCTGCGCACGGAGGACGGCGTGCGTATGCAGCTGGTGAACATCCCCCGGGACCTTATGGCCATACCAAGCCTTGCCATACACATGGACCGGGAGGCCAATAACGGCAAAAAGCTGGACCCCCAGCGGGACACCCTGCCCCTTCTTGGCGGCAAGGGCGCGGACCTCTTAAAGCTGCTCTCAGAGCTTGCGGGAGTGAAGAAGGAGGACATCCTGTCCCACGACCTGTACCTCTACAGCCGGGCCAGAGGCACCGTATTCGGCGCGGAGAGCGAGTTTATACAGGCCCCAAGGCTGGACGACCTGGAGTGCTCCTTCTCCGCCGTCACGGCCTTTTTACAGAGCAAGAACCCCGAAAACTGCACCGTATGCGCCGTCTTCGACAACGAGGAGACCGGCAGCATGACCCGCCAGGGGGCGGGCTCCACCATGCTGTCGGACGTAATAGACAGGATATGCAGATGGGCCGGGAAGGACGGCGAGCAGCGCAGCCTTGCCATACAGAAGGGCATGTTACTATCGGCGGACAACGCCCACGCCGTGCACCCCAACTACCCCGACAAGGTCGACCCCACCAGCAAATGCCATATGAACGGCGGCATAGTGGTGAAGCACAGCACAAGATACGCCACGGACGCGGCCACCGCCGCCCTCTTTAAGCGCATCTGCGAGAGGGCGAACGTGCCCACCCAGGACTACTACAACAACTCCTCCACCCCCGGCGGCGGGACCCTGGGGCTCATCTCCGGCTCTCAGGTGCCCATCCCCACCGTGGACATCGGCCTTGCTCAGCTTGCCATGCACTCCCCCTATGAGACGGCGGGCCGGGAGGACCTTAGGCATATGGTGGACGGCATGACTGCGTTTTATAACAGCGTGTTCTCCTGGGACGGGAACAGCTGCCGACTGAATTAGGGGCCCCAACATGCTGCGATACGTTATAGACCCCGACGTCTCCCCAGAGAGCATCGCCGCCCTGCGGCGGTCGGTGGGCTGGGGCGGTATGGAGGCGGAGCTTAAGGATCCCGCCCTGCGGGACTATCTTCGCATTGGCTGCTATGACAGAGAGAGACTGGTGGGGTTCCTGGCGGTGGTGAGCAACGGGGTGACCGACGCTTATATCCAGGATGTGGTGGTGCACCCGGACTACCAGGGAAAGGGCATAGGCACCAGTCTGATGAGCCGCGCCATTGAACGGCTGAAAGCCGATCGGATCTATATGATATCCGTCGTCTACGGCGAGGAGGAGCTGCGGCCCTTCTATGAAAAATTTGGTTTTTTTACCATGCTCTGCGGCCAGCTTGAGACCCGCCCTGAGAGCTGAGAAACAAATGAAAGGACGAAAAAATATGAGCGACAGACAAGTGACCCATCTGAAAAATGAACCCGGCTGGCAAAACTCGGCCATGTTCTACCAGATATACCCCATCGGCTTCTGCGGCGCGCCCTATGAGAACGACGGCAAGCCCCAGAGCCGCATTCGCAAGGTGATAGACTGGGTGCCCCATCTTAAAAAGCTCAATACCGGCGCGGTGTACTTCTCCCCGGTGTTCGAGTCGGACACCCACGGCTATGACACCAGGGACTTTCGGAAGATAGACACGCGCCTTGGCACCAACCAAGACTTCGCGGACATGTGCAACGCCCTGCACGAGGCGGGCATACGCGTGGTGCTGGACGGCGTGTTCAACCATGTGGGCCGGGGCTTCTGGGCCTTCCAGGACGTGCTCAAAAACCGGGAGAGCTCCCCCTATAGGGACTGGTTCCACATCAACTTCGGCGGCAACTCCAACTATAACGACGGCCTCTGGTACGAGGGCTGGGAGGGACACTTCGAGCTGGTAAAGCTGAACCTTCAGAACCCGGCGGTGGTGGACCATATCCTGGAGTGCGTGGGCGGCTGGATGGACGAGTTCGCCATCGACGGCCTGCGCCTCGACGTGGCGTACCTTCTGGACGAGAACTTCATGCGCCGCCTGCACCAGTACACAAAGGGCCGTGACCCGGGCTTCTTCCTCTTAGGAGAGATGATACACGGGGACTATCGGCGCATAATGAACCCGGAGATGCTTGACAGCGTCACCAACTACGAGTGCTATAAGGGCCTCTACTCCTCCTTTAACGACAAGAACATGTTTGAGATAGCCCACTCCCTGAACCGTCAGTTCGGCAGTGAAAACTGGTGCCTCTACCGGGGCGAGCATCTCCTATGCTTTGCGGACAACCACGACGTCAGCCGCATACACACCATACTTCGGGACAAGCAGCAGATAAAGGGCCTCTATACCATGCTCTACTGTATGCCCGGCATACCCTGCCTGTACTACGGCAGCGAGTGGGGCGCCGAGGGCGATAAAAAGAGCGGCGACCCGGCCCTTAGACCCTGCTTCCCCGGGCCCGTTGAGAACGATCTCACTGAGTTCATCGGCGAGCTCAGCCGGGTGAAGCTCCAAAGTAAAGCCTTAAGCGATGGCAGTTATAAAAACGAGACCATTTTGAACAAGCAGATAGTCATCCGCCGGGAGCACCAGGACGAGACGGTGCTGGTGGGCATAAACGCCGACGGCAGCGGCTTCAACATCAACGTGAACTACCACGGCCCGGCCACGGACCTGCTGACCGGGGAGAGCCGGGAGCTGAACGGCTGCATAGAGCTTTCGCCCTACGGCGTGAAGCTCTACCGTCTGGGCCCCCCCACAGAGCCGGGGACAAAGCCCCCGCCCCCAAGGCCGAGACGGTCACTGTCAGCGTGCCCGCCCCCGAAAAGAGGCCGGAGCCCCGGCCCGTACCCCAGCCAGAGGTAAAACTCGAGGTGAAGCCCGAGCCGAAGCCCATCCCCGGCACCCTTACCCTCACCCCCACGGAAATCCCCCTGAGATACACGTCGCAGGACGGAAAGGCGTACTTTGCTGTGCCCTGTGACGACCCGGCGCTGGAAAAATTCCTGCGCGCCCTTACAGGAAAGTAAAGGAGTGTTCAAATGAGCGAAAAACCACAGACTCAGAACAAGATGGGCACGGCCAAAATGCTGCCTCTGATATTCTCCATGGCCCTGCCCGCCATGTTCTCCATGCTGGTCCAGGCCCTCTATAACATCGTCGACACCTACTACGTCTCACAGTACAGCCAGAAGGCCATGTCGGCGGTGTCCCTGGCCTTCCCCATACAGAATCTGCAGATAGCCTTCGCGGTGGGCACCGCGGTGGGCGTGACCTCCCTTATCTCAAGGCGGCTTGGCGAGGGCCGAAAGAGCGATGCCGAATCCGCCGCCGCCCACGGCATAGTGCTGGGGCTGTGCACCGCGGCGCTCTTCGCCATATACGGCGCCTTCTTCACCACGCCCTTCTTCAAGATGTACGAGTCCGATCCGGAGATAGTGCTGATGGGCGACCAGTACATATCCATCTGCTGCATCTTCTCCTTCGGCAGCTTCGTGGTGGTCATGCTTGAGAAGATACTCCAGGCCACGGGCAATATGCTCTGGCCCATGATATTCCAGCTGGTTGGGGCCCTTATCAATATCGCCCTGGACCCGGTGTTCATCTTCGGGTACTTCGGCCTTCCGGCGCTGGGAGTCACCGGCGCGGCCATAGCCACCGTGGGCGGGCAGATAATCTCCATGATCTTCGCCGCCATCGTCTTCGCCGTGCGCCCCCACGCCATCTCCATCAGCTTCAAGGGCTTCAGGCCCCGGTGGGAGACCATCAGGAACATTTACGCCGTGGGGCTGCCCGCCATAGTCATGCAGGCCATCGGCACCGTCATGACCATGGCCATGAACGGCATTTTGTCCGGCTTCTCAACGGCGGCGTATACGGTCTTCGGGCTGTACTTCAAGCTCCAGTCCTTCGTCTTCATGCCGGTCTTCGGCCTTACCCAGGGGCTCCTGCCCATCATGGGCTTCAACTACGGCGCGAAGAACAAGAAGCGCCTTATGCAGGCCCTTACCCAGGGCTGCCTCATCGCCCTTTGCATAATGCTTCTGGGTATGCTCGGCTTCCTCTGCCTGCCGGACAAGCTTCTGGGCATATTCAACGCCTCGGAGGAGCTTCTGGCTATAGGCATCCCCGCCCTTCGCACCATCTGCACCTGCTTTATCTTCGCGGCCCTTGGCATAGTGTCCTCCACCCTGTTCCAGGCGGTGGGCCGGGGCACCTACAGCCTGGTGGTCTCCCTTATGCGCCAGCTGGCCGTGCTGGTCCCCGCCGCCTGGCTGCTGGCCCGGGTCTTCCAGGATGTCAACGCCGTCTGGTGGGCCTTCCCCATAGCGGAGACCTTCTCCCTTCTTGCCAGCGTGCTGTTCTTCCTGCGGCTGTACAAGAAGGAGATAGCGGGGCTGGGGTCATAAATAAAGCAAAATTGTGCGGTCCGAGAGAGGTTTTTGCCTCTTTCGGGCCGTTTTTTGCTTGTATTTGTTTCCAAACCGTAAATAATATGATTTACCCCTTGCATTTTTCAAATTAAGGGTATATAATATGCTCAGATAAGGTTTTTAAAACTATATATAACGGTGCAGATAAAAGGAGCGTGCCATATGGAAAACACGATGAAACTGACCGGAAACACCCGTCATGCCCGGGCCCAGTTGCGCCGGCAGCGCTGCGAGAGCATGGGCCTGCCCAGATACTCCCTTGGAGAGGAGATATTCTCCTCCGTGTCCCACGGGGTCTCGGCCCTTCTGGCCATAGCGGCCCTGGCGCTGCTGCTGGTGTTCTGCGAGAAGACCCCCATAAAGGTCGCCTCCGTGGCGGTGTACGGCGGCACCATGGTGACCCTATACGCCATATCCTGCATATACCACGGCCTGGGGCTCGGCCGGGCAAAGATAGTTTTCCGCTCCCTGGACCACTGCACAATCTTCCTGCTGATAGCCGGGACCTATACCCCCATAACCCTCGTGTGCATCGGCGGCTGGCAGGGTACGCTCATGCTCATAGGCGTCTGGGCGGCGGCCATAGTGGGCGTGATATTAAACGCCATAAGCGTTGGGCGGTTCAAGGTGGTGTCAATGATATGCTATCTGATGATGGGCTGGGTGGTGGTGCTCTGCATGGGCACCCTGCGGCGGAACCTCAGCGGCGCGGGCTTCTGGTGCCTGCTCATAGGCGGCATACTGTACACCGTTGGGGCCCTGCTGTACGGCGTGGGCAAAAAGATACCCTATATGCACTCGGTTTTCCATCTGTTCGTGCTCATGGGCAGCGTGCTCCACGCGGCGTGCATATACCAGCTTGTGGCGTGATATCCGCCTTTTTATAGTTGCAATACGTCCCGAAAGGGTTTAAAATTAGGGTGTGCTTTCCAAAAGAAAGCGCACCCTTTTAAAAAACCAAGGGAGAGGATAAAATGAACCTGACCTTCGAGCGCGGCCCCATAGAGGAGGCCATAGCCGCCATAGTAAAGCGCACCATGCGCATGGACATGCCCTGGGACTGGCCCTGCGGGGTGGCCTATTACGGCGTGTGCCGGGCCTATGAGGCCACAGGACAGCAGAAGTACCTGGACATGGTCCGGGCCCGGGTGGACGAGTATATGGAGCTGGGACTGCCGGACTGGACGGTGAACACCTGCGCCATGGGCCACTGCTGCCTGTCGCTGTACAAGAGCACCGGCGAGAAGAAGTACCTGGACATAGTCATGAGCAAGGTGGACTATCTGGAGAACAAGGCCCTGCGCTTCGGCGAGCGGGTCCTCCAGCACACGGTGTCCACCGGCAACGACTTCCCGGAGCAGGCCTGGGCTGACACCCTGTTCATGGCGGCGTACTTTCTTTTGAGGACCGGCGTGGAGCTCAATGACGAGGCCCTGATAAACGACGCCCTGGACCAATACTACTGGCACATAAAATACTTGCAGGAGCCCGCCTCCGGGCTCTGGTATCACGGCTATAACAACCTAAACGGGGACCATATGTCCGGCTTCCACTGGGGCCGGGCCAACGCCTGGGCGGCATACACCATGTCCAGGGTTGGAAAGGTGCTGCCCGAGGCCTATCTGTACCCCCGGTTCATGGACATTCAGGGCAGCCTCTCGGAGCTGCTGCCGGCATTAAAGCTCTGCCAGACGGAGAACGGCCTGTGGCGCACCATCCTGGACGACCCCGGCAGCTATGAGGAGATCTCTGCCTCCTGCGGCATCGCGGCGGCCATGCTGGAGAACGGCAACCCCCTGCACACCAAATACGTCCAGCGGGCCATATCCGGCGTGCTGGAGAACATAAGCGCCGACGGCCGGGTGCTGAACGTGTCCGGGGGCACGGCGGTGATGCGGGACCGGGAGGGCTATCGGAACATCAGCCGTGACTGGATCCAGGGCTGGGGCCAGGGGCTGGCGCTGGCGTTCCTCTCGGGGGTACTGGGCTGCGGGGACTGACCTTTCGGTCTCTACTGTCATATTTCCTTGCCGCATTTCCCTGTTTACATTCCCCCACTTTTTTGGTATAATATTTTAAGTATACGCAAAACGGCTTCCACATTCTGGAAAGGGGATAGAGATATGCTGCAATTTGAAGAACTGGACCGGCAGCTCCAGGCCCAGCGCCAGGCGCTTACGGAGCTTGGGGACTCCCTGGGCCTTGACAGGCTGCGGGAGGAGGTGGAGATGCTGGAGCTCAAGTCCGCCGAGCCGGGCTTCTGGGACGATATGACAAACGCCCAGAAGGTGACCCAGCGCATGGCGGGGCTCAAGGCAAAGGACGAGAGCTATCAGAAGCTCTGCGCCCGCTGCGACGACGCGGCGGCGCTTATCGAGCTTGGGGACGAGGCCGAGGACCTTAGCCTCATTGACGAGATACAGACGGAGATAGATGCTGTGGCGGGAGAGATAGCCAATATGAAGCTCTCGACGCTGCTCACCGGCGAGTACGACGGCCACAACGCCATTTTGACCTTCCACGCGGGCTCCGGCGGCACCGAGGCACAGGACTGGGCGGAGATGCTTTTCCGCATGTACGGCCGCTGGGCCGAGCGCAGGGGCTTCAAGGTCACGACCCTGGACTACCTGGACGGGGACGAGGCGGGGCTGAAGTCCGCGTCGATACTTGTGGAGGGCGAGAACGCCTACGGCTACCTTAAGTCCGAAGCCGGGGTGCACCGGCTGGTGCGGGTGTCCCCCTTCGACGCGGCCGGGCGGCGGCATACCTCCTTCTCCTCTTTGGAGGTCATGCCCGAGATAGAGGAGGACAACTCCGTGGAGATAAACCCCGACGACATCAAGATGGAGGTCTACCGTGCCTCTGGCGCGGGCGGCCAGAAGGTCAACAAGACCTCCTCCGCCGTGCGGCTCATCCACATACCCACCGGCATCGTGGTCAGCTGTCAGGTGGAGCGCAGCCAGTACCAGAACAGGGACGTAGCCATGAAAATGCTCATCTCGAAGCTGGTTGAGATAAAGGAGCGGGAGAACCTTGAGAAGATATCCGACATCAAGGGCGAGCAGAAGGAGATAACCTGGGGCAGCCAGATACGCTCCTACGTGTTCATGCCCTACACCATGGTGAAGGACCACCGCACGGGCTTTGAGACCGGCAACGTGAACGGCGTCATGGACGGCGACCTGGACGGCTTTATAAACGCCTACCTCACCGCCAAGAGCCAGGGCACCCTGGGGGAGAATATAGAATGAACTTTGAGATAGTGCCCATAAAAGAGCACGAAAAAGAGATACTTCGGAACCTAATGGAGAAGTACGACTACGAGTTCACCCAGTACACCCATGAGGACGTGAACCCCCTGGGGCTCTACGGCTACTCGTGGCTGGACGCCTACTGGAAGGACCCGGGCCGCTGGGCGTTCTTCCTGAGAGCGGACGGCAACCTGGCGGGCTTCGCTCTGGTCAACGACTACCCCGAGGCCGGAAAGACCGACTACAACATGGCGGAGTTCTTCGTCATGTACAAGTACCGGCGCTGCGGGCTGGGGTCCTTCGCTGTAAGCGAGCTCTTTAAGAGGTTCCCGGGCTCCTGGCAGATAAAGTACCACCCGAAGAACGTGCCCTCAGCGGAGTTCTGGAACCGCATAGCCGAAGAGCACTCGGGCGGCAGCTACCGCCATGAGGAGCGCCCGGACCTCGCCTACCCGGACGGGGCGGCGGCGCAGGTGCTGTTCTTTGAGACGGCGAAGGAGGACGCGATATGAGCGAGGTTCTTATAAGGGACCTGGAACGCAGGGACTATATATCTCTGGCGGCGGTCTGGCGGGAAGCGTTTGTACCGCTGACCGATGAAGCCCTTATTACTGCCTGCAAGAAAATGGAGGGCGACAGCCGCTATCGGATATTTGTGGCCGAAACCGACGGCAGAGTTGTCGGGTTTGTCACGACCGTTGAAGCCCTGGCCATAAACCTGCCGGACGGGTATATTCAGGTAAACAGTCTTGCCGTGCTGCCGGAGTTCCGGCACTGCGGCATTGGGAAAATGCTGATGAATCGCGTTGAGGAACTGGCAAGGGAGCGGGGCAGTTCACTTGTCGAGCTCGCCTCAGGCTTTCAGCGGACGGAGGCCCATGAGTTTTACGAGCGTTTGGGCTATCAGAAAACTTCGTTTCGGTTCAGTAAGCGAATGTAAAGTGTTGAAAGCTCCCCTTTGAGGGGAGCTTTTTTCGCGGAAAAAATTGGGGATTGGTATTTACTTTTCTATAATTTTATGGTAAGATGCTGGTTGCGACACAAGTTTAATAATCATTCAGTTAACCGTTTGTGTGTTTGCTATAGGCAAATGCACAGGCTTATTTTCACATTCGGTTAACTGTAAAAGTGAAAAACTTGTGTCGCAGCAAGAGCCATGTGTATTGCGGGTGCGTGGCTTCTGGCTGCGCACTCTTTTGTTTTCCCGCAAAATACTATAACCCGGAAGGAAGTAGAAAGTTATGAAAAAGGTTCTATCGGTTCTGCTGGCTCTCTGCCTGCTGGTCGGCGCGGCGCCAATGTTCGCCTTGGCGGCAGACGACGATTTCGTTATTGAGGACGGCGTACTTGTTGAGTATAACGGCCCCGGCGGGGACGTTGTTATCCCCAATGGGGTGAAGTCTATAGGAGTTGAAACATTTTGGGGAAACAAGGATATTATATCAGTAACTCTCCCCAAGAGTATGGAGAGCTCGGGCATCTTTCGGGGGTGTGAAAATCTTGAGAAAATAGCGCTCCATGATTCCCTCAAGAGGCTCGACTACTATGCGTTTACGGGCTGCTTTTCTTTAAAGGAAATTGTAATACCCGAAAGCGTAACAGAGATTGGCTGGGATGTGTTCGAGAACTGCAAAAAATTGAAGACCATTGTAATACCTAAAAATGTTAAAGTCATAAACCCCACTACTTTTGCCGGCTGCTCCGGACTGACCGCCATTTATCTGCCTGCGGGCCTTGAAAAGATTTCCTATGGAGCTACCTCGGGTTGTACAAGCCTAAAAGATGTGTGTAGCGCGACGAGATTTTTGAGAAAAGCGGACAGGATAAATGAGAAAAAATAGC
>CAJUDG010000015.1 GCA_910584745.1 uncultured Eubacteriales bacterium
TCGCATTGCAGAGCTCGTAAGAGCTCAGGCGGTTAGCCCCCCGGAAGGGGGTGGTTCACTTTCCCACTTTATTAAAGATGGGAGGTGAGGCTGATGGAGAAGGTATTAAGGTACATAATAGCCATTATCTTTTGGCTAGTGGTGCTGATGTACTTAGCCCCAAAAGCATGTTAGCCGCCCGGACGGAACCCGAGTGGCTAACTACATAGATAGCTAATCTCTTGGGGCCAACCGCCATGCGGCAACGTCCCCTTGTATCTATATTATACCCCGAGCCCCTTAGATTGTCAACCCCGGATTTTGTTTGACATAAGTTCCATGGTATGCTAGAATAGTGTCAGACGTTGTCGCATTGCAGAACTCGTAAGAGTTCAGGCGGTTAGCCCCCCGGAAGGGGGTGGTTCACTTTCCCAACTTTAACTAGGAGGGAGGTGAGGCTGATGGACAAGGTATGGAAGTACATAATAGCCATTATCTTTTGGCTTATAGTGCTGATATACTTCGCCCCAAAAGCGTACTAGCCGCCCGGTCAGCACCCGAGTGGCTAGTGGTTAAATATTAGTCGTTTATTGGGGCCAACCGCCATGCGGCAGCGTCCCCTTGTATCTATATTATACCCCGAGCCCCTTAGATTGTCAACCCCGGATTTTGTTTGACATAAGTTCCATGGTATGCTAGAATAGTGTCAGACGTTGTCGCATTGCAGAACTCGTAAGAGTTCAGGCGGTTAGCCCCCCGAAAGGGGTTCGCCCCAAAAGCGTACTAGCCGCCCGGTGTGCACCCAGGCGGCTAGTGTGTAAAAAGCACTAATCGAATTCTGGGGCCAACCGCCGTGCGGCAGCGTCCCCCCATGCCTATATTATACCCCGGGACCGTCCAAATGTCAAGGGCGCCCCCCGGGATTTTTTGGAGGTGCAAAATGATAGAGATAGGCTCATGGGCCCGGGAGTTCGCGGGGAGGCTCCGGGCGGAGTTCGGCCCGCGGCTGCTGTTTATGGGGTATCAGGGCAGCTATGCCAGGGGGGAGGCCACCCCGGAGAGCGACATCGACATTGTGACGATCCTGGACGAAGTTGCCGCTGCTGACCTTCGGCGCTACCGCTGTGTGGTGGGGACAATGCCGGAGGGCGGGCTTGCCTGCGGCTTTATCTGCGGGGAGCGGGAGCTTCGCTGCTGGCCCCGGTACGACCTTTTGAGCCTTGCCCTGGACACAAGGCCGGTGCTGGGCAGCCTGGAGGGGTACCTGCCGGAGTTCACCGATGGGGACCGGCGGGAGGCCCTGCGCGTTGGGGCCGCGAACCTCTACCACGCCGCCTGCCACGCCTGCCTCTACGGCGACCGGGCCGGGGAGCTGCCGGGGCTTCTGAAGGCGGCGTTCTTCTGCCTGCGGCTCTGGGCGCTGGTGAGAGAGGGGAGATACCGGGCCACAAAGGCGGAGCTGGCGCAGACGCTGACAGGGCGGGAACGCAGGATATTGGATATGCTGACAGGGGAAACACCAGATGATGTAGACATGGCCTACTCCCTGCTGACAGACTTTGCCTCAGAGGCGCTCAGGCAGACGTAAGGCTGCCAGCGCCTCCAGCTCATTCATATCATAGGTTTTGGGAACAGATAAATTATTTTTAGTATTATTCTTGTTCTTATTCTTTATATGTGTCGCGCTTGCTGGCGCATTTGCGGGCGCGTTTGCCGCCGTGCTTTTTGCCGCGGTTACTGTCGCGTATTCTGTCGTTTTTTCGGACAGGATATAGGTCGTGGGCCTGCCCTTGCTGCCCTTTTTATAGGATATGAACCCGCTTTTGGCCAGCTTGTCCCGGGCCCTATAGGCCGCGTCCTTCTGACAGCCCGATATCTGCATCAGCCGCAGACTGTCTATCTGCACCGACTCCGGCCATCCGGCGCGGTTGAAGACATTCAGAAGCCTGAAGTACATCAGCTGCGCATTCCCCGGCAGAGCGTTGCTTTCCAGCCAGCGGTTGAAAGCATTTAGGCGGTCAATATACGTCACTTTGTTCACCTCCTTATTTACGGTCTTATAAAAACCCCTCTCAACCAACCCTCCAAAACCGGGGAAAGTTTCGTATAAAAGGCGAACTTTTGGGAAAATATTTTTAAGTTTTTTTGAATTTTCCCCTTGACTTCGACACCGTGTCGCACCTTATACTGGTCCCTGAGAGGAGTGAGCGCATGGAAAACATGCTGACCGTCACAGACGTTTCAAGAAGGCTCGGGCTCTCTACCCGAATGCTCAGGTACTATGAGGAGCAGGGGCTCATAGAGAGCGGCCGTCTGGAGGGCTACGCCTACAGGGTGTACGACGAGGAGGCGGTGCGCAGGCTGCGGCAGGTGATAGTCCTGCGCCGCCTGCGCATACCCCTTCGGGAGGTGAAGCTGATACTGGACGACCCCGGGGCACAGTGGGCAATCTATGTCTTCCGGCAGAAGCTGTCAGAACTTGACAGGGAGATGGAGGACATCGGGGCCCTCAGGGACATCATCGGGGAGCTTCTGGAGTCCCTGAAGGGCCGCTACTGGCTGCCCGCCGGGGACGTGCTGCTGGACGAGGACATATGCTCTGTGCTGCCTGCTCTCGCAAACTCATACGAATTAGAAAAGGAGCGTGCAAGGAAAATGGAGAATCTGACTAAGGCCGAGGAGAACATGCAGCTAAAGGACGTGCGCATAGTCCACATCCCCGCCGCCGCCGTGGCCAGCGCCCGGTACTTCGGCCCGGACCCCGAGAACCACGCCGGGCGCATGATAGCGGACTTCACAAGGGAGAATAAGCTCTGGGAGAAGGTCCCGGACCTGCGGATGTTCGGCTTCAACTCCCCGAACCCACCCCCCGAGAGCGGCGAGTACGGCTATGAGTTCTGGGTGACGATACCCGAGGATATGGAGGTACCCGCGCCCCTCCTGAAGAAGCGGCTGACCGGGGGCACCTACGCCGCCCACGCCATCAAGATGGGGGACTTCCATGAGTGGCAGTGGCTGTTCAAGTGGGCCTATGAGAGCCAGGAGTACGAGATAGCGGGCTCCGGCACCCCGGAGGATATGTACGGCTGCCTTGAGGAGCACCTGAATTTCTATGAGCATATCCAGGAGACCACCGAGGGCGAGCCGGTGATAACCCAGCTGGACCTGTTGATACCGGTCAGGAAAAAGGGTTGACAGGAGAGCTCCGGCGGGGTATAATAGGCGTAGAGGATAAACCAAAAATAAGGCGGGTATTGCCGAAGACTTAATGACGGCTGGCCCGGTTATGTATAGCTACGAAAAGTAGCCGCACACCTGGGCGAGGGGCGGCTACTTTTTCGTGTTTTTGAAATAGTCGTGTACATACGGGCTGATTATCTGTATGATCATCAGCAGCAGGTACAGAGCTTCAAAATCGCTCAAAAGTATCACCTCCGTTCCATAGGGAGGTCTCCCTTTGGGAGCTCTATGTATGCAGAGGTTTCAGGCCCTCTGTTGAAGGCCAGCCGCCAAGATCAGCGGAGAGGTCCGCTAACTTGCGCCGTTTCGACAATACCCATAGCTATTATACTGCACGGTTTGCGGAGTGTCAACAGGAAAAAGGGTTGACAGGAGAGCTCCGGCGGGGTATAATAGACACAGAGGTTAAACCAAAAAATAAGGCGGGTATTGCCGAAGACGTGACGTCTTGAACGGCTGGCCCGAGTATATTAGCAGCTTTTAGAAAAAGCAGCCGCACTCTTTAGCCGGGGCGGCTACTTTTTTGTGTTTTTGAAATAGTCGTGTACATACGGGCTGATTATCTGTATGATCATCAGCAGCAGGTACAGAGCTTCAAAATCGCTCAAAAGTATCACCTCCGTTCCATAGGGAGGTCTCCCTTTGGGAGCTCTATGTATGCAGAGGTTTCAGGCCCTCTGTTGAAGGCCAGCCGCCAAGATCAGCGGAGAGGTCCGCTAACTTGCGCCGTTTCGGCAATACCCATAGCTATTATACTGCACGGTTTGCGGGCTGTCAACTGGAAAGGACTTGACTGAATGCGGCCACTCTAGAAAATCTTCCAATGGGCCCGGAGATTATTCTCCCGCCCTATTGCTTTTTACGGCGGGTTAGGTTATAATCACACTAATACCGGGGCGACCCGAACCAAAAGGAGGGCGCGATAATGCCTACAGAAAGAGAACAGCTAATCATCACAAAAGCGGCAGTGTTCGATTTGATTGAGATATTTGAATCAAACAGCGAAAAGGATAGCTATACCGTCGAGGAGATAAAGACTATCCTTAAAGCGTATTTGAAGGAGGTAGCAAAATGAAAGTAGCAGTCATCGGCTGCGGCACCATCGCCAACGCCGCGCATATCCCGTCCTACATGAACAACCCCGAGGCTGAGATAGTCTATTTCTGCGACATCATCTTGGAGCGCGCCGCAAAGGCCGTGGCGCAGTACGGCTGCGGCAGGGCGGTGGAGGACTATCATGTGGTCCTTGACGACCCGGAGATAGAGGCCGTGTCCGTCTGCACGCCCAACAATGTCCACGCCCAGATAGCCATGGACGCTCTGCGGGCGGGGAAGCACGTGCTCTGCGAGAAGCCCGCCGCCAGGACCTATCAGGAGGCACTTGAGATGCAGAAGGTCCAGCACGAGACCGGCCGGGTGCTGAATATCGGCGTTGTGAACCGCTTTAACGACAGCGTCAACCGCATAAAGCAGTATATCGACGCTGGCAAGCTCGGGGACGTGCACCACGTGTACGCAAGCTTCAGGGCCCACCGCTCCATCCCGGGGCTGGGCGGGGCGTTCACCACCAAGGCCATCGCGGGGGGCGGGGCGCTTATCGACTGGGGCGTGCACTATCTGGACATCGTCATGTACTGCTGCGGGGACCCCAAGGTGAAGACCGTCACCGGCGAGACCTTCTGCAAGCTGGGGCGCGACATGAAGAACTATACATATGTTGACATGTGGGCCGAGGCCAGCAGCGACAGGGAGAACGGCACCTATGACGTGGACGATTCGGTGACCGGCATGATACGCACCGAGGGGCCGGTCATCACGCTGAATGGGGCGTGGGCGCAGAACATCGGCGAGAGCGAGACATATATTGACTTTATGGGCGATAAGGGGGGCATACGGCTGCACTACGGCTCGGATTTCACCTATTACACCGCCGAGAACGGCGCGCTGGTGGAGTATACCCCCAAGTTCAAAATGCGGGACCACTTCCAGAACGAGATCGACGCGTTCATCGACTGCGTTAAGACCGGGAAGAAGCTGCCGTCACATATTGACACGGTCATTATCACCGCGGAGATGATGCAGGCCATTTATGATTCGGCGGAGCAGCACCGTGAGATAGCTCTGGGCTGAGCCATAACATTAAACTATAATAAGGAGAATAATTATGTATAACTTTCCCATAGGCGTACTTTTAGAGAGCTTCAAGCTCCCGGTCATCGAATCCCTGGACAAGGCCAAGGCCCTCGGCATGGACGGCGTGCAGATACGCGTCACCGACGGCGAGCTGACCCCCGAGAACCTGACCCCCGACAAGCGTAAGGAGCTCCTAAAGGCCGTCAAGGACCGGGGCCTTACGGTGTCGGCCCTCTGCGGGGACATCGGGCGCTTCGACGACCCGGAGATAAACCCCGGCAGGATAGAGCGCTCCAAGCGCATACTCGACCTTGCCCTGGACCTCGAGACCGACGTGGTCACCACCCACATAGGCGTTGTGCCCACGGACAATAAGCACCCCAGATATAGTATAATGCAGGAGGCCTGCGGGGAGCTGGCCCGCTATGCCGACAGCCTAAAAGCCCACTTTGCCATCGAGACCGGCCCCGAGGAGGCGGCGACCTTAAAGGGCTTCCTGGACGGCCTGCACTCCACCGGCGTGGCCGTGAACCTGGACCCGGCCAACTTCGTCATGGTCACCGGCGACGACCCGGTGCAGGCGGTGTATACCCTTCGTGACTACATCGTCCACACCCATGCCAAGGACGGCAAGCGCCTTCGCTATGTGGCCCCGGAGATAGTCTACGGCCTTGCGGAGGAGGAAATGCTGGGCAGCAGCAGCTTTATCGAGCTGCCCCTGGGCGAGGGCGCGGTGGACTTCCCGGCCTATCTCAAGGCCCTGGAGGATATCGGCTATAAGGGCTATCTCACCATCGAGCGCGAGGTGGGCGACGACCCCGGCAAGGACATCGCCGCGGCGGTTGGGTTCCTTAAGGGGATAATCGGGTAAGTTTTGGGCAGGAAAATGGCGGCTCCCGGGGCGGGGGCCGCTTTTTTGTTGACATATGGCGCAGAGCGGTATATAATGGAAATGCCCCTCGAAAAGAGGGGCGGGTGCTGCTTACATAATAACCCGGCGGGCGGGGGAGACCCCTGCCTGTGGCGGTCCTGGCTCCGCTCCCGAAAGGGGGTGAACACTCTCCTGACTTTAACAAGCAAGGAGGTGAGAGCTATGCCTATAACGATCTCTTTCGTAGTGTTCGGTTTTACAGTTCGCATAGAGCTGTTCCAGACCGCGGCACAAAAGAAAGCGAGTCTGAAGGGCAAAACCGCCACTCTGCAAAGTGACGGTTTTGAAAAAAAGTAAAAACCTGTTAACTTAGCGGAGCCAGCCGCAATGTTCAGACTTAGTCTGAAAACTGTAAGCGGCACCCTCTACTGAATATTATAGCGCCGTGCCGTCCGTTTGTCAAGAGGGGGAAAAGGCCGCTTTTCGCTCCGGCAGCCCAAAAGGGTTGCCCTTTTTTGCGGGGCGCAATATTTAAAAAAATACATCTTGTAATATCCCGCCGGATTTGGTAAAATCTATGGGTAAAAGCAAATTCGGAGGGAATGGAAATGGACGAAGGATCATCAAAGCGGGGGCTTTCGGGGCTCCTCAGTAAGGAAAACATCAAGACCTTTTTCATCATCAACGCCGGGGTATTTCTCTTGTCCCTGGGGGTGTACTTCTTCAAGTTCCCCAACAACTTCACCACCGGCGGGGTCAGCGGCCTGTCGATAATCCTGGGGCGGCTGATACCAATGCCCTGGCTGTCACCGGCCACCATGATGTGGATAATAAACATGGCATTACTTGTCATCGGCTTCATCTTTCTGGGCCGGGGCTTCGGGGTATGGACGGCCTATTGCAGCCTTATGTTCTCGGCGGAGACCTGGCTTATGGAGAAGTTTTTTCCCATGGAGAGCCCCTTTACGAACCAGCCCCTTTTGGAGCTGTGCTTTGCCATAATGCTGCCCGCGGTGGGCTCGGCGCTGCTGTTCAACTACGGCGCGTCCTCGGGGGGCACGGATATCGTGGCGATGATACTTAAGAAGTACACCGGCATGGACGACATCGGCAAGGCGCTGTTTGTCAGCGACGGGCTCATCGCTTTTAGCTCCTGCTGGATATTCGGCATGGAGACGGGGCTGTTCTCGCTGCTGGGGCTGTTTTTGAAGGCGTTTGTGGTGGATTCGGTGATAGAGAGCATAAACCTCTGTAAGTTCTTCTCCATAGTTACGGCAAAACCTGACGAGATATGCGACTTTATCATAAAGGACCTGAACCGCAGCTGTACGGTGATAGACGCTATGGGGGCCTACTCTCACCAGGGGCGCAAGGTGGTGCTTATCGCCTGCCGCAGGGGGGAGGCGGTGCACCTGCGCCAGCGCTGCAAGCAGGTGGACCCGCAGTGCTTCATGTTCATAACCAACACCAGCGAGATTATCGGTAAGGGTTTCCGCACAGTATAGTGGATATAAAGGTCGCGGTCCAGGTGCGTTAGGCACCTGGCAGGGGTCTTGGGGGCAGAGCCCCCGAGCCGCCGGAGGCCATCAATACTTAAAGGAGAATACAATGAGAGACAAGTTCACAGAGATCTATACCGCCCACATCAAGCGGGAGGGCTCTGAAAAGCTGTTAAAGTGGCTGTCGGGCACGGACTTCTTTACCGCCCCGGCCAGCACCCGCTTTCACCTTGCCTATGAGGGCGGCCTTGTAGAGCACAGCGTCAAGGTCTACGAGACCCTTCGGGAGCGGTACTTTGAGGAGGGGGACAGCGAGGAGAGCTTCGCCGTCTGCGGGCTTCTGCACGACGTGTGCAAGGCCCAGTTTTACAAGACCTCCACCCGGAACGTGAAAAACGAGGAGACCGGCCAGTGGGAGAAAAAGCCCTTCTATACCGTTGAGGACGCGTTCCCATACGGCCACGGGGAGAAGTCCGTATACCTTATCGAGCGCTTCATGCGACTTAAGCCCCAGGAGGCCGTGGCCATTCGCTGGCATATGGGGGGCTTTGACGAGGCGGCAAGGGGCGGCAGCTTCGCCATAAGCGAGGCCTTTGGCCGCTATCCGTTGGCTGTAAAGCTGCACCTTGCGGACCTGGAGGCCTCGTATCTCCGGGAGGGCCGGGGCGCGCCCTCTGGCACATGATAAAAAGGAGGTGGTCCCTTGGACGCTATCGGGGCCTTTGACCTGACAAAAGTATACATCTCCAAGGCGACCGGCAGGGAGACCCCGGCCCTTCAGAGCGTGAACCTGCAGGTACCCGAGGGCCGCACGGCGGCCTGCGTGGGGCCCGAGGGCTCGGGGAAGACCACCCTTATACGGCTGCTCTCGGGACTTCTGCGGCCCACCTCGGGAGAGTGCAGCGTGCTGGGGCTCTCGCCGGGCTATGAGACCGCAAGGCTCCACGGCATGATGGGCACGGTGCTGTACTCGGCGAAGTTATACGCCCACTTAAGCCTCTGGGAGAACCTGATTTTCTTCGCCGGGGTCCACGGAGTAAATAGGGACGCGGCAATAGAGCGGGCCTCGGCACTTCTCAGACGGCTGGACATCTGGGAGGAGCGGGACCAGAGCCCCGGGGGGCTTCCCACCGGCATATTCAAGCGGGCCAGTTTGGCCCGGGCCCTTATGCACCGGCCCCGGGTGCTGCTGATAGACAGCCAGGGGGCGGGCATGGACCTGGAGACCGCGGGGCTGGTGCGGGAGCTGCTATCGTATGTGCGCACAGAGGAGGGGGTCACCACCCTGATGTGCACCCAGGACATGGGCTTTGCCGAGAGCGTGGCGGCCAGCTTCGGCCTGCTGCACCAGGGCACGCTGATGGCCAGGGGCGACATGGAGGCCCTGCGCATAGGCGGCGGGGTGCGGCTTAAGGCGCTGCTGCGGCTAAAGGACGGGGACAAGGCCCCAGAGGGCTTCCGCCGCCAGAAGGACGGCTCCTGGCAGAGGGAGATAGAGACAGAGGAGGACATGCCAAGGCTTATAATGCGGGTGGTCTCTGAGGGCGGCAGCCTTTACGAGGCCAGGGTCCTGCGGCCAAGCCTTTGGGAGATATACGGCGCCTATGGAAACTTTGGGCGCAGAAGGGAGGCGGCGCTGCATGGAGAGACAAGGGACGGCACGGGGCGGCCGGAGGCACAGCGGACGGCAGCCGGAGGCGAAGACTGACACAAGGCTTTTGAATTCGGCGGAGCTGCTGCTGGTGAAGAAGGACCTTAAGGCCATCGCCGGGGGCAGCGGGCGGCGGGCCCTGCTGATACTGCTGCCGCTGACGCTGGTGGTGGTGATACCGGCGGTGTACTTTGTGACCATCTCACTTATGCCCGTGGAGCCGGGGGCGGCATTGCCGAAGGCCATAGCGGCCATGCTGCCGGAGTACGCCGTGGGCCTTGACTACAGGCAGGGGTGGCTGGTGGCCTTTACGGAGCTTTTATGCCCGCTTCTGTTCCTCTCGGTGCCAATACTCACCGGCGCCGCCTCGGCCAGCTACGCCTTTGTGATGGAGCGGGAGAGCGGCACACTAGAGACATTACTGCTGACCTCCATTGGCCCGAAGTCCGTCTACGGGGCCAAGACCACCAGCTGCACGGTGCTGTCGGTGCTGATATCTGCGGCGGGCTTTCTGGCCTTCACACTCACGGTGGGTGTGGCCGACGCCTTTGCGGGGGTGCGGTTCTTCTTTGACCTGGAGTGGCTCATGCTGCTGGTGCTTGAGACCCCGGTGCTGTCCCTGTTCTCGGTGGTCTTCGTGGCCCTGACGGTGACCCGGGTGCACTCCACGGCGGAATCCTTACAGACCATGGGCTATCTCATCCTGCCGGTGGCGGCCATATACCTCATGCAGCTCTGCGGGGTCTTCCGGCTGAACCTTCTGGCCCTGGCGCTTATCGCCGCAGCGCTGGCGGTGCTGGACGTGGTGCTCTTTAACGCGGCCTCCCGGGCCTTCACGCCGGAGAAGCTGCTGGAGCGCGGCGAGCCGGAGGAGTGAAAAAAGGGCTTGCAATTCGGGGCGGGGTGTGGTATAATGTGGATGTAATAACAGACGTCCATCTGCTTTACACCAAAAAGGAATCCCCGGAGTAGCGGCTCCGGGGATTCTTCTTGCTATAGCGGAACTTTACTTACCCTTTCTGGTCCGCTTGGGGCGGCTGGCGAGGCCTTTAAGTAGCGAAAACAGCAGGTTGGCCACCAGACCGCTCAGGACGGAGACGAGAAAGTTCCAGAAAACGTCCATCGACCTTACACCTCCTCTCTGTTACCCAGAGGTTCGGGCAAGCAGGTATATTATACCAAATTTGTAAAATATTGTCAATGATTTGTGGCGCGGCCCGAAATTTGTGCTTGCAATCCAGGATAGGCTGTGGTATAATGTGGTCGTAATGATATGTACCCATGTACATGACACCTCCTCTCAGCTGTCCAAGAGGTTCGAGCAAGCAAAGTTCATTACACAAAAGAATCCCCGGAGGGTGCTACTCCGGGGATTCCTCGTACTATTCCGGAACTTTATTCACTTCTCCCGCCCCCCACTTGACACCGCGGTTGAAATCTGCTACACTGTACATTGGAATTGTAGCAAAGATTTAAGGAGGTATTCCCATGGAATTTCACTTTAAGCCCCAAGGGGTGTGCAGCAAGGGCATTGATATCGAGTTGGACGGCGACATTATAAAGTCGGTAAAGTTCACTGGCGGCTGCAACGGCAACACCCAGGGGGTGGCGGCGCTGGCGGCGGGCATGACCGTCGACGAGTATATCAAGCGCTGCAAGGACATCAAATGCGGTTTCAAGAAGACCTCCTGTCCCGCCCAGCTTGCGCTGGCGCTGGAGCAGGCAGTCAGCAAATAGAACCTCCAAGCAAAGGGAGAGGGCCCCGCCGCAAAGGACGGAGCCCTCTCTCGTTTGTTGCTAACTGTTAGTTAGCAGCAGCTATTCCCGCAGCCGTTGCCGCAGCCGCAGTCGCTGTTGCCGCAGCCGCCGAAGCTGTTGCCGCAGCCGCCGCCGCAGCAGCACAGCAGGAGAAGTATGATGATTATCCAAGAGCAGTTGTTGTTACACATTGAGGTATGCCTCCTTTTATTAGACCCGGGGAAAGCCCGGCGTCTTTGACCCGGGGGGAAATCCCGGCGTCTTCATTACCATACTATTCCACCGGCCAGAAAGGGTGACGGGGGGAATAATATTTTTGAAAAATCCGTATTCATGAGCATAAGCGAGATATGACGAGCTTTCGGGAGCTTTATGCGGATTTCACAGGCAAATTTGACCTTGTTTGACCTTGACCGGGGCCGGGATATGTAGTAAACTAAGGTCAAAGAAAGTCAAAGACAAAACGGAGATGAGAAAATGAGGATAAGCGACAGCGTGGCAAACTATATCCTGGAGCTTCTGAACCAGGCGGGGGGGATCGCCGAGATACAGCGCAACGAGCTGGCAAGCTTTCTGGGCTGTGTGCCAAGCCAGATAAACTATGTGCTGACCTCCCGCTTTACCCCCGAGCAGGGCTATATGGTGGAGAGCAGGCGGGGCGGCGGCGGGTATATCCGCATAACCCGGTTAAAGCTTTCAAAGGCGGACATGATAATGCATATAATCAACGGCATAGGCGACGCCCTGGACCCGGCCACGGCCCGGGCCATCCTGGAGAACATGGCGGGGGGCGGGGTGCTGGACCAGCCCACGGCGGAGCTTATCGCCGCGGCCCTCTCGGAAAAGAGCCTTGCCGCGGTGCCCAGGGAGCTGCGGGACACGGTCCGGGCCATGATATGCAAGAACATGCTGCTGGCCACCAGGGTGTGACATGAGGAAGCTCTGTCTTTTCCTGACGGTCATTCTGCTTGGGGCGGCCCTCTCCGGCTGCCGGGGCGGGGGCCTTGTGTTCAAGGGCACCCACCAGAGCCAGGACGCGGCCCTGCTCTCGAAGCTCTCGGAGAAGTACCCGGAGATGGAGTTCGAGTGCACCGGCAGGACAGAGGGCGCGGTGCACACCGTAGAGGCCGCCGACGGCACGGTCTTCCCCGCCTGGACCGCGGCAAAGTCCGGGGGAGAGTTCCAGGTGCTGGACTACTACCTGGAGGAGTGGCTGGCCGGAAGGGGGTATTACGATACCCTGGAGGAGCGCCTTTCAGAGCTGGGCTGCTCCTGCGAGTACGGCGACTATAACCACTATGACCGGCACCTTGAGATAGCCCTTGGCCCCGCCGGAACCCCGGAGCAGCTTGAGAGGGCGGCGGGGGCCCTGAGCTTTATGAAGTCGGAGTTTGACAGGTTACGTCCGGATTTTGAGAGGGAGACCGGGCAGAATGACCTTATGCTCTACTTCCATTGCAGCTTCACCCTTGACGGGGAGGAGCACTTCGGGATGTTCCACATGGCCATGAGGGAGAGCGAGGTCTGGGACCTGGACTATGACTTCGACGATTATGAGGCCTGTCTTCGGGACTGCATAGATAAGATAGACAAAACACCAGATATAGACTGAATATATAGGAGGTATGCTTTATGATGTGTCAGCGCTGCGGCCAGCGGGCCGCCACGACCCATATCAAGACCGTGGTGAACGGTCAGCTTTCAGAGAGCCATCTGTGCTCCGTCTGCGCCAAGGAACAGGGCTACGGCCATCTGCTCTCAGAGTGGAACGGCTTTGGGGGGCTGCTGTCGGGGCTGCTCTCGGGGCTGGACCCGGCGGTAAAGGAGGAGAAGCGGGAGGAGAAGCGCTGCCCGGGCTGCGGGTCCAGCTTCAGCGAGATAAGCCGCAGCGGAAAGCTGGGCTGCGGCCAGTGCTACAGCACCTTCAGAAACCGGCTTATCCCGGTGATAGAGCGCCTTCACGGCTCCTCCCAGCACAAGGGGAAGGTCCCCGGGGGCTCGGCCCTGCGGGTGCAGGAGGAGAACAGGCAGCTTGTAAGCGTGGACCCCGGCAGAGGGGCAAGCGAGATAGAGGAGAAGAAGCGCCTGCTGCAAAAGGCCGTGGAGGCCCAGGACTTCGAGCGGGCGGCGGTTTTAAGAGACCAGATAAAGGAGCTGGAGAGCCATGAATGAGCAGAGCGGGCGCAAATGGTACGAAAAGGCCGGGGAGTCCCCGGAGGTGGTCTGCAGCACCAGGGTCCGGCTGGCCCGGAACCTTCGGGGGGTCCCCTTCCCGGACCGGGCGGGGCCCGAGGATAAGGCCCGGGTCATAGAGCTGGCCCGGGGGGCCGTTATGAACAGCAACAGCGTCATATCAAGGGAGTTCAGCTTCTATCAGCTGGGGGAGCTCAGCCGGGAGGAGGCCGTGTCCCTCTGCGAGCGGCACATGGTCAGCCCGGACTTTATCGCCGACCGCCGGGGCAAGGCGGTGCTCATAAGCGCCGACGAGAGCGTGTCCATAATGGTGAACGAGGAGGACCATATCCGCATACAGGTCCTCAGAGAGGGCCAGGCGGTAGAGGAGGCCCTTGAGACCGCGGACAGGATAGACACCCTTCTAAGCGAGAACCTGGACTACGCCTTTGACCGGGAGCTGGGCTATCTGACCCAGTGCCCCACGAACCTCGGCACGGGCATGAGGGCGTCCCTTACCCTGCACCTGCCGGGGATAACGGAATCCGGGTCCATCGGCCGGGTGGGGGAGAACCTGTCAAAGCTGGGCTTTGCCCTTCGGGGGGCCTTCGGCGAGGGCAGCAGGCCCGCGGGGGATATGTACCAGATATCGAACCAGATATCCCTTGGGCTCTCTGAAAAGGAGGCCGCCGCAAACCTTCTGGCCATTGCCGGGCAGGTGGCGGAGCAGGAGAAGCGGGTGCGCACGGCGCTGCTGAAGGAGACCGGCTGGCAGGATAAGGTGGCCCGGGCGGCGGGTGTGCTGAGGACCGCCCGGCTTGTGTCCGGCCAGGAGGCGGCGGAGCTGCTGTCGTATGTGCGGCTGGGCCTTGCCCAGGGCTTTCTCTCCGGGGTGGACCTGGGGGACATAAACGGCCTTTCTGTCCGGGTGCAGCCCGCCACCCTTACGAGCGGGACCGGCAAGACCGAGCCCGAGGAGAGGGACAGGATAAGGGCGGACATCATCAGGGAGACACTTAAGGACCTTAACATAACTTAAAGGAGGAGCTGATAATATGTTCCAGTTCAAAGGCTTTACGGAAAAGGCCAACCGGGCCCTGAATCTGGCGGTGGAATCCGCCCAGGACCTGGGCCACGACTATATCGGCAGCGAGCACCTTATGCTGGGGCTCGTTAAGGAGGGCAGCGGCGTGGCCTATACCGTGCTCTCAAAGCTGGGGGTCACCGCCGAGGGGTATGAAAAGCTCCTGCGGGACCGCATAGGCTATGGGGAGAAGACCAGCCTTACCCCCGAGGACTTTACGCCGAGGACCAAGCAGATACTGCAGATCGCGGCCATGGCCGGGGCAAGGCTTCACAATATGTACGTGGGCACAGAGCATATCCTCATCGCCATTTTGCAGGACGAGAGCTGCTATGCCGTGCGCTTTCTGAAGATACTGGGGGTGGACCCGGACCGGGTGGCGAGAGAGCTCTCCGGCGCGGTGAGCCAGAGCGGGAGCCAGGAGGGCGAGCGGGGCGGCGGCAAGAACGGCCCGGCCCTTGAGCAGTTCGGCCGGGACCTGACGGCCCAGGCCAAGGAGGGCAAGATAGACCCGGTCATCGGCCGCTCTGAGGAGATACAGCGGGTGATACAGATACTCTCCCGCCGGACAAAGAACAACCCGGTGCTCATCGGCGAGCCCGGCGTGGGCAAGACCGCCGTGGCCGAGGGGCTGGCCCTTAAGATAAGCCAGGGGGACGTGCCGGAGATACTGAAGAAGAAGCGGCTCATCTCCCTGGACCTTACCGGCATGGTGGCCGGGACCAAGTACAGGGGCGACTTTGAGGAGCGCATAAAGTCCGCTATAGACGAGGTGAAGCGGGACGGCGACGTGATACTCTTTATCGACGAGCTGCACACCATTATCGGCGCGGGCTCGGCGGAGGGCTCTACGGACGCGGCCAATATCCTGAAGCCCGCGCTGGCCCGGGGCGACTTCCAGGTGATAGGGGCCACAACCATCAACGAGTACAGAAAGCACATCGAGAAGGACGCGGCCCTTGAGCGGCGGTTCCAGCCCGTGACCGTGGGCGAGCCCACCCCGGAGGAGGCCGTGGAGATACTCTCGGGGCTTCGGGACCGGTACGAGGCCCACCATAAGGTGAAGATAACCGACGGAGCTATCGAGGCGGCGGTGAAGCTCTCGGCCCGGTATATCTCGGACCGCTTCCTGCCCGACAAGGCCATCGATCTGGTGGACGAGGCGGCCTCAAGGGTGCGGCTGCGGACCTTCACCGCCCCGGAGAATTTGCAGGAGCTTGAGAACAGGATAAAGGAGCTGGAGGGCGACAAGGCCGCCGCCGTCAACAGCCAGGACTTCGAGCGGGCGGCCTCCCTGCGGGACCAGCAGAAGGAGCTTCGGGAGGAGCTTGAGAAGGCCCGGGACCAGTGGACCGCCGAGAACGAGCGCAAGAACAGCGTGGTGGACGAGAGCGCCATCGCGGACATCGTGGCCATGTGGACCGGGGTGCCCGTGTCACAGCTCACCGAGGAGGAGGGCCAGCGGCTCCTGCGGCTGGAGGAGACCCTGCATAAGCGGGTGGTCGGCCAGGAGGAGGCGGTCTCCGCCATCGCCCGGGCCATCCGCCGGGGCAGGGTGGGGCTTAAGGACCGCAACCGCCCCATCGGCTCCTTCATCTTCCTGGGCCCCACGGGCGTGGGCAAGACCGAGCTCTGCAAGGCCCTGGCCGAGGCCATGTTCGGGGACGAGAAGGCCATGGCGAGGTTTGACATGTCGGAGTATATGGAGAAGCACACGGTGTCAAGGCTTGTGGGCTCGCCCCCCGGGTACGTGGGCTTTGACGAGGGCGGCCAGCTCACCGAGGCCGTGCGCAGAAAGCCCTACTCGGTGGTGCTCTTTGACGAGATAGAAAAGGCCCATCCCGACGTGTTCAATATCCTTTTGCAGATACTGGAGGACGGCCGGGTGACGGATTCCCAGGGCAAGACCGTGGACTTCAAGAACACGGTGATAATCATGACCTCAAACGTGGGGGCCCGGCTCATCACCGAGAAGCAGAGCTCCCTGGGCTTTGGCGGGACCCAGAGCGCCGCCGGGGACTTTGAGAAGATAAAGGAGACGGTGATGGGGGAGCTTCGGAACCTCTTCAAGCCGGAGTTTCTGAACCGCGTGGACGACATTATAGTTTTCCATAAGCTGACAAAAGAGGACACGTCAGAGATAGCCGGAAAGCTGCTCTCCATCCTCTCGGGCAAGCTCTCGGACCTGGGGGTGGAGGTGGAGTTCACCCCGGCGGCGGTGGAGCTTGTGGCCGAAAAGGGCTATGACCCGGCCTATGGGGCCCGGCCCCTTAGAAGGGTCATCCAGAGCAGCCTTGAGGACGTTATCTCCGAGCGAATGCTGGAGGGCAGCATTTCGGCGGGGAAGAAGTACAGGTGCGATGTGGACGGAGGGGAGTTCAGGATAGAGGAGTGTGAAGGCTAAAAAAGAGGGCGGGCCCCTGTGGGTCCGCCCCCGTTTTTTATTCGAAGCTTATGCCCCGCTCAGAGAGCCAGCGGTCAAAGTCCCTGCCCACTATCTTCTCGCCGCAGATACCCTTCGATGCGGGAGAGGGCTGCCGCTGCCGTTCTTCACCATAAGGGGCACGAATTTGCTGGCGACGGTGAAGAATCCGATAAGGTTCGTGTCCATCACAGCCCGCACCGAGCGCAGGGGGATGTCCCAGAAGCTGTGGTCCCGGGGCAGGTCCTCCATGCCCGGGGCGTTGCCGCCGATACCGGCGTTGCTTATGACCATGTCAAGGCGGGGATAGTTCTCCTCCACCAGCTTCGCCGCCGCCGCTACCGACTCCTCGCTGGTGACGTCCATAGCCACAGCCCGCACCTGGCCGAACTCCGAGAGGGCCTTTTCCGCGTCCTCCAGACGCTTCCCGGCCCGGGCGGTGATGACGACCGAGGCCCCGCGGGTGATGAGCTCCTTCGCCATCTCAAAGCCCATGCCGCTGGACCCGCCGGTGATCAGGGCGGTGAAGCCCTTTAAGGTTTCTGACATTTTCTTGTCCTCCTTGGTTTTAACTCCAGATGCTGCAACAGTCACTGTGTACTGATATTATACACGAACCCCCGCCGGGAAGTCAAGGCGCTCCGGCGGGGGTGGTTCACTGTCCCGACTTTAAACAAGGAGGGAGGTGAAAGCTTATGGGGAAAGTATGGAAGTACATAATAGCCATTCTGTTTTGGCTTGCGGTGCTGATATACTTAGCGCCAAAAGCTTGTTAGCCGCCCGGTGCGCTCCGAGTGGCTAACATAAGTTAGTCAAAGCATTGGGGCTGACCGCCGTGCGGCAACGTCCCTTTATGTCTATATTATACCCCGCCCCGCCCCATTTGTCAAGGGGCAGAGGGCCCATTGACACGAAGTCCCGCCGGTGGTATAATACAACTAAGGGTACTGCCATGTTGTACGGTGTTAGTTAGCGGCTAGGCCTTTAACGGAGGCCATTGCTCCGATTACATAGAGCCCCCATATGGGGGAGACTATGGAAAGGAGGTAATACTTTATGAGTACATACCAAGCGCTGCAGCTTATGATAGACTTTCTACAGTGTATCATCACTCTGCTGATAGCGTTCAGTATTGAGACGAAAAAGTAGCCGCTCCCGGACCAGGGGAAAGCGGCTATTTTAAATGATAGCGTATAACCCGGGCCAGCCGTTAACGCAGACTTAGCTGGGAGCCAAGCTCCCGGTGAACGTCTCTGGCAGTGCCCGCCTTTTTTCTGGTTCTATTATACGCCATCCCGCCCCATTTGTCAAGGGGCAGAGGGCCCATTGACACGAAGTCCCGCCGGTGATATAATATATTCACGGACACTGTCATAATAAACGGTATAAGCTCGGCGAAGAACTCGCTGGGTTTTGCGGCCGGCCTTCTACGGAAGACCTGAAGCTTCCGATTACATAGAGCTCCCCTTTTGGGAGACGCTTTATGGAACGGAGGTGATACTTTTGAGTACCTATCAGGCGCTCGAGGTCATGCTGGATTTTCTCCAGCTTATGGTGACCTTACTTATCGCTTTCATTTTAGATAAGAAAAAGTAGCCGCTCCCAGACCAAGGATAGCGGTTACTTTTTCTCAAGTAATCAACTATAACCGGGCCAGCCGTCCAGATCATGGCAGTGCCCGCCTTTTTTCTGGTTCTATTATACGCCATCCCGCCCCATTTGTCAAGGGGCAGAGGGCCCATTGACACGAAGTCCCGCCGGTGATATAATATATTCACGGACACTGTCATAATAAACGGTATAAGCTCGGCGAAGAACTCGCTGGGTTTTGCGGCCGGCCTTCTACGGAAGACCTGAAGCTTCCGATTACATAGAGCTCCTTTGGGAGACGCTTTATGGAAAGGAAGTGATACTTTGAGCGATTTTGAAGCTCTGTACCTGGTGCTGATGATCATCCAGATAATCAGCCCGTACATACAAGATTACTTCAAGAACACGAAAAAGTAGCCGCTCCGGTCCATGGAGATACGGCTACTTTTTTAAGTAGACTATAAACTCGGGCCAGCCGTCCAGATTATGGCAGCGCCCGCTTTTTTCTACTCTCATTATACACTTCCCCGCTCCACTTGTCAAGGCCTATCAAAACACCGTTTTTATGACCTTCTCGCTCTCCGGCGGCGAGTACAAAAACTCGTCCATATGCCCCCCCTCGAAGAAATACTCCGGGGGCCGGGGCCGTCTGGGTTCGCTGTCGAAGGTCTCGATGATGATGAGCTTCACCTTCATGCGCCCGGGCAGCACGCTCTTTATGAAGACGCTGGCCTGCTGGCCGGGGAAGATGTTCTCACGGCTCTCCGCAAGGCCCGCAAGGTTGGGCGCCAGCTCCACGAACACGCCGTAGCTCTCTATGCTGCGTATCACGCCGCCAACGGTCTCCCCGGCCTGAAAGCGCCCGGCGTTCTGGGCCCAGGTGCCTAAGAGCTCCTTATGGCTGAGATTTATCCGGCCCCGGTCCCGGTCCTTTACGATGACCTTTATGTCCATGCCGGGGAGAAAGCGCTCTCTCGGGTGGCCTATCCGGGAGACGGATATGCTGTCTATGGGCAGAAGGGCCGGTATGCCGCAGCCGATGTCCGCGAAGACCCCGAAGGGCTCAAGATGGGTCACCCGGGCGGGTATCACGTCGCCCGGAACAAGGCCGTCTATGTACTGGCGCATACAGCGCTCCTGGGCCGCCCGGCGGGAGAGGAGGGCCGTTGTCCGGCCGCTCTCGTCCCTTATGAAGTCCCGCACCATAAAGGACACCGGCCGGTTCACCCGGGACAGGATGGCGATGTCCCGCACGGAGCCCTCTTTGATCCCCAGGGCCCCCTCCTCCCGGGGGATAAGGCCCCGCATACAGCCCAGGTCCACAATCAGGTTATGGGCCCCGTCGCACATCAGGGCCCGGCTCTCCAGGATACGGCCCGCGCGCTGGGCCTCTGAAAGCGCGGCGGGGGAGCTTATGGCCGCCAGATTCTCCGGGGCGTTCAGCCGGTGTCCTTCGGGATAAAACTCTGTTTCCAACATTTCTACACTTCCCTTTCTATATAAATCTCTGGTTTTCCCAAAGGATTTATATGCCGCGGGGGCCGGGGATATGCGGGGCGGGAAACTCAAAAAGACCAGCCGCGCCAAGCTGCCGCTTGGCCATGGCTGGCCTTTCCGTCAGGTTTTCTCCCTTAAGGATATCCCCCTATAAGCCGGGGCTTTCTTACTTTATAATGCTCTCCCCGGTCATCTCGGCGGGCTGGGGCAGCCCCAGGACCTTGAGCATGGTGGGGGCGATGTCCGCAAGCCTGCCGCCCTCGCGGAGCTCGCAGGGGTGGTTTATGACGCAGAAGGGCACCGGGTTGGTGGTGTGGGCGGTGAAGGGGGTGCCGTCGTCGTCCACCATGCGGTCGGCGTTGCCGTGGTCGGCGGTCAGCAGTATGCAGCCGCCCATCTCCTTCACGGCGGCCTCGACCCTGCCTATGCAGGTATCAACGGCCTCAACGGCCTTGACGGCGGCCTCGAACACGCCGGTATGGCCCACCATGTCGCAGTTGGCGTAGTTGAGGATAAGGGCGTCGTACTTGCCGGACCTGACGGCCTCCACCATCCTGTCGGTGACCTCATAGGCGCTCATCTCCGGCTGAAGGTCATAGGTGGCCACGGCGGGGGACTTCACCAGTATCCGGTCCTCGCCGGGGTACTGCTTCTCCACGCCGCCGTTGAAGAAGAAGGTCACATGGGCGTACTTCTCGGTCTCGGCTATGCGCAGCTGGGTCAGGTCGTTCTTGGAGAGGTACTCGCCGAAGGTGTTCTCAAGACTTTCGGGCTTATAGGCCACGTCCACGTTGGGCATGGTTGCGTCGTACTGGGTCATGCACACGTAGTTGAGGGGGAAGAAGCCCTTCTTCCTCTCAAAGCCAGTAAAGTCTGGGTCCACCAGGGTGCGGGTTATCTCCCGGGCCCTGTCGGGACGGAAGTTGTAGAATATGACGGAATCGCCGCTCTCGATAGGCTCCGCGCCGTCCACCACGGTGGGCACCACGAACTCGTCGGTGACGTTCTCGTCGTAGGAGTGCTGTACCGCGCACACCGGGCAGTCGGCTTTAAGGCCCTCGCCGTAGACCATGGCGGCATAGGCCTTCTCCACCCGCTCCCAGCGGTTGTCACGGTCCATGGCGTAGTACCGGCCCATGACCGTGGCCACCTTGCCAACGCCTATCTCGCCAAGCTTCTCCATGAGCTCCTTGACGTAATCCTTGCCGCTGGAGGGGGGCACGTCCCGGCCGTCTAAAAAGCAGTGGACGAACACCTTCTCAAGGCCCAGGCTCTTGGCCATCTTCAGGAGGGCGTAGAGGTGGGTGTTATGGCTGTGCACGCCGCCGTCGGATAAAAGGCCCATGAAGTGCAGGGCCTTGCCGTTCTCCTTGGCGGACTGCATGGCGTTAAGGAGGGCGGGGTTCTTCTCCATATCCCCCTCCTCTGCGGACTTTGTGATGCGGGTGAGCTCCTGGTACACTATGCGGCCCGCGCCGATATTGGTGTGGCCCACTTCACTGTTCCCCATCTGTCCGTCGGGCAGGCCCACGTCAAGGCCCGAGGCCCCTATCTTGGTGACGGGGTTCTCCTTTAAAATGCGGTCGAGATTGGGGGTGCTGGCGGCGACTATGGCGTTGCCCTCCTTGGGGGCTATGCCGAAGCCGTCCAGTATCATCAGAACAAGAGGTTTCTTCATGATATGACCGTGTTCCTTTCGTCAGTAACTTATTTATCGTTTTTATTTTTGCTGTTCCGGCGGTCCCGCAGGACTATAGCCAGGTCGCCGCAGGTCAGCAGCAGCGCGCCGAAAAGACAAACCAGCGACGCTATCGGCAGGAAGGGGCCCTGTACCTCCAGAGCCTGCTCATAGGTGCCCTTATCCCCAAGAGCCCCCGCGCACATTATAGCGGCACAGATGTACCTTGTGCAGGTGAAGGCGATGGAGGCTATCCACAAAATGCTGTGAAACCTTGAATCCTTCATAAATTATCCTTTCGTGGCGGCTTCGACGATGGTGGCGAAGTCCTGGGGCTTCAGGGACGCGCCGCCGATAAGGCCGCCGTCAACGTCGGGCTGCGAGAGGAGTTCAGCGGCGTTCCCGGCGTTCATGGAGCCGCCGTACTGGATGGTGATGCCGTCGCCGGCGGCCTCGCTGTACACGGCCTTGATGGTCTGGCGGATAGCGGCGCACACTTCATTTGCCTGCTCGGCGGTGGCGGTCTTGCCGGTGCCGATGGCCCAGACGGGCTCGTAGGCGATTATTATGCGCTTTAGCTCCTCCTCGGATACGCCGCCAAGGGCTATCTTGGTCTGCATGGCGCAGAGCTCGTTGGTGATGCCCTGCTCCCGCTGCTCAAGGGTCTCGCCCACGCAGAGGATGACGGTCAGCCCCGCGTCCAGGGCGGCCCGGGTGCGGTCGTGGACGGTCACGTCGGTCTCGCCGAAATACTGGCGGCGCTCGCTGTGGCCGATGATGACTATCTTCACGCCCATGGCGGCGAGCATTTCAGCGCTGACCTCGCCGGTAAAGGCCCCGGACTTGGCCCAGTGGCAGTTCTCCGCGCCTATCTGGATGTTGGTGCCCTCTGCTGCCTCCTGGGCGGCACTAAGGTCCACGAAGGGGGTGCAGGCCACGACGTCGACTGTCGCGTCCTTTACCAGGGGGGCGATGGCGCTGATGAGCTCCTTGGCTTCGGCGGGGGTCTTGTTCATCTTCCAGTTGCCGGCGATAACGGCTTTTCTAAGCTGCTTGTTCATTGTAATCTAACCTCCAGATTTTTTAGTATATTTATGGCCTCCGGCAAGGTCGTGGGGCGCTGCCCCACACCCTGCCACCTTTAAAAAGGTGGACGAAACTTTTTCCATTTTGGTTCTATCAAGAATGAGGGCGGGGCCAACCCCCGCCCCCAAATATCAGGCAAATTACTTCTCGTTCAGGCAGGCAATGCCGGGCAGCTCCTTGCCCTCCAGGAACTCAAGGGACGCGCCGCCGCCGGTGGAGATATGGGTCATCTTCTCGGCAAAGCCCAGCTTCTCAACGGCCGCCGCGGAATCGCCGCCGCCGATGATGGAGATGGCGCCGCTCTCGGCCACGGCGCTTGCCACGCCGATGGTGCCCTTTGCGAAGTTGTCCCACTCGGAAACGCCCATGGGGCCGTTCCAGACCACGGTGCCTGCGCCCTTGATGGCGTCAGAGAACAGCTCGATGGTCTTGGGTCCGATGTCAAGGCCCATCCAGCCGTCGGGTATCTCGTGGGAATCCACCACCTGGCTCTCGGTGTCGGGGTCGAACTCCCTGCCCACCTTGGTGTCAACGGGCAGCAGGAACTTAACGCCGGCCTTCTCGGCCTTCTCAAGAGTGGCCTTGGCAAGGTCCAGCTTGTCCTCCTCGCACAGGGACGTGCCGATGGAATAGCCCTGGGCCTTGAAGAAGGTATAGGCCATGCCGCCGCCGATTATCAGGGTGTCGACTTTTGTCAGCAGGTTGTCGATAACGCCTATTTTGTCAGAGACCTTTGCGCCGCCCAGGATAGCCACGAAGGGGCGCTTGGGCTCGGTGAGCGCGCCGCCCATGACGGTGATCTCCTTCTGGATAAGGTAGCCGCAGACTGCGGGCAGGTAGTGGGACACGCCCTCGGTGGAGGCGTGGGCCCTATGTGCGGTGCCGAAAGCGTCGTTCACATAGATCTCGGCCATAGAGGCCAGCTCCTTGGCGAACTCGGGGTCGTTCTTGGTCTCCTCGGAGTGGAAGCGGATATTCTCGATTATCATCACGTCGCCGTCCTTAAGGGCAGCGGCCTTTGCCTTGGCGTCGGGGCCGATAACGTCCTTGGCCATGATGACTTCTTTGCCCAGGAGCTTGCCAAGCTCCGCGGCCACGGGGGCCAGGGAGAACTTCTGCACGTCGCCCTTGGCGGCCTCAAGGCACTTGGCGGTGGCCTCGGCCTGCTCGGCCTCGGGCATGGCGTCTATCTTCTTCTTCTCCTTCTTGTCCAGCTTCACGGTGTCGTTGAAGATGTTGTGGGGCCTGCCCATATGGGAGCAGAGTATCACCTTCGCGCCGTGGTCAGAGAGGTACTTGACGGTGGGCAGAGCGCCGACGATGCGCTTGGTGTCGGTGATAGCGCCGTCCTTCATGGGGACGTTGAAGTCGCAGCGTACCAGGACGCGCTTTCCGGCAACGTCGATGTCCTCAACGGTCTTCTTGTTCAGATAGTTCATTTTCAGTGCACTCCTTCTCTTAATAGAAATAAGGGACTCTACGCAGAAAGCCCAGAGCTTACTACCAAATATTGTATACCAAAACGCGCCTGTTTGCAAGTAGAACTTTGCAAAAACAGCCGCGCTCTTTATATTTTTTCTTCCCTTTGGGCACTATAGGGCGATAAGATACACGTCGGCCCCGGCCCCCTCATGGGAAAAGCTGCGCTCATACGCCCCGCCCCGGCCCTTTATCACCCGCACAGAGGGGATATTGTCCCGCTCCACGGAGATGTGCAGCTCCCTGAGCCCCGCCGCCCTGGCCCTGACGGTCAGAAGCCCCAGCATTTGCGTGCCGTACCCCCGGCCCCTTCGGGAGGGCCGCACGCTGTACCCGCAGTTTCCCAGGTCCCGGAGAAAGCCGTTGAGCCGGTGCCGCAGGTCGATCATGCCCACGATATTCTCCTCGCCGTCCACGGCAAAGTACGTGTCCGTCAGCACCCAGTCGGGGTTTACGGTTTTGGGGTCGGTATTCCTGTTGACGGACTCGAGCCACTGGTCATAGCTCTCGGTCTTGTCAAGAAGCTCGCTGCCGAAAATAATGGGCTCGTCATGGTCGAAGAACTCCTCCCGAAACTCCAGCGCCCGCTCCCTGTGCTCCGGCCCGGGCCGCTCAAGCCGTATCATGTCCGGGCCCAGCAGCAGCCGCCGCACCTGCCCCAGCATTCCGGCGGGAGCGGCTTTTGGCAGCTCCATCAGCCTGCCCCAAAGCCGCGCCCCCTGATAGGCGAAGGCCAGCAGGTCGAAGGCCCCCCGGGGGTCCGGGCAGGAGAACTCCCCGGTATCAAGGCCGTACCTGATAAGCTCCGTCCACCCGGCCCGGGAGGCCTCGTACCACCGGCTTACCGGCGGCGCGCCTGCAGCCTCCGGCCCGCTGTAGAACTCGCATACGGCAAGGCTCAGAGAGCTGCCGCCGTCCAGCATCTCGGCCTCGTACCGGCAGAGAAGCCCCTCTAAAACAAGGCTGGCGGGCACGCCCCGCTGTATCTGCCCGTGTATCTCCCGGTTCTGTGCTCCGCCGAAGCCCTCGAGTATGGCGGAAAATATCTGCCCGGTGCTGCCGAAGTGCCTGTAGAGCCCGCCCCGGCTGAGCCCCGCGGCCTTGCAGATATCCTGCATGGTGACCCCTTTGAAGCCCCGCTCACAGAACAGCTCCCGGGCCCTTTCGCATATGGCCTGACGTGTGGTCTCGCCTTTGCCTGACATAAGATTACCTCCTTGCGACATTGATGTCGCTTTCATTATACGACACGCGCGTCGCTTTGTCAAGCAAAAAAATAGGGGCCGCCCATGCGGCCCCTTAAAGCTCAGCCCTCATACTCCGGCGCGTCCCGCCGAAGCTTCTCCAGAATCCCATCAAAAACGGCCTCTCTGTCCCTGGCGGTCTCAAAGTATGGCAGCCCCAGACGCTGGCACTGCTCCCGCATGAGCTTACTCTGCTCCACCAGATACCCGCAGCCCTCAAGCCGCTCCTCGTCGGAGAGCTCATAGGTATAGTCCTCCGGCGTGTCGAACTCCTTTTGTATACGGAACCGCTCCTCCACGGTCACGTCCCCGGTGAGCAGGTAGAGGATACCGCAGATATCCGGGTCAAGATACTTCACGTAATCCTCGGGCAGCAGCTGGTACATGTCTATCACCATGGGGCCGTTCTTCTGGTCGTACTCCTCCGGATCCGTCATGGCCCGAAGGAATGGGCCAATCCTGCCGCTGATGATGTGCAGGATGTCCATGGAGCTCTTGTTTTTATTCACGGAGAGGCCGGTATCTATGCCGGTCTCAGGAAAGCACCGCTCGAACCCGGCGATAACTGCGTCCATGCAGACGTGCTGCCAGCCGAGGGCCCTGGCCGCCCGCCGTGACAGGGTGCTCTTGCCGGAGCGGGGGACACCGGCGATTATCAGGTGCTTCATAGATCCTCCTTACTCGGGAGCCTTCATGCTCTCGACCATGCTTATCCTTGCAAGCTTTCTGTACATCACCAGATTTACCAGCACGCTGAACAGCACCGTCAGCACCGCCGCCAGAAGGTAGCTGGGGGCGTATATGGACCGGCCGAACATCACCATATCCACCTCCGCCGTGCGTATAACGAACTGGTGCAGCGCTATGCCCAGCAGCAGGCCCGCCGCCGTGCCTATGACCGTCAGCGCCGCCGTCTCCCGGTAAACGTAGGCCGCCACCTCGGACTCGTAGAAGCCCAGCACCTTGATGGTGGCCAGCTCCTTCACCCGCTCGGTGATATTGATATTGGTAAGGTTATACACCACCACAAAGGCCAGCGCCCCGGCGGATATTATCAGCACCACCACGATATAGTTTATGCTGCTTATGCTGTTATTGAAGCTTCTTGAGAGCTCCTCGGTGGACATGGTCATTGCCACGTCCCCGCATTTCAGCAGCTCCGTGGTCAGAGCGTCCTCGCCGCCCTCCGGGCCCTCCTCCGGCAGCAGGCATAACAGGGAGTTCATCTCCGGCTTTACGCCGAAGGCTTCCTCATAAGCGGCGGGGGAGACGTACAGAAGGTGCTGAACGTAGTTTTCGCAGATGTCCGTTATGGTGAATCCGGCCTCTATGCCGTCCTGGTTCTTTACGGTTATGATGTCGCCGGCCTTAAGGTGCTGGCGCTCTGACAGCTTCTCCGTGATGATGACAGAGCTCTCACTATACTCCACAGGCGCGCCGCTGCCCCGGTGCCGGAACCGGAAAAAGTCCGGCAGCCGCCCGGTATCAGACGGCACAAAGATGGTGATATCGTCGGCAGGGTCCCCGCCGTCGGGCACCACTGACCCCGCGTCCTGAAGCACGGCGAGGGAGTTCTGCACCCGGCCTTCATCCTCAAGTATCTCCAAAAGCTCCGGGTCCTCAAGGGCGTCCTCGCTTTTCAGGCCCACTATCAGGTTATAGCCGCACAGCTCGCCGTACTGTATGCCCACGATATCGGAGATGGAGTCCCTTATGCCGAACCCGGTCACCAGCAGCGCCGTGCACCCGGCTATGCCGATAACGGTCATGAAAAAGCGCTTTTTATAGCGTATCAGGTTCCGGGCCGTGACCTTCTGGGTGAATTTCAGCCGGCTCCAGATGGGCGTGACCCGCTCGAGCAGTATGCGCTTTCCGGCCTTGGGGGCCTTTGGCAGCATGAGCCGGGCGGGAGCCTCCCTTAGGGCGTTCCAGCAGGCGCTCAGCGTGGCCGCAAGGGTGCACAGCGTGGCCGTCACGGCGGAGAATATGGCCAGGGGCCAGCTGAAGGGGGTGAGTATCTGCGGCAGGTCGTACATGATGTTATAGGCGTTTATGATGACCGTGGGGAACAGCCACATGCCCGCCGCCACACCGAACACACAGCCCAGAAGGCTTGCCGCCGCGGCATAGAGCAGATACTTCCCGGCAATGCGCACCGGCGGATATCCCAGGGCCTTCATGGCCCCTATCTGCCCGCGCTCCTCCTCCACCATCCGGGTCATGGTGGTCAGGGCCACCAGGGCCGCCACCAGGAAGAAGAACACGGGGAAGACCGTGGCGATGGCCGCTATCTTGTCGGCGTTGGAGGCATAGCTGGAAAAGCCCGCGTTATCGTCCCGGGTGAACACGTACCACTCGCCCTGCTCTATACTGTCGATGTCCTCCCTTGCGTCCCGCAGCTTCTGTTCCGCGTCCGCAAGCTCCTTATCGGCCTCGCGCCTGCCCTCGTAGTAGTCCTCCCAGCCCTCTTTAAGCTCCTTCTCGCCGTCCTCAAGCTCTATAAGGCCGTCCTCATACTCCCTGCGGCCCTCGTCCAGCTCCTTCTGTGCGTCCCGGAGCTTCTGCTCCGTTTCGGCCCCGGCCGTCTTCAGCGTGTTCTCCGCGCTGTATAGCTGGCCCTTCTGTGCGTCCAGCGCCGCCTGCTGATTTCTGAGCTCGGAAAGCTGGGCGTTCAGCTCCGCCTGGCTGCTGTCAAGCTTCGCCCGGGCGTCCTGGGCCTGCTTTTTGCCCTGCTCATACTCGGCAAGGCCCTTCTCCAGCGCCGCCCTGGCCTTATCGGAATCAGTCCCCTGGGCGGCCATGGCCTCGAGCCCGGCCTTAAGCCCCGCGAACTGCGCCCCGGCCTCTGGGGAAAGCTGCTCCAGCATGGTGACGGTCTCTATGGCCCATAGGTCCGAGCCGTCCCCCTCCGGCAGCCCCAGCTGGGCCGCCAGCCCCGCCAGGGCCGCCTTGCCTTCGTCGAGGCCGTCCAGCTGGGTCTTGGTCGCGTCAAGCTGGGCCTTGGCCGCGGCAAGCTGCCCCTCTGAGCTCTCCAGCTCCTTATACCCGGCGGTTATCTGGCCCTGGGCCGCGCTTATCTGATTTAAGCCGCTGTCAAGCTGGGACTGATAGCCGCTTATCTGCGCCCAGCCGTCGTCTATCTCCTTTTGAGCCCTGGCTGTCTCAGAGCGGTACTCGGCCCAGCCGTCGTCTATCTCCTTCTGCCCGTCCTCAAGCTCCTTCTTGGCGTCCTCCAGCTCCTGCCTGCCGTCAGAGAGCTCCTTCTCCGCGTCCTCAAGCTCCCCAAGGGCGTCGGCAAGCTCCTTGTCCGCGTCGGCCTTGGCGTCGTCATACTCCTTTTGAGCGTCTGAAAGCTCGGCGTTGGCCTCGTCGATTATCTCGTTATAGCGCACCGCCGCCCGCTCCTGGCCCAGTGTCTCAAGCTCCGCGGACATGCCGTCTATAAGCGCATCGTACCCGCTGTTAAAGGAGTTCAGCTCCGTGCTGCCGTCCACCGTGATGTACGCGGCGGTGTAGTAGTCCTGGTCGAAGCTCTCCGGCGGGGTATATAGCTTCAGGTCGATAGAGCCGGTGCCCGCCTGGGTGCGCTCGTTTTCCAGGGAGATATACAGGGCGCTGCGCACCGTGCCCACCACGGTGAACTCCAGGACCATATTCCCGTTCTCCTCGCCGGGGTCCACGCTGAGCTTTTTGCCCACCCAGTCGCTCTCGCCGGTGAAGGTCTTTGTCAGTATCACCGCGCACTCGCCGGCACTCTCGGGGTACCGGCCCTCCAGCAGCTCCGGGAGGTACATCCCGGAGGAGGGCAGGGTGTGTATCCGGGCGGTATGGGTGTCGCCCGTCTCAGAGACCAGAACTATATCCGTGTCATAGGCCGGGCCGACGCTCAGTACGCCGTCTGTTTCCCTGAGCCTGTCCATGTCCCCCTCGGTGAGCCCCTGGGTGGACACGACGCGCAGGTCGTACATGTCCGCCCGGTCCATATAGCTGTCGGCGCTTATGCGCATATCCAGGGGCGAGGCCAGCACCCCCGCCAGAAAGCCCGAGCCCAGGGCCACGATGGCGAAGATGGCCAGGAACCTGGACATGCTCCCCCGCACGGTGCGCAGGATATTCTTCCAGTACGAGCGGTTTACCATTCTATATCCTCCACCGGCACGGGATTTGGGTTCACCTCGTTTGAGACGGCCCTGCCGCTCCTTATGCGAATGACCCGGTCCGCCATGGCGGTCAGGGCCCCGTTATGGGTGATGACCAGCACCGTGCGGCCGGTCCTGCGGCAGGTGTCCTGCAAGAGGCCCAGGACAGCCTTGCCGGTGTTGTAGTCGAGAGCGCCGGTGGGCTCGTCGCACAATAGTATCTTCGGGTTCTTGGCAAGGGCCCGGGCGATGGCCACCCGCTGCTGCTCGCCGCCGGAGAGCTGGGCGGGGAAGTTACCCAGCCTGTCCCCAAGGCCCACGCCGGCAAGGGTCTCCCTGGCGTCCAGGGGGTTCGGGCATATCTCGCTGGCAAGCTCCACGTTCTCAAGGGCCGTAAGGTTCTGCACAAGGTTATAGAACTGGAACACGAAGCCCACCTCCAGCCGCCTGTAGGTGGTCAGCTGCCGGGAGGTATAGCCGCTTATAACATTGCCGTCCAGCAGTATCCGGCCGCCGTCGCAGGTGTCCATGCCGCCCAGCATATTCAGCACCGTGGTCTTTCCCGCCCCGGAGGGCCCCACGATGACGCAGAACTCCCCCCGCTCCACATAGAAGCTGATATGGTCGGCGGCGGCTATCCTGGTCTCGCCCATGGTGTAAAACTTGCAGACGCTGTCAAATTCAATGAAATGCACCGCGGTTACCTCCCGGTTCAGAAAATCTCCCTATATTTTAACATAAAGATACCCCCAGGGGAAGGGGGTAATTGTAAAGTTTTTATGTTTTAACTGGCGAAAATCCCGGCAATTTTCTACGGTATGTCGGATTAAAGGCGGAGGGCATAAATTGCCGTGCCGGCCACACGTCCGCCGAGGTCCCCGCCCAGACAGCGGCAAAACTCAAAGCTTGGGCAGCGGAAGTTCATAGACCGAGGTTATCCTGTCAGACCACTCCACAAGGGCGTTTACCGTAACGCGCGTCTGCTCCTGGGACTTGGCGAGGGCATCGACCTTGCCGTGCAGCTTGGTGATCTCAGACTTGACGCCCTGCATGTCGGACTTGAGTTCCCGGACATCATCCTTCAAGCCCCGGACATCATCCTTCATGCCCTGGATATCATCCTTCATGCCCTGCATTTCATCCTTCATGCCCTGCATGTCGGACTTCAGGCCCCGGACATCCTCCTTCAAGCCCTGGATATCATCCTTCATAGAATGGATATCATCCTGCATAGTACCCAGTATTTGTAAAATTTTATCCTCGTTATTCATTTTAACACCTCCACACAGATACATTATACATCAGGGCAAACAGCCTGTCAACATGAAAGGGGAGCGGGTCTGCCGCCGATATGCTACAAAAACTCCGACCCCGGATACCGCTCCTTGGCCGCGGCCCAGTCATAATCCCTGAGCTCTCCGCTGCATAAAAGCTGTGGGTAGTCCCACTGGCGCAGCACCTCGAACACGCCCACGGCCACGGAGTTTGAGAGGTTCAGGCTCCTGGCCCCGGACATCATGGGTATGCGCACGCAGCGCCCCGGGTTCTCAAAGAGCAGCCGCTCCGGCAGGCCCGCGGACTCCCTGCCGAAGAACAGGTAGCAGCCGTCGGGGTACTTCACATCCGAGTGGCGCTTCTGGGCCTTGGTTGAAAAAAAGAAAAAATTACCGCTGTTCTTTTCAAAGAAATCGGATAAGCTATCATACTGAAAGAGCGTTAAATATTGCCAATAGTCAAGGCCCGCGTGGCGCAGGCGCTTGTCCGTGGGGGCAAAGCCCATGGGCCCCACAAGGTGCAGGGCGGCCCCGGTGACGGCGCAGGTGCGGGCGATATTGCCGGTATTCTGGGGTATTTCCGGCTCTACCAGCACGATGTTAAGGCTTTTCTGTTGGGACATAGCTTACCTCCATGGGGGAGAATAAAGTCAAAGGAGAGGGGAAAAATGAGCTTGAGGGCAACAGCGGCAATGCTGAAGCTGCTCCGTTTTATCATATTGTTGAGGAGGATAGATAACATGTATAAGCAGAGCATGAACGTTGCAAAAGGCGTGGGCCTTGGGCTGCTGACCGGCGCGGCAGTGGCGGCCATCGGCGCCAAGGCCATGAGCGGCGGGTCACACAAGAAGGCGGCCCATATGAAGAAGAACGCGAGCCGCGCTATCCACACGGTGGGGGATATGCTGGGGGATATGGAGAAGATGCTCAGATAGGGGCCGCGGCGGGCTTTCATAACGAAGGCCCGTACATATTTACAGCTTCTGATAGAGCACGCCGTTAAAGTATTTGCCGTCCCTGAACTCTCCGTCAAACACCACGCCGCCGTGCAGGTCGAACTCGGTGCCGTGGCCGTGGCGCTTTCCGTCCTTCCAGCTGCCGTAGTACAGCAGCCGCCCCTCCCGGTCAAAGGCCGAGCCAAGGCCCGTGGTCTCGCCCCCGGCCCACTGGCCGACAAATACCGTGCCGTCCTCGCCGTTGATGACCACCCCCGCGCCCTCCTTCTTGCCGTTCTCCATGCGCCCGCTGTACCGAAGGTTTCCCTCGCTGTCAAACAGGGTCACAAGGCCGCTGGGCTGGCCGTCCTTCCAGTTTGCCACATGCAGGGCGTGGTCGCTGTCCCGAAAGGACACCCCAAGGCCGTCCCTGCGGTCGTCCTTCCAGGCCCCTGCGTAGCATAAATTGCCGTCTTTATAGTAGTAGGTACCGAAGCCCTCACGCTTGCCGTTTACATAATCCCCCTCATAGGAGGTCATGCCGCCCCGCTGCTCGGTGCGGCCCCGGCCGGATATCTTGCCGTTCTTTATGTCGCCGGTATAGCCGTTGGGTATCGTCATGCCCATGGAGGTCTCCTGAGATGGCTCGGGCAGGGGCGGGGTGTCCGAATACATGGCCGCCTCGGCCAGGATGGACTCAAGGCTTATCTCGTCCTCGGACTTGGGCACCTGTATAATGGGCATGGGCTCCCGGGGAGGGGCCTCGTGCGCGGGAAGCCCCTGGGCCGGGCGCTCATGGCGCGGCGGCATGGGGGCAGGGTGCGGCGGCTCCTGCGCGGGGGGCATGGGCGGCATTGGAGCCGGACGCGGCTGTGACTGTACGGGCGGCACAGGCTGCTGCACAGGCTGCGGCCTTGGGGGCTCCTGCACAGGCGGCGCGGCCGGAACCGGCGCGGGCTGTATCTGTTCCTGGGCGGCAAGCATTGGCATATGGCCAAGCTGCTCCTCAACGGGGGACATGTGCATTGGGTCTGACATATTCTGCACAGGCGGCATTGGCGCGGGCGCGGGCACAGGCTGCGGCGGGACCTGCGCCTGGGGCTCCGGGGCACGGGGCGCAGGGGGTACCGGCGTGAGCTTTGGAGGGGCCTCCGGCCCGCGCATATGGCGGGCCTCGTGGGGCTCGATAAGGGGAAGCCCGTCCGCGGGCTCCGTCTGCTCCGGGACAAACTCGCTGGCCGCCGGGGGCAGGGGCCGCTCCGGCGCGGGCAGGGTCTCGCCGGTTAGGGGCTCCCGGGGCTTGCCGGGTTTTTCGGGCTCTATCCTGGCGTACTCCTCAAGAGACGTGAAGGTCACGTCCGCGCCGTCCCCGCCGCCGTCCTCCCGGACCAGCTCGCCGCCCTTTATCTCCCAGGCGGGCATGAGCACCACCGTGCCGCTGTTCACGTTCTTCATGGCCGCAAGCCTTGCGTCGGCCTCCTCCTTGGGGCAGAAGCACATCTCCCCCTCGGACATGGCCAGCAATAGCTGGGGCTCGCCTATCTGCGCGTCCACCACGCTCTGCCCGGCGGTGCCGGAGCGGTATGGGACCCCGTACAGCAGGGTGTCGTGATAGTGCTTTGTCTCCGGGTCCCAGTCCCGGCGAAGGATAGTGCCGGACTCGCTGCCCGGGGTAAAGCTGACCCGGGCCCGGCCGGAGTCCCAGGGCTCGTAATATTCCGTGCGCAGCCACTCATGCTTTTTGTCAAAAAAGCTGCGGCTGACGATAACGCCGTACATATCCCGGACCACCAGCACCCAGCCGTTCTTCTGGCCGAAGGCCTCCTCCACGATGACCTCGCCGGCGGCGGTGCCGGTTATCCTTTTCTTCCAGTAGAAGCTCCGTTTCGAGAGCTTTCCGCGCACATGCCCGCCAAATCCCTTGACATTCTGGTCCCTGTCAAGGCTGACGGTGTGCTTTGGGTCCGCAAAAAACCTGCGGCGCGCGGCCGCAAGCTCCCCCTGCATGGGCTCGGCGCCGTCCCGCTGGGGGAAACAGACCCAGCAAATTTTGTTCTGACCGTCCATCCTTATAACAACTCCCTCCGGGAAACACAATGATCCAGCATTTATTATATCACAAATATACCGCCGGGCACAAGGAAAAATGAAAACTTCGGGATTTTTTCGCGGAAAATCTTCCTATTTCACCCTATAATGTGCTATACTATAAGCTAGGCCATATTTGTGCATATTATTTGAATTTAAGGAGAGATTGAAATGCAGGTAAAGAACAGCCGGTACATAAGCGAAGCTATCTATAGCGCCTATCAGAGGAATCCGGGTATGCAGATGGACGAGAGCACCTTTTTGGAGATCATCAAGTCCGTTACCGGGGAGACCGGCCACTGGTCGAGCCCGGGTATGCAGCTTATCATGGACTATGACGAGTGGAAACAGACCCAGCCGCCCCGGCAGCTTCCGGACTCCAAGGGCCTTACAGAGGAGAATCTGGCCTACTTAAAGGAGCACTTCTCGGGGAACCTCACCATGTTCGGGAAGGTGGACGCCCTGGACACCATGGTGGAGATGGGCATACTCACCGAGCGGCAGAAGCTGGAGGCGGTGGTGGGCCGTATAGAGCTTGAGACCGTGGACCCGAACAAGCTGATAGTGGCGGTCCCCATGGAGGCGGTGCGGTACATGCCCGAATGGGACAGCTTCTTCACCGGCGCGGCAATAATGCAGTCCGACAGCCTTGAGGACCTTTTCAAGCTCCTTGACGAGCAGCTGAAAAACTCCAAAGAGAAGGACGCCGCCCAGGAGATAAAGGACGTTTTGGAGCAGGTGGCGCGCAAGTCCTTCGGGGCCGCCTGGGGAGCGGTGTAAGCAGATATGGACGCAAGGGAGCTCTGGGAGAAATTTTCCGTCTGGCTCATAGGCCTTGGGTGGAACCTCTTGTCGGCGGGGCTGATATTCCTGTGCGGCTGGTGGCTGGCAAAGCTTGCGGCGGGGCTTACGCGGCGCGCCATGGGCCGGGGCCGCACGGACCCGCTGGTGGCGGGGTTCATCGGGTCCCTGGTGAAGGCGCTGATACTGCTGATGGCCGGGGTCAGCGCCATAGCGCAGCTTAAGATAAACATAACCTCCCTGGTGGCCGCCCTGGGAGCGGCTGGCCTGACGGCCAGCTTCGCTCTGCAGGGAAGTCTCTCGAACTTCGTCAGCGGGGTGCAGATAATTTTCACGAAGCCCTTTAAGAAGGGGGATTACCTCTCCTTCGGCGGCTATGAGGGCACGGTGAAGCGCATAGAGATACTGTACACTATCCTGGCGACCTTTGACAATAAAGAGGTGATTGTCCCTAACTCCAAGATAACCGGCGACGTGGTGGTGAACTTCACCACCAACGGCACAAGGCGGCTGGACCTTAGCTATTCCGTGTCCTATAATGCCGACCTGCAAAAGGGCAAGGACGTGCTGGCGGCTCTGGCGGAGAAGGATGAGCGGGTGCTGAAAGACCCGGCCCCGGTGATAGCCGTGGGGGAGCTAAAGGACAGCGGCGTTACCCTGGTGATGAAGCTCTGGTGCAGGCAGGAGGAATACTGGAACCTGTACTTCGCCATGCAGGAGGCGGTGAAGCTCAGCTTTGACAGGGAGGGCATAGAGATACCATACCCCCAGCTGGACGTGCATTTGCCGGAAAAAAATCAGGGCCGTCAATAAAGACAGCCCTGATGAAGCAGGTAAATATCTTAGACCGCTCTTGGTCACTAAAAGTTACACGGCCCGTGTAACTTTGCCCGAGCGCAGGCAGCGGGTGCAGGCGTAGACGCGCTTGGGAGAGCCGTCGACGATAGCCTTTACGCGCTTGATATTGGGCTTCCAGGCCCGGTTGGAGTGGCGCATGGAGTGGGAAACCTTGCAGCCGAAGGTAACGCCCTTTCCGCAGAAATCACATTTTGCCATATTTATCATTCCTTTCTGAAAATAATGTACCAGTTTTTGCCGGGAGCGCAACCGGTAGTGTGCGTCCCCTTTGGGTTTTGACCGTAAATTCAAATAGGATTATAGCAGAAAGCCGGGGAAAATGCAAGTTTTTTTTGAAAGGAATTGTCTTTTCCATGAAAATAGGTTATAATCCATGGGTACCGTTTCCAGAATCAAACATTAGCATTGGAGGATATCTATGTTTTTCAGCGTAATCAGGACCATACTTGCCGGGGGCCATATCGACATACAGAGCGTCGTGGCCCAGGTGCTGGCCCTTATCTTCGTGATAGTCTGCATACTGCCCCTGCACGAGCTGGCCCACGGCTGGGTGGCCTATAAGCTGGGCGACCCTACGGCAAAGCTTGAGCGCCGCCTGACCCTTAACCCACTTGCCAGCGTGGACCCAATCGGCACGGTGTGGCTGTTCCTCTTCGGCTTCGGCTGGGCAAAGCCCGTGCCCGTGGACCCCAGGTACTTCAAAAAGCCCAAGCGGGATATGGCCATAGTGGCCCTTGCGGGGCCCGTGTCCAATCTGCTGGCGGCATTGGTGGGGGCGCTGCTGCTCAATGTGCTGGCGGTGGCGGCGGGCTTCGGGGGCGTTAACAACGTGCTGTACTTTATCTACAGCGTGCTGTCATATTATGTCACCGTGAACGTGACCCTGGCGGCCTTCAACCTGCTGCCCATCCCGCCCCTGGACGGCTCCAGGATACTGGGCGCGTTCTTGAGCGACCGGGCCCTTGCCACATACTACCGCTATCAGAACATCTTTGTGATGGTGCTGTTCGTGCTGATGTTCTCCGGGGCCTTCTCTGGGCCTCTCTACGCCATACAGAGCGTCATGACCCGGGGGGTCTTCTGGATAGCTGCCCTGCCCTTCAAGCTCTTTGGGCTGAACTTATTCTGAGCGGGTGAAGTATGGAGAAGCTGCAATACAGGCTGGAGAATTTCGAGGGGCCCCTGGACCTGCTTTTGAATCTGGTGGCAAAGAACAAGATAGACATCTACGATATACCCATAGCGGAGCTTTTAGAGCAGTATATGGAGCAGATAGACCTTATGCGGGAGGCCGACATGGACGTGGCCAGCGAGTTTCTGGAGATGGCCGCGCGGCTGGTGTACATCAAGACCGCCTCACTGCTGCCGCGCCAGGAGGACGAGGAGGACCCGCGCATGGAGCTGACGGGTATCCTTCTGGAGTACCGGCAGTGCAAGGCGGCGGCGGAGAAGCTTCGACAGATGGCGGCCTTCAACACGGTGACAAGGCCCCCCGAGGAGCTGCCCGCCGACTTTATCTACAAGCGCATACATGACCCCCGGGAGCTGGGACAGGCCCTGAGGGCCGCCTGGGGCAAGGGCAAGAGCCTTATGCCCCCGAAGCCCGAGAGCTTTTCGGCCCTGGTGTCGGCGAGGATAGTTTCGGTGGCCAGCCAGACGGTGTATGTGCTGAGAAGCCTCTGGAAGCGGGGGAGCATAGCCTATAGGGCGCTGTTCGCGGAGAAGGCCGACCGCTCCGCCCGGGTGGCGGTTTTCCTGGCGCTTTTGGAGCTGGTGAAGAACCGCCGGGTGCGGGTAGAGGGCGAAGGGGACCTCTGCGAGGTACGGCTGCTGGGGAGGGATAGGGCATGAGCACAGAGGATATCACCGGCCGGGCAGAGGCCATCCTGTTCGCCAGCGGCGAGCCAATGGCGCTGGACAGGATAGCCCAGGCCCTTGGAGTGCGCACACACGCGGTGGAGCAGGCGCTGGCCGGACTGCAGAAGAAGTACAATAAGCCCGAGAGCGGCGTGCACCTGCTGCTGCTGGGGGATTCGGCCCAGTTCTGTACGAACCCGGCCTTTATCGAGCCGGTCCGGGCGGCCCTGGACTTAAAGCGCAACACGCCCCTGTCACAGGCGGCCATGGAGGTGCTGGCGGTGGTGGCCTATAACCAGCCGGTGACAAAGGCCTTTGTGGAGCAGGTGCGGGGCGTGGACTGCTCCGGCGTGGTGGGCAGCCTTGTGCAGAAGGGGCTTCTGGAGGAGCGGGGGCGCCTGGAGCTTCCGGGCAGACCGCTGCTGTACGGGACCACCGAAAACTTCCTTCGGTGCTTCCAGCTGGATTCCATCGACCGTCTGCCGCCGCCCCCGGGAGAGGGCGCGGAGACTGAGGAGGAGACCGGCAGCGACGACGGGGAGGACGACGAACCGGAGCAGATAATGCTGGAAATAGATACATAGAGAGACAGAGCGGCGGAAGGGGGGCGGCCGATGCCGGTATTTCTGACAGTGCTTCTGACAGTATTATACGTGATACTGGGTATAATAGGCGGCCTTCTGCTGCTGATACTGCTGCTGACCCTGATACCCCTGCGGGCCCAGCTTCAGTTCAGGGGAGAATTTGAGCTGACGGTGAAGTACCTTTTCATACGCGTACCGCTGCTGCCAGGGGAGCCAAAGGAGGAGCCTGAGGAGCCCGAAGAAAAGGAGGAAAAGCCAAAGGAGCCCGGCAGGCCCGGGGCCATTGGCAGGATAAAGGCCGCGCTGAAGCGGGAGGGCCTGGGGGGATTTTTGCAGGCTCTTGGGGAGCTTATAAAGCTGCTGGGACAGGCCTCAAAGGGGATACTCAAAAGGCTTAAGCTCAGGAGCTTTGACCTATACTTATGTGTGGCCGGGGCCGGGGACGCGGCCGCCGGGGCGGAGCTCTACGGAAAGGTATCCGCCGGGGTATATCCGGCCTGCGGGGTGCTGTTCACCCTGCTGCCCTGCAAGAGGAAGGGCGTGACGGTGGACCTAGACTATGGGCTTTGGGAGAGCCGGGTGGACTTCTCGGCGGAGCTCTCGATACTGCCGTTCTTTGTGGTCATGGAGGGACTGCGGCTGGTGCTGAAAAGCCTGAGGCCGCTGAAGAAAATATTATAGACTAAGCTCTTTGAAAGGATGAAGAAGATGAGCGCGAACAATGTGAACGGCCTTTTGGGCGTGAGCATGGACAAGATCAAGGAGATGGTGGACGTGAACACCGTGGTGGGCGAACCTATCACCACCCCGGACGGCACCACCGTGATACCCATTTCCCGGGTGAACTACGGCTTCGCGGCGGGGGGCTCGGACCTGCCCAGCAAGGCCCAGCCCGCAGGCGGGCTCTTTGCCGGGGGCAGCGGGGCGGGGGTGACCGTGAGCCCGGTTGCCTTTTTGTCCATACACGACGGGAATGTGCGGGTGATACAGATAGAGCCCTATTTCAGCCCGGTGGACAGGGCCCTTGAGAAGATACCGGACATTGCGGATATGCTGGGGTCGCTGTTCAGGAAGAAGGAGGAGCCGGAGGAACCGCAGGGCGCTGAGCCGCAGGAATAATTGGCCGGTCCAGCGGGCCTTACGCTGGCGGGGGTTTGGGGCGCGGAGCCCCAAGGTCTTGCCGCAGGCCAAAGCAATACTCCCGAATAACAAACCGCCTGTCCGCATATGCTGTGGGGAGAGGCGGGTGTGCGTATGAAGAAGATCTTGTTCCTGCTGGCGGCGCTGCTACTGCTGCCATTACCCACGGCTAAAGCGGCCAATGAACCGAGCGTATCGGCCCAGAGCGCCATACTTATCTCCGGCGACGACGGCACGGTGATTTTTGAGAAGAATTCCCACGAGCGGCTGGCCATGGCCAGCACCACCAAGATAATGACCGCCCTGCTGACCTTAGAGGAGGCTGAGCGCTCCGGGGACCCGGTCATCGATATCACCGAGGAGATGGTGCGGGTGGAGGGCTCGTCCATGGGCCTGCAGGCGGGCAACAGGCTGACCCTTACGAACCTCACCTCGGGTATGCTCCTGGCCTCGGGGAACGACGCGGCCAACGCGGCGGCGCTGTACCTTGGGGAAAGCCAGGAGGGCTTTGCAAAGCTTATGAACGCCAGGGCCAGGGAGATAGGCATGGAGGAGACAAATTTTGTCACCCCATCGGGGCTTGACGACGACGAGCACTACTCCACCGCCTATGACATGGCGCTTCTGGGCCGGGAGGCCATGATGAATGAGGAGTTCGCCCGGATAGCCGGGAGCTCCACATTGCAGGTGGAGTTTATAGAGCCCGAGCAGAGGGTGAGCTATACGAACCACAACAAGCTCCTGCGCATATACGACGGCTGCATAGGCATAAAGACCGGCTTCACCAAGAAGGCCGGGCGCACCCTGGTGTCGGCGGCCCGGCGGGAGGGCACCACCCTGATAGCCGTGACATTGAACGCCCCGGACGACTGGGACGACCATACGGCCATGTTCGACTACGGCTTCGATACGGTGAAGACCGTGCAGATGGGCGGCGAGGCCCTGCCGGAGACCCTGCCTGTGGCGGGGTCGGATAAGCAGGGGGTGACTTTGCGCATGGGCCAAAGGCTCAGCATGACCCTGCCCATAGAACAGGCCCAGGGGGTGGAGAGCCGGGTGCTGCTGCCCAGGTTCCTGTACGCGCCGGTAATGGCCGGGGAGCGGGTGGGCCGGGTCCAGTACCTGATGGGCGGCCAGGAGATATACAGCGTGCCCATAATCGCCTCTGAGGAGGCCGGGGCCCTGGAGCTGCCGGAGCGCTCGGGATGGGAGAGGTTCACCGATTGGGTCATGGGCCTATTCGGCTGACATAAATTCGGACTATTGGCATAATTTTTGGGACGTATAATTGGAGGGAAGTATCTTGGCGGAGCGCGAAAGGCTGCAAAAGCTGCTGGCACAGGCGGGGGTGGCCTCCCGCAGAAAGGCCGAGCAGCTCATCCTTGCGGGGCGGGTGACGGTGAACGGACGGCCCGCGAAGCTTGGGGACAGCGCCCGGCAGGGTAAGGATATCATCGCCCTGGACGGCCAGCGGATAAGCACGGGCGCCGGAAAGGTGTACCTGGCCCTGCACAAGCCCCGGGGCTTTGTCACCACCATGGAGGACGAGCGGGGGAGGAAATGCGTGGCCCAGCTTGTGGAGGATGTGCCGGAGAGGGTGTACCCTGTGGGCAGGCTGGACAAGGACTCTGAGGGTCTGCTGCTGATGACAAACGACGGGGCCTTTGCCAACGCCGTGGCCCACCCCAGCACCCACGTGGCGAAGACCTATAGGGTGACCCTGCGCCCGGGGATAAGCGAGGAGCAGCTTATAAGGCTCAGCACCGGCATAGAGCTGGACGGCCGCATGACGGCCCCCGCCAAGGCCAGGGTCCTGGAGCAGCAGCCCGGCCGGGCGGTGGTGGAGATAGTGCTGTACGAGGGCCGCAACCGGGAGATACGCCGGATGTGCGAGGCCCTGGGACTTGAGGTGGCAAGGCTGAAGCGCATCGCCGTCGGGCCGGTGCGGCTCTCTATGCTGCCCCAGGGGAAATACCGGGAGCTGACAAAGGAGGAGGTCTCGGGCCTTTTGGCCGAGTCCAGGCATGGCAGGAGGAAATGATACCCGGGACGAAGCCGGGGCTCAGAGCCGCCGGTAAACATAAATACTGCGGACACAGAGGAGCTGGACCAGCTGCCGGGGATAGGCCCGGCGCTGGTCCAGCGCATTATTGAGTATAGAGAGGCCTGCGCCCCGGAGGAGTTGTCGGAGGTAAATGGAGGCCGCCTGCGCGGAGCTTGCGCCCCGCGAGGCTAGCCCACGCCCAGCAGGCGGCAGAGGTTAGCTATCAGAAAGCATAGTACGAGCCCGCATACAGTGGGTATTACAGCGGCGGCGGCTGTCCATTTCCAGCTTCCGCTCTCTTTTTTTATCGTCAGGCAGGTGGTGGAGCAGGGCCAGTGCATAAGTGAGAACACCATCACGCACAGGGCCGTGACCCAGGTCCAGCCGTTGTCCACAAGCAGAGCCCGAAGGGCCGTAAGGTCCGAGAGCTCCACAAGGCTGCCCTGAGAGAGGTAGGCCATGATCATCAGCGGTATCACTATCTCGTTGGCCGGAAGCCCCAGTATGAAGGCCAGCAGTATCACCCCGTCCAGCCCGAAGACCCGGGCGAAGGGGTCCAGAAACCCGGCGCAGTGACAGAGCAGGGTCTCGCCGCCCACATGGATATTTGCCAGCAGCCAGATGACCAGCCCCGCCGGAGCCGCCACCGACGCCGCCCGCCCCAGCACGAACAGGGTGCGGTCGAAGATGGAGCGGACTATCACCTTCATGAGCTGGGGGCGGCGGTAGGGGGGCAGCTCCAGGGTAAAGGAGCTGGGCACGCCCTTTAGAAGGGTCGCGGACAGGAATTTGGAGACCGCCAGGGTCATAAGCAGCCCCAGGGCGATAAGCCCCACCAGCATGGCCGAGGACAGCACCGAGGCCCCAAGGCCCCCGGCGGCCCCCACGAAGAACATGGTGATAAGGGAGATGAGCATGGGCAGGCGGCCGTTGCAGGGGACGAAGTTGTTGGTCAGCATGGCTATCAGCCGCTCTCTGGGGGAGTCTATGATTCGGCACCCCACGACCCCCGCCGCGTTGCAGCCGAAGCCCATGCAGGTGGTCAGCGCCTGCTTGCCGCAGGCCCCGCAGCTCTTGAAGCACCTGTCCAGGTTAAAGGCCACCCTGGGCAGATAGCCGAAGTCCTCTAAAAGGGTGAACAGCGGGAAGAAGATGGCCATTGGCGGCAGCATGACCGCCACCACCCAGGCCAGGGTCCGGTACATGCCGTCGCAGACAAGCCCCGTCAGCCAGCCCGGAGCGCCAAGGTATACGAAGCGGTCCCGTATGCGGTCCCCCAGCCAGAACAGGCCGTCGCTGAGAAGGGCGGAGGGGTAGTTGGCCCCGGCGATGGTCAGCCAGAATATCCCCAGAAGCATGAGCAGCATGATGGGAAAGCCGGTGAGAGGGCTTGTGAGTATGCGGTCCAGCTTTCGGTCCCGGGCGGCGGAGCGGTTCTGCGGCTCGCGGCTGACAGCGGCGTCCGCTATCCACTGGGCATGATGGACGCGCATCTCCGGGTCAACGGGCGGCAGCGTTCGCGGGACCTTTGGCGCACGGCAGAGCGTCTCCACCTCGTCCATCAGCTCATCAAGGCCCTTGCCGTCCCGGGCCGAGGTCCCCACCACCGGCACCCCCAGCAGCCCGCTGAGCTTTGCAAGGTCCACCCGGACCCCTTTGCGCCGGGCCTCGTCCAGCAGGTTCACACAGACGACCAGGTCCGGGGTCAGCTCCAGCACCTGGAGCACCAGGTTCAGGTTGCGCTCAAGGCAGGTGGCGTCGCAGACGGCCACGGCGCAGTCCGGGCTGCCGGAGAGGAGAAAGTCCCTGGCGGCCTCCTCCTCGGCGGAGTGGGCCTGCAAGGAGTAGCACCCGGGCAGGTCCACCAGAATGTACCCGAGGTCCCTGTGGCGGCAGTAGCCCTGGGCGTTGGCCACTGTCTTGCCGGGCCAGTTTCCCGTATGCTGGTGCATATTGGTAAGGGCGTTGAAGATGGTGCTCTTGCCCACGTTGGGGTTGCCGCAGAGGGCTATCACCCGGTCGGAGTCCTCGCGCTTCTTTATCGTAAGCCCGCCCGGGGCGGCGTCAAAATGCTCCATGGCGCACCGCCTGTTCCGCCGGTATAATGGGGGCCGGCGCGGCATCCGGAAGGGGGTCCACGGCGACGGCGTCACCATCGGACTTTCTGAGGGCTATGACGGCCCCCCGGATAAGATAGGCCTTCGGGTCCCCCAGCGGACTGCTGTACAGGCACCGGACGAGGGTGCCCTCGATAAGCCCCAGGTCCTGAAAGCGGCGGCGCATGGGACAGCCGGGGCTCAGCTCCCGGACAGTGGCGGACTGGCCGGGGGAAAGGTTTGAGAGGGTAGATGACATATGTCGATCAGCTCCTGATTTCGTAGTTTGGGTATTACTCTTTATTACAATATTCAGAATGTACAAACCTGTTACAGCAGGCGCTTGCTTTTGGGGGGAGAGTATGCGATAATAGGGGAGATCCAGGCTTTAGGAGGAATGAAAAATGAAGCTGTTCAAAGAGTTCAGGGAGTTTATTGCCCGGGGAAACGTCATGGACATGGCCGTGGGCGTGATAATCGGCGGGGCCTTTACGGGGATAGTGAACTCCCTGGTAAACGACGTGTTCATGCCGGTTCTGGGCCTTCTCACCGGCGGGATGAATTTTGCCGCCCTTTCGGTCCGGATAGGCCCCGGCGAGGGGGACGTGCTCAGCTATGGCGCGTTTATCGCGGCGGTGATAAACTTCCTGCTCATCGCCCTGGTGCTGTTCCTGCTGATAAAGGCCATAAACAGCCTGCACCGAAAGAAGCAGCCCGTTGCGGACGACTCTCCCGCCATGCAGATATGCCCCTACTGCATGAGCGAGATACCCATAGCGGCCACCCGCTGCCCCCACTGCACATCTGAGCTGGAAAAATAAATCTTGCAGGTTTTCTCTATTTGTGATAGTATATGTGCGGCGGCTTTTATGGGCCGCCCATATCATGGAATCAGGGAAGGTCATATAAATGAAAATCGTTATCGCCGGCGACGGAAAGGTGGGCTCGGCCCTCACGGTACAGCTGGCAAAGGAGGGCCACGACGTGGTGGTCATCGACAACAACAAGCTGGTCCTGGAGGAGGCCCAGCAGTCCCTGGACATAAACGTGGTCCACGGCAACGGCGCCACCATCGGGACCCAGAACCAGGCCAATGTGGGCGGCAGCGACCTGCTTATTGCCGCCACCTCCATGGACGAGACGAACCTTTTGTGCTGCATAACCGCCCATAAGCTGGGCTGCGCCCACACCATCGCCAGGGTGCGCAACCCGGAGTATTTCAGCCAGCTCTACGACTGGAAGGAGGAGCTGGGGCTGTCGATGATGATAAACCCGGAGCTTGCCACGGCCAGCGAGATATACAGGCTCCTACAGTTCCCCTCGTTCCTCAGAAGGGACTCCTTCGCCAAGGGGCGGGTGGAGATAGTGGAGGTGGAGCTCTCTGAGGACAGCTTTCTGGACGGCTGCCGGCTTATGGACTTTGACAAGAAGGTGAAGGTAAAGGTGCTGGTCTGCGCCGTGCAGCGGGGCAGCGAGGTCTTTATACCCGACGGCAATTTCCAGCTGCAAAAGGGGGACAGGCTCCACGTGACCGCCTCCAGCTCCACCCTTGCGAAGCTCATACGCAATATGGGCGTCACCCAGCGCAAGATACGGGACGTGATGATAATCGGCGGCAGCCGCATAGGCTTCTATCTGGCGGCGGAGCTTATAAAGTCCGGGGTGGACGTGAAGCTTATCGAGAAGGACCCGGCCCGCTGCGTGGAGCTGTCGGAGAACCTGCCCAAGGCCACAATAATAAACGCCGACGGCTCTGACAGGAATATCCTTGATACCGAGGGCCTTGGGAAGACCGACGCCGTTGTGACCCTTACGGACTTCGACGAGGAGAACCTGATAATCTCTATGTACGCAAACTATCTCGGCACCTATAAGGTGATAACCAAGATAAACCGCACCGAGTTCAACGAGGTGCTGGTGGACAAGGGCATCGACTGCGCCGTTAGCCCCAAGGACCTGTGTACCACGGACATCATGCGGTACGTCCGGGCCATGGGCAACCGCAGCGGCGGCACCGTCACCACCCTGCACCGCATAGTGGAGGACAAGGTGGAGGCCCTGGAGTTCCAGGTGGGCCGGGGCACCCCGCACCTGGGCCAGCCTCTATATAAGCTCCGATTAAAGCCCGGCACCCTTATCGCCTGCATAAACCGCCGGGGCCGCGCCATAATCCCCAGCGGCGGCGACTGCATAGAGGCCGGGGACTCGGTGATAATCGTCGCCACCGCCGACAGGGCCATCAAGGACCTGCGGGACATCTTCCTGGACTAAGGAGGGCGCTCTGTGAATTACCGGATGATACTGCGGCTTATCTGCTATATCCTCAGGGTGGAGGCGGTCTGCCTGCTGCCAAGCCTTGGCATCTCCTTTTTCAAGGGGGAGACCGGCGCCGTTATAGGTACGGCGGCCACCATAGTCATATCGGCGCTTCTGAGCCTTGTGTCCTTTCTGCTGCCCCCCGCGGACAAGCAGATAAGCGCCCGGGAGGGCTTTCTCAGCGTGGCCCTCTGCTGGGCGGCGGTGTCCCTTGTGGGGGCGCTGCCCTTCTGTCTCAGCGGGGCGGTGCCGAACTATATCGACTGCCTTTTCGAGACGGTATCGGGCTTTACCACCACCGGCGCCAGCGTGCTCACCGACATAGAGGCCCTGCCCATGGGACTGTTGTACTGGCGCAGCTTTACCCACTGGCTGGGGGGCATGGGCGTGCTGGTGTTCCTCTTGGCGGTGATGCCCATGGGCAAGGGCAAGAACTCCCTTCTGCACGTGATGCGCGCGGAGAGCCCCGGGCCCCAGGTGGACAAGCTGGTGCCGAAGCTCCAGGACAGCGCCAAGATACTCTACGCCATATATATCGGCCTGACATTATTGCAGATAGTCCTGCTGCTGCTTGGGGGAATGCCCCTTTTCGACAGTCTCACCACCGCCTTCGGCACGGCGGGCACGGGGGGCTTCGGCATAAAGGCGGACAGCCTGATGGGCTACAGCCATTATCTTCAGGGGGTCTGTACGGTGTTCATGGCCCTGTTCGGGGTGAATTTCAGCATATTTTATCTGCTGCTTCTGCGGCAGTTTATGAAGGTCCTCAAGAACCAGGAGCTGCTTTTGTATCTTGGGATAATGCTTGGCAGCATACTGATAATCGCCTTTGACATCCTGCCCCAGTACGTGAATATAGGCGAGGCCCTGCACCAGGCGGCGTTCCAGGTCTCGTCCATAATGACCACCACGGGCTTTGCCACGGCGGACTTCAACTCCTGGCCCGCCCTCTCAAAGACGTTATTGGTGCTGCTGATGTTCGTGGGGGCCTGCGCCGGGTCCACCGGCGGAGGCGTGAAGGTGGCGCGGGTGCTGCTCTTGATGAAGGCCGGGCGGCGCAACGTGAAGCGTATGCTGCGGCCCCGGTCCGTGTCCCAGGTGCATATGGACGGCGGGACGGTGTCCGAGGAGGTGGTGCAGAACACCTACAGCTATCTGGCATTGTATATGGGCATAATGGTGCTCTCGGTGTTCCTTATCGCCCTGGACGAGTTCTCGCTGGAGACCAACGCCACGGCGGTCGTCGCCTGCCTTAACAATATCGGTCCGGGCCTGGACATGGTGGGGCCAATGGGCAGCTACGCGAATTTCTCATGGCACAGCAAGCTGGTGCTGAGCTTTGACATGCTGGCGGGAAGGCTGGAGCTTTTCCCCATGATAATGCTCTTTGTGCCCCTTAGCTGGAAGCGCACATAAAAAGTACCCCTGCAAAAGCAGGGGTATTTTAGTCCTCCTCCTCGTCCATGACCGCCTGGAAAGCCTGGGCATAGGCCAGGACCCTGCGGATATGGGCCTTGGCGGTCTTTATATGCTTATAGACCGTGGACTTGCCAATGCCAAGCTTTTTGCCTATCTCCTCCATGGTCATGCGCTCCATAAAGTACATCTCCACACATTCCCTCTGCCGGCCGGTCAGCTCCTGCCGCAGGGCGACCTTCAGTGCCGCGCCCATGAGCTTTTTATTCCTCAGCCTGCCCTGCCCGGGCTGAAGCTCAGGTATGCTGTCCTCGGGGCCCAGGTCAAAGCTCATGGACTCCTCAAAATGCAGCTTCTTACTTTTCATACCGGCCGCCCTACTCGGATTTCTTCGCCCGGGAGAAGTCTATGAGCAGGTCCGGCGAGGCGGATATGCCCTGGCTGCTGGGGCTGCTGATATAGTAGGTCTTGTCGCTGAACAGGGGATAGAAGATGTAGTGTTCCATCAGATAGGTCTCAAGGCTCTGATAGGCGGACAGCTCGAAGGTCATGGAGTGAAGCTGGCTGTCATACTGCTGGTCCCTGTAGAGGGAGGGCGTGGAGCTGCTCTCAAAGGCCTTGAGCACCTGATAGGGGGTGGTGCCCCCGGCCCGCAGGGTGTAGAGGGCCGCCTGATATTCCCCGCCGGAGATACGGGACTGGAAGGAGGAGTCCTCCAGGGGCTCGATATTATAGGCGCTGCCCAGAGAACTGTTCCAGGACACCAGAAGGCCGTTGGCGATGTTTATGGATTCCTCGTCGTTGGGGCAGATTATGGTGATATTTGGCATACGTTCCTCGCCGCTGAGGGTCAGCAGGGAGGACAGCAGTGTCCCGGTAACGGAATCGTCCCGCTGGGTGAACATGGGCGCGCCGCCGCTGTAGTAGCTCTCGCCGTTCCAGTGCACACAGTTGGCCATGATGCCCATGGCCTCCTGGCTGTTCTTGTCCATGCGCCGGTCCAAAAGGTCCTGACGGTCGATAAGCTTTGTGAATATCTCCCGGGCCTGGGGGTAATTCAGTATGCCCGAGTCGGCATTGAACAGCAGGCCCGTCACAGCGTCGTCCAGGACCTGGACCCCGCAGCCCCTGCCCGCGGCATCCTCCGCGGCGGTCTCGGGCAGGGTGGCGATATCGATCTTCCCCTCCAGCAGCGCGGAGACCGGGTCCTCGGTAATGGAGCTGTCATAGTCGATAAGGTAGGTCAGGCTCTTGGGGGCCACATCCTCCCGGGCGCGGTAGTTATCGGAGGGCACCAGGGTCATCTGGCGCTTGCCGGGGTCCGTGACCCAGGAGTATTCGCTCTCGAAGGTGAAGGGGCCGTTGGTGATGAGATACTCCGCGGAAAGGCCGTAATGGCCGGAGCAGTCCTCGAAGAACTCCCTGTTGCAGGGCATATAGTGGGTGCCGGCGGTAAGGGCGGGGAAGTCCGGGTAGCTGCGCTCAAGGTCCACCACCAGTGTGCGCTCGTCCTGGGCATAGACCCCCAGGGCGCTCTGGTCCGCCTCGCCGTTATAGACCGCCCGGGCCCCCTGGATGACGAACAGGTCGTCAACAGAGGGGGTGGCCGTCTCCGGGCGCAGGGCCCGCTGGATGGCGAAGAGAAAGTCGTCGGCGGTGACCGGGGCGCCGTTGCTCCACTTGGCGTCGCCGTACAGATGGAAGGTGAAGCGGGTGCTGTTCTCGTTGACGTCCCACTTGCGGGCCGCGCCGGGGATGACCTCCCCCTGGTCGTCGATGCCGCACAGCCCCTGGAAGATGGAGCCGATGACCTGGAAGGAGGACTGGCGCGAGGCGGTCTGGGGGTCAAGGGTGTCCACGTTCTGGGGCAGGGCGTATGTGAACTCCATGCCGGCCTGATAGCCGCCGGAGCAGGCGCAGAGACCGGCAAGGAGTGATATGCTCAACAGAAGGGAGAGGATACGGTTCATATTGCAGCTCCTTTTAAAGGGGATATATAGTATAGTATACACAATCACAACAAATTTATAATTCTCATAAAGAACTATACTACTCAAAACAAAAGACCCCCCGCAAAGGCGGAGGGTCCGATAGTACACAGTAAATTACACGTTAGCCTTCAGCCAGGCCACGTCTTCCTTCAGGCAGTCGATACGGCTCTTGTCGTCATAGCTGGCCTCGCGCTCCACAACGTAGATAACTCCGTCGCGCTGAGCGTCCGCGGCGGCCTTGACGGCCTTCCAGTCCACTATGCCGCTGCCGGTGGGGACGTTGAGCTTGTCCCGCTCCTGCATCATCTTGATGAACTCAGGGGGGAAGATGGGCTTGCCGTCCTCGTCCAGCTCGAACTTGGGCCACTCGGGCGGGTTCTTCCGTGAGCTGGCCTTGTCCGGGCCGATAACGGCGCCGTTCTCCTTGATGTGGATGGCGGCAATGCGGCCCGCGTGCTGCTTGATGTACTCCACCGGGTCAATGCCCGCGGCAGAGGCCCAGCCGCAGTCTATCTCAAAGGCCACGGTCTCGGGGTCGGTGTTCTCGATGACCCAGTCAAAAAGGTACTTGTCCCCATCCTTGTTGAACTCCTGGGTGTGGTTGTGATAGCCGATGGTGATGCCGTACTTCTTGGCCTCGGCTCCCCACTTGTTGAGCTCGGCGGCGACCTCCCTGGCCTCTTCCGCGTCGCAGAAGGAGGTCATGGGGCAGGCCACGAACTTCACGCCCAGCTCGGCAAGATAGGGAAGATGCTCGCCCATCATCTCGAAGGGCACATGAGCGGAGACGGCCTTTATGCCGGCCTCCTCCAATGCCTTCTTGACGTCCTCGACGGGCACATCCTTATAGTCCTGGGCAAACTCCACGCCGGAGTAGCCCATCTCGGCCGCGGTCTTTATCTTCTCCACAGCGGAGAGGTTGCAGTCATGGCCGAAGGAATAGAGCTGTAAATTGATGTTTTCCATTCTTCTTTACCTCGCGCCCGGCTTAAAACTTGATGGCCTGTCCGGTCCTGGAGGACTGGTAGATGGCGTCGAGGATCTTGGTGACTACGAAAGCCTGATCGGCGGTAACAAAGAGCTCGCCCTCGCCGCGCAGAGCCTTGACCCAGATGTCATGCTCCTTGGAAAGGGGAGCGGGGCCCTGGCTGAAGCCGGGGATATAGCCCATGATCTTGTTGCCTACCCAAGAGGTGGTCTGCTCGTTGCCGATGACATGGGTCAGGCGCACGCGGCCCTCCAGAGTGTCAAGGCCGCCCTTGGTGCCGCACAGCAGAGTGTGGGCAGCGTTGTCGCAGCCGGCCTCGTCGGCCATGTTCATGGCCCAGGAGGCGCGCAGGTTGATGACGGCGCCGTTCTTCATCTTGATCTGGCCCACAGCGGAGTCCTCAACGTCATAGGTCTCGTTGTTCCAGTGGTCGGGGTCGCCCATCCAGTTGTTCTGGCCCTGTACATCGGGAGTCAGGAGCCGGCCCAGCTTCTCGAAGGAGGTGCCGACAACGTAGTCAACGTCGTAGTTGTTCATCAGGAACAGGGTGTTGTCCAGGGCATGGGTGCCGATGTCTATAAGGGGTCCGCCGCCCTGCTTGGACTTGTCGGTGAACACGCCCCAGGTGGGCACGCCGCGGCGCCTGAGATAGGTGGCCTCGGCGTAGTAAACGTCGCCCAGCCAGCCCTCGGCGACGACCTTGCGGGCAACGGCGTTCTCATGGAAGTGGCGGTACTGATATCCGATGGTCAGCATCTTGCCGGTGCGGTCACGGGCGTCCAGCATCTTCTGGGCGTCCTCGGGAGTGGCCGCCATGGGCTTCTCGCAGAGAACGTGCTTGCCGGCCTCGAGGGCGGCAACGGTGATCTCGCAGTGGGCGATGTTGGGGGTCAGAACATGCACGGCGTCGATGGTGGGGTCAGCCAGCAGCTCGTGATAGTCGGTGTACACCTTGGCGTCGGGGGTGCCGTACTCCTTGGCAGCCTTCTCGGCGCGCTCGGGGATAAGGTCGCAGAATGCGCACAAATCAACATACTCGGTCTGCTGGGACATGCCGGGCAGGTGCTTCTGGTTGGCGATACCGCCGCAGCCGATAAAGCCGATCTTTAATTTAGCCATGGGAATCATCCTCCTATTATTATACGTCCGGGCGCTATAGCCCTGCGTATTGATTACAAGCTTATTGTAATACATATGGGGAAAAAAGGCAAGTGGTATTTGTAAGATTTATTAAAAATTTTTGTTCATGACCCGGACTTATTAGTTATGGTAAACGTCGAGCCCGCTCGAAACTCAGTATTGCCGGCCCCAGTAGAGCATATGCTTTGCGGGCTTTCCGCAGCAGGCGCACACGTCGGAGATATGCTCCTCCTCAAAGGGTATGCACCGGCTCTTTACGCCGCCAGTCTCCTCCTTGAGCCTGTCCTCGCACTCGCTGTCCCCGCACCACATGGCCTTGATGAAGCCGGGCTTGTTCTTGGCGATGTCCAGGAACTCCTCATGATTATGGGCCACGAAGGTCTTCTGGTCGAAGTTCTCCTGGGCCTTGAAGAGCATACTGTCGTGGATAACGTCCAGGACGGCCGCGACCTTCTCCTCAAGGGTGTCAAGGTCCCGGGTGAACTTCTCCCCGGTGTCACGGCGCACGAACATGCACTGGCCCTGCTCGATGTCCCTGGGTCCTATCTCTATGCGCAGGGGCACCCCCTGCATCTCATACTGGGCGAACTTCCAGCCGGGGGAGTTGTCGCTGTCGTCCAGCTTTACCCTGAACTTCTCGCTGAGCCTGTCCCTGAGCTCCGCAGCCTTCTCAAGGACCCCGGGCTTATGCTGGGCGATGGGCACTATCACCACCTGCACGGGCGCTATCCTGGGCGGCAGCACCAGGCCGTTATCGTCCCCATGGACCATGATAACAGCGCCAACCAGGCGTGTGCTCATGCCCCAGGAGGTCTGGAAGGGGGTGTGAAGCTGATTGTCCCTGCCGGTGAAGCTGATTCCGAAGGCCTTTGCGAAGCCGTCCCCGAAGAAGTGGGTGGTGCCGCCCTGCAGCGCCACGCCGTTGTGCATCATGGGCTCCAGGGTATAGGTGGCCTCGGCCCCGGCGAACTTCTCCTTCTCGGTCTTTTTGCCCACTACGGGGGGTATAGCTAAAGCGTCCCTATAGACCTCCTCGTATACTTTCAGCATTTTAAGGGTGAAATCCTCCGCCTCCTGGGCGGTCTCGTGCATGGTGTGGCCCTCCTGCCACAAAAACTCCATGCCCCGAAGGAAGGGCCGGGTGGTCTTCTCCCAGCGCACCACCGAGCACCACTGGTTATAGAGCTTCGGCAGGTCCCTGTAGGAGTGTATTTTCTTCTGATAGTGCTCGCAGAACAGCACCTCGCTGGTGGGCCGGATGTAGAGTTTTTCGGAAAGCTCCTCGCCGCCGCCCTGGGTGACCACCGCGCACTCGGGGGCGAAGCCGTCGATATGGTCCTTCTCCTTCTGCAAAAGCCCCTCGGGGATAAGCATGGGCATAGAGACGTTCTGAACCCCCAGCTTTTTAAAGCGCGTGTCCATCTCCCGCTGGATATTCTCCCAGATAGCGTAGCCATAGGGCTCGTACACGATGCAGCCCTTCACGCTGGAATAGTCCGCCAGCTCCGCCTTTCTGACCACGTCCGTGTACCACTGGGCGAAGTCCACTTCCATGGAGGTGATATCCTCCACCATCTTTTTCTGCTGTGCCATTTTGAACCGTCCTCTCTTTTTCGCTTTGGAACTATTATAGCGGTAAACTCCGGGATTTGCAAGAAAAACAAGAAAAAAACAGCTCCCTGAAGTCAGGGAGCGCCCAAAAGCATGTTAGCCGTCCGGCTGGCACCCGAACGCATAACTAACTGTACATTAAATATAACATACTTTAGCCGGTATGTCAAGCCTGCCGGGTATTTTTTCTATAGAGAGCGGAGCATATTATGTTGACAACCATCGAAAGCGGTAGTAAAATAAGAACAGCCCTCGTTATCCGGGGGCTTACATAAGGACACTGTCCGCGTAAATAGACGATAAAGGCGGTTAGCCATTCTTCTTCCCGAAGGGGGGTGGTTCATTTCCCGGAGTATATTACGAAGGGAGGTGGCGCGCTATGAGACACCAGATACTACGTTATGTAGTTTGTATACTGATTGCACTGGTGGCAGTCATATGCCTGGCTCAGAAAGCGTGTTAGCCGTCCGGTGTGCGCCCGAACGGCTAACATATCCAATTTGTTAACCCAAAAGGCTAACCGCCGGTAGTCGCCGAAAGCGCGGGCAGTTTCCTTTTCTGTGCTTATTATACCCCGTATGGGCCAAAATGTCAAGCGGTAAAACCACATAAAACAATAGCCCGGACAACCGTCCAGGCATTTTTGAGTAAGGGAAAAGTAAGGTCAATCCTGAGAGTGGCTCTCGATGTACTCCACCAGGGCGCCGACGGTCTTGATGTTCTCGACCTCCTCGTCGGGGATCTCCACCTCGAAGTCGTCCTCGATGGTCATCAGCAGGTCCACGACATCCAGGGAGTCCGCGCCCAGGTCGTCCTCCAACAGGGTCTCGGCGGTTATTTCGCTCTCCTCTACGCTGAACTGCTCACTGAGTATGGCCTTGATTTTTTCCAGTACCATTTTGCTGCCTCCTATAATTTTTGTCTTGAGTGTCCCAATAAAAGGGGTTTCCCCGATGCCGGGGTAGACAGACCGGCCGGGGTGTGGTATAATCTCTCTCGGACGGTAAGTCTCTCGTCCCTATCATTGTATTAACTGAGACGGGCTTTGTCAACTATGAATTTGAAAAAATTTCGCAGAAATGCCTAAAAAAGGAGAGGTTTTCCCATGAAGACCCAGAAAGCGGCGGTTATCGGGCACCCGATAGGCCACACCATGTCCCCGTTTATCCAGGAAAGGCTCTTTGAGCTGTCGGGCATACCCATGGAGTATCGGGTCATGGACGTGCCGGAGCTTGCCGCCGCCCTGCCGGAGCTTCGCGAGCTTGACTGTTTCAACATCACCATTCCCCATAAGACCGGCATTATACCATACCTCTCGGATATGTGCGAGAGCGCCAGGCTCTGCGGCTCGGTGAATACGGTGAAGGTAATTGACGGCAGGCTCTGCGGCTACACCACCGACGGGGCGGGGGCGGCGGTGTCCCTTGCGATACACGGCCTTGACTTTCACAGGCGGGTGCTTATCCTTGGCAACGGCGGCGCGGCCCGGGCCATAGCCTTCCAGGCGGCGGTGAACCGGCCGGACTTTGATATCAGCATAGCCCACCGGGAGGGCTCATACGATAAGGCCATGGCCCTGGCGGGAGAGCTGGCTGACTTTGCACGGTCCAGGGGGGACAAGAAATTCCGCGTGACCGTCATGAGCTATAGGGAGCTGGAGGACGACAGGGACAGTAAGTACGGCCTCATTGTGAACACCACCAGCGTGGGCATGTACCCGAATGTAAACGCCTGCCCGGTGAGCGGAAAAGTCGTGGAGCGCTGCGAGGCGGTGTTCGACGCGGTGTTCAATCCCGGGGAGACGGAGCTTATAAAGCTTGCAAAGAGCCTTGGCAAGAAGACCGTGCCGGGGATGGGTATGCTGGTCTGTCAGGCGGCGTATTCCCACAAGATATGGTATGATACTGAGTTCAAGAATGAAGATATATTACAGCTCATAGCCGACGCCCAGAGGGAGCTTGCCGTAAGGTTCGGAGGGGGAGTGTGAGGGGGAGCATGAATAAGGGGAACATAATTCTCTGCGGCTTCATGGGCTGCGGCAAGACCAGTGTGGGCCGCAGGGCCGCTGAATTCACGGGCCGGGAGCTCTGCGACCTGGACAGGTATATCGAGGAGCGGGCGGGCATGACCGTCAGCGAGATATTCAGCCGGTACGGCGAGGAGGGCTTTCGCAGGCTTGAGCGGCAGGCCGCCCGGGAGGTGGCCGGGACCCCGGGGCTGATAATCGCCAGCGGCGGCGGCACGGTGCTAAGCCCAGCCAATGTAGAGGCCTTTCACAGCGCCGGCGGGGTGATAGTGTTCCTGGACGCGCCTTTAGCGGCCCTTCAGGAGCGGCTTAAGAACGATAAGCGCAGGCCTCTTCTACAGGTGCCGGACAGGCGCAGGGTCATAAGCGAGCTCTATGAGAAGCGCATACCCCTCTATCGGGCGGCGGCGGACGTGACCATAGACGCGGGGGCCCCGCCGGTGACGGTGGCAAGGCGGGTCGCCAGATTAGAAAAAAACCTTGACAATACAAGAGATATGCGCTAAAATATCAAAAGACCAAGATATAGGAGCAAAGCCCTATGATACTCTCATACGCGAAACGATTTTACTACTTTTTCAGCCTGCGATTTACCGCGCGGGCTTTTTCCGCGTGGAGATATACATACGGCTGCGCTGCCTCTTGACGCCCGCGAAAGCGGCGGGAGAGGATAAGGTTTTACGCGGGGGTCCCCGCTGTGCGGAGCCGGACAGTTCCTTTCGGGAACTGGGGCTCCTTTTTCTTTTGCAAAATTTACATGAAGGGAAGTAAAAACCATGATCATCGTACTGAAAGCAAACCAGCCCCAGGAGAAGGTGCAGAGCTTTATAGAGAAGCTGACCGGCTCATACGACGTGCAGGTGAACACCTGGGTGGGCACCCACAGCACCGTGCTGGGCCTGCTGGGTGACACCACTGCTGTGGATGAGGAGTATATCGCCGCACAGGATGTTGTGGACAGCGTGCGCCGGGTCCAGGAGCCCTATAAGAAGGCCAACCGCAAGTTCCACCCCGAGGACACCGTCATAACCCTTCCCGGCGGGCAGAGGATAGGCGGCGGCTCCCTAAGCCTTATCGCAGGGCCCTGCTCGGTGGAGAGCGAGGAGCAGATATGCGGTGTGGCCGAGAGCGTGAAGAAATCCGGCGCGGCATTCCTGCGGGGAGGGGCCTTCAAGCCCCGCACCTCCCCCTACGCCTTCCAGGGCATGAAGGCCGAGGGCCTGGAGCTCTTGTCGAAAGCCAAGGCGAGGACCGGCCTGCCCATCGTCACGGAGATAATGAGCGCCGAGCACCTGCCCCTATTCGACGATGTTGACATAATCCAGGTGGGGGCCCGGAACATGCAGAACTTCGAGCTTTTAAAGCGCCTGGGCAGACTCGATAAGCCCATACTTTTAAAGCGCGGCCTTGCCAACACCATCGAGGAGCTTCTGATGAGCGCCGAGTACATCATGGCCGAGGGCAACCAGCGGGTGATACTCTGCGAGCGGGGCATACGCACCTATGAGACCATGACCCGCAACACCCTGGACATATCGGCGGTGCCGGTGATAAAGCGGCTGTCCCATCTGCCGGTTATCGTGGACCCCAGCCACGCCAGCGGGATAAACTGGCTCATAGAGCCCCTGGCAATAGCCGCTGCCGCAGTGGGCGCTGACGGCCTGATAATAGAGGTGCACAACGACCCCAGCCACGCCCTCTGCGACGGAGCCCAGTCCATCACCCCCGCCCAGTTCGACGCTCTTGCCCGGAAGGTCAACACTGTCTTTAAAACGGTACACTCGTTATGAAAGCGATGAAGATAGTCATAGTGGGTCTGGGGATAATAGGCGGCTCTATAGCAAAGGCCCTGAAGCAGAACACCCCCCATCAGGTGCTGGGCATGGACACCAATGAGGATTCCCTTCTGGACGCCCTCTCCTGCGGGGCCATAGACGGCAAGGCGGGTATAGAGGACCTTAAAAGCGCGGATATGGTGTACCTTTGCGTATACCCCGGCGCGGCCCTGGACTTCGCCCGGGAGCACGGGCCGAAGCTTCGGGAGGGCTGTGTGCTGACGGACACCTGCGGCATAAAGGCGGCGGTCTGCGCGGGCATGGAGGAGCTTAAAGGCACGGGCAGCTACGTCTTCGTGGCGGGCCATCCAATGGCCGGGAAGGAGCGCAGCGGCTTTGCCGCCAGCGACCCCAGCATATTCGTGGGTGCCTCCTACATCATCGTGCCCGGGGACGCGCCGGGCTGGGCCGTGGAGCTGGTGGAGGAGCAGGCCGCAAGCATGGGCTTTGGCAGGATAGTGCGCACGGACCCAAAGCACCACGACCAGATGATAGCCTTCACCTCCCAGGTGCCCCACGCCCTGGCCTGCGCCTATGTGCTGAGCCCCCGCTGCCCGGAGCATAAGGGCTTCTCGGCGGGGAGCTATAGGGACGTTTCGAGAGTGGCGAACATAAACGACGAGCTCTGGAGCAGGCTGTTCCTGGACAACAGAGAGGCCCTCACTGAGGAGCTGGACGAGCTTATGGGGAACCTTAAGGCCATAAGGGACGCGGTGGGCAGGGGGGACGAAAAGGGACTTCGTGAGCTCCTTAAACGTGCCGGGGACATCAAGCGGCAGGCAGGCTGAGAGAGGAGAAAACAGTATGAAGATAGAAGTCAGGACGGACAGGCCCTACACCGTCACCGTGGAGCGCGGGGCCATAGACAGGGCGGGGGAGCTCCTGCGCCCCTTAAAGAAGCCCGGGACCAGGGTCATGCTCATAAGCGACAGCAACGTGTCGCCCTTGTACGGTAAGAGGCTGCGGACGTCCCTGGAGGGCGCGGGCTTTGCAGTCAGCGGATTTACCTTCCCGGCGGGGGAGGAGCATAAGCAGATAGCCACGGTCTGCGACATGTATAGGGCCCTCTCGGAGGGGGGCTTTACCCGCACGGACCTGATAGTCACCCTGGGCGGCGGGGTCACCGGGGATATGGGGGGCTTTGCGGCGGCCACCTTCCTTCGGGGGATGGACTTCGCCCAGGTGCCCACCACAGTCGTTTCCCAGGCGGACGCAAGCGTTGGCGGCAAGACCGGGGTGGACCTGCCCTTCGGCAAGAACCTTGTGGGAGCCTTCCATCAGCCCGTCGCCGTCATAAGCGACCCGGACGCGCTTAAGACGCTGCCAAGGCACTACTTCAACGACGGCCTGGGCGAGGTGATAAAGCATGGGGCTATCGCCGATAAGGAGCTCTTTGAGGCCCTTGAGCAGGGCTCTGGCCTGGAGGACATGGAGCAGGTGATGGGCCGCTCCGTGTCCATCAAGCGGGACTTTGTGGAGGCCGACACCAAAGATACCGGGCGCAGGATGATACTGAACTTCGGCCATACCTGCGGCCACGCTTTGGAGAAGCTCCACGGCTTTAAAGGCCTCTCCCACGGCGAGGCGGTCGGTATCGGCATGGTACTGGCCTGCAAGGCCGGCGAGAAGCTTGGGGTGACAGAACCGGGGACCGGAGAGCGCATCGCCAAGGCGCTCAAAGAGTACGGTATGCCCACAGAGCCGGGCTTTGCCATGGAGGAGATAGTTGCGGCCACAGCGCTTGACAAGAAGAGCGACGGCGATACCCTGCGCTTTATACTTATCCCCAGGATAGGCGAGAGCCTTATCAGGCCCATGACCCGTAAGGAGCTTTTGGAGGCTCTCTCATAATGGACAGGATACTTGTGGTGGACGACGACCTGCATATCGGGAACCTTCTTGAGGAGATACTCACCCGGGAGGGGTACGCGGTTTCCCGGGCCTACTCTGGCACAGAGGGGCTGCTGCTTGCGGACCAGGCCCAGCCGGACCTGGTGCTTCTGGACCTTATGCTGCCGGGGCTGTCGGGGGAGGAGCTGCTGCCAAGGCTTGAGGGCGTGCCGGTCATCGTGCTCAGCGCCAAGGCCGGGGTGGACAGCAAGGTGGATATGCTCCTGGGGGGGGCGGCGGACTATGTGACGAAGCCCTTTGACACCAAGGAGCTGCTGGCTAGAATAGCCGTGCAGCTGCGGGAAGGGGCCCGGCGGGAGCATGACCGGCTGAACTATGGAAAGCTCAGCCTGCACACGCAAATGCACTGCGCCTTTTTTGACGGCGGGGAGATAAGGCTGACCCCCACCGAGTACGCCATACTCCGGCAGCTCATGCGCAACCCCACGGGAGTGGTGACGAAATCCCAGCTTTTGGAGCGCATTTCCCTTGACACCCCGGACTGCACGGAGAGCTCCCTGAAGACCCACGTTAGCAACCTTAGAAAGAAGCTGAGGACCGCCACCGGGCGGGAGTATATAGAGTCGGTGTGGGGCATCGGTTTCAAGCTTACCGGAAAAGATTAAATCTTAACCAAATCTTAACTCTTTTCTTAACCGCTTTCTTAACCTTTTGGTACTATAATGTTCCCATCACCAAAAGGAGGTAACCCTATGGAATACGTTCTGCAAACCAGCGCCCTTGGAAAGTCCTACCGCGGCTTCAAGGCTCTGGACAACTTCAACATCTCTGTGCCCAAGGGGGCCATCTACGGCATCGTGGGCAAAAACGGCGCGGGCAAGACCACGCTTCTGCGGCTTATCTGCGGCCTGCAAATGCCCACCTACGGCACCTACAGCCTGTACGGCATAAACGACGGCAGCCCTGATATTGTCAAGGCCCGCCGCCGCATGGGCGCGGTGGTGGAGACACCATCCATCTACCTGGACATGACGGCCACAGACAACCTCAAGCAGCAGTGCCGGGTGCTGGGCCTGCCGGACTACTCCTGCGTAGAGGAGCTATTGGAGCTGGTTGGCCTTTCGGGCACAGGCAAGAAGAAGGCCAAGAACTTCTCCCTTGGTATGCGCCAGCGGCTGGGCATAGCCGTGGCCCTATGCGGGGACCCGGACTTCCTGGTGCTGGACGAGCCGGTCAACGGCCTGGACCCCCAGGGCATTGTGGAGATACGGGAGCTCATCCTGAAGCTCAACCGTGAGCGGGACATCACCGTGCTCATCTCCAGCCACATCTTAGAGGAGATGCACAAGCTCGCGACCCACTACGGCTTCATCGACGGCGGCTGCATGATTCGGGAGATAAGCGCCGAGGAGCTTGAAGCCACATGCCGCAAGTGCATCCGCGCCGACGTGTCCGACACCCAGGCCACGGCTTTGGTGCTGGACGAGATGGGCCTTGAGTATAAGATACTTGAGAATAAGCAGGTGGACATATACGACGCGGTGAACATGAGTAAGCTCATCTCCGCGCTCTCTGAGCGGGGCTGCGAGGTCTTCTCGGTGCAGAACCATGACGAGAGCCTTGAGAGCTATTTCCTCAGCCTTGTGGGCACAGGGAAGGGGGGTGAGCGCAGATGATGAAGCTTCTGTCTGCAAACTTCTTCTCTATGCTCCATACCAAGCGCCTCTGGCTGGGGGCCGCGTTCATGGCGGGCTTTGCGGGGCTTGGGGTATGGTCCCTGCGGCGGGATATAAGCAATGGCTTTGCCCGCAGCCTTGACGGGGATATCCTCGGCTTTGCCCCTGTGCTCTTTATCCTGCTGCCCATCGTCTGCGGGCTCTTTATCAACACTGATTACCACGACGGCACCATCAGGAACAAGATAACCGTGGGACGCAGCCGCAGCTCCGTGTACATTGCGAACCTCCTGATAGTCTGGGCGGTGGAAATATTTTACACCGCCATACACATGGCAGTGGTGTTCGCCGGCGGCATAGGTATAGAGGTAGAGGCCCCCACAAGCGTCCTTATGCGCACAGGGCTCCTGCTGCTGACCATAGCGGCCATCGCGGCAATGGCAGTGTTCATCGCCACCATCATCAGCGGCCGCTATTCCCTGGTGCTCTGCGCCCTGCTGGCTATCGGCCTGATGTTCGGCTCTCAGATAATCAACGAAATGCTGGACGCCCCTGATATGATAGCCGACTATGAGCAGGCCCTCATGGTGACCGGCGATGACGGCAATATGCACTACGAGTTCTACGATAAGGACGGTAACAAGTACACAGACCCCGACGACCTGCCTATGGAGCCCAACCCCAACTATATACGCGAGCCCCTGCGCACCATCCTGCGCCAGTACAACAACGTCTCCCCCGGCGGGCAGCTCTGGGAGATAATCCAGCGGGGCCACAGCGAGTGGAACGCGGAGCTGCAGGCCCGGGTGACCACTGAGACCCCATACTGGCAGCTTACCCTCTACTCGGTGCTGCTCACGGCGGGCTTCACCCTCCTGGGCCTCATGATATTCAAGAGAAAGGACTTAAAATGAGACGGCTCATATCCGCTGATATGGCGCGGCTCCTCAGATGGGGGCCCTTCCGGCTGGGAGGGGCCTTCATGGCCGTGTACGGTTTTTGCAACCTGCTTCTGCACTTCGCCCTTGGGGACAGGCAGGGCGCGGGGGCGGTGATGGACTTTACAGTTACGATGATGTACGTCCAGGCCATTATAGCCGTGGGCTTTCTAAATGGGGACCACAGCTCGGGGGGCATAAAGAACAAGCTCATAATAGGCCGCACCCGGGGGGAGGTGTACATAAGCCACCTGCTGGTGCAGTACCTCTGCGGGCTTATCCTCTCCGCGCTGTACCTGCTGCCGTCGCTGATATTGCGGCCGCTCCTTGCTGCTCCGGGCGCGCCGGAGACGGAGCTTTTGGCAAGGCTTGGCTGCTATCCGGCGGTGCTGCTGTCGTTTACGGCCATATATACGCTTCTGGGCCTGCTTGTCCCCAGGCGGTGGGTGACAACGGCGGGGTTTGCGGGGTCCTTCGCGCTGATGTGCATATGCACCCGCATGGACGACGGGCTCGCCATACCCGAAACCGCCCCGGCCTATGTGAAGGAGCCCCTGCGGGGGGTGTACGGCCTTTTCCTGGACATAAGCCCCATGGGGGAGGCCATGCAGCTTATGGACACCAGCTTTCGGCAGTCGGAGCTCTGGGTGCTGGCCGTCAGCGGCCTGGGGGTGGCGTTTATCGCGGTGATCCTCGGGATGATAGGGTTTTTGAGGATGGATATTGAGTAGGAGGGGCGGAATATGTGGAAACTCATCTGCGCGAATACGTTTGTGATGCTGCGCTCCAAGCGCCTGTGGATAGGCGCGGCGGCGCTTATTGCCTATGACATGGGCATCATGAACTTTACCATGAGCGGGCCCCAGGGCCCGGGACTTGCCGGGCTTGAGGCCAGGGTATTCGGCTTTCTGGGGCTGGCGGCGCTGCTGGTGCCGGTGGTGACGGTGCTGTTTGTGAACACCGACTATCACGACGGCACCATACGCAGCAAGCTCGCCGTTGGCCACAGCCGGGCGGCGGTGTACCTTGCGAACCTGCTGGTGAGCGCATTTGCGGGACTCTTTTACTTTGCCCTGCACCTGCTGGTGGCGCTGCCCGTGGGGTACGCCGGGGGCGGCGCGTTCCTGCTGGACCCGGGGGAGCTGGCGGTGCGCATGGGGGCGAGTATCCTTGTGCTGCTGTCCATGACGGCCGTCACCGTGGCGGTCTCCATGCTGATGGCCCATAGGGCGGTGACGGTGGTGGTGATAATCATGATGGCGCTGCTTTTGGACGGCGCGTCCCTGCTTGAGAACTGCCTTGCCCAGCCCCCGCAGGTCCGGGACGTGGTGGGGACGGTGGAAGTGGTGAACCATGAGGGCGAGACCGTCCTGCGGTACGTGGATCGGGAGGGGCGGGAGCTTAAGGTCTCCGAGACCGAGATGGTCCCAAACCCCTACTATATCGGCGAGCCCCTGCGCGCGGGGCTCTGCCTTGTGAACGACCTGCTCCCCGGTGGGCAGATATTTCACCTGATGGGCCTGACCCAAAGGCAGGTCCCGGCCTGGAGTGTGGGGCTGAACGCCGGAGCCATGGCGTTGCTGTCAACGGCCCTGGGTCTTGGGCTGTTCCGGCGCAAGGACCTTAAGTAGAGCGGTTAGGGAGTTTATGAGCGTATATTCATTGAGGTGGAGGGATAAAAAATGAGTAAGCTTCTGTCGGCAAATTTCGCAAGACTATTCAGGAGCGTCTGGTTCTGGGCCTGCGGGCTCCTTATGCTGGGCTACAGCCTCTGGCAGGCCGCGGACATGCTGTCCTGGGCCTACAGCATGTGGTCGGAGTGGAGCGGGGACTTTATAACGAGCCGGGCGGGGGACTTCGCCGTGCCCGTGGTGATAGTGCTGCCGGTGCTCTCGGCCATGTTTCTGGGCGCGGAGTACCATTATAACACCATAAGGAACAAGATAGTCGCCGGGTACAGCCGCTGGCAGGTGTACCTTGCGAACCTTATCACCGTAACGGCGGCGGGGCTGATATACGCAGGGGCGCATGTGCTGGTGCTGACGGCGTCCGGGTTCTTTATCCGGATGCACGTCTGGGATATGGGCGCCCTTACCCTGCGGCTGTTATGCTGCCTGCCGTTCATACTGGCGGTGTCGGCAATATCCACCCTGCTGGCCATGCTCATACGCCTGCGGGCACTGCCGGTGCTGGTGATACTGCTATCTGTGGCGCTTTTATGGCTGCCCCAGCGGCTGCACATGGAGCTCAGCAGCTCCCCGGAGATGGTGGTCACCGAGGGCGTGGAGATGGTGGTGACCGTGGACGACAAGGGGGAGGCCCGGGAACAGATCTTCCTGAAGGACGGCAGGGAGATAAGCTGGGAGGACCTTGACCGGGTCCCCAATCCCCAGTACGTGGGCGAGCCCCTTCGGGGGGCGTACTACTTCATTATGGGGGCCCTGCCCGGGGGACAGGCCTTCTATCTCAGCGAGAGCCTCCCGATGGAGGAGGGGGTGGGCTTCCCGGGGATGGCGGCTTGCTCCCTGACCCTGGCGGCGATGTGCACGGCCCTGGGTCTCAGGGCCTTCCGCCGCAAGGACCTTCGATAAAGCTTTAGGGGTGATTTGATGGGAGTTTTTCTGTGGCTCTTGCTGCTGGCGCTTATGGCGGCGGTCATCAGCCTTGGGATAAAGCTGCGGCTCATGCGCCGGGCGGCGGGGGAGATAGCGAAGGGCTTTTCGGAGAAGCTTCGGGAGGACACCAACACGCTTATCGACATCTCCAGCCGGGATAAAAGTATGCGTGAGCTGGCGTCGGTGGTGAACGCAGAGCTTAGGAGGCTGCGGCGGGAGCGGCTTCGGTATCAGCAGGGGGACCTGGAGCTGAAGGCCGCGGTGACGAACATCTCCCACGACCTGAGAACGCCGCTTACGGCCATCTGCGGGTATCTGGAGCTATTGGAGCGGGAGGAGCTGAGCCCGAAGGCCGCGGGGTATACGGACGTCATACGCGGCCGGGCGGAGCTGCTGCGCAGCCTTACCGAGGAGCTTTTCAGGTACTGCGTGGTGCTGTCGGACCCGGGCGGGCTCCGGGCGGAGCCCGTGGACCTGGGGGCGGCGCTGGAGCAGAGCCTTGCGTCCTTCTATACGGTGTTCACGGAGAAGGGGATAGAGCCCGAGATAACCATGCCCCCGGGCCAGGTGGTGCGAAGGCTGGACAGGGCGGCGCTGTCGCGGGTGTTCTCGAACCTTCTCAGCAACGCCGCCAAGTACAGCGGCGGCGACCTGCGGGTGGAGCTGACCCCGGGCGGGAAGGTGAAGTTCTCAAACCGCTGCCGGGCCCTTACCGGGGTGGAGGTGGAAAAGCTTTTCGACCGCTTCTACACGGTGGAGGCCGCCCGCAAGTCCACCGGCCTTGGGCTGTCCATAGCAAAGGCCCTCTGCGAGCGCATGGGCGGGGAGCTGGTGGCGGAGTATATCGACGGCTCCCTGGTGATGACGGCCAGCTTTCAGACAGCGGGAACTGTGTAAAAAAACAGGACCGGCCCCTCAAAAGGGCCGGTCCGTTTTATGTCTTATTTATCGGCTGAGATAGTTCTTGAGCATCTCCGCCACCTCCGACCGGGTAGCGGTGCCCTTGGGGGCCAGATACCCGTTGGAGCGCCCCTGGAGGATGCCCTGCTCGGTGCCCCAGCACATGGCCTCCCAGGCATAGTCGCTGACACTTCCCGAGTCGTAGAAGCGCAGGGTAGTGCTGCGGGGCTTGGGGTTTCCGGCGTGCCGCCAGAGGATGGCCACCAGCTGCTCGCGGGTGACGGACTGGTTCGGCCTGAACCTGCCGTTGCCGTACCCGGCGAGGATGCCCTCCCTTGTGGCCCACTCGATGGCCTGATAGTGCCACTCGCCGGACTTCACGTCGCTGTAGGTGTTGGGCAGCAGCCCGCTGCCGGTCACAGAGGGGCGGCCCGCATAGTTATAGAGGGACACGGCCAGCTCCGCGCGGGTGGTGTTCCTGCGGGGATAGAATTTGCTGCCGCCGGTGCCGCCCATTATCACGTTGTCCACGCAGTAGTGTATGGCGTCATGATACCACTCCTTGGCGTTCAGGTCGGTATAGCCGCTCAGCGGGCAGGAGGTGCCGTGGTCGCAGGTGGAGTAGGAGGGCGCGCCAATGCGCTGGAACACGGCGTGTATGGTGTGGTCCTCCATAACGTCGTGGAAGGTGTGCACGTCGGTATAGTTATAGTTGACGCCGTCCACCAGCAGCTCCTTGAGCTCATAGCCGCTGTTGGCCTCGGCCACAAAGGTGACGTCTGTGCCCCGCTCCACGGTGACCTCATTGGTCTTGCCGTCCGTGGTGGCCAGCCTGCCGCCGGAGGTGCAGCTGGCGGTGATGACGATGGGGGCGGTGGTCCAGGTGGCGTAGAAGGTCACGCGGCGGTTCACGGTGTACTGGGAGCCGCCGGGATAGGTGGCGGCGGCGTCAGGAGTACCCGGAGCCCAGCCGCCGAAGCGCATACCCGCGGGGGCCTCGAAGGTGCACACCGGCAGGGTGAACGGCTGGTTCATCTCGGCAACCTGGGGGTCCATAGAGCCGTTGCCGTTGTTGGGGTCAAAGCTGACCTCATAGCCCCAGTGGGCGTAGAGGGTTATTGTCAGGTCGTCGTTGCTCTTTACCGAGACGACCGTAAAGGGGCCAACCTTTTCGCCGCCCGCGGGCTGGGTATACCAGCCCATGAACTTATAGCCGGACCAGAGCAGGGTGCCAAGGCCGGTGCCGTACTTGGCGCCCACCTTATAGGTCCTGGTGTTGGCCTGATGGTTTGTGGCGCCGTTGGGGTCGAAGGTAACGGTCACGTCCATCGGGGACCAGTGGGCGTATAGGGTGGAGGGGATGGCGCTGGGAGCGGGGACAGTGTCCTCGGGCCGGACCAGGGCGCCGCCGGTCTCCTGCGTGTACCAGCCCAGGAAGGTGCAGCCGGTCCACGTGGGGATGGGAAGCTTATATTTGCCGCCCTCATATACGTTGACATAGGCCGGCGTGCCGGAGGACAGGGCGCCGCCGTTCACCATCAGATTGACCCGCTCAGCCTTTATCCACTTGGCGTAGAGGGTGAGGTCCCCGGTGACCACTGCCTTGAGGTCGGCGGGATTCTCGCACTTCTGGTCGGTGAACCACCCCTCAAAGGCGTACCCGGCGCGCTCCGGGTCGGTAAGGGCCTTGCTGAGCTCTGTGCCGTAGTCCACGTTCTTTACGGTGGTGGCGGAGTTGTAGTTCGGGTTCAGGGTGACCTTGCAGGTGTTTATCTTCCACTTTGCGTAAAGGGTGCGGTCGCCGTTTACAATGCTGCTGCGGGTCACTGCGCTGCCGGTGCCCTCGGCGTTCAGATACCAGCCGAGGAAGGTGTACCCATCGCGGGCGGGGTCGGATATATTATCGAACAGTCTGCTGTAATTCTGCCCGTACTCGATTATCTCATAGGTGGGATACCCATCAGGGAAAGTGAAGCCGTTGCCGTTAAGGGTGATGGTGCAGGTGCGGGTATAGCCCCAGTGGGCGTAGAGCTTGGTGGTGGTTCCGTCGGCAATAGTGGTGTCCTTGATCTCAGTGCCGCCGTCTGGCTCTGTGAACCACCCCAGGAAGTATTTGGAGGGGTTGCCGCTGGGCTGTCCGGGGAGCTTGCCGTACCGGCTGCCGGAGACCGCGTCCAGGGTGACGCCGCTGATGGGGCTCTGGCTTGCCGCGTCGGGGTTCAGATTCGCGTAGAAGCTTACCTTATACTTCCAGCGGGCATACAGGGTGGCGGAGCTGCCGGAATATTCTAGCTCCACAGGAAGGGAGGACTGCACCTTCTGGCCGGTGACTCCGCCGGTGCCGTCGGGGTTCCCGTTTTTATCCTCAGCGGTCGTATACCATCCGTCAAAGGTATAGGTTACCTTTTCGTCGCTGGTAACAGACGCGGGGTTCCTCGCCGGAAGCGCCGTGCCGTAGGGCTGGCCGTATTTGGCTTTGGTCGGGGTGATATTGGGATGTGTGGATGTGTCCTGAGTAATGCCGCCGGGGAAGTTATAGTTGAAATTCAGCGTGAGCTCCAGCGGGTCCCAGTGGGCGAAAAGGGTGTGGTCGCTTGTTGCGGTGACCTTGGTAGTCCCTCCTTCGACCTTTGTGCCGCCGTCTTTCGCCGTGAACCAGCCCGCGAACTCATAGCCTGTGCGGCTGGCAGGATTTGGCAGATCTGGATATGTGCTGTCAAAAGTGACTTTTTTAGTTGCGGTAACCGCATCCCCGCCATTAGCGTCAAAGGACACCGTATACACAGCGGGCGTCCAGTGGGCATAGAGCTTATTGACGCTGCCGTCGGCGGTATCATTGGCGGCGGGCTCGAACTTTGCACCTGCTTCGGTGTGCCACCCTGCAAACTCATACCCCGGCTTCTTAGGCTCCGCCGGTGCTTTAGCCATGTCATAGGCCGCGCCGGTGACGCATTTCAGCTTGCCCAGGGCAGTCTCCGTAGCAACATTGTCGGTGTTGTTGGCGAAGAACTCTATATTATAGCCCCAGCGGGCGTAGAGGGTCTGGTCTCCGGCTTTCTGGTAGGTGCTGCCATTTGTGCCGCCGGTGATCTCGTTGCCGGTCTTATTTTTTGTGGGGTCGGATGTGTTTATGACATCCTCCTCCAGGTCATACCACCCCTCGAAGGAGTACTTTGTGGTGGAAGCCGCGGCGTAGTAGGGGATGTCGTTGAGCGCGGGAGTGGGCAGGGTGGGGTAGGGGGAGTTGTAGGTGGCTTCATTCGGGGTTGTGGGGGGATTGGGTGTTGGGAGAGAGCTGCCGTCCTGGCCCTTCCATGCGGCGGATGTGGGGAAAGCATAGTTATAGGTAAGTGTGTATTTCTGGGGGGTCCAGTGGGCGTAGAGGGTTTGGTTGGTGGTTTTGTCGTATGTTTTTGTAGAGGATGATTCTATCTTGTCGCCTTTCCCGCTTGTTTCGGTGTACCAGCCTTCAAATGTGTAGCCGGTGCGGGTGGGAGTTACCAGCGAACTGCCAATAGTTGAATATGCTGCGCCGTAACTTATCTGAATACTGCTGTCTGCGCCGTCAGGCAGAGCGCCGCCGTCGGGATTAAGGGTGACGGTGAATGATTTTGCCGTCCAGCGGCCATAAAGTTTTATGTCTGTTGTTATGGGGTCGTCATCAGAAACCTTATACGAGCTGGTTGTCTGGGTAGGAGATTTATACCAGGTACAATCATAACCAGGCCGTGTAGGCTTCCTGATAGAGCCGACTACAGCGCCGTGGGCAACATTAAGCGTTTCTTTAACAGGTGAGCTGGTTGTAAGACTTGACCCGTCAGTGTTATAAACAAGCTCAACCTGATGTGTCAATGTTGTCCAATGGGCATAAAGGGTGTGGTCCTTGGCATCGCTTACTATTGTGTCGGCAGTTATCTGCTTTCCCCCGGTAGCCGATGTAAACCATCCGGCAAAGGTATAACCATCGCGGGGGGCGGGGTCGGCGAAATCACCAGCTTTTTCGCCGTATGTTTTGCCAAAGGTTACTTGCTTTACGGTACTTGTGCCGCCGCTATGGCTAGGGTTGTATGTAACGCTATATGTTCTCGGCTCCCATTTTGCATTTAAAATTACCTCAGCGTCAGTACCATCAATTTTTGTATTATCCGTAATTACAGTTTGTGAGGTGTCGCCTAATTTATACCATCCTATAAAATCGTAACCGGTCAAGGCCGGGGTTCCAGCCTTTTCAAAGAGGGTCAGATAAAGACTGCCGGCCGTAGCATCTAAATCTTTTGAAAAATTAGACGATTTATCACGAAAATGAAATGTCACCGTCTGCGGCGTCGCCCCCGCGCTCGCCCCCGCCGGCACCCATACGGCGCCCAGCAGGATCGTCAGGCTTAAGAGCAGGCTGATAAACTTTTTGCACATATATGTATCCTCCGTCTTTCGCAAATAATACAGTTAAGACCATTATATTCCACCGCGCGGGAAAAGTCAAGGCGGGCGGGGCGAAAAAATGGCGGCAAAGCCCTTGGGGCCGCCGCCAATTTCTGGTAATTATGGTAAAATTTTACTGGGGTCCTGAGATAGCAGAATGTCCACGTACTGCCGGGCCGCCCGGGCGCTGCGGGCCGCGCGGGAGAGGGCGAAGCGCTCCGCTCCGGCGCAGAGCTCATCGTCCGGGACCGCCAGACCGTCCCTTTTCGCCAGCTCTCGGACAATGCTGAGATAGGTCTCCTTGCTGGGGCGCTGGAAGGTCACCCGAAGGCCGAAGCGCTCTGAGAGTGAGGCGGCCTCCTGCATGGCGTCCCCCCTGTGTATATCCTCGCCCTCCCGGTCGGCGGAGGTCTCCTTCACAAGGTGCCTGCGGTTGCTGGTGGCGTATATCACCACGTTGCGGGACTTGGCGGACACCGAGCCCTCCAGCATGGCCTTAAGGGCGCTGAAGTTGTCGTCGTTCTTCTGGAAAGAGAGATCGTCGATAAAGAGTATGAACTTTAAAGGGTTCAGGTTCAGCTCGTCTAAAATGCCCGGTATCTCGTGAAGCTGCTCCTTGCGTATCTCCACTATCCTGAGCCCCTCCTGCCACAGCTCGTTCACCACGGCCTTCACCGTGGAGGACTTGCCCGTGCCCGCGTCGCCGGTCAGCAGCATATTGGCGGCGGGCTTGCCAGAGAGCAGGGCCCGGGTATTGTCCAGGATGACCTGCTTCTCGCGCTGATAGTCTATCAGCTCAGAGAGCCTTATGGGGTCAGGGGTGCGCACAGGGGCCACCCTGCCGTGCTCCCAGTGGAACATCCTGTGCCGGGCGTATACCCCATAGCCGAACCTGTCGATGTCCCGGGCCCTCTGGGCATACTCGTTGGTAAGGTTCAGCTTCTTGCCCTCGAACTTCGCCAGGTTCAGGTTGCAGTTCGCCTCCTCAAGGAGCCTGCCGGAGTCGAGCCCCGCAACGCAGCTCAGTGTGTCCAGGTCCAGGGCCGTGCTGTCCAGCAGCACCTTGTCCGGCAGGGTCCCGGCGCCCATAAGCCGGATATACACGTTGTCGCTGTCGAAGACCCTGTCCCGGACATATTCCGCAAGGCTCACGTACCCGGCCCTATAAAGCCTTGAGACAAACTCCGAGTATGCGGGGGCGAACCGCTCCGCGCCGCTGCCCAGCCGCTCAAGACAGCGGACCAGGGCCCCCATCACCGGGTCGTCCAGAAGGTCCCTGAACACGGTCATGGACCGCAGCCTTAAGGCCAGCTTTGAAAGTTTCTTTGCCATCAGTTAAGCACCGCGCCTTTCGCTCCGCTGGAGACCAGTGCGGCATACCGCTTGAGATAGCCGGAGAGGGGCTTTGTCTTGGGCTCAAAGGCCGCCATGCGCCGCTGGTACTCCTGCTCGTCAATTTTCAGCTCCAGCTTATTTCCCGGGATATCTATGGAGATGATGTCCCCCTCCTGGACGATGCCTATTGGCCCGCCGCTTGCGGCCTCGGGGGAGACGTGGCCTATACACGCGCCTCTTGTGGCCCCGGAGAAGCGTCCGTCCGTTATCAGCGCCACAGAGCTTCCAAGGCCCATGCCCATTATGGCGGAGGTGGGGTTGAGCATTTCCCGCATACCGGGCCCGCCCTTGGGACCCTCATAGCGTATCACCACCACGTCCCCGGGATTTATCTTCCCGGCGTTTATGGCCGCCTGGGCGTCCTCCTCGCACTCGAAGACCCTGGCGGGGCCCTCATGAACTAACATCTCCGGCAGCACCGCCGAGCGCTTCACCACCGAGCCCTCGGGAGCCAGGTTGCCCTTGAGGACGGCAATGCCGCCGGTCTCGCTGTAGGGGTTCTCTATGGGCCTTATGACCTGGGGGTCCAGGTTGGGGGTATTGGCGATGTTCTCGCCAACGGTCTTCCCGGTTACGGTCATGCAGTCCGTGTTAAGCAGCCCCTTCTTATTGAGCTCGTGCATGATGGCGTACACGCCGCCCGCCTCGTCCAGGTCCTCCACATAGGTGCGCCCGGCGGGGGCCAGATGGCAGAGGTTGGGGGTCTTCCCGCTGATGGAGTTGGCGATGTCCAGGTCTATCTCTATCCCGCACTCGTGGGCGATGGCCGGCAGGTGCAGCATGGAGTTGGTGGAGCAGCCCAGAGCCATGTCCACCGTCAGGGCGTTTTTGAAGGCCCCCTCGGTCATGATGTCCCGGGGACGGATGTCCTTCTTCACCATGTCCATCACGGCCATGCCCGCGTGCTTTGCCAGCTCTATCCTGGCCGAGTACACGGCGGGTATAGTTCCGTTGCCGCGAAGGCCCATGCCCAGCACCTCCGTCAGGCAGTTCATGGAGTTGGCGGTGTACATGCCCGAGCATGACCCGCAGCTGGGGCAGGTCTTCAGCTCGTACTCTTTAAGCTTCTCCTCGGTTATCTTGCCCGCGTTGAACTCGCCCACAGCCTCACTTATGGACGAGAAGCTGGTCTTGCAGCCGTCCACGTGCCCCGCGAGCATGGGTCCGCCGCTGACGAACACCGTGGGCAGATTCAGCCGCGCCGCCGCCATCAGGAGCCCGGGCACGTTCTTGTCACAGTTTGGCACCATCACCAGCGCGTCAAAGCCGTGGGCCAGGGCCATGGCCTCGGTGGAGTCGGCGATAAGGTCCCGGGTCACCAGGGAGTATTTCATGCCCACATGCCCCATGGCTATGCCGTCGCAGACCGCTATGGCGGGGAACACGATGGGCGTGCCGCCGGCCATGGCCACGCCGAGCTTTACCGCGTCCACTATCTTGTCGATGTTCATGTGCCCGGGCACTATCTCGTTATATGAGCTGACTATGCCCACCAGAGGCCTTGCTATCTCCTCCTCGGTGAGGCCCAGGGCATGGTACAGCGCCCTATGGGGGGCGTTCTGCGGGGTCAGCTTTATGTTGTCGCTTACCATTTGCATTTCTCCTTAAATAATATACTTAAAAGTACAGGGCAGGGCAGTTGCCCCACCCTGATAGGTCAGTCTATACCAATGCGTCAATGTCAATTTCCTCAATTTCCAGGCCGTCCATGTCAAGATAACGGAACAGCTCCTCAACCGCGTCCAGGGAATCCTCCTCCAGGGGCTCGCCCAAAAGCATGGTGGCCGTGCCGGTTATAACGCCGTTGCCGCCGGTAAAGGACACCATCACCGGGCAGCAGTATGGGTACATCAGCAGCACATAGCAGCTCTCATCGAGGACCTCCCCGGCCCAGGAGCCGGAGACGGTGAGTATGCTGGAGGCCGCCAAAGTTTCGGCCCCCTGCCGGGAGTTGAGTATCGTAGGCACGGAGCTTACCATACGCCGCTCCATAAACTCACGCAGTCCGTCGGAAAACCCGCTCAGGTCGACCTCCGCCGCGCTCATGAGCGTGGGCAGGGCGTCTTCCGGGAGGGTGATGACATAGGCGCTCTCAGGCTCCGAGAGGTCCGAGCGCATAAGAGGCATTATTACCTCGCTTACGGTATCTGAGCCGCCCATGAGCTCGAAATACTCCGGGGTCTTCAGCATATCATCTATAAGCCCCGCCAGCTCCATACTGTGCCAGTAGAGGGTTCCGCTGTCCGCGGAGTAAAACTCCACCAGGGCGGTCGTCTTATTTATGAACTGGCACCCACCGAGCCCCAGCACTAAGCACAGGGCCAGCACAAAGGCTAAAAATCTTTTCACGGTCTCGCCTCCATAACGCTGATATCCCAGGTCCCGGGCTCCGGGTCGCTTTTGGCTTTTTTCAGCTTGTCCGAAAACAGCTTTCTAAGGCGCATGGCGTCCGGGGGTATCATCGAGAGCTTGTACTCCATGGAGGCCAGCAGGTTCCCCTGCACCGAATGGCCTGTGGGGGTGAAGTACAGAATTCGGCTGTCCGCAAGGCCGTACCCGTTATCGCCGTCCACCATGAACCGAAAGAGGTTCTTGGCAAAGTAGGCGTTCATCTCGTCCCCATCCCCGCTCCCGCTGAAAGCGGCGGGCTTATGTGCCGCGAAGCGCTCACGTAGCTCCAGCAGGGACAGGGGCACGCCCTTCTCGTCCCTGAAAACGCCGTCGGTGGTGGGGTCCAGCATTATCCACTTGTCCATCTCCGGGTCGAATATCTCCGTCACCACGTGGTTGTCCATGTCATAGGGCGAGCAGGGCATGATGTACACCCGCCGGGCATATATCCCCAGGGCAAGGCAGCACTCGGTGAGTATCACCGACTTGTTCCGGCAGTTTATGCCCTGTTCAGGCTTGTCAAGGCTGTAGTCCAGGAGCGCCAGGGAGTTCATGGGCACGTGGTTGTCATAGTCGGGCCGGTGGCGCAGCTTTGGGGCCATCCAGTGCATAAGACGTTCCGCTTTGCGGAAGTCTTGACGTTCCGCTTTGCGGAAGTCCTGCCGTTCCGCTTTGCGGAAGTCCTGCCGTTCCGCCCGCTCAAAGGCCGTGCCCTCTCCGGCAATCTCATCGATATGGTACTTGGCGATGAGCTCCTTATACTCCGGGCAGTCGAAGCGGTAATTTATCTTTGTGTGCTCGCCCGGGGCGAACTCACCGCTGTTGAACAGTATGCCGCAGTAGATATCAAAAAGCTGCCGCTGTACCTCCCGGTTTTCCTGTTCTGTCAAGGCGGACACCCCCCTTAGTTATTTATGAGCTTGTCCTCGTCGCTCCAGCTATAGAGCTTGCGGATGTCCGCGCCGACCTTCTCAGAGGGGTGCTCGCTTGCCAGCTTGCGCATGGCGTTGAAGTGCACCTGTGCCCCCGCGTCGGACATATCCAGCAGGAATTCCTTTGCGAAGGTGCCGTCCTGGATCTCCTTCAAGATCTTCTTCATGGTGGCCTTGGTCTCGGCGGTGATGAGCTTGGGGCCGGTGACATAGTCGCCGTATTCGGCGGTGTTTGAGATGGAGTAGCGCATACCGGCAAAGCCGCTCTGATAGATAAGGTCGACGATGAGCTTCATCTCGTGAATGCACTCGAAGTAGGCGTTGCGGGGGTCATACCCGGCCTCGCAGAGGGTCTCGAAGCCCGCCTGCATAAGGGCGCACACGCCGCCGCAGAGCACGGCCTGCTCGCCGAAGAGGTCGGTCTCGGTCTCGGTGCGGAAGGTGGTCTCAAGCACGCCGGCCCTCGCGCCGCCAATGCCCAGCGCGTATGCAAGGCCGATGTCCCAGGCGTCGCCGGTGGCGTCCTGCTCAACAGCGATAAGGCAGGGCACGCCCTTGCCGGCCTGATACTCGCTTCTTACGGTATGGCCGGGGCCCTTGGGGGCTATCATGATGACGTTCACGTTCTTGGGGGGCTTTATGCAGCCGAAGTGGATGTTGAAGCCATGGGCGAAGGCCAGGGTCTTGCCCTCGGTCAGGTTGGGCTCAATGCTCTCCTTATAGAGCTTTGCCTGCTTCTCGTCGTTGATGAGTATCATGATGATGTCGGCGTTCTTTGCGGCCTCGGCGGAGGTCATGACCCGAAGTCCCTGGCTCTCGGCCTTGGCCCAGCTCTTGCTGCCCTCATAAAGGCCCACGATAACGTCAACGCCGCTGTCCTTCAGGTTCAGCGCGTGGGCGTGGCCCTGAGAGCCGTAGCCGATGATAGCGACAGTCTTGCCGCTGAGCCTCTGTAAGTCGCAGTCCTGCTGATAGAAGATCCTTGCCATGATGAAAAACCTCTTTTCAAATATTTTTATATTTATACCTCTCGGTACTGTTAACTACAAAAACCTCAGGAAATAATAGTCGTTCCCCTCCATATAGGCCGTCTTTTGAAACCCGTGCCTGATGTAAAACCTCTCCGCTCCAGTATTGTCCTTATGGACGCCCAGAGCGATGGGCCGCGGGCCGAACTCGCGGTATACCTCCCGGACTGCGGCTTCCAGGGCCGCGGAGCCGATCCCCATGCCCCGGTACTCCCGGCCCATAACAAAGCACATCAGCCGGTAGAAGGGCACGCCCCGCATTTCGGGCGGGTCCGTCTCCCAGGGTATCGCTTCGCCCAGGAGCAGCACTCCCGCGCACTTACCCATATACCTCACCAGGAACGTGCGCCCGATACATCCGTGCTCCAGGCCGTACTGCGTCAGCTCCCAGAGGGCGTCTATGCCGTCCGCGAATTCCTCGCTGATATCTTCCCTCTGTATGCCCCGGGCCTCGTCCAGATTATCCTCGGTCAGGGGCTCAAGGGTGATGGGGGAGCCCATCAGTATATCTCCGCCTTCTTCTCGATGGTCATGGCCCCGCGCTCCAGGGATATAACGCCGGTGCGGCATATCTCAAGCACCGTATAGTCCTGCATGACCTCGATAAACGCGTCGATGTTCCTGGCCGTGCCCACCATCTGCAATACTACGGAATCTCTGGTATAGTCAACTATCTTCGCCCCAAAGGCCTCGGCGGCGGCGTGGATATCGCTTCTGAGCTCCGGCTTGTTCTGCACCTTCAAAAGCAGCAGCTCCGCCACAACGCAGTCCTCGGCCTTTATCTCCGCGATGGACACCACCACCGGCAGCTTGTAGAGCTGGTCGATGAGCTGGTCCTTCTCCCGGCCGCCGCCGTCGGCGGTTATGGTTATCCGGGACCGGGTGTCCGACTCCGTGACGCTGACGCTAAGGCTGGTGATATTGAACCTCCTGCGCCGGAACATGCTTGTCACCCGGTTCAGCACGCCGAACTGGTTCTGCACCAGCACAGCCAAAGTAAAGCTCTCCATATCAGTCACCCACCTTCGTTATAATATCGTCCATGCTGCCCCCCGGAGGGAGCATGGGCAGCACGAACTCGTCCTTGTCTATCATGCACTCGATAAGATAGGGTCCGTCGCTGTTAAAGGCCGTCTTAAGGGCCGCGTCCAGCCCGTCTAAGTCCGTCACCCTGGTGCCGTCCGCGCCGAAGGCCCTGCTTAGGGCCACAAAGTCCGTGGCCCGGTCCAGCACCGTGTTGGAGTAGTGCTTATCAAAGAACAGCGTCTGCCACTGGCGCACCATGCCCAAAACTCCGTTGTTCATCAGCAGTATCACCAGGGGAATATTCTCGTGCACGGCCGTGGCCAGCTCGTTAAGGCACATGCCAAAGCTGCCGTCGCCGGTGACGAGCACCGTGCGCTGCCCGGTGGCTATCTGGGCCCCAATGGCCGCGCCCATGCCGAAGCCCATGGTGCCAAGGCCGCCGCTGGAGATGAACCGGCGCTTCTCCCTGAACTCGCAGGTCTGGGCCGCCCACATCTGGTGCTGGCCCACGTCTGTGGCCACGGGCAGGCCGCCCTCAGTGTACTTGTTCAGCGCCAGCAGCACGTTCCTGGGGGTCATGCCCTCCCGGCGGTCCAAAGACCAGCGCTCGTCGTTTCTAAGCTGGTCTATGGCGCTCTGCCACTTGGGGTGCTCCTTTGGCGTGAGAAGGGGCAGCAGCTTTTGAAGGGTCAGCTTCAGATCGCCCCGAAGAGCGTGGGCCGGGGCCACGTTTTTGGAGAGCTCCGCGCCGTCGATATCTATATGCACTATCTGCGCCTTGGTGGCGAACTTCTCCCGGTTTCCGGTAACCCGGTCGTTAAAGCGCACCCCAAGGGCTATTATACAGTCGGCCTGATGCATGGCCATTGAAGAAGCGTAGTGCCCGTGCATACCCTGCATCCCCAAAAACCGGGGATGGTCCGTGGGTACGCCCGATATGCCCATGAAGGAGCAGCCGATGGGTGCGTCTATCCTCTCCGCCAGCTCCAAAAGCTCCTCCTGGGCGTCGGAGTTTATGAGGCCTCCGCCGAAGTACACATAGGGCCTGTGGGCCTCGTTTATACACGCCGCCGCCTCCTCAACGCGCACGTCCTTGGCGGGCCTCTTGGGGTCCGCTGCGGCAGGGGAGAGGGGCTCGTATTCACACTGTGCTATCTGTATATCCTTGGGCACGTCCACCAGCACCGGCCCGGGCCTGTCGGACATGGCAAGGCGGTAGGCCTCCCGGATGGTCTCGGAGAGCTCCTCCACGTTGCCCACAACGTAGTTGTGCTTTGTGATGGGCAGGGTGATGCCGGTGATGTCTATCTCCTGGAAGCTGTCCGTGCCCAGCTGATAGCTGGGTACGTTGCCGGTGATGGCGACCAGGGGCGTCGAGTCCAGATACGCCGTGGCTATGCCGGTCACAAGGTTCGTGGCCCCGGGGCCGGAGGTGGCTATCACCACGCCCACCTCCCCGGTGGCCCTGGCATAGCCGTCGGCGGCGTGGGCCGCCCCCTGCTCGTGGGCGCAGAGCACGTGCCGGAGCTCCGACCGGTACTTGTACAGCGAGTCGTACACGTTGATTATCTGCCCGCCCGGATAGCCGAAGACGGTCTTCGTGCCCTGCTCGATAATTGTCCTGACGATTATATCCGCTCCCGAAAGCCTCATTGGCAGCCGCCTCCCTTTTTATAGCCCTTATAGTCCTCTTTGAGGATAGAGTAAAATGCCGCGTCCCCTATGCCGGAGTTGTCCCACTCATAGCCCCTAAAGGTGCCCTCATAGGTCATGCCGCACTTCTTCATCACGTCCCCGGAGTGGGGATTATTCACGTTATGCCTGGATTCTATGCGCAGGTAGCCCTCGTGGAACAGGTAGCTGATGACCGCCGCCAGGGCCTCGCTCATAATGCCCTTATGCCACCATTCCCGGCCCAGGCAGTAGCCGATATGGGCCCTCTTGGCCCGCTGGTCCTGGTTCACAACGCTGATGTTGCCGATGGGCTCATGGAGCTCCTTGAGCTCTATGAGCCAGTTATAGTAGTCGCCCTCGTCATAGCGCTCCATCCAGCCCTCAAAAATTTCCTCGGTCTCGTCCGCGTCCTGGTGGGTGGGCCATTGCAGGAACCTTGTGACCTGGGGGTCGCTGCACCAGTTCTTATAGGCGTATTCCCAGTCCCCGGGCCGGACCTGCCGCAGTATCAGCCGCTCGGTCTCAATGGTCCGTGTGCCACTCATTTTAAGTGCGTCCGGGTCCTTGGGGGCGCTCTCGCGCTTCTTTGTCAGGTGGTACAGCGCCGTGCCTGTTATGGCCCCGGCGGTGATGGCAATAAGCCTTCTTGCGAATTTATTCATGCGTTTCCTCCTGGATATTATTTTTATGTGAAGCCTTTGGCCGGTAAAGGGCCAGCACAATAATAAATGAAATAAGCTGGGCCGCGAAGATGCGGACTATCTGCAATTCGTCCGCGCCCCCCGGGGAGACCACGTGCAGCATATTCGTGGCGACGGTATTGTTCAGCAGGTGGTCCCCAAGCCCGGCCCATAAGCTGCCGGTCATACGGTATAGGAGCCCCCATTTTATGCCCATTATCCCGGCGAGCAGTATATAGCCCGCGCTCATCAGGACCGTCTCCGGGACCGTCATCTCGCCGTATACACAGCTTCTGACCGGCATTGCCACGTGCCATAGGCCAAACAGGGCCGCGGCAATGATGTTGGCCCGCATAAAGCCCCCGGCTTCAAACAGCGTCCTGATAAAGAGCCCCCGGAAAACGCCCTCCTCCATCCACACGTTGACGATATTGAACAGTACGCACAGCGCCAGAGGGACAAGCCCGGTGCTCTTAGTCTGGGGCCCGGTCAGGGAGAAGCCGCTGACATACAGCTCCAAACGGGCGGGGGCCCCCTTTAGGGCGAAGACCGCAAGCTCCAACGCATAAGCCATGGCAAAGCATACGCTGCCCAATAAAAGGCCCTTCAAAATACCGGCTGCCGCGCCGTCTGCCTTAAAGCCTATACGGCCCCAGCCGAGACCCGTGATTTTCAGCACCGCCGCCAGCAGGATAATTCCGAATACCTTATGTATGAAGTTTTCCCCAATAGCTGTCCTGTCGGTTTCAATGAGAAAATACTCTATAAATCTTACAAACAGACAAAGAGCGAATACTGCGGCGCAGAGGCGGTATGGACTGTATTTTATTGGCCTCTCCATATTCCTCTCACCCCGCCTTTGTTCTATGCCGGGCTCCCGCCCAAGGCCGCCTTTATTATCTCGTCTATCCCCGGCCTATAGCCGTCCGACGTGTCTATATGCCAGGTGGGGACCGGGAGCCGCGGCTCCTCATAGGGCGAGACCGAAAGCTCCATGCCCCGCCGGGCCATGTCCACGCCCTTGTCCCCGTGGAAATACTCCCGCCTGGGGTCCGACAGCCCTCTCTGAAGGAAGCGCTCCAGGGCCAGTCTGCCGTCCTCTCCCGGGGAGCAGATGACCACCCGCACCCGGGCCCTGTCCATCAGCGGCGAAAGCTTTGCGCTCCAGACCCCGTGCTGGAACGCGGCCTCGGCGATAAGGGACACCCCGCCGTCTATAAGCTTTTCTATCGTCTCAAAGAACAGGTCCGTGACTATGCGGTTCACGTCCCCGGAAAGCTCTCTGTTCGGCACGCCCTGGGTGCGCACATAGCCCTCCTTAAGCTGGTCCCGGCTGAGCATGGGAAGGCACGCCGCCCGGGAGAACTTCTCTGCAAAGGTGGTCTTTCCGGCCCCGGGCCTGCCGGTGACGGCTACAAGATACGGATTCACCACACAGCGCCCCCTTTTTTATCATTTGGTATCTATCAGCTTGAATCCGTTGTCAGTGAGCGCCGAGGCTATCATGCGCACATGGTCGTAGTTCCTGGTCTCCATCCCGAGCTTTAAGTAGCAGCCGTTTATGCTCTCTATCTCCCCGGCCCGCTCGTACTGGACGGAGGTCACGTTGCCGCCGCAGTCGGCGATTATCCTCGAGACCGTCTGAAGCTGCCCGGGCTTGTCTATAAGCTCTATCACCAGGGAGCTTGAGCGGCCGGACTTCATCAGGCCCCGCTCTATGACCCTTGAGAGTATGGTAACGTCTATGTTGCCGCCGGAGATAAGGCTTACCACCCGCTTTCCGGCGATGGGGAACTTGTTGAACATTGCGGCGGCCACGCTGACGGCCCCGGCGCCCTCGGCCACCATCTTCTGCTTCTCGATAAGGGTGAGGATAGCGGCGGCTATCTCGTCCTCGGTCACAAGGGCGATATCGTCCACATACCTCTGCACCATCTCAAAGGTGTGCTCCCCGGGCTGCTTTACGGCGATGCCGTCGGCGATAGTCGACACGCTCTCAAGGCACCCGATGGAGCCATCATGCACGGAGTTGAACATGCTGGGGGCCCCAGCCGCCTGGACGCCGTAGACCTTGATATTGGGGTTCATGGACTTGATGGCGAAGGCCACCCCGGAGATGAGCCCGCCGCCGCCGATGGGCACTATCACCGCGTCCACGTCGTTCATCTCCTGGACTATCTCAAGGCCGATGGTGCCCTGGCCGGCTATAACGTCCTCGTCGTCGAAGGGGTGCACGAAGGTGTAGCCCCGCTCCTCCCTGAGCTCAAGGGCCCTGTTGTACGCGTCGTCATACACGCCCTCTACAAGGCAGACCTGAGCGCCGTACCTCTTTGTGGCCTCTATCTTTGAGATGGGCGCGCTGTCCGGCAGGCATATCATGGAGCTGACGCCGCTCTTTCTGGCGGCCAGGGCCACCCCCTGGGCGTGGTTGCCCGCCGAGCAGGCGATGACCCCGCGCTTTTTCTCCTCGTCAGAGAGCATTGATATCTTATACCCGGAGCCCCTCAGCTTGAAGGAGCCGGTCTTCTGCAAATTTTCCGGCTTCAAGAACAGCTGGCAGTCCTCGGTTATGCCCTCTGTGGGCACAATGGCCGTGTCCCGCACGATATTCTTCAGCACCACCGAGGCGTGGAAGACTTTATCGATACTAAGCATACTATATTTCCCCATTCTGAAAAAATCCCGGCAGATATGTACATATAAGATTACCGCACCCGCTCAAATATCTTTGAAGGGGTGCAGCCAGCTTGCCGGTAAAATTCAAATATTGTACGTCCACACTCTTACTATACCACCCATAGGGTCATTTGTCAAGTAAAGCGCTGAAGGAAAAGGAAGGGAATCCTGCAAAAACAGAATGTTTCCGGGCTCAGCCGAAGGGCCGGTCGCCGGTGGCGTCCTTAAAGCTGACGCTGTCGAAGTCCCGGCACAGAGTGACGGCCAGCTCCAGGGCCCTGTCGTATAGCTCGAAGAAGTCCTGGGTATGGACCTCACCGTTATGGGTCCACTCGCTGTGGGCGGTGTTGGCAAAATCCTCCTCCGGGTCCTCTGTGATGGGCACCAGATGGGAGGTGATATAGTGGGGCCTGCCCTTCTCTATCAGGCTGAAAAGGCTGCGCTTCAGCCCGGTGCGGTCGTTGCACACGGCAAACAGCAGGTGCGCGTCCTTTGCGGCCTGATACAGTGACTCCTCGGACACCTCCGCGTTATAGACGGCAAACAGCACCTCCCGGTAGAGCCGGGCTATCATCCGCTGTACGCCCTCGTTTTTGGGGAAGGTGTCTTTCAGGTTCACCTCGCCGGGGAGCTTGCCGGTCTTCCAGCGCAGTACGATGGTATCAAGGGAGGCCTCTATCTCCCCGTGCATGGTGCCCTCGGTCTCGCTCTTCCGGGTCCCGGCCAAGTCCCTTGCCCGGGCGTTCACATAGGGGTGGGCCGTGGAGTCCAGGGAATAGTGGCACAGAAAGCCCAGCACATAAGAGCGGTATATGGGGTCATTATGGCTTCTGACAAATTCCCGCATGGCCTCAAGGGTCGCGGAGGGGGAGGTCTTATGCAGGGCCGAGCCGTACTCCTGCAGGGTCTTCAGGGTCTTGTCCCTCATGGTCTTGAAATAGCGGTGGCAGAAAAGAAAATCCGGCCCCTGGGCTCCCCAGGCGTAGGCGCAGGTATTGAGCCCGGGCTCCTCCAGCCGGGCGCGGACGTCGTTGGCAAATAGGTTATGGGTCAGGCACGCGGGCATGATCAAAGCTCCTTTACTTTTAAATTGGCGATCTCGGGAAAAGCCTTCAAAATATCCTCCGGCACCGGCGCATGGAAGGTCATGCTCATGCCGGCGGCCTTACAGTCCAGCTTTAAGAGATGGCAGTGCAGCGCCTGTCTTCCGATACGCTCCAGGCCCCCGCCGTACATATCGTCCCCCGCAAGGGGATTTCCAAAGGCCGACATGTGAACCCTTATCTGATGGGTGCGCCCGGTCTCCAGCCGGAGCCGTATAAGGGTATACCCCTCCGCGCTCCCCAGGGCCCAGAAGCGGGTGACGGCGGGCTGTCCCGCCCCGCAGGCCCTCACGATCTTACTGCCCTCCTTAAGGCCGATGGGCTCCGCAATGCTCCCGGCCCCGGTAAGCTCTCCCTCGCACACCGCAAGGTACTCCTTCTCGGTAACGGCCCCCGCCGCTATCCTGTGCTTTGCAAGGGCCAGCACCCCGGAGGTGTCCCTGTCAAGCCTGTAAAGGGGCCGCACACGATGGGATTGGCCGGTGCTCCTATAGTGCCAGGACACGGCGTTCAGCACGCTGTCGCAGTAATGGCCGGGGGAGGGGTGTACGGGCATCCCCGGCGGCTTGTCTATAATAAGAAAGTCCTCGTCCTCGTAGAGAATAGCTAATGGCAGCTCCGCCGGGGGATAACACATGGGCTCCTCCGGCACCATAAAGCAGAGCACATCCCCGGCGTGGAGCTCCCTTGTTACCCGGGAATCCTCTCCGTTCACAAGTACGCCGCCCTCAAATTTCTGCCCGGCCAGGGCCCGCACGGAGAGCCCGAGATACCCCCTTGCAAAGCCCTTTGCCGTGGCGCCGTCCCAGCCCTCGGGGATAGTGTACTCAAGCTTACGCATCAGCTCTCCCGCCCGGCCAGCTCCAGGGCGAACTCCCGCAGGAAAGAGCTGTCGCCGGGAAAGTCCTTCAGCGCCAAAAGCGCCTCGCCGGTGTACCCGTCCACCAGCTCCTGGGCCCGCTTTACTCCCAGCAGGCTCACATAGTTGCGCTTCTCGTGGGCGCTGTCCATGCCGGTGTTCTTGCCAAGCCTCTGCGCGTCTCCAAGCACGTCCAAAATATCGTCCCTAATCTGGAACGCCATGCCGACGCCCTGGGCGTACTTACCGGCGGCCTCCAGCAGGCCCTCCGAAGCCCCGGCGGCTATGCAGCCCAGCTTACAGGCGGCGGCTATCAGGGCCACGGTCTTGCCCTGGTCCATGGCCTTTAAAAGCTCCATGTCCACATCCTTTCCGTCCGCGCAGAGGTCTATGCACTGGCCCCCCACCATGCCGGTATGCCCGGCAAGCCTAGCAAGCTCCAGGACCCCCTTGGCGGCAGGCCCGGGCTCCGGGAAAGTTAAGGCGCACTCAAAGGCCTTGGTCAGGAGCCCGTCCCCGGCCAGCAGGGCCATGGCCTCGCCGTATGCCTTGTGGCAGGCGGGCCGCCCCCGGCGCATATCGTCGTCGTCCATGCAGGGCAGGTCGTCGTGGATAAGGGAGTAGGTGTGCACCATCTCAACGGCGCAGGCAAAGGGCAGGGCCCTGTGCCAGTCCCCGCCGCAGAGCTGGCAGAAGGCCAGCGCCAGCATGGGCCGCACCCGCTTTCCCCCGCAGAGCAGGCTGTACCTCATGGCCTCTGCCACCAGGGCGGCGGGGTCCCCCTCTTTGGGGGCGGGCAGGGCCAGCGCTAATGCCTCCTCTATGGCGGCTGTATACGCGCCGCGGCGGGTCTCAGGCATCGCTCTCCACCTCCCCGGGCAGGACCGCCAGCTCCGTGACCTTGAGCTGGGCGCGGTCCAAAGTGTTATAGCACAGAGCCGAGAGCTTCGCCCCCTCCTCGAACAGGGCCATGGCCTCCTCAAGGGGCGCCTCGCCCCCCTCAAGCCGCTCCACTATCTCCTGCAGGCGCCCCATGGCGTCCTCGAATTTCAGCTTTTTTGCGGGCATAATTTACTTCCTTTCTTTAAACCTGATATATAAAATGGATTCGATACTATCACATCAGCTTTGCCGCTCTCTTGCCCTTCTCAGCCTGTATAAGCACTTCCTCTCCCTCCGGCAGGGCCGAGAGGTCCCTGACGGCCTTCCCCTCATGGTACACCACCGCGTACCCCCGGGAGAGGGCCTTTAAGGGGCTGAGCACGTCCAGCTTTGCCGCCGCCAGGGCCAGTTCGTTTTTACAGCCGGAGAGCTTGTCCCTTACAGCGCCGTCCAGCCGGACCGTCAGACCGTCCACCATATCCCGGCGCAGCTTCACATAGGCCCCCCTGTCCGAAAGGGGAGAGCCCCCCATGAGCAGGTCCAGGCTCTGCCGGTAATAGGCCAGGGTGTCCCGGGCCTTGCGGTGGAAGTACACGTTATAGGAGCGTATGCTGTCCATAAGCCCCTCACAGTCCGGGGTGCAGAGCTCCGCGGCGGCGGAGGGTGTGGGGGCCCGAAGGTCGGCGGCGAAGTCGCAGATGGTGAAGTCCGTCTCGTGGCCCACGGCGGAGATGACCGGTATCTTCGAGGCGGCCACAGCTCTCGCCAAGCCCTCGTGGTTAAAGGCCCACAGGTCCTCCATTGACCCGCCGCCCCGGCCAATGATTATCACGTCGCAGGCCTCCAGCAGGTTCAGGGTCTTAAGGGCCGCGATAAGCTGACCCGGCGCGCCCGCTCCCTGGACCTGGACCCCGCAGAGTACCGCCTCGCAGATGGGCCAGCGCCGGCCGATTATATTCAGCATGTCCTGCAGAGCCGCCCCGGTGGGGGAGGTTATCAGACCTATCCTCATGGGGCAGACGGGTATGGTCCGCTTGCGCTCCCGGTCAAAGAGGCCCTCGGCGGCAAGCCTGGCTTTAAGCTGCTCAAAGGCCAGACTCAATGCCCCCACGCCGTCGGGCTGCATGTCCTCGGCATAGAGCTGGTACTGGCCCGCTGGCTCGTAGACCGAGACCCGCCCCCGGATCATCACCCTCATGCCGTCCTCGGGCCGGAACCGGAGCCGCCCGGCGGCGTTCGCGAACATCACGGCTCTTATGGCGGAGCTCTCGTCCTTAAGGGAGAAATACATATGCCCGGACCGGGCGTTTTGGGTGAAGTTGGATATTTCCCCGGCAATATATATATCGGAAAGCCGCCCGTCGCCGTCGATAAGGGACTTTAAAAAGCGGTTGACCTGGGTTACGGTAAGTGTGGCGCTCATTCTGTTCTCCTTGCTAAATATGCTAATATTGCTATGCCGGCGGCATTGTCGGCGGAAAATTCCGGCGCGGCAAAGTGTGCGCCAAAGCGCCCGGAGAGCTTTTCCCGAAGTATGCTGTTGGAGCACACCCCGCCCGAGAACACCACCGGCAGCCCGCCGTGCTCTGAGAGCAGGGCCGAGCACATCCCCTCCAGGGCGGCGGCTATGGCCTCCAGGCAATACCGGGCGGTTTCCTCTTTAGTGTGGCCCTTTCTTATCATGTCCAGACACTGGTTCTCGATACCCGAAAGAGAGCAGTCCGCGCCCCGCAGCACGGGCCTTGTCCGCACCCTTTCCGTCCAGCCCAGGGCCAGCCGCTCAAGCTCCGGCCCGCAGGGGAAGGGGAGCCCCAGGGCCACCCCCACCCGGTCCACGGCCTGCCCGGCCTTCAGGTCCAGGCTTCTGGCCGCGGGCAAAGCTACGGGCCCCGCCGCCCCGCCCGGGGACACCAGCAGGGCCTCGGTAGTCCCGCCGGACACGTGGAAGGCCAGAAAATTTCGCTCCAGCAGCTCCAGCTTACCGGCGGAGTACAGTGCCGCCGCTATATGCCCCTGCTGGTGGGAAAACTCATACACCGGCACGTTTACAGCCGCCCCCAGCACCCGGGCCATGCCCTTGCCGGTGAGAAAGCAGGGCATATAGGACCCCTCGGCCCCGGTGGGGCTGACGGACACGCCGATGGCGGAGAGCTCAGCGTCCGGCAGCAGGGGAGAGACGATATCCGGCAGCTGCCTTGTGTGGTGGAACACCGCGTCGCTCTGCCTGAGGCCCTTCATGCCCTTTGGCACCGGCAGCAGCTTCCGGCGGTTGTCCGTGACACTTATGCCGTCATACCTTGCCGCCGAGGTGGTATAGTTGCTGGTATCTATCCCCAGGGCGGTCACTTCTTTTCCTCCGGCTTACAGTGCTTCTTGGCTATGGAGCCCAGCACCCCGTTGATATAGGCCGGGTCCCCCTCGCCGCCGTAGGTCTTGGAGAGCTCCACGGCCTCGTTTATGGAGACGCTTACGGGGATGTCCTTCTCATAGCACATCTCATACGCCGCCAGGCGCAGAAGGGTCAGCGCCACCTTCGAGACCCGGCGTATGTTCCAGCCCTTAAGGTTCCCCTCTATCATGCGGTCGATATCCTCCTTGTGCTCCTCCACGCCGTAGCAGAGCCCCTCGGTGAAGGAGTCCGGCACAAGGTCCCGGGACTCGTGGGCGGCCCTTAAAATATCGTCCACCGGGTCATTGGAGACGGTCTCCTGGAACAGCAGGCAGAAGGCCTGCTCCCTTGCTTCCCTTCTGGTCATATCCTATACCTTCCTCTCTGGCAGAACTCCATAAAATTCCATACTAAAACCATTTTAGCACAAATTTGCGAAAACTACAACCGTTCCCGGGATATATGGCAAAGTTTATGGGAAAACTCAGAAAAGACCCATAAGAAAGGAGAAAAATTATGAACGAGAGCAACCTGAAGTCCATGGACCCCGCGGCAAGAAGCTATTTCGACTCCCTTCCCCAGACCCTGAAGGAACAGATAGTCCAGAGCGGCGCGCAGCTATGCACCCGGGAGGACCTGGAGCGGTACTGTAAAAACGCCCTTGAGAACAGGGCCCAGTGAAGACGGAGCAGGGCGCACCCCATACAGTGCGCCCTGCCTTTGTCTACTTTGTGTTCTTTTTATAGAGGATATACAGCCCCTCGAGCATAAGGTCCGCGTCATAGCGAAGGTCCGCCCGGCAGAACCTGTGTATGAGAGCCATCAGCCCCCCTGTGGCAACCGCCGTGACCGGCCTGCCCAGCTCCTCGGCCGCGCGGGCTATGAGCCCGTCTATCATCAGTGCGCTGCCGTACACCGCCCCGGACTGCATACAGTCGATGGTGTTGCTGCCGATAAAGTGCTCCGGCTCGCCCAGGTGGATAAATGGCAGCTGGGCCGCCCGGGCTGAAAGGGCGTCCACCGACAGCCGCAGCCCCGGTATTATCATGCCGCCCCGGTAAGCGCCGTGTTCGTCTATCACCGACATGGTGGTGGCCGTGCCCATGTCGAATATCACTAAGGGGGGCTTATACTTCGACAGCGCCGCCACAGCGTCCACCACAAGGTCCGCCCCAAGCTGGGCGGGGTTGTCCATGCGTATGTCAAGGCCTGTCTTAAGCCCCGCGCCAACGCATAAAAAGGTCCTGCCGGTGAGTATCTTCATGGCGTCCTTTATCACGTTGCGCAGCTCCGGCACAACGCTTGAGAGTATGCCCCCGGATATCTCAGAGGGGTCCGCGCCCCGGTCCCGGAGAAGCCCGCCGATAAGCAGGCTGTACTCGTCGGCGGTGCGGTCCCGGTCCGTGTGCATACGGAGGGTAAGCGTCAGCTTTTCGCCCTTCCAGCAGCCCAGGACCGTGTTGGTGTTTCCGATGTCTATGGTGAGTATCATATCACTGTTTTCCTTTCCCCGCCCCGAGAGAGGGCAGGACCTTCATAAGCGCCAGCACGATGACCGGGGCGATGACCCCGGCGGCTATGGCCTCGGGCACGCCGTTTGCAAAGACTATGGCGAGTATCCCGGCCCATATCTCGTCCCCGCCGATACCCTTCACCGCCGCGAAGGAGCCGCCCAGAGTAAGGCCCATGAGCCCCATCACAAGCCCGGTGTTCACCGCCGAGCCTGTCACCGCGGCGGCGACTGTGCCAATGCTTTTCATGGCCGTCCTGTTGGCGGGTATCATCTCAAAGAGCTTTACCACGAACCACGGGACCACGCCCACGAGTATTCTGGGTATCAGCGCTATCACCAGCGCCCAGGGGCTGCCGTGGGACTCTCCGGGCAGGGGTATGAAGGGGGAGAAGGCGAAGCTGAGAGCGCTGGGGGCGATGGTGCTTTTCCATATGCTCAGAAGCCCGAAGACCCCGCCTAAAAACGCCCCTCTCCAGGGCCCCAGCAGCAGAGACCCGATTATCACCGGGATATGCAGGGTGGTGGCCTTGATGAAGGGCAGGTCGATGAGCCCCAGCGGCGTGAAGCCCATAAGGAGCAGAAGGGCCGTGAACAGGGCGGTGAGGACCATCTCCTGTATCCCGGCTGTGCGTTTGGTGGGAAGATTTGCGTTTGTCATAAAAATTACCTCCTGCCGCCCGCAAAAGCGGTGCAGCGAATGAATAGTATTCCCGGGGAGAGATACCCTTCCGGTCCCGCCCAAAGCCGGTACGGGCCGGATGACCTCATCCGGGTCTGTATATTATAACCGTGAATGAAGGATTTTGCAAGCCCTAATGCGCAATACTTACAAAATATTGTGTTCATGCTTTACATTGCCCCAGGAATTTGTTATAATTTGGATATAAAAGCAGAATTTCTCCCATTGGAGGCGGTTTTAAGTGAAAAAAAAGACCGTGGTACTGGGCGTGACCGGCGGCATAGCCTGCTATAAATCCGCGGCCCTGGCCTCAAAGCTCAAGCAGCGGGGCTATGACGTGGAGGTGGTGCTGACTAAAAACGCCACCGAGTTCATCGGCCCCCACACCTTTGAATCCCTGACCCATAACCGGGCCATGGTGGACACCTTCGACCGGAACTTTCAGAGCCATGTGGAGCATATAGCACTGGCCGACAAGGCGGACCTGTTGATAGTTGCCCCGGCCACTGCGAATATCATCGCCAAGGCCGCCCACGGCATCGCGGACGATATGCTCTCCACCACTATCCTTGCCTGCGACTGCAAAAAGCTCATAGCCCCAGCCATGAACACCCGCATGTACGATAACCCCGTGACCCAGGACAATCTCGAGACCCTTCGGCGCTACGGCTGGGAGGTCATAGAGCCCGCAAGCGGCAGATTGGCCTGCGGGGCCGTGGGCAGGGGGAAGATGCCCGAGCCCGAGGACCTTCTGGAGGCCGTGGACCACGCCATAGCCTATGACAAGGACCTCTCCGGCGTGCGTATTCTGGTGACGGCGGGGCCCACACAGGAGGCCGTGGACCCGGTGCGGTATCTAACCAACCACTCCTCCGGCAGAATGGGCTACGCCATAGCCAGAGCGGCGGCGTGGCGTGGGGCGGAGGTCACCCTGGTAAGCGGGCCCACGGCGCTGAAAAAGCCCGCCTATGTGGAGACCGTGGACGTTGTGACCGCCCGGGAGATGTTCGAGGCCGTGACGGGCCGCGCCGGAGAGCAGGACGTAATAATCAAGGCCGCCGCCGTGGCGGACTATAGACCGGCGGAGGTCGCTGACGGCAAGATAAAGAAGGGGGCGGGCGAGGGCCTGACACTGGAGCTCCGGCGCACAGACGACATCCTGGCCTATCTCGGGGAGCATAAGCGCCCGGGACAGATACTCTGCGGCTTCAGCATGGAGACGGAAAACCTCATTGAGAACAGCCGCAAAAAGCTCCTGAAGAAGAACCTTGACATAGTGGCCGCAAACTCCCTCCGGCAGGAGGGGGCGGGCTTCGGGGTGAGCACAAACGTGCTGACATTCATCACCCGGGAGGGCGAGACAGAGCTGCCCCTGCTTACCAAGGACGAGGCGGCCCATAAGCTCCTTGACATGATAGCCGGGCTCAGGGGAGAGCCGTCATGAGGAAGGGGAACATCCTGCGGAGCATTGCGGGCACGTTTTTGACCCTGCTGGTGGTGACGGCGCTCTTTGTAATGAGAAGCGGCGTGCCCATCTTCGGCGCTCCGGGAGCGAAGGACGTGGAGAGCGTCACCGTGGCCCGGGCCGGTGAAAAAGGGCAGACCTATACGGACCCGGAGAAGATAAAACTGGCGGTGAAGCTTATAAACTCCCTGAACTATCAGCCGTTCACGCGGGTATCGGAGAACTCCGTCGAGGTGGGGCCGGACGTGGAGATAAAGTATAGGCTTAAGGACGGCAGGGAGCTTACTGCCGCCGCCAACTGGATAACCGGCTGGTGGAACGGCGAGGCACATGCGCTCAAGCAGCCGGACATGTTCGTGAACCTTGCCGAGGGCACATTCCATCTGGGACGGCGGGACTGATACAACACAGCTTTAGGAGGACAAAAAATGACAAAACGTATAGCGGGATTTGTAATAGCCCTGGCGCTTTCCGTGCTGCTCTGCGCGGGCGGGTACATCCTCATTTGGGGTATGCCGGTCTCCGGCGCGCCCAACCCCAAGGACGTGCAGAGCGTCAGCGTAAAGTACGGCGAGGAGCCGGGCGGGGCGGCGGAGTATACCGACCCGGAGAAGATAAAATCTGCCTGCGGGCTTTTGAGCAGCCTGAACTATGACCCATTTGCCGACGCCAGCGAGGACGGGGAGATAGCCGTTACCATCACCTATAACATGAAGGATGGCTCAAGGAAGGTGGCGGCCGCAAACGACGGGACCTGCTGGTGGAGGGGAAAGGCTCTGGACCTAAAGCAGGAGGGCGAGTTTGTAAGCATCGCGAAGGGACTGTTCCCCCAGGATTAGGGAGCGCAGAGAAAACATATCATATATAAAAACACGGAGGTAACTGAAAATGTACAAGAATCTGATGGATACCATCGGCTTTGTGGCCGAGACCGACCCGGAGGTAGCGGGGGCCATGTCGCAGGAGCTCTCCCGCCAGCGGAGGAACCTGGAGCTCATCGCCTCTGAGAACATCGTCTCCCCGGCGGTGATGGCGGCCATGGGCACGGTGCTGACCAACAAGTACGCCGAGGGCTATCCCGGCCACAGGTACTACGGCGGGTGCCAGTGCGTGGACATCGCCGAGGACATCGCCAGGGACCGGGCCTGCAGGCTCTTTGGGGCCGACCACGCCAACGTCCAGCCCCACTCCGGGGCCCAGGCGAACCTAGCCGTATACTTCGCCCTTTTGCAGCCCGGGGACACGGTGCTGGGCATGAACCTTTCAGAGGGCGGGCACCTGTCCCACGGCTCGCCGGTGAACATGTCCGGGGCGCTGTATAACTTCGTGGCCTACGGCGTGGAGCCGGACACCGGGCGCATAAACTACGACAAGGTGATGGACCTTGCCATGAAGGAGAGGCCCAAGCTGATAGTCGCCGGGGCCAGCGCATACGCCAGGGCCATAGACTTCGCAAAATTCCGGGAGATAGCGGACGCCTGCGGGGCGAAGCTGATGGTAGACATGGCCCATATCGCGGGCTTAGTTGCCGCGGGCTGCCATCAGAACCCGGTGCCATACGCCGACGTGGTGACCACCACCACCCATAAGACCCTCCGGGGTCCCAGGGGCGGGCTGATACTCTGCCGGGAGGAGTACGCCAAGGCCATAGACAAGGCCATATTCCCCGGCACCCAGGGCGGACCTCTTGAGCATATTATCGCCGCCAAGGCCGTATGTTTAGGAGAGGCCCTAAAGCCGGAATTCAAGGAGTACGGGCAGCAGATCGTCAGGAACGCGGCGGCGCTGGCGGATGGGCTTATGAAGCGGGGCGTGAAGCTGGTGTCCGGGGGCACAGACAACCACCTTATGCTGGTGGACCTCTCCGGGCTGGAGCTCACGGGCAAGGAGCTGGAGCGGCGGCTTGACGAGGTGTACATCACCGCCAACAAGAACACCGTGCCCGGGGAGCAGCGCAGCCCCTTCGTCACCAGCGGCCTGCGGCTGGGGACCCCGGCGGTTACCACCAGAGGCCTTAAGGAGGACGACATGGACCGGGTGGCCGAGTGCATAGCCATGGCCATGGAGGACGGCTTCGAGGACAAGATAGAGAAACTCCGGGACATGGTAGAGGGTATTTGCAAGAAGTACCCTTTGTACGAGTAAAAGTTAAAAGTTTCGTCCACCTTTTCAAAGGTGGTGGGGGTCTTGGGGGTGAAACCCCCGAGCCGCCGGAGGCTGTAAATATACTTCAAAAAATGAGGTAAGATGACAATGAAACCCTTAGTATTAGGCAATATAACCTACGGCATGTACGCCATAGGGGTGAAGGACCAGAACGGCCCCAGCGCCTGCATAGTAAACACAGTGATGCAGGTGACAAAGACCTCACCCAGCGCGCCGCCGCTTATAGCCCTGTCAATGAACACCGAGAACTACAGCTGCCAGTGCATAGAGGAGAGCGGCGTTTTCACCGTCTCAGTGCTGTCTGAGAGCACCCCGGCCACAGTCATAGGGGCCCTTGGCTTCACAAGCGGCAGGAACGGCGGCAAGCTTGACAATATCCGGCACAAGGTGCTGATGGAGGGCGTGCCGGTGATAAAGGAGAACACCTGCTGCTGGCTTTTATGTCAGGTAAAGGCGAAGCTGCCCGTGGGGGGACAGGTGCTGTTCGTGGCCGAGGTGGTGGCGGGCAGCGACATCACCGGGGGCATAGAGACCGCCGGGAAGTTCGAGGCCTATAAGCCCATGACCTACCAGTATTACGTTGAGAAGCTGGGCGGGGTCTCCCCAAGGAAAGCGCCCACGTATCTTGCCAATAACCAGGGCGGCGAGAGGATAACCGGCGAGCGCTTTATATGCTCGGTGTGCGGGTATGAGTATAAGGACCCCAACTTCGGATTTGAGGAGCTGCCGGCGGACTGGAGCTGTCCCATATGCAAAATGCCCAAGAAGGCCTTTGTGCGCAAGAAGTGATGACAGCGGAGACCCCCTATGAGCGCCAGGAGCCCCTATTGGGTCCCCAGTCCCTCTCCAAGCTGAGAGCCGCCAGGGCGGCGGTCTTCGGCCTTGGGGGCGTGGGCGGCAGCGCCGCGGAAGCCCTGGCGCGAAGCGGCATAGGCGCTCTGGCCCTGATAGATAAGGACACGTACAGCGTCTCGAACCTGAACCGCCAGCTCTTCGCCACTGGGGAGACCATCGGCACGCCAAAGGTGGAGGCGGCGGCAGAGCGGCTGCGGCTCATAAGCCCCGGGATAGAGCTGGAGCTCCACCGGCTCAGCTATACCCCTGACACCGCATGGCAGCTCGATTTCACCCGGTACGACTACATCCTGGACTGTATAGACATGGTCACCGGCAAGCTGGCCATTATCGAGCGCGCCTATAGGCTGGGGGTGCCGGTCATCAGCGCCATGGGTGCGGGGAATAAGCTGGACCCCACGGCCTTTAGAGTGGGGGACATATACGAGACCTCCGTGTGCCCCCTGGCGAGGGTCATGCGCCGGGAGCTGAAAAAGCGCGGAGTGGAGCGCCTTAGGGTGGTCTATTCCACCGAGCCGCCCATGTCTGCCGCGCTGGATGGGGACGGAAAGCCCATCCCCGGAAGCGTGGCCTTTGTGCCGCCGGTGATGGGCCTGATAATGGCCGGGGAGGCCGTGAAGGATATCTGCGGCGTGAAATAGAACTGAAACCACACAAAAAAGAGCTTTCCCGTATGGGAAGGCTCTTTTCGCGTCCTATTCGCCCCCTATAAGGTCCCCGATGGTGATGCCGTCCAGATACTCCGATATCACCTTATCGAGCCCCTGCCACATGGCGATGGTCCTGCACTGGTCCGTGCGGGGACATCCGGCCGCTCCGGGCTCCATACAGGACACCGGGGCCAGGGACTCCTCCGTAAGCCGCAGCACCCGGCCCACCGTGCACTCTCCCGGCGGGAGGGCCAGCCTATAGCCGCCGCCCTTGCCCCGCATACCGGTCAGAATGCCGCTGCGCACCAGGACCTTCAAAACGCTCTCAAGGTACTTCTCAGAGATGCCCTGCCGGGCGGCAACCTCCTTCAGCGGCAGATAGCCGCCGTTATCGTGCTCGGCCATGTCTATAAGGACCCGCAGGGCATAGCGGCCCCGTGTGGATATCAGCATATCCCACCCTCCGTTTCAGCTTTTCCCTATTATAGCACAAGGTTAGTGGGAAATCAAGGGCGGCGCTTACTGCCACTCCATCCACCTGCGCACAAGGGAGTTCTCGCCGTATACCCGCATGACTATGTCCACCAGTTCCGAGGGGGTCTCCTGACAGTTGCGCTCAAGCCAGTAGGATATCATGGCGCTGGCGCCGGCTGTAAAGAACCGGAATTGGTAGGCCGCCTCATTCTCGACCCCGAAGCCCATATCCTGGGAAGATATATCGTCTATGGCGGCGCTGAAGGGGATGTTCATGGTATGCATCAGATGGGCGGCCTTGTTTATCTCGCTGAAATATATCTGATAAAAGTCCTTATACTCCAGCATGAACTCAAACACCCTCTCCAGCATACCACGGAAGCCGCCGCCTTTAGTGTTCATCATCCTCTCGCTGCACATCTCGGCCATATGCAGCTCCACCCTCTCGAACAGGTCGAAAACGTCCGTATAGTGGGCGTAGAAGGTAGAGCGGTTTATGCCCGCCTTTTCACATATCTCCCGGACGGTTATCCTGCTTATCTGCTTGCCGCCCATGAGCATTGTCTCAAAGGCCGCCCTGATTATGGCCTCGTCAGTGTTCTGAGAGCGCTTGTTATTTTTCGTGTTCATACGGAAATCTCCTTTAATCCAACACATGTGGTAAAATTGATGATTGAAAAACAACACCTGTTGGTATTATACTATAGTCACAGAGAAAAAGCAAGACACCGAAAGGAGAACCCCACATGAAAAACGAAAAAATGATGAGAGAAGCCTCCCCCATAAAGCTGCTCATTACCATGGGCCTGCCCACCATAGTGGTGATGATAGTCCAGGTGCTCTACAATATGGCCGACGTGTTCTTTATCGGCCAGGGGGGCGACCCCATGCAGGTGGCGGCGCTGTCCCTCTCGGGCCCGGCCTTCGGCGTCTTCCAGGGCGTCGGCACCCTGTTCGGCGCGGGCGGCTGCACGGCCATAGCCATGGCCCTGGGCCAGGGGGACAGGGAAAAGGCCAGGTATTTCAGCTCCTTCTGCGCCTGGGGCTCGGTGATAACCGGCGTGGCGCTGGCCATAGCGGCCTTTGTCTTCATGGACCCGCTGCTGGGGCTTATGGGCGCAAATGCAGAGACCTCTGAGTATGCCCGCACCTATCTCTCCATCGTCATGCTGGGCGTGCCCTTCACAGTGTTCGGCGGCGGGCTTGGCAATGCCATAAGGGCCGACGGCTCCTCAGGAAAGACCATGCTTATCGCCCTTGCGGGCACCTTCACCAACATTCTGCTTGACCCGCTGTTCATCTCCGTCCTCCACATGGGCATAGCGGGCGCGGCCTGGGCTACGGTCATCGGCAACGTAGTTTCGAGCGTTCTGGTCTACCTGCACGTTAAAAAGTCCGACTGCTTCAGCGTTTCCCCCAGATATTTCACACTTGAAAAGGACGTTTCCCTCCGGGTGATAGGCCTGGGAATCCCGATGGCCATGGGCGTGGTGCTGGGCTGCGTCTCGGGCATGTTCTCAAACCAGCTCCTTGTGAAGTACGGCAACATAGCCGTTGCCGCCAACGGCGTGGCGGGCAAGGCCGGTATGCTGGTGGGCATGATGGCCATGGGCGTGTGCATGGGTATGCAGCCGGTCATCTCCTACGCCTACGGCATGGGGGACCGCAGGCGGCTTAAAAGGATAACCTTCGTGACCGGCGCGGCCTCGGCCGCTGTCAGCGCCGTGCTGGGGGCTGGGTGCCTTATCTTCAGGGACGCGTTCATGACCGCCTTCATAGACGACCCCCAGGTGCTGGAGACCGGGCGGTTCATGATGCTGACCCTCGTTGCCGCGCCCATAGGCGGGATATACCAGCTCTGTTCCTCATACCTCCAGGGCACGGGCAAGGTGAGCTACGCGACGCTTACATCCCTTCTCAGCAAAGGGCTGGTGTTCGTGCCGGTACTGTTTATCAGCGAGGCCCTGGGCGGCTTTGCGGGGCTGGTCTTTGCCGGGGCCATATCCGACATTATCTCCACGGCCATAGGCGCGGCGCTCTGCCTGAGCTGGGCGAAAAAGTCCGCCGGAAGTATCAATACTCCCTGTGCGCTTCCTGAGACCGCGTGAAAATTGAAAGAAGTGCACAATAAAGCGGAAATCTGTTATCGATATTTCTTTATCGATAACAGATTTTTTTACTTCCCTTTTTACAAGATATGTGCTATTATATAGGCAGTAAAAGTTCCCGCATAGAGACTCTGAGGAAAAGAGGTGATAAAGATGTCGGACCGGTGTGTATCAAAGCAGACCCTGCAAAGGCTTCCCGCCTACCTCAATTACCTGCGCGGCCCCGGAAAGGGCCCGAAAAAGCACGTCTCGGCCACCATGATAGCCGAGGCTCTGGGACTCAACGACGTGGTCGTGAGAAAGGACCTGGCCTCTGTAAGCTCCTCTGGGCGGCCCAAGGTGGGCTATGTGCGTTCGGAGCTCATAAGGGAGCTGGAGAAGTTTTTAGGCTATGACAACAGCCAGGACGCGGTCTTGGTGGGCGCGGGCAAGCTTGGGCAGGCTCTGATGGCTTACAGCGGCTTTCCCCAGTACGGGCTGAATATCCTTGCGGGCTTCGACTCGGACCCGCGCCTTGAGGGCGCGGAGGTTGCCGGGAAAAGGATACTCGCGATGGATAAGCTCCCGGGGCTCTGCCGCAGGGTGGGCGTGCACATCGGTATAATCACGGTGCCGGGGGAGCACGCGCAGGCTGTGTGCGACCAGCTTATAGACAGCGGCATTCTGGCGGTTTGGAACTTTGCCAACGCGCACCTCTCTGTGCCCGAAGGGATTCTGGTGCAGAACGAGAACATGGCGGTGTCGCTGGCACTGCTCTCCAACCACCTGAAAGAAGTATTCAGCACAAAATAAACAGCAAAGGATGGGAGAGTTTCATGGAAACAAATTTTGAGATCGTGGAAAACGTGGAAACCTTTGAGAAAATGCTGGCAAGGGTGCGCGAGGCCCAGAAGAAGTACGCGACCTTTACCCAGCAGCAGGTGGACGAGATTTTCCGCGCCGCGGCCATGGCGGCCAACCTCCAGCGTATCCCGCTGGCGAAGATGGCCGTTGAGGAGACCGGCATGGGCGTTGTGGAGGACAAGGTCATAAAGAACCACTACGCCGCCGAGTATATCTACAATACCTATAAGGAGACCAAGACCTGCGGGGTCATCGAGGAGGACAAGGCCTTCGGAATACGCAAGATAGCCGAGCCCATCGGCGTTATCGCCGCCGTTATCCCCACCACCAACCCCACCTCCACCGCAATCTTCAAGACCCTTCTGGCACTGAAGACCCGCAACGGCATCATTATCAGCCCCCACCCCCGTGCCAAGAAGTGCACTATAGCCGCCGCCAAGGTGGTGCTTGAGGCCGCCGTTAAGGCCGGGGCCCCCGAGGGCCTGTTCGGCTGGATAGACGCGCCCTCGTTGGAGCTTACGAACCTTGTCATGGCCGAGGCGGATATAATCCTCGCTACCGGCGGCCCCGGCATGGTGAAGTCCGCCTACTCCTCGGGCACCCCCGCCCTGGGCGTGGGCGCGGGCAACGTGCCCGCCATTATCGACGAGAGCGCCGACCCCATTATGGCGGTCAACTCCATCATCCACAGTAAGACCTTCGATAACGGCATGATCTGCGCCTCTGAGCAGTCTGTCATCACCATGGAGCCCCTCTACGACGCGGTGAAGGCCGAGTTCGTAAAGCGCGGCTGCCATATCCTCTCTAAGTCCGAGCTGAATAAGGTGCGCAAGACCATCATCATCAACGGCGCCCTGAACGCCAAGATAGTTGGCCAGTCCGCCTTTAAGATCGCCCAGCTTGCCGGGGTCACCGTGCCCGAGAGCACCAAGATCCTTATCGGCGAGGTGGAGAGCGTGGATATCTCCGAGGAGTTCGCCCACGAGAAGCTGTCCCCAGTGCTGGCCATGTACAAGGCCAAGACCTTCGAGGACGCTATAGCTAAGGCCGAGCGCCTTATCGAGGACGGCGGCTACGGCCATACCGCCTCCCTCTATATCCATCCCGCCCAGACCGAGCGCCTTGCTCAGCACCAGGCGGCCATGAAGACCTGCCGTATCGTTGTGAACACCCCCTCCTCCTTCGGCGGCATTGGTGACATCTACAACTTCAAGCTTGCGCCCTCCCTCACGCTGGGCTGCGGCTCCTGGGGCGGCAACTCCGTCTCTGAGAACGTGGGCGTAAAGCATCTTATCAATATCAAGACCGTAGCCGAGAGGAGAGAGAATATGCTCTGGTTCCGCACGCCTGAAAAGGTGTTCTTCAAGAAGGGCTGTATGCCCGTGGCCCTGGAGGAGCTTCGCACCGACTATCACCGCAGGAAGGCCTTTATCGTCACCGACACCTTCCTGTATCAGAACGGCTATACCAAGCCCCTTACCGACAAGCTGGACGAGCTGGGCATACAGTACGCGGTATTTGCCGACGTGGCCCCGGACCCGACCCTTGCCTGCGCTCTCGAGGGCGTGAAGCAGATAAACAGCTTTAAGCCCGACGTCATCATAGCTCTCGGCGGCGGCTCTCCCATGGACGCCGCGAAGATCATGTGGGTGCTCTACGAGCATCCGGACGCCGACTTCCAGTCCATGAGCATGGACTTCATGGATATCAGAAAGCGTATCTACCGCTTCCCCAAGATGGGCGAGAAGGCCATGATGGTGGCCATCCCCACCTCCTCCGGCACCGGCTCGGAGGTCACCCCCTTCGCCATCATCACCGACGAGAAGACCGGCACCAAGTGGCCCCTGGCGGACTATGAGCTGCTGCCCACCATGGCCATAGTTGACGTTGACAACATGATGAACCAGCCCAAGGGCCTGACAAGCGCCTCCGGTATAGACGCCATGACCCACGCCATCGAGGCGTATGTGTCCATTATGGCCTCTCCCTTCACCGACGGCCTGGCTCTTGAAGCCATCAAGCTGGTCTTCAAGTATCTGCCCTCCGCCTATGAGAACGGCGCCAACGACCCCTATGCCCGCGAGAAGATGGCCGAGGCCAGCTGCATCGCCGGTATGGCCTTCGCCAACGCCTTCCTGGGGCTGAACCACTCCATGGCCCATAAGCTGGGCGCTTACCACCACCTGCCCCACGGCGTTGCCAACGCTGTTATCCTCACCGACGTTATCCGCTATAACGCCGCCGAGGTCCCCACCAAGATGGGCACCTTCTCCCAGTATCAGTACCCCCACGCCAAGGCCCGCTACGCTGAGATAGCCAAGGCCTGCGGCTTCCAGGGTAACAACGACGACGAGCTCTTGGAGAGCCTCATCAATGAGCTCGAGAAGCTCAAGGAGATCATCGGCATAAAGAAGACCATCAAGGACTACGGCATCACCGAGGAGAACTTCAAGGCCACTCTGGACGAGATGGTGGAGAACGCCTTTAACGACCAGTGCACCGGGGCCAACCCCCGCTATCCGCTGATGAAAGAGATCAAGGCAATCTACGAGAAGTGCTATTACGGCAAGTAATTATGGGAGGAGAATAGATCATGAATCTGGAAAATGCAAGAGTTATCGCGGCACGCACCTCCAAGACCATCTACCGCGAAGACGATAAGGTCATCAAGGTGTTCGACGAGGACTTTTCCAAGGCCGACATCCTTAACGAGGCGCTGAACATCGCCCGTGTGGAGGAGACCGGCATCCCCATGCCCCATGTGCAGGGCGTTGAGATGGTAGAGGGCAAATGGGCCATCGTCACCGACTTCATAGAGGGCAAGACCCTTGCCCGCCTTATGGAGGAAGAGCCCGAGAAGAAGCAGCAGTACCTGGAGCGTCTGGTGGACATCCAGATGGAGATGCACACAAAGTCCGCCCCTATGCTCAGCTTCCTTCATGAGAAGATGCGCCGGAAGATCTCCCAGACCGGCCTTGACGCCACCACCCGCTATGAGCTGGACGCAAGGCTCGACAGCCTTCCCAAGCACCGCAAGCTCTGCCACGGGGACTTCAACCCCTCTAACGTGGTGATAAAGCCCGACGGCGGCTATGCCGTTCTGGACTGGGCCCACGCCACCCAGGGCAACGCCAGCGCCGACGTGGCCCGCACATACCTGCTGTTCTGGCTCAACGGCGACATGGACGGGGCCGAGCAGTACCTGGACCTGTTCTGCAAGAAGTCCGACACTGCCAAGCAGTACGTGCAGAAGTGGCTGCCCATCGTGGCCGCCAGCCAGTCCGTCAAGGGCAAGCCCGAGGAGCGCGAGTTCCTTATGGGCTGGGTCAATGTGGTCGAATATGAGTGATAAGTAACGCTGGGGAGGGGGAGGCTTGGCCTCTCCCTTTCCTGTTTTTAGGAGTGATAATATGAGAGCAAACTACTTTATAGGCAGCGGCAGCTTCGAGCTGCGTGAAGCTGAAATACCCCACGCCGGTCCCGGCGAGGTAGTCATAAAGAACATGGTCTGCGGCGTATGCGGCACGGACGTGCACATCAGGAACGGCGAGCCCGGCTCCGCGGACGTGGACCCCCCGGTGGTCCTGGGCCACGAGTATTCCGGCGAGGTAGTGGAGGTGGGGGAGGGCGTTACCTCTCTCAAGCCCGGCGACCACGTGACCGTTGACCCCAACATCTACTGCGGCCAGTGCCCCCACTGCCGCAACGGCAAAAAGCAGCTCTGCGAGAGTATGCAGGCCGTGGGCGTTACCCGGGACGGCGGCTTCGCCCAGTACAGCCTAGTCCCCGAGGCCCAGGCCTTCCTCCTGGACCCCAGCGTCAGCTTCGAGGCCGGGGCCATGACAGAGCCCTTGGCCTGCTGCCTGCACGGCATAGACCTTGCCGGGATAAGGCCCGGCCAGACCGTCTGCATAGTCGGCGGCGGGGCCATCGGCCTTATCATGCTACAGCTGGCAAGGCTCTCGGGCGCAGCAAGGCTCATACTCAGCGAGCCCAACGAGAAGCGCAGGGAGGCCGCCAAGACCCTGGGCGCTGACCTGACCGTGGACCCCACGGACCCGGCCGCCTATGAGAGCGTGAGGGGCGCGGCCGACGTGGTGATAGAGTGCGTGGGCAATAACCCGGCGGTGAAATCCGCCTTCGACTTCGCGGCCAAGGGGGCCACGCTGGTGCTGTTCAGCGTCCCCAAGCCCGACGCCCAGTTCCCGGTGCCGCTGTTTGACGTGTACAAGAAGGAGCTGACCATCAGGGGCTCCTTCGTGAACCCGGACACCCATGACCGGGCGGTGGCGCTGATAAACGCCGGAAGGGTGGATTTCGGTCCCATCATCACCCACCGTTTCCCCCTGGCCGAACTCTCCGGGGCCATCGAGGCCCAGAGCGGAAGCGAGTCCATAAAAGTGGTAGTGATGGCGCAGGAGTAAAAAGGGAGGGCCTGCCGCGTAAGCGGCGGACCCTCTTTATGCTATGCCCGCAAAGGCGCTAACCGCCTATCTTCTGCACCCGCACGTCCTTGCCCTTAAAGCCCAGCATGGCGTACCCCCCAACTATCCGGGAGGTGAACCGCTGGCCATAGCGCTCCTCAAGGCCGGGAAGGGCCAGATTGGTGCTGATGACGGTGGGCCGGCCGGAAAGGAGCCTGTCGTTTATCACGTCATATATGGCCGCGTTGGAGTAGGCCGAGGAGAACTCCGTGCCCAGGTCGTCCAGTATCAGCAGGTCGCAGTCCTTAAGGCTGTCGATGGTGTCCCCTCCGTCCTCCCTTGAAAAGCGCTCTTTCTCAAGGGCCACGGCGAACCGCTGGGCCGAGCCGTACACCACCCCGAAGCCCTTCTCTATGGCGGCGTTGGCTATGGCAAGGGACAGGTGGGTCTTGCCAAGGCCCGTGCCCCCCCAGAACAGCAGGCTGGGGGAGTGGGCACGGAGGTTGCCGGCATACTCCCGGCAGCTTTTCAGTATGACCTCCATCTGCCGCAGGGCCGCGGGGTCGTCCCTATAGTAGTCCAGGGAGAAACTCTCAAAGGTGCAGCTCTCAAGGGGCAGCCCGGCGCTGAGCTGCCTGTAGGCGAGGCTGCGCCGCAGGGCCCGGTGACAGTCGCACATGCGCCCGTCCACAAAGCCGGTGTCCTGGCACTTGGGGCAGGCGTACTGGGGCTCCACGTCCCGGCGGGTAAGGCCCCGGGTCTTTAAGAGCCCCTCGTATTCCTCCCGCAGGGCCAGGCCCCGGGCCTTGCGCCGCTCAAGCTCCGTGCGCACATCCCCTCCGGACACAACGGCCCTGGCGGCCCCGGTGGCATTAGCGGACAGCTCACGGCGTATCTCCCCGGCCCGGGGGCAGCGGGACAGGAAGTCCTCAAGGTTCTGCCGGGCGGTCTCCTGGGCCCGGCTTCTGCGGCGCTCCAGCTCGGCTCTGGCGGCCAGGGCCACGGTCTTGTCATAGCTCATAGTAAACTCCTAATCATATCAAATATCACTTTTGCAAAGAATAATACCTTTAAATATTTTACAGCTTATCCGGCAGGCGCAGGCTTGCAAGCTCCGCAAGCTCGCTGATGTCATAGCTCTTCTGCGTGCCGCCCATGGTCTCCTTCTTTGCCGGGGCCGCCTGTTTGTGCTTTTCAAGGTCAGACCTGTTGAATATGCCCAGCTTCTGCCAGCCGCCCAGCACCTTATCCATATAACTGGCGCTGAACTTCCCGGTGTGGTCCGCGCAGGCCTCATAGGCCGCCTCCAGCATTTCCTGGGAGAAGCCCCACTCATAGACCCAGCGGCAGGCCTTCTCCTCCTCGGACTTTGTAGGCGAGCGCTTTGTAAGCCCCGCCGCCGCCGACACCTTCCCCCAGGCCAGCCGGACGTTTGTAAGCTGCCGCAGCTTCTCCTCCGCGGCCTCAAGGGAGAAGATGCCGCTCTCGGCCCAGTCCCTTGCCACGGAATCTATGTAGCTGGTGCCCGTTCGGCCCACCTCCTGGGCGTAGTGCAGGAGCATTATGGTGACCTCCACCGGCAGGCCGTAGTCGTCGGTGACGGTCAGCAGCAGGGAGCTCATGGCCGGGGAGAGGGTCTTGCCCAGTGTGGCCTCGGCCTCCTGCATGAGATAGCGGATACTCTCGGATTCGCCGAGCCTTGCAGTGAGATGTTCCCCGTCCGGGCGCAGAAGCCGCTTTCTGGGGGGCAGGCCGGGCTTTTCCGCCGGGGCCTCCTCCTGGGCGGCGGGGGGCTGAGGAGCCGCCGGGACATCCCCGGCCGGGGGCACGGGCAGAAGGGTGTTTCCCGACTGGCTCATGAGTCCCCGGTCGCACCAGTATTCCAGGCCGTCCAGGGCCTCGTCGGCGGTCATGCCCAGGTCCCCGGCCAGCCCCTCCGGCGTGAAGCCCTCGCCCGCGTGGCGAAGGGCATAGAGCAGGACCTGAAGCTGCTCCTTCCCGGCCAGCTTCAGGTGCCTGTCCACCAGTGCGCAGGGCACGGCGAACACCTGGTTCCACATGCCGATATCCAGACGGTAGTCCATATGCTTCCCCCTAAAAATCACAATATATTCTCAATTATAGCATATTATCGGGAACTTTTAAAGGGAGAACATAAAAATGTTTTAGAGCTGCCCGAAGTCAAGCCGGACAGCTCTAATATCTCTTACGCCAAGTTTATCTTTTCTCTGGCTTTCTCCTCAAAATACGGATTAAGGCCGGCTTCCGGGAGAATGGACAGCACCCGCCGTTTTATGGCGGCAAGCCTTTCGCCGTCGTATACCTTCAAAAGGCACATGAGCAGGTCCAGTTCCCCGGCCGGGCCGCATACCTCCAGCACCGGCGGCAGATACTGCTCTATGAAGCCGGTATCGCCGGTCTCGGCGGCGGCATGTACGAGCCCATACCAAAGGGAGAGGTTCTCCTCTGAGGCCGGGAGGATGATCTCCCTGGCCGGGCCGTCTGTTTCAAATAGAGAAAGCATCTTTTCAAACTCATGCCGCTGGTCCAGCATGGACAGATAGCGCAGCAGGGTGATATGGTCCGGGCGTTCCGTAAAGGCCTTTTCCCGCTCCGAAAGGGTCTCGCGGCCCCTGCCCAAGTTGTCGCAGAGCTGGTCCCGCTGCAGTCTCATGGGCAGATACCATTGGTGCCCGGGGTCGCCGTGGGTCTTCTCAATAAAGTCCTCGGCTATGGCAAGGGCGCGCCCGAAGCTCTCCCGACCCAGCTGTATCCACATGTGGACCTTCTCCGCGTTGAGCTGGTCCCGCTCCTTTTCGAGCTCATCAGAGCCGCCGCCACTGTTTAAAGCGGCGTCAACGGTCTGAAGCTGGGAGTCGATGTAGTCCATGGCCTCATGAAAGGAGCGGTCGTCCCGCAGCACGGAATACTTCGACACAAGGTCCTCCGTGCGCCGGAGGGAGGTCACCCCGAAAAGCTCGTCTATGCTCACGCCGAAAAACGCGGCGATCTTCGGCAGCATGGCGATATCCGGGGTCCCGCCGCCGGACTCCCACCGGGACACGGTCTGGGGGGCCAGGAACAGGTACTCGGCAAGCTGGGTCTGGGTGACGTCCTTCCTTTTTCTTAACAACGCGATTTTTTCTCCGATCGATAGCTGCATAAGCTCTCCTCCAGTGCTGATTATTCCGGCCGGTTTTTTGGGCCTGGGTATAGTTTAGCACGTCCCGGCGCGGCTGTACAGCAAGCCGTCATTGTAAAATTTACAACTGCCGCGCTGCTTGCAAAAATTGACAATCATAAACTTCGGCCCGGGTGTCACAATACCTAATGCAAACGCGAAAAAACACTTTTTAAGGAGACGAGAATCATGAAAAGCAATTCTGTAATGGTCCCCGAGGCCAAGGAAGCCATGGAGCAGTTTAAGATGCAGGCCGCGTCCGAGGTGGGCGTCAACCTGAAGCAGGGCTATAACGGCGACATCACCGCCCGTCAGGCCGGTTCCGTGGGCGGCCAGATGGTCAAGAAAATGAAACCCATACGAACCGCGAGCTACATACGAGAAAACCGCACGGCTATGGGGCATAGCCAGCTGGTGGAGTATGGGGTGACGGTCACGGCATAAAATATCCTCTTGACTGTTCGGCGGAAATTGAATATAATATAGTCAAGAAGACCAGCTTCTGAAAGGGGGCGTGTGGTATGCTGCAAGTCAATATTTTAGAGGCCAAAACTGATTTGTCACGTCTGATTAAGCTCATTGAATCCGGGAAAGAGGACAATATCATCATCGCTCGGTATGGAAAGCCGGTGGTAAAAATGTCCATATACAATGATGTCCCGGTATCCAACCGCATTGGAATAGCGAAAGGAAAGTTTGAAGCGCCTGCCGACCTGGATCGGGATAACGGTGAAATTGAGGCATTATTTGGGGGCAGCCTATGAATTTGCTTTTGGATACGCACATTCTCCTTTGGGCCTTGAGTGAGGATGAAAGGCTCTCCGAAAACGCGAGGAAACTGATTCTGGATCCGGGCAATACCATGTATTACAGTGTGGTCTCCGTTTGGGAGATTGCCATAAAACACGCCCTGCACCCGGACAATGTGAAGATTTCCGGAAAAGAGTTTTCTGATTATTGCCAGCAGGCAGGATTCCTGTCGTTGGATTTGCGGGATAAACACGTTTATTCCCTGGAAACACTTCATCGGGATGGGGATGCGCCGAAGCATAACGACCCATTTGACAGAATTTTTCTGTCGCAAGCTAAGACAGAAAACATGAGTTTTCTTACGCATGATACTCTGTTTCAGGGGTATCATGAAAACTGTGTGATATTCGTCTAATGTTTTTTACTTGTTAAGTGGTTGTTGCATCTTTTGCAACAACCACTTTTTCATCATATCGGAAGGGAGAAATCGCGAAGATGGCCGCCATGAAATGCCTGCACAAATACAACTGGGTCAAGCTGCCCAGAAACGCCCTGCCCACCGGCAAGGGGCTCATGGGTGCCTGGATGCGCTTAGCAAGCCGCGCGGCGTTCCGTAAGGGTGTGGCCTCATATTGCGGCTACGAGAACGCCGTGGAGCCCGGTATGTGGGCTGGAGGCATAGTGGGCCTCAAGAGTATTTTGGGCGTTAGGAGCCGCGCCAAGGCCACGGAAACGCTGGATATGCTGGCCCGGTTTGGGTACTTGACCTATGAACTGGACAGAGAAACGAAAAAATTGACCTATCAAATCACCGATTGGGTAGTCAAGTGTTTCGGCAAAGAGTGCATGAACGGTGCAGTATACACCACAGACGGCTACGGCTTCCTCTGTCTCCCACGAAACATCACAGAAAGACTGGTACAGCAGCACCACACATTTGAAGAAACCGACGCCTGGTTAGATTTATGGTGTCACACAGTATGGGAGGACTCGGATAGTCCTTTTAATCATCACATTATGGCAGTTGTTCCGAGTCTTTGACGGCCCCATCACCGAGGCGGAAAACCCGCTTACCGGCCAACCTTTGACCGTGGACGGCAAACAGGTCATGGCAGAGAAGGAGTTTACCCCCGAGAACGCTACTGGTACAGAGAAGATCACCTTTACCTTGGATGCGTCCGCTCTGGCCGGCAAGTCTGTGGTCGTGTT
>CAJUDG010000016.1 GCA_910584745.1 uncultured Eubacteriales bacterium
CTACTGCACAGTATTCCGTGATGAGCCCAACGCACCGGCCGTAGTCTGTTGGACGCTCCTTGTTGTCGATCAGGCGTTCATGCTGCAGGCGGTTGATGATTTCATCTTTGGGTACAGGAACCGAACCCTCACAACAACAGAATAGTAGAGAAACGAGAGGGCCAGCGGAGATAATCTGCTGGCCCTCTTGCCACAAAAATACATAGCCGGTCGCTGGAGAGTAATTTTCAAAACAAGCGACCGGCTTTTTTTATTTCAGGAAGGAGCTGAACCTATATAACCCTTGCTTCCCACACATATGGCGCGGGGTTTAAAGAGAAAGGCGTACCGCTAAAAACAGTGGTACGCCTTTCTTTCAGTCCAAGTCACTCCTCTACAGTGATGACCGCCGAGCTCTCCTGACCGCCGTCCCGGACTGTCACCACCATCCGGCCGGGCTTCCCGGCCCTTATAACGGCCATGGCCCTGCCGTAGTATGTGGTGCAGCTACCGGCGTCAAACCGCTCCTCTGTCCGCGGATTCGCGCTGCCGAAGGCCAGCAGCTCGCCGCCGTCCGCCGTGGCCGTGAGGATGCGGTCCGCTGCACATTCCCGCATACCGTTGGTCCCGCGGAGGGTCACCGGCACGAACAGGGTCTCTCCACGCCGCACCGTCACGCATTCCGGCTCGATGCAGGGCTTTGCCCGGCCCACAGAGGAGAACAGCTGGCTCCGGCCGGTCTCCCGACCGTCTCTGTCATAGGCCACGGCGGTGAGTTCCCCGGGGAAGTATTTGGCGTGGAAGGCCGCCGCGCCGTTCTTCACCCGCTTTTTGCCAAGGGACTTGCCGTTCAGCAGCAGCTTTACGGTCGCGCTCTGCGAGAACACCTCGATGACAGCGGGGTATCCGTCGCAGCCCTGCCAGCTCCAGCTGGGGATGGCGTTGGTCCCCCGCCAGACGGACTTTATGAGCTTGTCGCCCCTATGGTTTGCCGGTCGCACGCATATAACAGGCTTATCCAAAAGCCCCCAGGCCGCCCGGGCAAGGTACAGCTCGCCGTTGGGGTCCCCCAGAATGTCCAGCGCCCCGCAGTCCGCCAGCAGCCAGGGATAGGGCTTGTCAAAGGCCTTGGCGTCCTCGGTATAGGCCCAGGCCCCTATGCCGGTCTCTCCAAGATAGTCCCAGGCCACCCACATGAAGTCCCCTATCAGGTAGGGCAGCTCCTTCACCAGCTGCCAGTTCTTCCAGATATCCTGGGGGAAGGTCTCGCTGCCGGCTATGACCCGCTCCGGGTGCTTTGTCCCATCCATTCTATACCGCCCCGAGGCATAGTTGTAGCCCGCCACGTCCAGTGTGTCCAGCACGGGGCTTGTGGCCCGGTCGGCCTTGTCGGAATTCGCCGCCCGGTTCATGCCGGTGCCCATGACGGAGGTCATCAGGTTGAACATGGTGCTGTTCATGCCGCCGTTCTCGTTCACCGACTCGTCGGCGCGGCCTCCCTCCTCCTTGTAGAGGGGCTTTCCCATGGCATAGCTTGTAAGGATGGAGAGGTTGATGCCCGCCGTTACCGCTCTGGAACCGTCCAGCTCATGGAGCCTTTCCACCAGCTCCTTTGCAAGCTCCACCCCCCGCTCCTCGGCGGGCTCGCTGACCTCGTTGCCGATGGAGTACATGATGACGCTGGGGTGGTTATAATCCTTTCGCACCATGGACTCAAGGTCCTGCCCATAGCTACGCTCGAAATCGTCCGCGTAGTCGTACCGGTTCTTATGCTTATACCACATGTCCCAGGTCTCGTCCATGACGTACACGCCGTACCTGTCGCAGGCTCTGAGCAGCCCCTCCGAGGCCGGGTTATGGGCCGAGCGCAGGGCGTTGAAGCCCGCCTCCTTCAAAAGCCTCACCCTGCGGCTGTCGGCCTCCTCCGGCGATGCCGCGCCCAGAAGGCCGTTGTCGTGGTGTATGCACCCGCCACGCAGCAGGGTCTCCCTGCCGTTGATAAAGAGCCCCCTTGTGCTCCACTCCACCTTTCGGATGCCAAAAAGGGTCTCCGCCGTGTCAGCTTCTTCGCCCCCGGCGGAAAGCGTGGCCCGGCAGGCATAGAGCTTCGGCGTTTCCTCGCTCCAAAGCTCCGCCCCCGGCAGCTCTATCTCAGCATCCCTGCCGGCAGCCCTCGCGATGACCTCTGTGCCGTCCAGTATCTCTACCAGCACTTCCCCGCCTGTGGCGGCGGTCTGCACCCGGATCCTGGGCGGGTCGATATCCAGGGTGCTCACCCGAAGTCCCTGGTGCTCTATATGCTCCCCGGGCCCGACTATCAGCTCCACCGGCCGATAGATGCCGCTGCCGCTGTACCAGCGGGAGTTGGGCAGCCGGCTGTTGTCCACCTTTACCTCCAGGGTATTGTCCTGCCCCGGCAGCAGCCTGCCCGTAAGCTCCACGTCGAAAGCCGAATAGCCGTACGCGTGGGAGCTCAGGACCTCCCCGTTAAGGCTTACCGTGCAGTTTCTGTACACTCCCCCGAAATGCAGCAGCACCGTCTTATCTTGCCAGTCGGCCGGGCAGTAAAAGGTCTTCCGGTACAGGTATTCCCCGCCTGGGAAAAACGCGTTTCCGGAGCCGCCCGGAGCTTTCGGGTCCCTTGTCTCGTGTATCATGGCGTCATGGGGCAGGGTCACCTGCCTGGGCTCGCCGCCGGGCTTTGAGAACAGCCAGTTTTCGTTAAAGGATTGGGCCTTCATTTCGCACGCTCCTTTTGAGTGGATTTGTAAGGAAATATAATAGAACCGTGTTGACTATACCTCATGGAATAGAGAAAGGGCCCCCGAAGCGGGGGCCTTCTGCCTTAGGCGTAAACGTCGAAGGTATAGGGGCTTGGGGGCAGCATCCGCTCAAGCTCCTGCATGGCCAGCTCTTGGGCGTCGTCCATCGCCATGCGGGCAACGGCCATGGAGTAGTCCGCCGCCAGATTTACCGAGCTGTAAGAGCTGGCGGCCGCGCTTAAAGGATCCATAAGAACACTCCCTTTTATACTGCGTTTTTACCGTGCTTTGCACTATATAGATTCTATCACATTTTTATACTAAATGCAAGGCATAAATGCAGAGCATTTTCTACAAGGCGCTGAAAGCGGTAAATACCGCCATGAGCACCGGCTGATGCAGGAGATACACCAGAAGGCTGTGCCGGCCCAGGAAGGCCAGGGGCCTTATCCCGGGGCGAAGTTTGTCCATGACCCTCTGGCGCGAGCCTATAAGCCGCCATAAGAAGTACCCGCAGAGATACAGAAACACCCAGGGTATCACCGGGAAATAATCCGAGGACCAGAATCCCGGCCCGGGGAACCCCAGCACCGCCAGAAAGTCCCAGCTATAGAGCCAGCTGGGCAGAGAGCACAGCCTGAGCCCCTCAAAGCCGATATAGCCCGCGGGCACCTCCCGGGTCAGAAGGAACATGAGCGCCGACAGCGCCAGCCCAAGGCCCGCCGGGAAGGGCGGCAGCCCCAGCCTGCTCCACAGGGCCCAGACGGCGCACTGTATCAGGGCGCTGAGCCCCAGAAGGTACAGCACCCCGAAGATTATCCGCTCTGAGGGCATGGCGATGGCCGTCACAACGGTCACCAGCACCCCCGCCCCAAGGACCGTCAGCCCGTGGCGCAGGGGATGCCGCGAGAGCCTGAAGCAGAACCCGGACAGCAGTATGAACCCCCAGCAGATGCCCTGCTGCCAGACATAGCCGATGGGGCCGGTATACCAGCCTATAGGCACACCCATAATATGCACCACATCATACAGCCCATGATAGGCTATCATATTGATAAGCAGCAGTCCCCTGACGGTGTCGAGAAGGTGGTATCTCTCCCGGCTCAATAGCCCAGCTCCCCTCTGAGGGACTCGTCGTCCTCTATCCAGGCATTTACGTCTATCACCCTATAGCTGTCCCTATCGTCCCGGACTATCACCCGGGCTATGCCGGCGTTTATCACCATGCGCTTGCACATGGAGCAGCAGACGGCGTTTTTTATGTAGCTGCCGTCAGAGACCTCCTTGCCGGTGAGATACAGGTCCGCGCCCATCATCTCCCCCCTGGAGGCGCTTATAATGGCGTTGGCCTCGGCGTGGACCGAGCGGCAAAGCTCGTACCGCTGGCCTCGTGGTATTTCCAGCTTCTGCCTTAGGCAGTACCCCAGGTCAGAGCAGTTTACCCTGCCCCTGGGTGCGCCCACATAGCCGGTGGATATCACCTCGTCGTCCTTTACTATTACCGCCCCGTAGTGATGCCTAAGGCATGTGCACCGCTGGGAGACGGTCTCCGCCAGATCCAGGTAGTAATTCATCTTGTCCCGGCGCTCAAAGCTCCCCATACTCTGTTCCCCCCAAAAGGTGTTTTTCTAATTTTATCACATATAAGCGGGAAAGGCAACTTTACTTTTTCGCCGGAAAATGATAAAATATACCCAATAGGCTTTGAGGGGTGAGTATATTTGTACGGCTCGTTCACAGGCGGCATGGCCGCCGTGGTTTTCCTATGCTTTTTCCAGTTCTGCGGCCTGTGCCTCTCGGCGGTGATATTCCCCCGGGAGACGGCGGGGCCCAGGGTCCTGCTTGGCAGCGTGCTTGGCAGCGTCTCCATGCAGTGGCTTCCGGCGCTTATGGCTTTTCCCCTGGGCTTCACCCTTACGGGGCATATAGCGGCGGCTGTGATAATTACGCTTATTGCCTGCGGGGCGCTCATATGGGCCAAAAGGTCCGGGCGGGCCGTATCCGTAAGCCTGAGGGACGTACCCGGCGCGTTCCTGCGGCACAAGTTCCTGTTCTTTGTGCTGGTCCTCTGGGCGGTGTATTGCATACTGGTCCCCCGCTCCTTCTACTGGCAGGACAATGTCATATACAGCAGCCAGGCCACCTACGGCGACATGTCCATGCACCTGAGCTTTATCACAAGCCTTGCCCGCCAGGGGACCTTCCCCCCCAGCTACTCCCTGCTGCCCGGCACCCGGCTCAGCTATCCCTTCCTTTCGGACAGCATATCCGCAAGCCTCTACCTTATGGGCGCACCCCTGCGCCTTGCGTACTGTCTGCCCATGCTTTTGGCGGGAGCCCAGGTGTTCTTCGGGGGCTGGCTGTTTTTAAGGACGCTTCTTGGCAGCGGTAAAAAGGCCGCTCTCGCCTTTACCTTTTTCTTTCTCAACTGCGGGCTGGGGCTCATATATTTCCTTGGCGGGGGAAAGGAGAATTTCTCCCGGATATTCTACGCCTATTACGAGAACCCCACCAACTACTCCGCGGAGAATATCCGCTGGGTCAACGTGATAGTGGACATGATGCTGCCCCAGCGGGCCACCCTGTTCGGCTGGGCCCTGCTGTTCCCCACCCTATACCTGCTTACAAGGGCCGTGTTCCGCCATAAGCGCCGGTATTATCTTATAGCCGGGCTCATGGCCGGGGCCCTGCCCATGATACACACCCACTCCTTTCTGGCCCTGGGGCTGGTCTGCGGGGCCTGGCTCACGGCCCGGCTCCTTCGGGACAACGGGCTTTCGGGCTTCGCTTTGAAGCTTGGCAAGGCGCTGATACCCATAGGGCTCATCGCCATGCTTATAATGCAGGCCGTTCTCTCCCCCGAGGACCGGAACAACTCTGACAGGCTTTTGGGGCTCTTTCTCTCGGTGTTTTCCCTATGGGCCGGGGCGCTTGTGCTGCTCCTTATGGGCTCTGCAAAAAGGCACAGGCTGAAGCACGTAATATTCACCTGGGGCCTGCTCCTGCTGAGCGCCCTGGCCTTCTCGCTGCCCCAGCTATTTACCTGGACCTTCCGGCAGGTGTCAAGCGGCGGCATGGTCCGGGGACATTTCGGCTGGGTCATCGGGGACGACAACTACCTGTGGTTCTATCTGAAAAACGTGGGATTTGTGTGGGTCTTCGCAATTATTGGCCTGCTTACGGCGGACAGAAAGCGCTTTGCCCGGTACTGCCCGCCGATGGCCATATGGTTCGTGGCGGAGTTCGTGGAGTTCCAGCCCAACGACTACGACAATAATAAGCTCCTTTATGTGGGCTTTCTGTTTCTCTGCTGCGCGGCGGCGGACTGTATCTGGGGCCTTTTGGAGCTGATACCAAGGAGAGCCGCCCAGTTTACGGCGGCGGCGCTGGTCTCCATAGCGCTGGCCGTACCCGCCGGGCTCACCATAGCCCGGGAGTTTGTGTCCCGCTATGAGCTCTACGGCACCGGGGCCATGAACCTCGCCATGTTCATCGACGACCAGCTTCCTAAAGATGCGGTAATAATGACCGACCAGCGGCATAATAACGAGGCGGCGGCCCTTGCCGGCAGGAACATCGTCTGCGGCTCGCCCATCTACCTTTTCTATCATGGGCTCAACTACTACCAGCGGGAGTGGGACCTGCGGCCCATGTACGAGGAGCCGGGAAAGAATACGGAGCTTTTCAGGAGGTATGATGTGGACTACGTGCTCATAAGCGATTTTGAGAGACATTCATACGAGGTGGACGCGGCCTGGTTCGACGAGAACTTCCCCAAGGAGTTCGACGACGGCGGGCGCGTGCTGTACCGCGTTGAACTGGACTGATCCATGAAAGGAGGAGAGCCCATGCCCCTAACCCTATCCGACCCCCGCGCCCTGCGGGAGCTTTTACAGCGCCACGGCCTGCACCTGTCAAAGGGCCTGGGCCAGAACTTCTTAATAAACCCCTCGGTCTGCCCGAGGATGGCGAGGGCTTGTGGGGCGGAGGACTGCGCCGGAGTTCTGGAGGTGGGCCCGGGGGTGGGGGTGCTCACCCGGGAGCTGTCCGCCGTGGCGAAGAAGGTGGTCTCCGTAGAGCTGGACCGCAGGCTGCTGCCGGTCCTGGAGGAGACCCTTTCCGACTGTCATAACGTGGAGATAGTCCATGGGGACATACTGAAGCTGGACCTTTCGGGGCTCATAGATGAGAAACTCGGCGGCGGACCAATATGCGTCTGCGCGAACCTGCCCTACTATATCACCTCGCCGGTGATAATGGCCCTGTTAGAAGGCGGACTGCCCATAAAGACCGTCATCGTCATGGTACAGAAGGAGGCGGCGCAGAGGCTATGCGCGCCGCCGGGTGTGCGGGAGTGCGGGGCCGTCAGCGTCAGCGTGCTCTACCGAAGCCGCCCCCAGGTGCTCTTCAGCGTGGGCCGGGGCAGCTTTATGCCCCCGCCCAACGTGGACTCGGCGGTGATACGCTTCGATATGCTGAAGGAGCCGCCGGTGAAGGTCCGGGACGAGGCCATACTTTTCAAGGTGGCCCGGGGCGCCTTCGCACAGCGGAGAAAGACAGCCGCCAACTCCCTTTCGGGGGCCCTGCGGCTGCCAAAGGGGCTCATAGAGCGGCGGCTGCTGGAGGCCGGCCTGCCAGAGAACGTCAGGGCCGAGCAGCTGACTCTTCCCCAGTTCAGGGCGCTGGCCGACGCCCTTTCAGACGATATTTACGGGGGTGAGATGGATGAGTGAACTTGAGCGAAAGCTGTACCGCTTCCTGCTGATAGCTGACGGCCTTGCCATACTGGTCAGCATGGTGGCGGGTCCCCTGCGGCACACCTCGATAGCTATCGGCTCCGCGGCCTCGGCGGCGCTGATATCCGTGTGCCTGGTGGTCTATGGGCTGCATTTTTGGCCTAGGCAGTGATTTTCGCGGAAAATTGTTTAAATAGACATGAACATTTTGCAATCTCCTAAGATGGGATTGCAAAATTTTTTGGACCGCTTTGGGTTTTAAGCAGCCTGCTCCTCTCTCGGCTGTTAACCGTAAAGAATCGCATTTCCGGATGATTTAATTTAGCATACAAGACTTTTCAAGAAATCTCGCAAATCTAGCAATAATGGGGAGGTTTCTGTTGACTTTGGGCGGGAATACCAATATAATGGTAGCTGGTTATAGGGGGGATGAGCAGCTTGAAATTTAGCAATGTGTTCTTCATCAATGGGACGGCCTACGCAGGGAAATCCACCATGGTGAAGCTGCTGGCTGAAAAACACAACGGTATCGCCTGCGAGGAAAATTATCACGATTCTATGCTGACCGGTTTGGACAGCCGGGAGTTCCCCTGCCTGACCTACACCCGGGATTTGCAGGACTGGCACGATTTTATCAGGCGGACGCCGGACGAGTATGAGGCTTGGGTAAAGGGCGTATCAAAAGAGTGTGAGATTCTTGAGCTGCAAATTCTGGAAAAACTGGCTGTGACGGATAAGCCGGTGTTTGTGGACACAAATATATCCCTTGAAACTCTGCGGGAGATTTCCGACTATGACCATGTGCTTATCATGCTGGCTGACCCGAAGGTTTCGGTGAAGCGCTTTTTTGAGAGGCCAGACAGGGAAAAGCAGTTTCTCTATAAGCTGATGATGGAGGAACCCGACCCGGAGCGGGCACTTGATAATTTCCGGCAGTGCCTGGAGCGTATCAACTCCCCTGCCGTGTATGAGGAGTTTCTCCACTCGGGGTTCCGGGTTATTTTGAGGGATGACAATCGGAGTATTGAGGAGACTCTTGCTTTGGTGGCACGGGAGCTTGGATTGCAAAAATAATGGCCTTATGGGGGTTGTGAATTGGCGAAAAACGAGTTGACTATCCGCAACAGTACAGCCGAGTTTCTGATTTTTGAGAAGCAGGCCCATGCGGACAGTATAGAAGTCCGATATGAAGATGAAACTCTTTGGCTGACACAGAAGATGATAGCGCAGCTTTTTGATGTTGAATCAAACACCATAACCTATCACCTAAAAGAAGTGTTTGATTCCGGCGAGTTGGAACGGCAGGCAACTACTCGAAAATTTCGAGTAGTTCAGACAGAGGGTTCCCGACAAGTGACCCGAAACATAGACCACTACAATTTGGACGCTGTTATCTCCGTGGGCTACCGGGTCAACTCCATCCGTGCCACGCAGTTCAGACGCTGGGCAACTCAGGTTCTGGCTCAGTATGCCAAAACCGGCTATGTGATCGACCGGAAGCGTATGGAGAACGGGGCTTTTCTGGATGAAGATTGTTTTGAGCGCCTTCTGGATCTGGCGGAATCTGCCGCACGGCGGCACATTCCTATGACTATGGAGGATTGGGCGGGCCGCATAGACCGGTTCCTGTTGGCGGACGACCGGGATATCCTGAAAGACGCGGGTAAAATCAGCATGGAGATAGCAAAAAGCCATGCGGAGAGCGAATTCGAGAAGTACCGTATTGTGCAGGGCAGGCTGTATACAAGCGATTTTGACAAGTTAGAGGCGGAGGGGGATTTTCATGAATAATACGCAAATCCTACTATTTCATGTAGAGCCGCTCAAGGCCGCGCACATTGAGAGACTGTGTATAAATCTCGGCATACGAACTTCGCGGATAAAGCAGGAGGATTACTCCCAAAAGCTGGCGTATCTCGCTGGTATTCCCGGCTTTCCCAGGGAAAATATCGACTACACCGGGCCGGAGTTTCCGTCTGAAATGATGGTATTTGCCAATATGGCAGATATGCTCGACCGCTTTTTAAGCGAGTACAAAAAAGCCGGTATACCTCCCATTGGCCTAAAAGCCGTTATCACACCGCACAATATATTCTGGACTGCGGAGGACTTATACAAGGAGCTTTTCAAAGAGCACCAGTATTTCCAGAAGCAATAGCCCACGGTTTTACATAGCCGGGAGGTTTTCTCGCGAAAGCCCCTCGGCTATTTCTATGTAAATCGGAGGTAAAATTTATGCCCTATATTGAAGCCGCCCTCAATGAAATGTTGGACTTCTCCGGCCCCAGTATTGATGAAAAGGTGCTGGACAAGTTCGTGTGCCGCATTACCCCACTGGACAACACCCACTTCCGCTGGGACTTGAACCTTGCCCCCGGCCCAAAACAGGCCATCATCGGGCAGGTGGAGGGCCGCAGGAACAAGGCCACCGTCCAGATAAAAGAATATGGTGAGGACAACGGACGTCCTCACCATACATATGACAGAGCTATTCAGTTTGCGTCAACGGAAACAAACGCCTACTTTTGTTTAATAGCCGCCTGTGCCGCGGCCAGCCTGGCGATCGGCACGCGGAAGGGCGAGCAGGACACATAGGTCAGGCCCACATTATGGCAGAACTCGATGGTGGTGGGGTCGCCGCCGTGCTCGCCGCAGATGCCCAGCACGATGTCGGGGCGCACGGACTTGCCCTTCTCGGAGGCGAGCTTCACCAGCTGGCCCACGCCCTCCTGGTCGAGCCTTGCGAACGGATCGTTCTCGTAGATCTTGTTCTCATAGTAGCTGCCCAGGAACTTGCCCGCGTCGTCGCGGCTGAAGCCGAAGGTCATCTGGGTCAGGTCGTTGGTGCCGAAGCTGAAGAACTCGGCCTCCTCGGCGATCTTGTCCGCGGTAAGGGCAGCGCGGGGGATCTCGATCATGGTGCCCACCTTGTACTTCAGGTCCGCGCCCGCTTCGGCTATGATCCTGTCGGCGGTCTCAACGACGGTCTTCTTCACGTACTTGAGCTCCTTGATCTCGCCAACTAAGGGGATCATGATCTCGGGCACGATATGCCAGTCGGGATGGGCCTTGTTCACATTGATGGCGGCCTTTATGACGGCCTCGGTCTGCATCTCGGCGATCTCGGGATAGGTGACGGCCAAGCGGCAGCCGCGGTGGCCCATCATGGGGTTGAACTCATGGAGACCGGCGATGATGGCCTTGATATCCTCAACGCTCTTGCCCTGGGTCTTAGCCAGCAGCTCGATGTCCTTCTCCTCGGTGGGGACGAACTCGTGCAGCGGGGGATCCAGGAAGCGGATGTTCACGTGCTTGCCCTCGAGAGCCTCGTAGAGCTTCTCGAAGTCGCCCTGCTGCATGGGCTCCAGCTTCGCGAGAGCTGCCTTGCGCTGCTCGACGGTGTCGGAGCAGATCATCTCGCGGATGGCGGCGATGCGGTCAGGGTCGAAGAACATGTGCTCGGTGCGGCAGAGACCTATGCCCTCTGCGCCGAAGGCCACAGCCTGGGCGGCGTCCTTGGGGGTGTCGGCATTGGTGCGCACCTGCAGGGTGCGGTACTTGTCGGAGAGCTCCATTATGCGCCCGAAGTAGCCGCCCTCGGTGGAGGCGGGCACGGTGGGGATGGCCTCGCCGTAGATATTGCCGGTGGTGCCGTCCAGGGAGATATAGTCGCCCTCATGGTACTCGCGGCCGTTGAGGGTGAAGCGCTTGTTGGCCTCGTCCATCTTTATAGCGCCGCAGCCGGATACGCAGCAGGTGCCCATGCCCCGGGCCACAACGGCCGCGTGGCTGGTCATGCCGCCGCGCACGGTCAGGATGCCCTGGGAGAAATGCATACCCTCGATGTCCTCAGGAGAGGTCTCAAGGCGCACCAGCACTACCTTCTCGCCGGCCTGTCCCTGCTCGACGGCATCCTCTGCGGTGAAGACGATCTTGCCGCAGGCGGCTCCGGGAGAGGCGGCCAGAGCGCTGGCCACGGGGGTGGCGGCCTTCAGGGCAGCCGCGTCAAACTGGGGATGCAGCAGCGCGTCAAGCTGCTTGGGATCGATCATCAGAAGGGCCTCTTCCTCGGTCTTCATGCCCTCGTCGATAAGGTCGCAGGCGATCTTGATGGCGGCGGTAGCTGTGCGCTTGCCGTTGCGGGTCTGCAGCATGTAGAGCTTGCCGTGCTCCACGGTGAACTCCATGTCCTGCATGTCCTTATAGTGGTCCTCAAGAAGCTTGCAGACCTTCTGGAACTGCTCGAAAGCCTCGGGGAACTTCTCGGCCATCTGGGCAATGGGCATGGGGGTGCGCACACCTGCCACAACGTCCTCGCCCTGGGCGTTAGTCAGGAACTCGCCCATCAGCTTCTTCTCGCCGGTGGCGGGGTCGCGGGTGAAGGCCACGCCGGTGCCGCAGTCGTCGCCCATGTTGCCGAAGGCCATCATCTGCACGTTGACGGCAGTGCCCCAGCTGTAGGGGATCTCGTTCATGCGGCGGTACACGTTGGCGCGGGGGTTGTCCCAGGAACGGAACACGGCCTTGACGGCGCCCATGAGCTGCTCCTTGGGGTCGGTGGGGAAGTCGGCGCCGATCTTCTCCTTATACTCGGCCTTGAACTGCTCGGCAAGCTCCTTGAGGTCGTTCTCGTCCAGCTCGGTATCCTGGGTGACGCCCTTCTTCTCCTTCATCTGGTCGATGAGCTCCTCGAAATACTTCTTGCCCACCTCCATGACGACGTCGGAATACATCTGGATAAAGCGGCGGTAGCAGTCATAGGCCCAGCGGGGGTTCCCCGAGGCCTTGGCCATATACTCAACCACTTCCTCATTAAGGCCCAGGTTCAGGATGGTATCCATCATGCCGGGCATGGAAGCGCGGGCGCCGGAGCGCACGGACACCAGCAGCGGGTTCTCCTTATCGCCGAACTTCTTGCCGGTGATCTCCTCCATCTTGGCGACATACTCCATGATCTGCGCCTGGATCTCGTCGTTGATCTTCCGGCCGTCCTCGTAATACTGTGTGCAGGCCTCGGTGCTGATTGTGAAGCCCTGGGGCACGGGCAGGCCGAGACTGGTCATCTCGGCAAGGTTCGCGCCCTTGCCGCCCAGCAGCTCGCGCATGGAACCGTTGCCCTCAGTAAACAGGTACACATACTTGTGGCTCATTGGTAACAACCTCCTAAAGAATACTCAACCGGAATCTGAAAATATCTTTACTCTCCGATTACAGTCCGATTATACCAAAGATTTCCGAAAAATTCCATAGGAAACCGTAACTTTTTCAAATTTTTTTGCAAAAACCCCATTTGGAACGGCGATCCGTCCGGCAAACCGCGTTTGCGCTTGACAAAACGGCGTGATGGGGATATAATAGAGGCAGAAAAAGAGCGGAGCCCGCCGATAGACGGCTGGCCCGGTTTAGGTTATATATTTACACAAAGTAACCGCTCCCCGGTCCGGAACGGTTACTTTTTTTGCGCTTTTATCAGTTCCACCAGGAGAAGAACGATGGTCCCGATCAGGGCCACCATTATCCCCAGCACGTCGCCGATGGGAACGCTCATTAAGCTCGCCCCCTTTACGATAGATTCCCTTGCGGGTTTCTATGTTCTCAGAGGGTCCAGACCCTCCGTAAAGGGCGGAGTTTCCCGGTACCCCGCGAAGCGGGGGCGGCTCTTTCAGAGCCGAGGGAAATCTCCGGGACCTGGCGAAGCCAGCGTCCTCCAACCGTCCACCGCAATGGCGAACTCCTTACTGACATAATACCAGATATTCCCGCCAAATGCAAGAATAGTATCGGTAAGGCCGCGCCGCCCCCCATATTCCCCTTGAAAACCCACGAAAACCATGCTAAAATAGTCCACGCACAGGCGGGCGGGCCATCCCTCCCGCCAGGTTGTTATGCTCAGGGAGGAGATAAGGATGTTTTTTTCTGGCAGGCAGGCGGTCCCGGGGCCGGTGGAGTTTATCATTGCGGGCCTTGGGAATCCCGGGAAGGAATACGAGGGCACGCGGCATAACGCGGGGTTCATGGCTGTGGATAGGCTGTGCGAAAAGCTCCACGCGGATATGCGCCGGATACGCTTCAAGGGGGTCACAGGGGAGTGCGGCCTGGGTGGTAAACATGTGCTGCTCTTGAAGCCCGGCACCTTTATGAATCTCAGCGGCCAGTCCGTGCGGGAGGCCATGGGCTTTTATAAGGTGCCGCCGGAGCGCACGCTGATAATCTTCGACGATATAAACCTGCCGCCGGGGAAGCTGCGGGTGCGGCGAAAGGGCAGCGACGGCGGGCATAACGGCATGAAGAACATCATATACCTCTCGGGCTCTGACCAGTTCCCAAGGATAAAGCTGGGGGTGGGGCAGAAGCCGCACCCGGATTTTAACCTGGCGGACTGGGTGCTGTCAAGGTTCAGCGCCGGCGACCTTAAGGAGCTGGACGCGGCGTTGGACAGCGCCGCGGCGGCCGCGGAGCTGATAGTCCGGGGGGAGACCGACCGGGCCATGAACCTGTATAACTGAGGTCGATATTATGAGGTCGATTTTTACAGCACTGTCACGCTCGCCGGAGTACGCCCAGCTTCAGACGGCGCTCAAGTCCGGGGGAACTCCCGCCGTGGCGGCGGGGGTCTTCGGGGTGCACAAATGCGTGCTTACCGCGGGGCTCATGAGAGAGTCCGGCAAAAAGGCGCTTATCATAGCCGCCGACGAGGCCGAGGCCCAGCGCTTTACCGAGGACCTGAAAAGCCTGGGGCTGAGCCCGGCGAATTACCCCCTTAGGGACTTTAACTTCCGGGACGCCGCCGTGTCCTCCCACGAGTACGAGCGACAGCGCCTGGAGGCCTTGTCGCGCCTGCAAAACGGCTCCTGCGACTGTATCGTCAGCTGCATCGACGCGGCTTTGCAGCTGACCCTGGGCCCGGAGGAGCTGGGGCGCAGGCTCTTTACCCTGAGCTCCGGCCAGGCCATGACCATAGACCAGCTGCTCTCGGCCCTGGTCTCCTGCGGCTATACCCGGGAGGCCCAGATAGAGGGCCAGGGCCAGTTCAGCCGCCGGGGCGGGATAGTGGACTTCTTCTCGCCAAGCGCCCCGCTGCCGGTAAGGGTGGAGTTCTGGGGGGACGAGATAGACTCCCTCTCAAGCTTCGACCCCGGGACCCAGCGCCGCACGGATCCCCTAAAGGAGGTCACAATAGCCCCCTGCACCGAGGTGATACCGCAGAATAGGGCCGCGCTTATAAAGAAGATAGAGGCGCTGTCAAAGTCCCTTCGGGGCAAGCGGGCCCCAAAGGCCAGGGAGATCCTGGCGGCCGAGGCGCAGAAGCTCTCGGACGGTCTCAGCATCGGCTCCATGGACAAATTCCTGCCCCTGGTGTACGAGCGCCCGGCCACGCTTTTTGACTATTTTGACGAGAAGGACAGCATTATGGTCTTCTCCGAGGGCTCGCGGCTCAAGGACCGGGTGCGCACGACCTTTGCCCAGTGGGCCGAGGACCTGACCTCGTACCTTGAGGACGGGCTTCTGTGCAGGGGCCTGGACAAGTACGCCGAGACCTGGGAGTACGCTCTTTCTCAGGCCCAGCGGGTCCCCAGCTTCTTTATGGACGTGTTCGCCCGGGGCACCTATGAGATACCCACGAAAACTCTCGTGAACATCGCCGTCCGGCAGTTCCCGGCCTGGGGCGGTGGGGTGCAGCTTTTGCAGGAGGACCTTTCGGCCCTGCTGAGGCAGGGGCGGGCCTGCGTGGTGCTGTCGGGCACGGACCGGGCGGGCAGGGCTCTGGCCGACGACCTTAAGCAGTCGGGGCTTCCGGCGGCGTATATCGAGGACCCCTCCACCGCCCAGAAGGGCACCGTGACGGTGGTCCCGGGCTCGCTGTCGGCGGGCTTTGACTGGCCGGACGCGGACTTTGCCCTTATTTCCCGGGGAAGGGTCGCCGCAAACGCCGCCGTTAAAAAGATAAAGAAGAATAAGAACGCCAAGGAGATCTCCAGCCTCTCGGAGCTGTCCCAGGGGGACTATGTGGTACACGCCACCCACGGCATCGGCGTATTCGAGGGCATCCACAAGGTGGAGATGAACGGCATAGAGAAGGACTATATCCTGATACGTTATGCCAGGAACGACTCGCTGTACGTGCCGGTGACCCAGCTTGATATGGTGTCGAAGTATATCGGCCCCAGGGAGGACTCCGGCATAAAGCTGAGCAGGCTTGGGGGCGCGGACTGGCAGCAGAAGAAGCAGCGGGTCCGGGCGGCGGTGAAGGATATCGCGAAGGAGCTTATAGAGCTCTACGCCAAGCGTATGCAACAGGAGGGCCACGCCTTCGACCCGGACGGCGAGTGGCAGCGGGATTTCGAGAGCCGCTTCGAGTTCGAGGAGACCGAGGACCAGCTGCGCTGCGTTGGGGAGATAAAGTCCGACATGGAGCGGCCTGTGCCCATGGACCGGCTGCTGTGCGGGGACGTGGGCTTTGGCAAGACGGAGGTGGCTTTAAGGGCGGCGTTCAAGTGCGTGACGGGGGGCAAGCAGTGTGCTATCTTGGTGCCCACCACTATTCTGGCCTGGCAGCACTATCAGACCATACTCCGGCGCATGGAGGGCTTCCCGGTGGATGTGGAGCTTTTGTCCCGGTTCAGAAGCCCCAAGCAGCAGGAGGAGACCCTGAAGCGCCTGAAGCGCGGGGCGGTGGACATAGTTGTCGGCACCCACAGGCTGGTCAGTAAGGACGTAAGGTTCAAGGACCTGGGGCTGGTGATAATCGACGAGGAGCAGCGTTTCGGCGTGGCCCAGAAGGAGAAGCTGAAGTCCCTTTGCAGCAAAGCTGACGTGCTGACCCTGTCGGCAACGCCCATACCGAGGACACTAAATATGGCCCTCTCTGGGATAAGGGACATGTCGGTGATAGAGGAGGCCCCCCAGGACCGGCACCCGGTGCAAACCTACGTGATGGAGCACGATAACGGCGTGATATACGACGCCATAAAGAGGGAGCTGAGAAGGGGCGGCCAGGTGTACTATCTCCACAACGACACCGCGTCCATATCCCGCACGGCGGCCAGATTGCAGGAGGCCATACCCGAGGCGCGGGTGGGCTTTGGCCACGGGAAGATGGACGAGGAGGAGCTCTCCGAGGTCTGGCGGCAGCTTCTGGACCACGAGATAGACGTTCTTGTGTGCACGACTATAATAGAGACCGGCGTGGACGTGCCCAGCGCCAACACCCTTATAATAGAAAACGCCGACCGCATGGGCCTTTCACAGCTGCACCAGCTTCGGGGCCGAGTGGGCAGAAGCTCCCGGCGGGCATACGCCTATCTGACCTATACCCCCAATAAGTCTTTACAGGAGATAGCCCAGAAGCGGCTGTCGGCCATAAGGGAGTTCACGGAGTTCGGCTCGGGCTTCAAGATAGCCATGCGGGACCTGGAGATACGTGGCGCGGGCAACGTCCTTGGGGGCGAGCAGCACGGACATATGGAGGCCGTTGGCTATGATATGTACGTGAAGCTTTTGAACGAGGCCGTAAGCCTTATGAAGGGCGAGGAGGTAAAGGCCCCGGTGGACGAGGGCTGCACCGTTGACATGCAGGTGCCGGCCCATATACCCGAGGAGTATATAGAGAGCATAGACCTGCGCCTGGAGGTCTACCGCAGGATAGCCGGGGTAGAGGACCAGGAGGACGCTATGGACGTGACCGACGAGCTTATAGACCGCTTCGGCGAGCCGCCCGAGGCCGTCAGGGGGCTTATAGAGATAGCCCTGCTCCGGGGCATGGCGGCGGGGCTCGGCATAAGCGAGATAAAGCAGCAGAACGACGCGCTGCTCCTCTATCAGCGGGAGGTGGACATGGCCCAGGTGGGGCGGCTCGTAAAGGCCATGAACGGCCAGGTGATGGTAAGCGCCGGCAGCAGGCCGTACCTCAGCGTGAAGCTGAGAGGGGCGGCCCCCCTTGAGGTTCTTTCAGGGGTTTTAAAAATCATGGGGGAAAATGAGTAGACATTTGCGAAGTTTTGCGGTATAATAGGGGAGTTCCAGTTTGATTTTAAGAAAAAACAGGCTTAATATATCAAATCCTGCCTGTTTGAAAAGAAAGGACAGTGTTTCTATGACAAAGATCTTCAAGCGCGCCGCGGCGGGGGTAATGGCCCTGGCCATGTGCGCGGGCCTTACCGGCTGCTACAGCGAGAACAACACCTGGGCCGTAAAGTCTGGGGACAGCACCCTGCCCATCGGCGGATACATCTACTACCTATCCAGCGCCTACTCCGAGGCCGCCGGAAAGGTGGACACCGGCAGCGAGGTCCTCAAGTCCCAGGTGGACGGCCAGGACGCCTCCCAGTGGGTCAAAGAAAAGGCCCTGGACTATCTCTACTCCTACTGCTATGTGAACCAGAAGTTCAACGAGCTGGGCCTCTCCCTTGACGAGGAGGAGCTGGACTCCGTGGAGTACGTCACAAACAATATGTGGGGCTATTATAAGGAGCCCTTTGAGAATATGGGCATAGCCGAGAGCTCCTTCAGGGAGGCCTACTCCACCTATAACGCCAAGCTCTCAAAGCTGCTGGGCGTCATGTACGGCGAGGGCGGCGAGCTGGCGCTCCCCGAGGACGAGCTGCACGAATACTATACGAGCAAGTACGTCTACTACAAGTATATCTCCGTGGACCTCACCACCACCGACGAGGATGGCAACTCCACGGATATGGACGACGACAAGAAGGCCGAGCTCAAGGAGTATCTTGGGGACCAGGCGGAGCTTGTGAACAACGGGCGCATAGACCTGGAGACCGCCTTGGCCAACTGCTCCAATATGCACAGCGTGGAGCCCACCGCCAGCGAGCCCCTCTCCTATCAGCTGGACAACCTTACAAGCGTCTTTGCCGACGCGCTGGAGCCCCTTAAGAACGGCGGGGCCGCCTTTGTGGAGACCACCACCCGGTACTATATCGTACAGCGGCTGGACATAGAGGAGGACTATAAGGCCCTTAAGGAGGACGAGAGCCGGACCACAGGGCTGCTCACGGAGATGAAGGCAGAGGAGTTCAATCAGTTTACCATCGACCAGGGCAAGTCCATGGACATCAAGATAAACACGGGGGCCATCAACGGCATAAACCCCTCCAAGGTCGCGGGCATCATGGGCAAGAAGGGCGTCTCCTCCGCGGAGAGCTCTGAGAGCGCTGAAAGCTCCGAGACTTCCGAAAGTACCGAGAGCTCTGAGAGTTCTGAGAGCTTGGAAAGCTCCGCCGCCGAGTAATATCTGATAAAATCCGACTTACCAGACCCGCCGGAAGGGGAACCGTCCCCTTTTCCCGGCGGGTTCTTTTTGCTCTATATTGCCGCTTCCTTGCCCGGAGAAACAGCACATGGTGGTATTGCGCTTTTAACCCCCTTTTTTAGAATTTTAGTTTTGACATTTGGGAATATAAGGGGTATAATATGCTTGTGTCTGTGTACCTATATTTATTGGGGCGCACAGCGCACCCGACGCTATAAAAGTTTTATTGAGGCTAATAAGCAGGAGGTGAAGAAGTTTGGCGAAAGAGACCATGCAGGCCATCAGTGATGCCGAGCTGAAAGCGCGCGACACGGTACTGCATGCCAAGGAGGAAGGCGAAAGGATCGCCGCCGAAGCCGAAGCCGCGGGCGCGGAGGCCCTTAAGGCCGCCGTCAAGGAGGCCAGGAAGAAGGCCGACGTGCTCTGCGGCGTAGCCCGGGCAGACGCGGAGAAGACCCGCGCCGCCGTCCGGGAGCAGACCCTCTCTATGCAGGAGGAGCTGCGAAAGTCCGCCGGGGCGAACGGCGCCCGGGTGGCAGAGGAGATCCGCAAAATCGTTTTGGGCAAGGCCTAAAGGAGGTTCGATGCACAATGGCGGTAGTGGAAATGAAGCGCATACACGTGTACGCGCTTAAGAACAACCGCAAAAAGATCCTCGAGATGCTGCAGCGCAGAGCCGCCGTACAGGTCAGCTTTCCCAAAGAGACCGGCGAAAAGCTCAGCGGCGGCCCCTTCGCCCAGACGGATACGGCCTCTGCCCGGCAGACATTCGAGAAAAACGCTCAGCTCATCAGCTCCGCCGTGGAGGTCCTGGACACCTATGCCTCCTTCAAAAAGCCGATGCTCTCAATGCTTGAGGGCAGAAAGAGTATTGGCGTCAGGGAGTATGATGAGACCGCCCAGAACGCGCCCGAGCTGACGAAGACCGCCGGCCGGATAAACGCTTTGGGCAAGCGCATCACGGACCAGCAGGCGGAGATCGCAAGGCTAGAAGCCCAGATCGACGCTTTGAAGCCCTGGATGGGCCTGGACGTGTCCATGCGCACCATCGGCACCAGCTCCACCAGCGTGTTCATCGGGTCCTTCCCCGAGGAGCTCAGCGAGGGGGAGATAAAGACGCGCATAGCCGAGAGCGCCCCTGAGGTGGAGGGCGTGGAGGTGGAGGTCATAAGCACCCAGCCCCAGCAGACCTGCGTGTTCGTGGTGTGCCTTGGAAAGTACGGCATTAAGCTGGAGCCGGCCCTTAGGGGCATGGGCTTCACCTATCCCGCGGCCCCCAGCAAGACCGCACCCCCCGAGAGGGTGAAGGAGCTTCGGGAACGCATTAAAAAGGCGGAGGGTGAGATAGACTCCGCGAAGCAGGAGATAATGTCCTACGCCGAAAAGCGCGAGGAGCTGCTGTTCACCGCCGACTACTACACCATGAGGGCGGACAAATACCAGGTCCTCGGGGAGCTCTGGCAGACAAGGCACGTATTCTATCTGACGGGCTACGTGGACGCCTCCGGAGCGGAGGCGCTGAAGGCCGCCATGGAGCAGAAGTACGACGCCCTTGTGGAGCTGGAGACCCCCTCTCCTGACGAGGAGCTGCCAGTAAAGCTTAAAAACGGCTTCTTCGGGGCCCCGGTCGAAGGGGTGCTTGAGGGCTACAGCCTTCCCGGCAAGTGGGAGGTGGACCCCTCTAAGGTCATGTGCGTGTTCTACTATGTGCTCTTCGGCATGATGCTTTCCGATGCGGCATACGGATTTTTGATCTCCCTTGCCTGCGGCATCGTGCTGCTGAAGTTCAAAAACATAGAGGAGGGCCTGCGCAAGACCATGCGTATGTTCTTCTTCTGCGGCATATCCACCATGTTCTGGGGCGTGATGTTCGGCAGCTATTTTGGCGACGCGATCCCGGTCATTGCCAGGACCTTCTTCGGCGCCGAGGTAAATGTGCCGCCCCTATGGTTCGCCCCACTGGACGACCCCATGAGGCTTATGCTTTTCAGTTTCCTTCTGGGCATAATCCACCTGTTCGCGGGCCTTGCCATGCAGATATACCAGCTCTGCCGCCGGGGCAAATATCTCGACGCCCTTTATGACAGCGGCTTCTGGTACATGCTGGTGGGCGGACTTATCATCGCCCTTGTGGGCAGCGATATGTTCAAGGACATGATGGGCCTTGACCTGCCCATCCCGTCCATAGTCATCACCATAGCCCTGGTGTTCGCCGCCATTGGCGCGGTGGGCATCATAGCCACATCCGGCCGGGAGAGCCGGGGCTTCAAGCGCCTCTTAAAGGGCCTTTACGGGCTCTATGGCGTGTCCAGCTGGCTGTCGGACATTCTGTCCTACTCGCGGCTTCTGGCCCTGGGGCTTGCCACGGGCGTTATCGCCCAGGTGTTCAACATGCTGGGCACCATGGCCGGCGGCGGCGTTATCGGCGCGATACTGTTCATACTGGTATTCGTCATCGGCCATGTACTCAACCTGCTCATCAACCTGCTGGGGGCGTACGTACATACCAACCGTTTGCAGTACGTGGAGTTCTTCGGCAAGTTCTATGAGGGCGGCGGGGAAAAATTCACGCCCTTCGCCGCAAATACAAAACACTTTAAGATTACGGAGGAATAAGAAATGGAATTCAATTGGGACTCTTTAGGCGTTGTGTTCGCGCTGCTGGGCGCTGTCCTGGCGGCTCTCATGGGCGGCATCGGCTCCGCCATCGGCGTTGGCATGACCGGCCAGGCGGCCGCGGGCGTTGTCACCGAGGACCCCTCCAAGTTCGGTAAGGTCCTTATCCTTCAGCTGCTGCCCGGCACCCAGGGCATCTACGGCCTGCTTATCGGCTTCGTGACCCTTACCCAGATCGGCGTTCTGGGCGGCGAGGCCCCCGCTACCCTGTGGAAGGGCCTTCTGTACCTGGCCGCCTGCCTGCCCATGGCGATAGTGGGCATGGTCTCCGCCAAGTGGCAGGCCAAGGCCTCTGTCTCCTCTATAAGCCTGGTGGCAAAGAAGCCCGACCAGTTCGGCAAGTCCATGATCTTCCCCGCCATGGTCGAGACCTACGCGGTTCTGGCCCTTCTGATCTCCATCCTCTCCATCACCAGCATCGCCGGCCTGTAAGCCGACTGTGCCCATACATAAGAGAGAGGAGGCAGACAGATGACCGGACTGGAATCCATTTTAAGCCAGATAGCCGGTGACGGCCAGAAAGAAGCCGAAGAGATCCTTGACGAGGCCAGAAAAAAGGCCGGGGAGATATCCGAGGGCTTTAAGGCAAAGGGCGCGGAACAGGTGCGCGCCGTTTTGAAGGACGGCGAGCGCCGGGCCCAGGACATCAGGGACCGGGCCAAGTCCGCCGCGGAGCTGGAGCAGAGGAATGAGATGCTTCTGTTCAAGCAGCAGCTTATCGGCGAGACCGTGGACGCCGCCCGGAAGTCCTTTGAGGAGGCCCCGGACGACGAGTATTTCGACACCCTTCTGGCCCTTTACACCCGCTTTGCCCGGGAGGGACAGGGCGAGCTGCGCCTGAACTCGCGGGACCTTGAGCGGCTGCCGGACGACTTCCTCGCCCGTATGCGCAAGGCGGTCCCCGGGGCCCAGGTCACCATCTCCCCCAAGGCGCACAATGTGGAAAGCGGTTTCCTGCTGGTATACGGCGGTGTGGACATCAACTGCACCTTCCGGGCCATTTTCGAGGACGCCTATGAACAGCTGAGGGATACGGCGGGCAGGCTGCTGTTCCCGACGGCATGAGTACCGAGGGAGAAAGGAAACTGTCTCTATGACTGAAGAATACATCTACGCGGTGGCGCGGGTGCGCTCCAGGGAGCTTTCGCTTCTCAGCCGCCAGGACGTGGACCAGCTGATGGCCTGCAGGACCTATGACGAGTGTCTCAGGACCCTGTCGGACAAGGGCTGGGGCGGCGGGGACTCCCAGGCGGAGGCCATTCTGGCCGCCGAGGAGGAGAAGACCTGGGCCTTCATCCACGAGCTGACGGAGGACCTTACCCCCTTTAACGTGCTCCTGTACCCCACCGACTATAATAACCTGAAGGCCGCCATCAAAGCGGTGGTCACGGGCGCCGAGCCCCACGACGTGTTCCTGCCCGGTGGCTCTATCGACCCACAGGTGATGCTCCGCTGCGTCAGGGAGGGCGACTTTTCAGAGCTGCCCCCCGATATGGCCGCGGCGGGGGACCAGGCCTATCACACCCTGCTGCAGACCGAGGACGGCCAGCTATGCGACGTGATCCTGGACAAGGCCTGCATCACCGGCCTCTTACAGTGCGGCAGGGACAGCGGCGTAGACATCCTTCGGGACTACGCCGAACTGACGGCGGCGGTCTCCGACATAAAGATAGCCGTTCGCGCCTGCAAGACCGGCAAGAGCCGGGCGTTCTTAGAGGCTGCCCTGGCCCCCTGCGGGACATTGGACGCGGCCTCCCTGGCGGCGGCCGCCTGCAAGAGCCTTGAGGACCTGTTCGCCTATCTCTCGGTCACGCCCTACGGCGAGGCCGCGGAGAGGCTGAAGGAGTCCTATTCCGCCTTTGAAAAATACTGCGACGACCGGGTGATGGATCTCATCAAGGAGCAGAAGATGAATCCCTTTACCGTGGGGCCGCTTTTCGCCTATGTGCTGGCAAGAAGGAACGAGATCAGCACCGTGCGGATCATACTCTCCGGCAAGCTGAACGAGCTGGACGACAATATGATCCGGGAAAGACTGAGGGATATGTATGTATAAGATTGCAGTTTTGGGCGACCGCGACAGCATATACGGCTTCGCGGCCCTGGGGCTGGAGGTCTTTCCGGTCCCAAACGGCGACGAGGGCGCAAGGACTTTAAGGCGGCTGTGTGAGCAGGACTACGCCGTGGTCTATGTCACCGAGGCACTCGCCAAGGAGATGCCCGGCGAGCTTGACCGCTGCCGGGAGAGCCTTATGCCCGCCGTCATCCCCATCCCGGGGGTGCACGGGAACACCGGGTACGGCATCGACATGGTGAAGCGCTCGGTGGAGCAGGCCGTGGGCTCCGACATTATTTTCAACGGCAACTAAAATAATACGAGAAAAAGGTGATCGGTAAACATGAGCAATGGTACCATCAAAAAAATAGCCGGACCTCTCGTTATCGCCAAGGGTATGCGCGACGCCAACATGTTCGACGTGGTGCGCGTCAGTGAGCGGCGCCTTATCGGTGAGATAATTGAGATACACGGCGACGAGGCCTCCATACAGGTCTATGAGGAGACCTCCGGCCTGGCCCCCGGGGAGCCGGTTGAATCCACCGGCGTACCCATGAGCGTGGAGCTGGGGCCCGGCCTTATCACCAGCATTTACGACGGCATCCAGCGCCCGCTGGACGACATCATGAAGATCTCCGGCAATAACCTGCAGCGCGGCGTGGAGGTCCCCTCCCTGAAGCGCGACCTTGAGTGGGACTTTGTGCCCACCAAGAAGGCCGGCGACGAGGTAGTCCCCGGCGACATCATCGGCACCGTCCAGGAGACGGAGGTGGTGTCCCACAAGATAATGGTGCCGGTAGGGATAGAGGGCAAGATAACCGACATCAAGGCCGGAAAGTACAAGGTCACCGACATGGTGGCCACTGTGGAGACCAAGGACGGACCCAAAGAGGTGGGCCTTATGCAGAAGTGGCCCGTCCGTCAGGGCCGCCCCTATAAGCGCAAGCTCTCCCCCGATATGCCCCTTGTCACCGGCCAGCGCGTGGTTGACACCATGTTCCCCATCGCAAAGGGCGGCGTGGCGGCTGTTCCCGGCCCCTTCGGCTCGGGCAAGACCGTTATCCAGCACCAGCTGGCTAAGTGGGCCGAGGCCGACATCGTGGTCTATATCGGCTGCGGCGAGCGCGGCAACGAGATGACCGACGTTCTGAACGAGTTCCCCGAGCTGGTCGACCCCAAGACCGGCAAGTCCCTGATGGAGCGCACGGTGCTTATCGCCAACACCTCCGACATGCCCGTGGCGGCCCGCGAGGCCTCGGTCTACTCCGGCATCACCATCGCCGAATACTTCCGCGACATGGGCTACTCCGTGGCCCTGATGGCCGACTCCACCTCCCGCTGGGCCGAGGCCCTTCGAGAGATGTCCGGCCGTCTTGAGGAGATGCCCGGCGAGGAGGGCTACCCCGCGTACCTGGGAAGCCGTCTGGCCCAGTTCTACGAGAGGGCCGGCTCTGTGGTCACTCTCGGCTCTGACGGCCGCGAGGGCGCGCTGTCCGTTATCGGCGCCGTGTCCCCCTCCGGCGGCGACATCTCTGACCCTGTGGCCCAGGCCACGCTGCGCATAGTAAAGGTGTTCTGGGGCCTGGATTCGTCCCTGGCTCAGCAGCGCCACTTCCCCGCCATAAACTGGCTGACCAGCTACTCCCTGTACCTGGATGACATAGCCAATTGGTTTAACCAGAACGTGGCCGAGGACTGGATAGCCCTGCGCACAAAGCTCATGGGCTTACTTCAGGACGAAGCCGAGCTGCAGGAGATAGTGCAGCTTGTCGGTATGGACGCGCTGAGCGCCCCCGAGCGCCTGAAGCTGGAGGCCGCAAGGTCCATACGCGAGGACTTCCTGCATCAGAACTCCTTCGACGAGGTTGACACCTATACCTCCCTTGACAAGCAGCACAGGATGATGCTGCTGATATCCGCCTACTACGACAAGTCTCTGGCGGCCCTGAACGCAGGCGCCGACATCCAGAAGCTCATCGACCTGCCGGTCCGCGAGCAGATAGGCCGCTATAAGTACACCCTTCAGGAGAATGTGGCCTCCGCCTTCGACCAGGTGATGGCACAGCTCGACAAGGAAGTTAATGAAGCCAAGAATGCAAAGGAGGACTTCTAATGCCAAAGGAATATAGGACTATCCAGGAAGTGGCAGGCCCTCTGATGCTGGTGCGCGACGTTGAGAACGTGGCGTATGACGAGCTTGCGGAGATAGAGCTGGCAAACGGCGACCGCCGCCGCTGCCGCGTCCTTGAGATAAACGAGGGCAACGCCCTGGTGCAGCTGTTCGAGAACTCCACGGGCATCAACCTCAGTAATTCAAAAGTACGTTTCCTGGGCCACAGCATGGAGCTGGGGGTCAGCGAGGATATGCTGGGCCGGGTCTTCGACGGCCTGGGCCGCCCCATCGACGACGGGCCGGAAATTCTGCCCGACATGCGCGTGGACGTGAACGGCCTGCCCATGAACCCCGCCGCCCGCAACTATCCCCAGGAGTTCATCCAGACCGGCGTTTCGGCCATCGACGGTCTGAACACCCTGGTCCGCGGCCAGAAGCTGCCCATATTCTCGGCCTCCGGCCTGCCCCACGCCCAGCTGGCCGCTCAGATAGCCCGCCAGGCCAAGGTGCGCGGCACCAACGACCCCTTCGTGGTGGTCTTCGCCGCCATGGGCATCACCTTTGAGGAATCCAACTTCTTCGTGCAGAGCTTCAGGGAGACAGGCGCTATCGACCGCACAGTCATGTTCGTGAACCTGGCTAACGACCCCGCCGTCGAGCGTATCGCCACCCCCAAGATGGCCCTGACCGCCGCGGAGTATCTGGCCTTTCAGAAGAACATGCACGTGCTGGTAATTTTGACCGACATCACAAACTACGCCGACGCTCTCCGCGAGGTCTCCGCCGCCCGTAAGGAGGTGCCCGGACGCCGCGGCTATCCCGGCTATATGTACACGGACCTTGCCACTATGTACGAGCGCGCGGGCCGTCAGAAGGGCAAGACCGGGTCCATCACCATGATACCCATCCTGACCATGCCTGAGGGCGACAAGACCCACCCCATCCCGGACCTTACCGGCTACATCACCGAGGGCCAGATAATCCTGAGCCAGGAGCTGTACCGCAAGAACGTGACCCCGCCCATCGACGTGCTGCCCTCTCTTAGCCGTCTGAAGGACAAGGGCATCGGCGAGGGCCGCACCCGCGCCGACCACGCGGCCACTATGAACCAGCTGTTCGCGGCCTATGCCCGCGGCAAGGAGGCCAAGGAGCTGATGGTGGTGCTTGGCGAGGCGGCGCTTACGGACATCGACAAGCTCTACGCCAAGTTCGCCGACGCCTTCGAGAGCGAATACGTCTCTCAGGGCTATACCACAAACCGGGACATCGAGGAGACCCTGGACATCGGCTGGAAGCTGCTGTCCATACTCCCCCGCTCCGAGCTCAAGCGTATCAACGACAAGTTCCTGGATCAGTATTACGGAAAGGTGTGATGGGACTTGGCCAGTAAACAGATAACCCCTACCCGCATGGAGCTCACGCGCCTTAAAAAGAAGCTTGTCACCGCAACCCGGGGGCATAAGCTCCTTAAGGACAAGCGGGACGAACTGATGCGCCAGTTCCTTGAGAAGGTACGGGAGAACAAGACCCTTCGCGAGCAGGTGGAAAAGGGCATAAAAGCCGCCAACAAGAACTTTCTGCTGGCCCGGGCGGGTATGCAGGACCAAGTGCTCAACACCGCCATGCTGGCCCCAAAGCAGAGGGTCTCCGTTGAGACCGGGGTGGAAAACGTAATGAGTGTGGAGATACCCACCTTCGACTTCAAGACCCGTACCCCCGACCAGAACGACATCTTCTCCTACGGCTTCGCCTTCACCTCCAGCGACCTGGACGGCGCGGTGCAGTCCCTGGCGGACATCTTCCCCGACATGCTGAAGCTGGCGGAGATAGAGAAGTCCTGCCAGCTGATGGCTGTTGAGATTGAGAAGACCCGCCGCAGGGTCAACGCTCTGGAGCACGTGATGATACCCGAGCTTCAGGCAAATATCAAGTACATCTCCATGAAGCTGGACGAGAATGAGCGTGCCACACAGATACGGCTTATGAAGGTTAAGGATATGGTGCTCAAAGAGGCACATAACTACGAGACCTTCTGATACACGCACAAAAAAGCAGGGTTTTCACCCTGCTTTTTCTTTTTTTGAGTATGTTTGAGTCCTCCGTGCACACAGGGCGTGCACTCCGGCAAGACCTTGTGGGCTCCTCGCCCCCAAACCCCTCGCCAGCCTAAGACCGGCTGGACCGGTCAAAATAATCCCTCTGGTAGAAATATGTCCTCCATAGGCACCTTCTCCCAGTTGAACGACTGCACAAGTTCCCGAGCCCTTACCGGCTTCGGCCTGTCCAGTAATCCCGCCAGATACCCCAGCCGCCCCACTATCTCCTCGGCGCTGAACCTCTCCCGTAGCGCATCCAGCCCCATATCCGCCTCCCGCTTCGACAGCCTCCTGCCGTCCGGGGCCAGCAGCATGGGTATATGCCCGAACTCCGGCTCGGGCAGCCCAAGGAGCCTATACAGGTAGAGCTGCCTTGGCCCGGAGCTCAGCAGGTCCCGCCCCCGCACTACCTCCGTGACCCCCATGGCCCCGTCGTCGGCCACCACCGCCAGCTGATAGGCGAAGACCCCGTCCGACCGCCGCAGAAGAAAGTCCCCGCAGTCCCGCTGGAGCTCCTGCTCGTACCAGCCGTAGTGCAGGTCCTTAAAGCCCACAGTACCGCTGACCTTCAGCCGCATGGCGGGGGAGCGGGTACGGCTTTTCTCCGCTATCTGGGCTGCCGTCAGCCCCCGGCAGGCGCCCTGGTATATATAGTCCCCGTCCGAGGCGTGGGGTGCGTTCGCCGCGTGGAGCTCCGCCCGGCTGCAAAAGCAGGGGTACACAAGACCTTGCGCCATGAGCTTATCTAGGCACTCCTGATAGTATCCGCCCCGCTCCGACTGCCAGTAGGGCCCCTCGTCCCAGTCAAGGCCCAGAAAGTCCAGGTCCCGCATGAGCTGTTCGCCGAACTCAATGCTGGTGCGCTGGGTGTCCAGGTTCTCCATGCGCAGTATCATCCTGCCGCCCCGGGACCTCGCGGACAGCCACGCCAGCAGGCAGCTAAAGAGATTCCCCAGGTGCATACTGCCGCTGGGGGTGGGAGCAAAGCGGCCAACTATATCTCGTGTCACGGCTCTATCACCGGCATACCCGCAAGATACCGCCGCACCATGTCCAGGGCCTGGGACGCGGCGCAGTGCCTGTGCCAGTCCCGGCTCTTGGTCCGGCCGATGGGCGAGCGCTTTATGACCCAGGTCTCCCTGCCGTCGCTGAGAGCGATATAGATAAGCCCCACCGGCTTCTCCGCCGTGCCGCCCTCCGGCCCGGCTATCCCGGTAATGCCCACGCCCAGATCGCTGCCGCTGCGCCTGACTATGCCCTCTGCCATTGCCCGGGCGGTCTGCTCGCTGACGGCTCCGTACCGCTCCAAAGTCTCATGGGGCACGCCCAAAAGCGACTCTTTCGCCTCATTGGCATAGGTAACCACACCCATATGGAACACCCCCGAGGACCCGGAAACGTCCGTTATGCGCTTGCTGAGCAGCCCGCCGGTACAGGACTCGGCGGTAGCCAGGGTCTTGCCCGAGGCCGCCAGCTCCTTTACCACCAGCTCCTCCAGGCTGTCGATGTCCACGCTGTACACGAAATTCCCCAGCCGCTTTTTTATCTCGTCTATCAGCGGCCCGCACATCTCGTCGGCCTCCTCATGGGAATGGGCCTTGGCCGTCACCCGCAGATAGCACTCGCCCTCGTTGGCATAGGGGGCCAGGGTGGGATTCTTCGAGTCCATCAGGTCGTCCATCATCTGGGCCACCGGGGCCTCGCCCCTGCCGTAGATGTGCACGTTATGGGACACGATGGTGTACTCCTGGCTCTTTTTAAGGTACGGCACAGCGTAGTTATCAAGCATCGGCGCAAGCTCCGATGGCGGGCCGGGGAGCATGATTATCGTACAGCCATTCTCAGCCTGAAACGCGCAGCCGGGGGCCGTGCCGTTGTCGTTTTGCAGCACCGTGCACCCCTCGGGGAGCCAGGCCTGCTTCTCCTGATTCACGCTCACATGCTTCTCGTTGAAGTAGCTCTGTATGCGCCGAAGGCTCTCCTCGTGCAGCACCAGCTTCTTCCCCGCCGCCGCTGCGGTGGTCTCCTTGGTCAAGTCGTCGGTGGTGGGCCCCAGGCCCCCGGTCATGATGAGCAGATCGCTGCGGGCTATGGCCCCCTCCACAGCCTCCCGAAGCCTCTGGGGGTTATCGCCCACCACGCAGGTGTGCATAAGGTCTACGCCCAGCTCAGAGAGGGCCCGGGCCACGATGGCCGTGTCGGTGTTGACTACCGCGCCCAGAAGGAGCTCGGTGCCGACGGAAATTATTTCTGCGTTCATATTATCAGCCTCCAAACTCAAATATTTTTGGCAAATATATTATCGGTCTCACCGCCGTAATTCACCAGCCGGTCTATCTGACAAAAGCCGTACCTTTCATAAAGCCCAACTATGCCAGAGGGTATAAAAACTCTGCGGAATCCTGCACTTTGGGCATACCGGCAAGCCGACTCAACCAGTCTGCCGCAAATGCCCTGGTCTCTATGGTCTTCGTCCACAAACACCGTGCTTATCCACGGAGAATATCGGTTTTCGGGGTAATAGTCCGTCTTCATCAGGGTACAAAAGCCCACAATATCCCCGCCGCTTAAAGCGGCAAAAGCGCTCTCCCATTCGGTGAATTCACCGTCCCTCATCATATCCGCAAGATGGCCCCCGGCCACCCAGCGGCAGTCCCTGGCGTATGCCATAAGCTTATCCCATAGGGACGTCCCGGGCTCTGCCCTGACTACTTTCATATTATCGGGTCCTCCTGTCACTTCCCCCAAAACGTCCACTCTATCCCCTTCCCATACCCTATCCTGGCATAAAAAGGGTTCCCCCCGCCGGTCATATGTGAGGCCCCCAGGGGCTTCATCCTCCTATAGAGCTCCGACAGCGCCGCCGCGGCCAGGCCCTTATGCCTATACTCCGGCACGGTGCACAGCGGCTCCATATACGCGAGCCCATTCTCCGGCACCCACCACATCCCGGCGTAGCAGACGTACTCGCCCCGCTCATTCATCACGGCTATGGCGTATTCAGGCGTTGCATGGGGGGCACATATGAGGTCGTAGACGTACTCATACTCGCCGTTCCAGGGCCCCTCCTCTTTCTCGTGGTCGAAGCCCTTCCAGCAGCACTCACAGGCCTTGGCCGGGTCCACGCCGCCAATTTCTGTGAAGGTGAAGCCCTGGGGCAGTTTGTAGTCAAGGGGCCTGCCATAGTCATACAGCAAATCCTCATAGCCCCCGCACCGGGCAAAGCCCGCCGCTTGCGCGGCTTTTAGGAGCTCGGTCTGCCCGCCGAAGATGACAAGCTTCAGTTCGCCCTTAATGGCCATATTCTTTTCGGCATACTCCACCATCTCCGGGGCCAGCTCCTCATAGCCCTCCCGCAGGCTGAAATACACGTCGCTTGGCGGGTTCTCGTGGAAGCAGAAGCCCACTATCCTCTCCCCGTCCTTCCAGATACGGCAGCGGTGCAGGTATGACTTGTCCATCCAGCTGGACACAAGGGCGTACTCCCAGAAGGGCGCGGGCACGCCGCCGCCCCAGTCCCGCCGGTAGTTTTCCAGCATAAAATTATAAACGTCCATGTGGTCGCTCAAAATGCTGAACTGCTTAGTAGTAATATTTTTCATGGTTACCTCTCTGTATTCTCATAGGCGTTGATGTGCATGGTCTTCACATTCTCCAGCGCCTCTTTAAGGAGCCCTTCGCCGTCGATGGCCCCCTCGCCCCGCTCCACCATCTCAAGGCTGGGCTTGGTGCGGGGGTGCTTGGGGGTGAAGATGGTGCAGCAGTCCTCATAGGGCTCGATGGAGATGTCGTAGGTGTCTATCTTCCGGGCGGTCTTCACTATCTCCGCCTTATCGCTGCCGATAAGGGGCCGGAACACCGGCATACTTACCACCGCGTCGGTGCAGGATATGGCCTGGATGGTCTGGCTGGCCACCTGGCCCAGGCTCTCGCCGGTGATAAGGGCAAGGCAGCCCTCGTCCTCCGCTATCCGCTGTGCGGCCCGGAGCATGTACCGGCGCAGTATCACCGTGCCCAACTCCTCGGGGCAGCGGTCCCGTATCTCCTCCTGCAAATGGGTCAGCTCCACAGTGACGAGCTTGATGCGCCCGGAATACTCGCTGACCTTCCGAAGGAGCCGCACCACCTTGTCGTGGGCCAGCTCGCTGGTATAGGGCGGGCTCGAGAAGTGTATGGCCGTCAGCTCCACCCCGCGCTTCGCCATGGTCCAGGCTGCAACGGGACTGTCAAGCCCCCCGCTGATAAGCACCGCGGCCTTCCCCCCGCAGCCCACAGGTATCCCCCCGGCCCCGGGCTTTGCGTCGGAGTGCACAAAGGCGTGCTCCTCCCGGACCTCCACCCATACGGTCACGTCGGGCTCATGCACATTTACCCGCAGATGGGGGTACTTCTCCAGCAGGTACGCCCCAACCTCCGTGGCTATCTCCGGGGACTTTAGGGGGAACTTCTTGTCGCTTCGCTTACACTCCACCTTGAAGGTCTCCGCCAGCTCCAGCTCGTCCCGGAGGTATTCGGCCGCCTTCTCTTGTATTTTCCCGAGATCCTTCTCCGCCGCCCCGGCCCTTGTATAGCCCACCGCGCCGAAGACCTTTGCACAGCGCTCCTCGGCAAGGTCCATATCGGCGCTATCGTCCAGCGGCTCCACATAGATGGTGGACTGCTTTGACGTGACCGAGAACTCCCCGGCGCTCATAAGCCGGCGGCGGATATTCTTCATCATTATCTCCTCAAAGCTGCGGCGGTTCAGCCCCTTAAGGGCTATCTCCCCCAGCTTCAGCAAAATTACCTCTCGCATAAGTTACCTTCCCTTCCGCTCCACAAAATTCACCAGCTCCCTAAGGTTCCCGATGGTAAATGGGTCCTCGGGCTCTATGCCCTGCCTGTCTAAGAGGAACGAAGTAAAGCCCTGCTCCCTGGCCCCTTCGGCCTCGGGCCTATAGTCGTCCACATACAGCGATTCCTCCGCCGTGACCCCCTGGGCCTCTAGGGCGGCGTTGAATATAATGGGGTCCGGCTTCCCCGCCCCCACTAAGGAGCTGGCGGTAAAGCTGGTGAAATACTTATGCAGCCCGCAGTCCAGCAGGGTCATCTCCAGGGACGGCGCGGAGTCGCTTATGACCCCCAGCTTGTAGCCCTTATTCTTAAAGTATTCCAGCACCTCCACGGTCTCCGGGTATGGGTGCTTTTTCAAGTACCAGAGCTTCTCCACCAGCATATCCGCCCGCTCAGAGCGCTTTTCCGTGATGCCCATATCGTCAAAGACAAAAAGATACCACTGCCGGAAAAATTCCAGCTCCTCCTTAACGGTCTTATAGGGCGCGAAGGGGAAGTCCCCCGCCAGCACCCTGTTAAACACCGTCATGAAATAGTCGTAGGAGTTGTCAAACTCCTTCCCGCTCCACTCTTTCAGGCTGCGGTTGCGAAAGGCCGTCCACTCCGGGTCCCCCCGCACCAGGGTCCCGTCCCGGTCAAAGAACACCGCCTTATACTTTCCCATTTATCTCTCCCTCTCAAGGCTCGAAAGGCCCGCTCTCAGGCCCTCTATAAGCGCGTACACGTCCTCCTCCGCGCTAAAGCGCGAAAAGCTCACCCTTATGGCCGAGGCCACCCGCTCCCGGGACAGCCCCATGGCCTCCAGCACATGGCTGGGCTTGGCCTTGCCGCAGGCCGACCCCGCCGACACGTACACCCCGCGCCCCGCCAGAAAATGCAGCATGGTCTCGGCCCGCACGCCTAGGGCCGAGAGGTTCACGATATACCCAAGGCCATCGGCGGGGGAGTTGACCTCTATCCCCGGCAGTCCGGCCAGCTCCTTTAGCAGCAGCTCCCTTAACGCCCCGGCCTTTGCCAGGGTCTCAGAAGCTCTCGGGGCCAGCTCCACCGCCTTGGCGAAAGCGCCTATAAGCGGCAGGCTCTCCGTCCCGGAGCGAAGTCCCCGCTCCTGACCGCCGCCATAGACTATGGGCAGCACTCTCACGCCCTTTTTCACGTACAGCGCCCCTACGCCCTTGGGGCCGTGGACCTTATGCCCGCTGACGGTGCACAGGTCCGCTCCCAGACCCTTCACGGTGAAATCCAGCTTGCAGAAGGCCTGCACGCAGTCCGTATGCAAAAGCGCCGGGGACCTCTTGCGCTTTATGGCCCTGGCCGCAGCCTGCACCGGCAGTATGGCCCCGGTCTCGTTATTGCACAGCATCAGGCTCACGAGCACCGTGTCGGGCCCTATGGCCCCCTCAAGCTCCGCCGGGTCGATATTTCCATCTGTCCCGGGGGCAAGGTACGTCACCCGGAAGCCCTCCGTTTCCAGCTGTTTACAAGCGTTCAGCACCGAATCGTGCTCTATTTGGGTCGTAACTATGTGCCGCCCCATGCGCTTTCTGGCCCGGGCCGCGCCCAGTATGGCAAGGTTATTGGCCTCCGTGCCCCCGCCGGTGAACACGATCTCCTCCGGCAGCGCCCCCAGCCGCCTGGCAATTATTTCCCGGGCCCTGTCCAGCTCCTTCTTTGCCTGAAAGCCCAGGGTATGCAGGGACGATGGGTTCCCATAGCACTCCGTCATCAGGCGCAGCGCCTCCCCGGCGGCCTCGGGCAGCACCCGGGTGGTGGCGGAATTGTCCAGATAATGCTCTCCCATAGGCTTAAAGCTTCCTATAGCCGGTCGCAAAGTCCACCGTGTTTCTAAGGGCCTCGCCCCGAAGGAACCGGCCCAGATTCTCCGCAAATATGTCCACAATGCGCTGGTGAGTTTCCCAGAGATGGTAACCTCCCGAGACATGAGGCGTGATGACTGCCGTGGGCAGTCCCCACAGCCTGTGGCCTTTGGGCAACGGCTCCGGCTCGGTCACGTCCAGGCCCGCCCCGCCCAGATGCCCGCTCTCCAAAGCGTCACAAAGGGCCTCGGTGTCTACTATATAGCCCCGGCCCACATTGAGCACCACGGCCCCGGGCTTCATCCTCTCTATCCTCTCCCGGCCCAGCATCCCCCTGGTCGCTGACGTCCCCGGCAGGGTCACCGCGACTACGTCCGCCCGGGGAAGAAGCTCATCCAGTTCCCCGGTCAGATGCACCTCGTCGGCGTAGTCCGGCTTACTGCCGTCGCTTCTGCGAAGGCCTATCACATAGGCCCCCATGGCCTTGCAGAGCCGGGCAAAGCTGCCGCCGATATCGCCCATGCCCATCACCAGCACTGTGGCTCCCAACAATGTGCGCACCTCTCCCCGGCCGCTCCAGTCCTCGCTGAGCTGCGCGTCCCTATACAGCTCCAGCTTCTTGAATATCATCAGGAGCATCCCAAGCATATGCTCGGAGATGGCAAGACCGTATGCCCCGGTGGCGTTGGTAAGCGCCGCGCCCTCGGGCATGACCCCGGGCGCGGTGTAGAACTCCACCCCCGCGCTGCTGGTCTGCAGCCATTTCAGGTTTTTCGCGCCCATTAAAAGCTCAGGCCGAACATTGCCCAATATGGCGTCGGCCCAGGCGATGTCCTCCTCAGTCACCAGCTCCGCCGGGAGCAGATCCGGAAAGGGCAGCGCTCCTCCCCGGCCCGAGGGCAGGGCCTCCCCAAGCCGATAGCGCACAATCGCGCCCTCCTGCTCCAGAGACTCCCGCTGCTTTTGCGATACTGGCACAGTAACTAGAATATTTCTCATACTATGACACCTCAAGTATTTTTTGTGAAGTATATTTAAAGCCTCCGGCGGCTTAGGGCTCTGCCCTAAGAACCCGCAAGGTGCCTAACGCACCTTGACCGCGTAAATTTCTCTATAGCTCATTTATCTCTTTCAGCCATACCGCCGCGCTTGCGTCGCTGGGCATGCGCCAGTCCCCCCTCGGGGACACGCTGACTGTGCCCACCTTGGGCCCGTCCGGCAGGCAGGAGCGCTTGAACTGCTGGGCAAAGAACCGCCGGCAGAAGACCTTCAGCCAGCCCTTTATAATGTCAGGCTCATATTCCCCTATAAAGCTCCGGCAGGCCATGCGGTAGATCTTCCCCGGCCCGAAGCCGTGGCGCAGCATATGGTACAGGAAGAAGTCGTGCAGCTCGTATGGCCCCACCAGCTCCTCGGTCTTCTGGGATATCTCCCCGTCCTTGGGGGGCAGGAGCTCCGGGCTCACCGGCGTGTCCAGCACGTCGAACAGCGCCTCGCTGAGCTTCCCGCCCAGCCTCTCGGCCTCGAACCGCACCAAATGCCGCACCAGGGTCTTGGGCACGTCCGCGTTCACGCCGTACATGGACATATGGTCGCCGTTATAGGTGCTCCACCCCAACGCCAGCTCCGACAGGTCCCCGGTGCCTATCATCAGGCCATTTCGCTGGTTCGCCATGTCCATCAGGACCTGGGTGCGCTCTCTGGCCTGGGCGTTCTCAAAGGCCGCATCGTAGTTCTCCGGGTCCTGGCCGATGTCCTCAAAGTGGCTCATGACCGTCCTGCCGATGGGTATCTCCTTAAAGTCCACCCCCAGCTCCCGGGCCATGGTCTCGGCGTTTCTCTTGGTGCGCTCGGTGGTGCCGAAGCATGGCATGGATATTGTCAGTATGCCCTTTCTCGGCAGCCCCAGTATGTCAAAGGCCCGCACGGTCACCAGCGCCGCCAGGGTGGAGTCAAGCCCCCCGGAGAAGGCGATAAGGGCGTTCTTGCACCCGGTATGCCGAAGCCGGGTCGCGAGCCCCTGGGCCTGCATGGTCAGTATCAGCTGGCAGCGCTCGCTCCAAACTGCCGGGTCATTTGGCACAAAGGGCTGCCTTGAAAAGGTCCTCCGGGGGCTATATGCCTCAAGGGTCCCCTTTCTGTAGGCAAAGGGTATGCGCACATACCCCTGCTCCCGGGCGCTTATCCAGGTATTGTTCCTTCTGCGCTCCTGCAATATCTTCTCAAGGTCCACCTCTGCCACAGTAAGCCCGGTTGAGAACAATTCGCTCTCAGCCAGCACCGCGCTGTTCTCCGCGATGATGTCATGCCCCGCGAAGACCATATCCCCGGTGGACTCCCCCGGCCCCGCGTCGGCGTACACATAGGCCCCCATCACGTGCCCGGACCACATGCGCACCAGGTCCCGCCTATACTCGGCCTTGCCCGCCACCTCGTCGCTGCATGAGCTGTTGAAGATAAGTGTGGCGCCGTTTTTCGAGAGCCCTGCACTTGGGGGCTCCGGCCCCCAGAGGTCTTCGCATATCTCCACCCCGGCTATGAGCTCCGGCACATTTTCGCACTCAAAGAGGAGCTTTTTCCCAAGCCATACCCTCTGGCCGCAGAGCTCGACCTCCATGGGCTCCGGGGCCGGGGCGAAATACCGGGCCTCGTAAAACTCCGAGTAGTTAGGGATAAAGCTCTTTGCGGGCAGTCCCAAAAGCCGTCCCCTCTGGAACACCGCCGCCGTATTGTACAGCGCCCCGTCCACAGCCACGGGCAGCCCCACTATGCAGAGTATGTCAAGCCCCCTTGTGTCCTCAAGCAGCCGGGCAAGCCCCTTCTCCGCGGCCCGTATAAGGGTCCTGTTCTCGAACAGGTCCCCGCAGGTATAGGCCGTCAGCGAGAGCTCCGGCAGGCATACCGCCCCGCAGCCCCTGTCCGCCGCCTCCCGGCTAAGCTCAGCTATCCTCTCAACATTTGTCTCAACGTCCGCGACCTTCACCTGGGGCGTTGCCGCCGCGACCCTAAAAAATCCGTCCCGCATATAACTTTTCCTCCCATTATTGTTGATATTTTCTTCCCTGCTTTAACCGCAAAAAGGCCACAGGAAAGACCTGCAGCCTTTAATATTGCTTTTTATTCGTCCGTCTCCCCGCCGCCATCCACCGGGGGCTCCGGGGTGGGCTCAACGTCCGGCGGCTCGGTGGGCTCCGGCGTAGGCTCCTCTGTGGGCTCCGGCGTCTCTACCGGGGGCGGCACAGGCGTGGGCTCCTCCGTGGGCTTGGGCGTGGGCTTCTGGGTGGGCTTTGGAGTGGGCTTTGCGTCGGTGCTGCCGCTCTCCTTGCTGGTGTCCACCTTTGACGTGTCCGTCCCCGGCCCCACCTTATACTTCTTGCCGGTCGAGCCATAGTAAGAGCTGGGCAGCTCTTCCGTGCGCACGGCCTCGCCGTTCTTATAGAACGTCCGCCAGGCGCTGGCGTAGTATCCCTCGTTGCCGCCGGTCTTGCGCACATACTGCCCCTTCTGAAGGGAGCTGTCCACCTCAAACTCCACCGTGTCCTTTGGGGGCTCATAGCCAGTCTGCTCTGAGCCCAGCTTTATATCGTCCCAGTCCTCCGGGAAGATGCCGTAGAAATTCACCGTCAGGATAACGCCGTCCATCCACGAAGAGATGTACACCGGGTTTTTAAGGCTGTTCCTGAACCTGAAGTCTATGCTTCCATAGTCAACCGTGGCGTCAAGGCCGATGGGGCAGTAGCTGGAGGGTATGGCGTGGCAGTCCCGCTCAAGTATCTCCATGCCCGCCATCAGGGCGGCGTTATAAATGGTGGTGGACCCCTGGCAGATGCCGCCGCCGTATACCTGCACGCTCATGCCGCCCACAAGGCCGGCCGCCGGCAGCCAGCCCGCGTCCGGGTCCGTGCTGTCGCCGATGGTGCCGTTATATGAGAACTCCTGGCCCGGCTGCAAAATGGTGCCGTTTACATGGGACAGGGCCAGGGCCATATTGCTGTTGCCGTTGGAGTTATTGGTGGACTCGGTGCTGTATGTGGACAGTAGCTTAAAGTTCTCCTCAAGGTATTTCTTCGTCACCTTGGGCTTGCTCTCCACGAACTCGGCCTGTATGGCCCCGCCGTGCTTCTGTGCCAGCAGCTGGCGCACGCTTCTAAGGGTGGCCGCCATGTCCACCCTGGCCCCGGGCTGTTCTTCGGTAAAGACGAACTTTCCTTCCTCCGTGTCAAATTTCTCCACGGACGCGTCCTTTCCCTCCTTAAAGCAGATCTTGGCCGCCTCGGTCAGCTTTTGCTCCCCCTCGGGGGAGAGGTCCGCCACAAAGGGCAGCTCGTACTTCTCGGCCTTCCCGCTCTTAAGCATGTCCGGCAGGGACAGCTCCAGCACGTCCTTTATGGCAAAATCTTCGCCCTTCAGGGACACCGTGTCGTCCTTGAAGGTGACGCTTATCTCAAGGCCGTCTATTGCCTCCTTCATGGCCCCCTTCGCTATCTCCAGGGCCTCGTCCTCCGTCTTGCCGCCGATATTCACCCCGCCTATCTGTGTGCCCTCGGGGAATACAGAAGCGTCGCCAACATTTGACACTTCCGGCTCGGAGCTCTCCTCGCCGTCCTTCCCCTTGCACGCACCCAGGGCAAGCGCCAGCAGGACCGCCGCCGCAAATGCCCCTATTCGTCTCCATCCCAGCCTGCCGTTCGTTTTCGCCATTTTCTTTTATCCTTCCTCCCGCCGCCGCGGGCCGCTTTTAACCTGTTTTTATATTATATACTGCATTGTCCCAAATGTAAAGCCGATAAACACACGAATTCGGTTTCAATTTTGTTATATTTATTATCCCTCTCCTATTATGATGCCAAACTGCTTACAAATAACTTACGCTTTGTTAAAAAAGCTGGAAACATTTTCTTATACATGTTATAATATCCCAAAACAGAACTTTATGTAAGGAGCCCCCGAAATGAAGATAATGCTTCTCACTGCCGCCACCGGCGGCGGACATATCCGCGCGGCCAACGCCATCGAGCAGTATATCCGGGAGAACACCCGCTGGGAGGTGGAGAACGTGGACTGCCTGAAGGCCGTGGGCAAGCTGCTGGACAAGACCGTCTGTGACAGCTACCTCTTTATGGCCAAGAAGGCTCCCATGCTCTTCGGCCGGCTGTATAAGCGGACCAACCGGGAGAATATGATCTCCCATTTGGTGCCGAAGCTCAGCGGTCTTTTCAGCAACCTTTTATATCCCACCATAGAGGGCTCCCGCCCGGACGTGATAATCACCACCCACCCCTTCGCGACGGAGATGGTGGCGGCTCTGAAGGCCGACAGGCTTGTAGCGGCGCCGCTTATCTGCATAATCACCGACTATGGGGCGCACCGCGCCTATATCGCCGACGAAGTGGACAGCTATGTGGTGGCAAGCGATGACATGATACCCGAGCTTATGGAGTTCGGCGTGCCGAAAAAGAAGATCCACCCCTTCGGCATCCCTGTCCACGGCGTGTTCTTTGACCGCCAGGACCAGGGGATGCTCCTTCGGCAGCTGGGCCTGGACCCGGAGCTGCCCACCCTGCTGTTCATGGCCGGCAGCTTCGGCGTGTCCAATATCATCAAGCTCTATAGGGACCTGGCCGAGACCAGGGTAAAGATGCAGATAATCGTCATAACCGGCCGCAACCAGAAGCTGTACGAGGCCTTCGAGAAGGAGATAGGGGATAAGCCCCCCATCCCCACCCGGCTATTCTACTTCACTGACGAGGTGGAGAAGTATATGCACGCCGCGGACCTCTTAGTTACAAAGCCCGGTGGGCTAACCGTGTCCGAGGCCCTGGCCTGCAACCTGCCCATGGCGGTCTTCGACGCCATCCCCGGCCAGGAGGAGGACAACGCCAACTTCTTAAAGACCCACGACATGTGCGTACGTATTGATAAGGACGGGAACTTCGCCCAGGAGATCTCCCAGCTCTTGCAGGAGAAAAAGCACCTTCAGGCCATGCGGGAGAACTGCGCGGGCTTTGACAAGTCCCAGTCCATCCCAAATATGCTGGAGCTCATCCGCCGCCTGACCCCCGTGGGGGCGCGGCCATGAGCTTCACTCCGGCGGACTACGCCGCCATCCCTGAGAAATTCTCAGAGCTCTCCGACCCCAAGTACAAGGCCTTCAACGAGAGCCTTATCCCCGGCGCCTCCACCGCCTACGGCGTGCGGGTCCCGGCCATCCGAAATATTGCCCGGTCCATAATAAAGTCTGACCCCGCGGGATTCCTCTCTGTCAGCGTCCCGGGCTCCTATGAGGAGATAATGCTCCGGGGTATGGTGATAGCGGGCATGAAGCTGCCCGTCTCCGACAAGCTGCCCCTTATCGAAGGGTTTCTCCCCCTTATTGACAACTGGGCCGTCTGCGACACCTTCTGCGGGGACATAAAACTGCGCTCTCCCGAAGAGAAGCGGCTGATGTGGGAGTTTATGGAGCCCTTCTTTTACGATCCCCGGGAGTTCTACGCCCGCTTTTCCCTGGTGATGTTCCTGGGACATTTTGTAGAGCCGGACTACATATTGCGTGGTCTCGAAGCTATCGAGGCCCTGACCCAGGAACAGTATTACGTGCGCATGGCCGCGGCCTGGGCGGTGTCCGTCTGCTATGTGAAATTCCCCAGGGAGACCCTGCCGCTCTTACAGCGCCGGACCCTTCCGAAATTCACACAGAACAAGTCCATCCAGAAGATACGCGAGTCGTACCGCGTGCCCAAAGAGGACAAGGACATGCTCCTACAGTACAAGCTCACCTGATGGCCAGCGCCTGGCGGCCCTGGGCCTCATAGGCCCTCTCCGCGGCTTTTTTCTCATAGGCCACGGTCTTCCCCTCCAGCGGGTCGTTAAAGAGATACTCCCCCTCCCTCTCGCCCACCAGCAGCAGGCAGTGCTCGGGCCTTATCCAGTCGAACTGCCGGCCCGAGCCCTCCACGGTCAGGGTCTCGCCATACCTGGGCTCCTCCATGCCCTGGGTGGCCCAGACCATCACCGGTATGCCCTTTGCTATGTAGCTGTCCGCAAGCTCCGCCATGTCCAGCCCGCAGAGGTCCAGCACCTCCCGCTCTGAGCCGTGGTCCTTCAGCACCGCCAGAACGGCGCTTTTGATGACCGGGGCATAGCAGCCCCAGCCGCCCTCTGAGCGGGGATCCCCCAAAAAGCACTCGTCGGGGTCCGCGCAGAGGTACTCCGCGTTGACGCTGTACGGGGCCTCGCCGTTGCTCTCATAAGGAGCGCTGCCTTTTGGCAGGTATAGGTCCACAAAGTCGCCAGCCGAGATGTCCACCCCCGCGTAGTTCAGCGCCATCACCGCCGTCACGCTCTCGCAGCCCGTGGGGAACTCCCCCCGCTGGTCCAGGCAGGAGACCTCCAGCACCCTATATTCCGGCTGTTCCGCTGCCTCATTTGCGGCTCCCTCCGGGGGCTCCTCCACAAAGCCCAGCATTCCGCCTATCACCATGCCAATGATGAACACCAGAGCTACGGCCCAGGCAAGGCCCAGCAGCTTCACGCTCCAGTGCACCCTGAATCTGGGGTATTCCGCGCATTTCAAGCTCTCTTTTTGCATATTTTCTCCTCCTCTCTATATTATTAGACGCGCCATTTCCCCAAAAGGTAAGGGCCTGTACATAAAAAAGAGACCGGCCAAAAGCCAGTCTCTTCTATTTTTATCTTACCCGAACAGGAATGGCCTTGGGTTTACCCTGGTCCCGTTCTCCCAGACCTCAAAGTGCAGGTGGGGCCCGGTGGAGTCGCCCGTGCTGCCCTCATAGCCGATGACCTGTCCCTTGCTGACGTACTCGCCGGTGGACACCGCTGTGGCGCTCATATGGGCGTACAGTGTGCTGTAGGTATCGTTATGGTAGATATATACGTGATATCCCCAGCCCCAGCCCCATTCGTCGGTATTGTTGGACCTGATAACTGTGCCGGACTCCGCCGCCACTATCTGCGTACCATATGCTCCGGCAATATCCATGCCGCCGTGGCCTCTGGCTCCGCCGTATTCGTCGGAGATATAGGTGACTCCCGGCAGAGGCCATGTGGGGTTGAACCCGGACACGCCGTTGGTGGTGCCGTCCGGCACCCAGTCCACGCTGCCGGTCTCACCGCCGCCGCCGTTGGCCGCGGCCTCTTGGCGCCTGCGTTCTTCCTCCTCCTGGCGCTTGCGCTCCTCCTCTATAAGGCGCTGTATCTCCTCGTCGCGCTTCTGTATCTCCTCGGCGTTCTGCTCAAGGGCGTGGTTGGTGTCGTTCTGCTTGCCCTGCAGCTCCTCTATGGCCTTGGCATTCTCCGCGTACAGCCCGTCCAGCTCACCTTGCTTGCGCTCCATGCTCTTTTTGAGCTCGGCCACCATCTGCTTCTCAGACTCGCACTCCTCGCGCTCGTTCTTTGTGGCGTCCATATAGTCGGTTATCTTGTTTATAAGCTCCTGGTCCCGCTTGCTCATGGTGTTCAGCATCTCAGAGCGCAGGGTGAAATCCCCAAGGCTCTCGGAGTTCAGCAGCACCTCCAGGGTGCTGACGGTCCCGGCCCTATAGATGGCCGCCACCCGCTGCTTGAACTGGTCGATGGTGTCGGCTATCTCCTCCTCAGAGGCGTCCAGCTTCATTGTAAGCTCCTTGATGCTGGCGTTCAGCTCCTCTATATCGTTCCTGGCCGTGCGTATCTGGTTTTCAAGCACCCCTATCTGCTTCTCAAGGGTCTCCTGATACTCCTGCTTCTGGGCCTCATCGGCGCGCAGCTGCTCAAGCCTGTCCTGAAGCTCCTGCCGCTCGGCCTCAAGCTGGGCCTGCTCGGCCTCCACCTCGGCGGTGGTCCTTGCCATGGCCTCCAGGGGCATCATCATTAGCATGACCATTGCCATCAACAGGCACATAATCCGCCTTCTGCGTATCATCTTCATAGCTGTATCATCCTTCCTAAAAGGGGAATCTTCGTATTAGGGCTTCGTCCGTATAGCCCATATTATAGCCCATTGCGGCCCATTCTTTTTTCCTTTTAGGAATTAAAACTGTAAACAAATGGTTAACGGCCCATGTTGCGCAGAAGCTCCCGCCCCATGTCAAGACCTTGGGGGCCTTATACGGGCGGGATAACCTATAGTCTTCTCCGGCTGCTGCGGTAGTCCTTTCTGTGGGGCGGCGGTGTGTAAAGCCCCGAATGTCTTATCTGCCGGCGCTGGTCCCCTACCGGCACGGTGACCCTTACGCACTCCCGCCTGCCACCAAGCAGCACGGCCATCATGACGCAGAGCACCCCCAGCAGCACGGCTCCCCAGCCGCCGTACCCCACGGCCCTGCAAAGGCTTTCCAACGCTTCCATTATCTCCACCTCCGTCACTTATGGGGAATACACATGAAATCGCACAAAAAGCACCAGGCCCGGTCCAGGTCCGTCACGTCCCAGGTCTCTCTGTGCCCGAAGGCCTTTACCGTCAGGTTCGTCCGGTAGGGGCCCCGGTCCACCCTGGCCACGGGGGCATCGTCTCCGAAGCTGAGTTTTCTCCCCTCATAGTCCACCATGAGCAGCCCCGCCCCGGTCAGAAACACGAACATACCTATGCCGAACCCCAGCCAGAACGCTCTCCAGTCACGCCTCATCTTGGCCGCGCCCCCTTCCGTTTAAAGAGTAGCGTGGCCAATTTTACCGTGATTATTCCAGCCCCAGCAAAGTTTCTGCCAATATCTCCCCCAGCAGCCGGCCGGTATACTTGGCCTCCGCCGCCGTATTCACCTCGGTGCCCACCTCGATGAGCATGGAGCCTCTGGTTGCGTTCATATTGTACTTGCTGTTGGAAAAATTCAGCGGGCGCATAAGCCCCGGATATAGCTCCTGGGCCTTCTGCTGTACCCTTAAGATAAGCCGCAGGTTCCACTCCCAGTCAGGGAAATCCCCCCACTCCCCACTGGCGTCGCACCCCGCCAGCAGCATGGCCTGGGCCGCGTTCCTGCCCCCTATCTGGGCCGTGGGCTTATACTTCACCCCCTCCTCGGTGGTCATGGAGTCCCTGTGCAGGTCTATGGTCACCTGTATGCCCGGGTGTTCAGAGAGGTTCTTCTGTATCACTTCCCAGGACCGGGAATACGAGCCGTTATACTGAAGGTCGTTCACCGTCTTGTCGTGCACCGCCCCTATGCCCCGGGCCTCCAGTTCCCGGGCCAGCTCCTCACCGGCGGCCACCACGCTCATGTCCTGGTTCTGGGTGCGGGTCTCCATGTCCGTATAGTAGAACCCCGGGGCGCTCTCGGAATAGGCCTCGCTGGTGTGGGTGTGGTATATGAGCACTTCAACGCTGCCGTCGCCCTTTATGTGCACGTCCGGGCTCTCAGAGAGCTCCGCCAAAAGATCTGTCCCCGACTCCGTGCTGTCCCGCACGAAGAAGTTGTCGATAGGGGTCCCCCCGTCCAAGAGTATCTCCTCCACCGGCCCGCTGTTCCTGTTTGGGTCCGGGGTGGCGGTAAAGCCCGGCAGCAGGTCGCTGTGGAAGGGCACCACCCCGTCGTCGGGCAGCGAGCCGTCGCTGTGTATCTCCCGCTCCACCGCGCCGCTGTACTCCGGCCGGGAGATACTCTCCTCCGGGGCCTTTGTGGGCCCGCTCTCCACCCCCATGCCTGCGGCCAGCAGAAAGGCCTCGCCGCCCTTCTCCAAAAACCACTCCCTCAGGCTGTCCGCCGCGCACCAAACGCAGACGCAGACGCTGATGAATATGGCAAGCCTCTTAACAAATCCTGTCAGTCTCTGCAAAACTTTCCCCTCTTTCTTTAATATCGTTCTTTATTTGTTTACAATTTTCCCCTTGCGCGGGGCGGATAACTTTAGTATAATAAAGACTAACTTTAATTTTTTCACTGACAAACCTCATAAAAGAAAGGAGATTTGCCTATGTCCATCTATTCCGAGATAAGGCCGGAGATAAAATCCCTGGCAAAGAGCTGTATAGACAACAGCCGCATCGACCCGGAGCTCTACACCCGCTATGACGTAAAGCGCGGCCTTCGCGACCTCAACGGCAAGGGCGTGCTCACGGGCCTGACAAATATTTCCGAGATAGTATCTTCAAAGACCGTGGACGGAAAGTCCGTCCCCTGCGAGGGCAAGCTGTACTTCAGGGGCTACGACATCGAGGAGCTTATCCGCCGCCAGCCCAAGGAGGACAATTTCGGCTTCGAGCGCATAGCCTACCTGCTGCTCTTCGGGAACTATCCCGACGGCCCGAAGCTCACGGAGTTCTGCGAGCTTTTGTCCTTCTACCGCACCCTGCCCACCAGCTTTGTCCGGGACATCATCATGAAGGCCCCCAGCGGCGACATGATGAACACCCTGGCAAGATCCGTGCTGACCCTATATTCATATGACGAGGACGCCGAGGATATTTCTATCCCCAACGTCCTGCGGCAGTGTTTGCAGCTTACAGCCCTGTTCCCCCTTCTGTCCGTCTACGGCTATCAGGCCTACAGGCACTATCACGACGGCCAGAGCCTCTTTATACATCAGCCCGACCCCAAGCTCTCCACGGCGGAGAACATCCTGCGCATACTGCGCCCGGACTGTAAATACACCGCCCTCGAGGCCAAGGTTCTGGACATCGCCCTGATACTCCACGCCGACCACGGCGGCGGCAATAACTCCACCTTCACCACCCACGTTGTCACCTCGTCGGGCACGGACACCTACTCTGCCATCGCCGCGGCCTTGGGCTCCCTAAAGGGCCCCAAGCACGGCGGCGCAAACATAAAGGTTGTAAAGATGTTTGAGGACATCAAGGCCCATGTGAAGGACTGGGAGGACGACGATGAGATAAGCGCCTATCTCTTAAAGCTCCTGCATAAGGAGGCCTTTGACAAGTCCGGCCTCATCTACGGCATGGGCCACGCGGTCTACTCCATCTCCGACCCCCGCGCCAAGACCATGGCAAGCTTCGTAGAGGGGCTCTCAAAGGAGAAGGGCCGCGCGGCGGAGTATAAACTCTATGAGAAGGTAGAGCGCCTGGCAGTGGAAGCCATCACCAGGGACCGCAAGATATATAAGGGCGTCTCGGCCAACGTAGACTTCTACAGCGGGTTCATCTACAGTATGCTGGACCTGCCCATGGAGCTGTACACCCCCATCTTCGCCATCTCAAGGATAGCGGGCTGGAGCGCCCACCGCATCGAGGAGCTTGTAGGCGGCGGGAAGATAATCCGGCCCTCTTACAAGGCCGTGCAGGAGCACAGAGAGTTTGAGTAAAAATGTAGAGCCCCCAGTCAAAGCCGGGGGCTCTTATCTTACCTATTCACAAAAAATTCCTTATACCAGACGAGGAACGTATACACCGTCCATACCCGCCTGCTGTTATCCTTCTTTCCGGCCCTATGATCGTCCAGCAGAGAGACCAGCTTCTCCGTGTCAAAGAACTCCCGGGCGGTCTCCCCGGTGAACTCCTCCTTCACCCTGTTATAATACTCGTCCTCCTTGAGCCAGACCCTTGTGGGCACCGGGAATCCCAGCTTCTTCTTCCCCGCCCACTTCTCGGGCATCCTTCTAAGCGCCGCCTTTCTCATGGCGAACTTGGTGTTCTCGCTGTTCACCCGGTACTTTGTGGGTATGCGCCCGGCAAGCTTCATTATCTCCTTGTCAAGGAAGGGAACCCTCAGCTCAAGGGAGTTCGCCATGCTCATCTTGTCGGCCTTTAGGAGTATGTCCCCCACCATCCACATGTTCAGGTCCACGAACTGCATCCTGGTGACCGCGTCCTTGTCCCTCACCATGTCGTAGTAGGGCTTCACGAGCTCGCTGGGGTCCGGCACGCCCACGGGGCTTTTCAGTATCTCCCGGCGCTCCTTTTCCGTGAACATATAGGCGTTGCCGATAAAGCGCTCCTCAAGGGTCTTGCCCCTGCGCACCAGGAAGTTCAGCCCCCTATGTGCCGGAAGCAGCCCCGCCGCTTTTCCTATGAGCCTGCGTATGGGCATGGGTATCCTATCGTACCACTGCATTTCAAGAGGCTCCCTATAGATATTGTACCCGCCGAATATCTCGTCCGCGCCCTCGCCGGAGAGCACCACTTTAACATGTTTGCTGGCGGTATTGCACACAAAGTACAACGCCACCGCCGAGGGGTCCGCCAGGGGCTCGTCCATATGGTACTGTATCTTCCCGAAGTTCCCCCAGAACTCCTCTGGGGTTATGACCTTGCTGATGTTCTTGACGGGTATCAGCTCCGAGAGCTCCTTGGCGTAGTTGGTCTCGTTATACCTCTCGCCGTTGTCGAAGCCCACTGTGAAGGTCTTGTCCACGTTGGCCGAGCAGGCCACATAGCTGGAATCCACTCCCGAGCTCAAGAAAGAGCCCACCTCCACGTCGCTGACCTTATGGGCCCGGACGCTGTCGTCAAACACCTTCTCTATCTCGTCCACCCAGTAGTCCAGGGTCTTGTCCTCCTCGGCGTTAAACGTGGGAAGCCAGTAGCGGGTCATCTCCATCCTGCCGTCCCTATAGGTGAAATAGTGGGCTGGGGGAAGCTTGTACACGTTCTCAAAAAAAGTCTCCGGCCCGGGGGAATACTGGAAGCTGAGATAACTTTCAAGGGCCCGGCGGTTCAGCTCCTTCTTAAAGGCCGGATGCGGCAGAAAGCTCTTTATCTCAGAGCCGAACATGAACACCCCGCCCATCTCGGCATAGTAAAGGGGCTTTATCCCAAAGAAGTCCCTAGCCCCAAAGAGCTCTCCCCTCTCCTTGTCCCATATGGCGAAGGCGAACATCCCCCGCACCCGGTCCAGGATCTTTGGACCGTACTCCTCATAGCCGTGGAGTATCACCTCAGAGTCGGCCTCTGTCCTGAACCTATGCCCGGCCTCAATGAGCTCCCGCCGGATATCCCTATAGTTATATATCTCGCCGTTAAAGACCAGCGCCCTGCTTTCGTCCTCGTTCAGGATGGGCTGGCGGCCCCCCTCAAGGTCGATGATGGACAGCCTTCTGAAGCCCAGGGATATGCCCGGGGCCTCGTAGTAATGGGCGTCGTCCGGGCCCCTATGGGCTATGGCCGTGGTCATGGAGCGCAGCACGCCCTCATCCGGGTCCCCGGTGAAGCCAACAAATCCGCACATATTCACGTCCCCCTTATTATCAAGTTTTTTTATTATACCACACCCTCACCCGGATGGCAAGAGATACCGCCTGTATTCCACATCATTATAAGCTGTCTATAAGCTCTATGACCTTGTCGATGACATACAGCGCCCGCACATAGGTGGCGCTGGCATTCAGCCGCACCTCGTCCTCCGTTCCCGTGCCCGCAAGCCCCAGCCGCTCGTACACGTCCTGGGCCGCCTCCCGGGCCCAGGCGGGCACGTCCTTGAAGGTCTTGTACTTGGATTCGTTGCGGTCATATACGGCCTGGGCCTCCTTGCGGGCCAGCTCCTGCACCTGCTCCTTGGTCATGTCTGTCCAGTCCTCCCCTCTTATTATGGCCGGGTAATCCCGGTATGCCCTGTCCATATCAAAATATCTTCCGTTTACAAGGCCTCTGTCGGTATACTGCCACATGCCCGCCCCGGGATATTGCAGCTCCGGGTTCCACTGGGCCACCCAGCGGTCGATATGGGCGAGCCTGGGGCTCGACAGCCGCCCCTCCATCCAGGAGAGGCTTGAGTATATCCCGCAGTAGTACCCGGCCTTGCGGATCGCGTCACAGTAGGCAAGGCAGTTGTCCACCAGCGCCTCCCCCGCGGGCAGGGTGCGGTCCTCCACGTCGTACCAAACGCCGTAGAGGGGCGTAAGCCCCTTTATAAGCCGCAGCGTGTGCCGGGCCTCGCTTAAGGCCATGCTCCTGTTGCGGGCGTAGGAGTACAGGTACACCCCGAAGGGCATCCCGGCCTGCTGGCACTTTCGCACGTTGTTTCGGTACTGGGCATCGTCCTGGCTCTCATAGTCCCCGCCATAGCCGCAGCGGATAATCACAAAGTCCACCTTGCCCTTCATGGCGGCAATGTCCACATCGCCGTTGAATTCTGAGATATCTATCCCCGTGGCAAAAACCTTTGGCAAAGCCCTCACTTCCTTTCGCCCCATACTATGCCCGCAAAACTTTTTGGTGCCCTCTTATTTTCTCTTTCATTTGTGCCGATTACTAAGATATAGAGGAGATTTTTATTTAGAGGGGGGTACGGCCATGATAACCATGATGGGCTCGATGGGCACATATATGAAGAACCTGAAATTACAGACCCAGTTCCAGATGAAGCAGGACCGGGGGGAGCTGGGCAGCCATAAGACCCTTGAGGAGTATCTGAACGACTCAAAGGCCCAGGAGGCGCACGGCCCCGACGACAAGCTGAGGGACATCCACAATAAGCTTTTACAGGGGGGCAAACTCACCGCCGAGGAGCGCAAGTACCTAAGGGCCAAGGACCCCGAGGCCTATCAGAAGCTGAGGGCCTCAGAGCAGGAGCAGAAGGCCTATGAGCAGAAGCTCAGGCAGTGCAGGACGAAAGAGGAGGCCCAAAGGCTCAAGATGACGTATATCAACAGCTCCCTGGTGACCATAAAGAGCGTCGAGCATAACTCCGCCATCCCCCAGCAGAAAAAGCTTGAGATATTCATGCAGGAGAAGCAGCGCTGCGACAGGATAGAGGAGAGCTCCAGGGAGTTCGTGCGCCGGGGGGACTATGACCGGCTGCCCACCGAGGCCGAGGAAAATAAGGCACAGAAGGACGCCCAGGAGGCCAAGGAGGCCCAGAGGCCCCAGCCTCCCGAGAGGGGGGAGCCGTCAAAGCCCACGGAGGAGCCCGCAAAGAAGGAGCCCGCCGGGGAGAAGCCCGCCATACACGTGGAGACCCCCGAGGAGAAGAAGGTCAAGCGGGCCCGGGCCAAGGCAAGCCGGAACGCCTCCTTTACAAAGGCCGTGACGGCCTATCAGTCGAATATAGCAGCGCCCGACAAAAGCGCCCCAAAGGTGGACGCGAGAGGGTGAGCTTTGGGCGGTCCCAAGCCGGGGCCGCCCTTACTTTTGCAGGATTTTGAAAGTTTTTTGCAATTTAGCTTGACAAACCTACTATTTTGGTGGTATTATAACTGCAACCAAGCGCATATGCTGCAAAGACCGCAAATCTATAGGATCGGATGGGATATTATGAGCATGATATTCACCTCGGCCGACCAGCTTATCGGCCGCACGCCCCTGCTGGAGCTAAAGAAGCTTGCGGAAAAGCTGAAGCTTCACGCAAGGCTTATTGCAAAATTAGAGGCCATGAACCCCGCTGGCAGCGTCAAGGACCGGGTGGCAAAGGCCATGCTGGACGACGCGGAAAAGCGCGGCGCACTAAAGCCCGGGTCAACGGTCATCGAGCCCACCTCGGGCAACACGGGCATCGGCCTATGCGCCGTGGCTGCGGCCCGGGGGTACCGGGTGATGATAGTCATGCCCGACACCATGAGCGCGGAGCGGCGGCTTCTCATGAAGGCCTACGGTGCGGAGTTGGTGCTCACCCCGGGCAAAGACGGCATGAAGGGGACCATAGCCAAGGCGGAGGAGCTGCATAAGACCATACCTGACAGCTTCATCCCCGGGCAGTTCGTGAACCCCGCCAACCCCACCGCCCACTTCATGACCACCGGCCCGGAGATATGGGAGGACACCGGGGGGAACATAGATATGTTCGTGGCCGGAGTCGGCACCGGCGGCACCGTCACCGGCACGGGCAAGTACCTGAAGGGGCGCAACCCCCGCATAAAAATAGTGGGCGTAGAGCCCGACGGCTCCCCGGTGCTCAGCGGCGGCCAGGCCGGCCCCCACGGCATACAGGGCATAGGGGCCGGGTTCGTGCCCGAGGCCCTGTACGTGTCCGTTTTGGACCAAGTGGTCCGCGTGAAGGATGAGGACGCCTTCGAGCTTGCAAGGCTCATGGGCCGGACCGAGGGCTTCTTAGTGGGCATATCCTCCGGGGCGGCCCTCTGGGCGGCTGTGGAGCAGGCGAAGCGGCCTGAGAACAGGGAAAAGACCATCGTGGTCCTGCTGCCCGACGGCGGGGACAGGTATCTGTCCACGGCGCTGTACAGCGAGGAAAATTAAAAATAACCCAAGGGAATGATAAACATGAGCAAGTATAAATTCGAGACCCTACAGCTGCACGTGGGCCAGGAGCAGCCCGACCCCGCCACCGACGCCCGCGCCGTGCCCATCTACCAGACCACGTCATACGTGTTCAAAAATTCCGCCCACGCGGCGGCGCGGTTCGGCCTTGCGGACCCGGGCAACATCTACGGCAGGCTGACGAACTCCACCCAGGACGTGTTCGAGAAGCGCATGGCGGCTCTGGAGGGCGGCGCAGCGGCCCTTGCCACGGCCTCCGGCGCGGCGGCTATCACGTATACCATCCAGGCCCTGGCCCAGGCCGGGGACCATATCGTGGCCCAGAAGACCATCTACGGCGGCACCTATAACCTGCTGGCCCACACCCTGCCCCAGTTCGGCGTGACGGCCTCCTTCGTGGACGCGCACGATCTGAGCGAGTTTGAGGGGGCCATTAAAGACAACACCAAGGCCGTCTATCTCGAGACCCTGGGCAACCCCAACTCCGACATCCCCGATATCGACGCCATCGCGGAGATCGCCCACCGCCACGGCCTGCCCCTGGTGATAGACAACACCTTCGGCACGCCCTACCTTATCCGCCCCATCGAGCACGGCGCGGACATCGTCGTCCACTCGGCCACCAAGTTCATCGGCGGCCACGGCACCACCCTGGGCGGTGTGATAGTTGACTCGGGCAAATTCGACTGGAAGGCCTCGGGCAGGTACGCCCCCATCGCGGAGCCCAACCCCAGCTATCACGGGGTCAGCTTCGTGGACGCCGCCGGGCCCGCCGCTTTCGTCACCTATATCCGGGCCATCCTGCTCCGGGACACCGGCGCGGCCATCTCGCCCTTTAACGCATTCCTGCTCCTCCAGGGCGTGGAGACCCTCTCCCTGCGCCTGGAGCGCCACGCCGAAAACACCAAAAAGGTGGTGGAGTACCTCTCGAACCACCCGCTGGTGGAGAAGGTGAACCATCCCTCCCTGCCGGACCACCCGGACCACGCCCTATACGAAAAGTATTTTCCTAATGGCGGCGGCTCCATCTTCACCTTCGAGATAAAGGGTGGTGAAGTCGAGGCCCACAAGTTTATCGACAACCTTGAGATATTCTCCCTGCTTGCCAACGTGGCCGACGTGAAGTCCCTGGTGATACACCCCGCCACCACCACCCACTCCCAGCTCTCCCCGGAGGAGCTGCTGGACCAGGGCATCAGGCCCAACACCATACGGCTCTCCATAGGCACAGAGCACATTGACGACATCATCGCCGACCTGGAAAGGGGCTTTTCCGCCATAAAATGATGATATTCTCCTGAGAAATTCATATTAGGTCTGGTATTAAAGGTAAAAGTATGCTACAATAGGCTGTGTGTGGTGTTCGCCTCTCGAAACCGTACGCAGCCTATTTGTTTTTTAAGGAGTGTTCGGCACATGGTATATTTCCCCATCCTACTTTTCTGTACGGCCTGCCTTTTCATGGCCCTTTTGCAGGACCGCTACCGAATACTTGTCACCGTGGGGATAATGGCGGGGGCGTATATCATCGCCGCAGTGGCCGCCTCGGCCCTGGGCGGCAGATTCGACGGGCCCATAATATCCGTCCACGGCCCGGCCCTGACAGGGACCGTTATACTGCTGGCGGCCTCGGTATTCGCGCACCAGAACAATATATTGCAGCAGCTCTTTGTGGCGGTGCTCTCTATGGCGAACCTGGGCTTTCTCATGCTCTTTCTGCCGCTGCTGCTGGGGGCCATGCCCTTCGGGGTGGCCGGGGCCCCGGGCGGGGTGATATCCGTCCTTGCGACGCTGCTCTTTTACCTGCTCATGGGCCTATGCCTCTACCGGCCCATGGAGCGCTTCGGCCAGAGGGGCCCCTCGGTGTTCCTCTGCGGCATGACGGTGCTCTCCGCCATACTGTACCTTCTGTGCATAGGCAAGCTGGACATGCTCTTTGGCATAGAGAGCCCCAACCGCAGGCTGCTTCTGGCGGCGGCCATATACTGCGTGCTGGTATTCTGCTTTCGGAGCATATACCAGGCGGGCCGCTGGCAGTCCCAGGCCGCCCGGCAGGAGGCAAGGGAGAAGATGATAGCCCTGCAGTCCGCCGACTATCTGGACATACTGGCGGCGGTGCGGCAGGTGCGCGCCGCCCACCTGGGCGGCGAGTACGCCCTTGACACGGTGGCGCAGCTTATAAAGGACGGCCAGACCGAGGATGTGCCGGACTATATCGCCTCCTATAAGCAGACGGCCCTCTCAAACCCCATCCTGGGCCAGTACCACGAGAACCCCTACCTGAACGCCGTGATAGCCACGAAAGCGGCCTTCGCCGCCCAGAACCGGATAGATTTTGAGTGCAACGCCTCCGCCATGGAGGCCCCCATAAGGACCGCGGAGCTGTGCATCATGACCGACGAGCTGCTGACCCGGGCAGCAAACGACGCGGCCGCCTGGGACGGCCCCCGGCGGCTTCGGTTCACGGCCATACCCGGAGAGGACCTTCTAAGGCTGGAGGTGGTCTTTACCGGCCAACTGCCCAAAAGGGAGAAGTTCTCCATAAAGGGCAAACAGCTAAAGGACCTGCGCGATTGGCTGTTCGACGACCCGGCCCCGGAGGAGACCGAGCTCAAGGGCCTTGACAACTCCGCCGAGATAGTCCTCTCACACAGCGGCAGCCTGACTGTGTCCGAGACGGAGGACGGGGTGATCATCCGGGCCGCGCTGAGATTCTAAAACAAATAAGAATTTGAACCCGTCAAAATTTTAGACTGTTATTACCCGTTATATGATGATATTAAAATCCTCCAAGAGCCTTGAAAGCAAATGATCTTTCGCGGTGTGTTCGCCTTATCCCTTTATTCGGTTTCACACAAGTTTCCCTTTGCTCCGATTGCTTATAAGGGCAAAAACAAGGGAACCTTAATCCGGTAACAAGCTATAGCATCACAAAAGATATTTACCATGAAAGTGAGGAATATATTATAAATCGTTTTTTAATAGTTGACGGCAGCAATCTGCTATTCCAAATGTTTTTCGGTATGCCTGCAAGGATAGTAAATAAGCGGGGCAAGGCGATTCAGGGAACACTTGGATTTGTAGGTGCATTATTGAAGATTATTCGCAGGATAGAGCCGACCCATATTGTGGTATTATTTGACGGAGAACATGAAAATACTCGGTCTGAGTTGAATGCTGATTATAAAGCTAACCGCGTTGACTATAGTCAAACTCCGGAGGAAGAAACACCTTTTTCACAACTGCCTGATGTGTATGCTGCACTTGCTTATTTAGATATCAAATTTGCGGAAACAGAAACTTGTGAAACGGATGATTGGGTTGCGGGCTATGCGTTGACATACGGACAAAAAACTGAAATTATTATTTCCTCATTTGACAGCGACTTTTTCCAGCTTATAACCAACAAAGTGTCGGTACTACGATATCGTGGAGATAGTACAGTTATTTGCACACCTGATTACATAAAGAATAAGTTTAGTATTGAGCCTCAACAATATGCAGATTTCAAGTCATTGGTCGGTGATACATCAGATAATATCAAAGGTGCAGATAAAGTTGGTCCCAAAACAGCGGCCTGTTTATTAAACAAATTCGGAACACTTGACAATATTCTTGTAAATGCAGAAAGCATAGAAAAACCGTCTATAAGAGACTCAATCATTAGGAATACTGAACGACTTCGAACAAACTATAAAATTATTAAGCTTAATAATACAGCGCAACTGCCGTTTGCTTTGAATGATCTTGCATACATCTTTACAGGGGGAACTACAACCGGTGTTTTGAATGGGATAGGGTTATACTGACAATCAGCTGAAAGGACGAAATACGCTGAGTACAAGCCACAGGTTTGTGCGAGGAGTGTATTTCGCTTACGAACGCCGGGAGCCTATTACCCGCTGAAAAAGTAGTTTTATATTCAACCAAAAAATTTCCCTTATTTCGTCTCGTAAGGGCAAAAACAAGGGCAGATACATAAGGTTTGAGCGTTAGACAGGCGGAATACCTTGAAAATATGGAGTTTTCAGAGGGTTTGATAGATAAATCGGAATTTATAGGAGGACATTACATGAGCAGCAACACCGCACTGACCGAACAGGTACTTCTGGCCTTTGGCTGGCAAAAGGACGCGCAGGTGCGCGTCCTTTCCGGCGGGCATATCAACGACACATACCTGGTGAACGAGAGGTTCGTCCTGCAGAGGATAAACCACTTCGTCTTCCCGAACCCCGGGGATATAATGGAGAACATGCTGGGCGTCACAAAGTTCCTTCGGGAGAAGGTGCTGGCCCGGGGCGGCGACCCCGAGAGGGAGATACTACAGATCGTCCACACCGCCGCCGGGGAGCCCTTTTACATCGACAAGCACGGCAACTACTGGCGCTGCACCCTGCATATAGACGGCACCGCCTCCTACGAGACCCCCGACAGCGCCGGTATGCTCTATGAGGCTGGCCGGGCCTTCGGGGATTTCCAGGCCCAGCTCTCCGGCTATCCCGCCGGCACCCTGCACGAGATAATCAAGGACTTCCACAATACCCCCGTGCGCATACAGCAGCTTAAGGACGCGGCCAAGGCCGACCCCAAGGGCCGCCTCTCTGAGGTCCGGGCCGAGCTGGACTTCGCCCTGGCAAGGGAGGAGCACGCGGGGCTTCTGATGGGCCTTCTGAACGACGGAAAGCTCCCCCTGCGGGTCACCCATAACGACACCAAAATGAGCAACATCCTCTTTGACAACAATACCAAAAAGGCCGTCTGCGTCATCGACCTGGACACGGTCATGCCGGGCCTTACCGCCTTCGACTTCGGCGACTCCATCCGCGCCGGAGCCTCCACCGCCGCCGAGGACGAGACCGACCTTGACAAGGTGAAGTTCGTCCTGGAGCTCTATAGGGCCTACACTGGGGGCTTCCTGTCCAGCGCAGGCTCGGCCCTCACCGAGACAGAGCTTGAGACCCTCCCCGACGGGGCCTGGGCCATGACCTTCGAGGTGGGCACCAGGTTCCTTGCGGACTATCTCAACGGCGACGTGTACTTCCGGGTGAAGCACCCCCGGCAGAATCTTGACCGGGCCCGCAACCAGTTCCACCTGGCCCTTCAGATGGAGCAGAAGCGGGAGGAGATGGGGCGTATAGTGCGGGAGGCTGTGGGCAAGTAGAATGTCCGAAGCATTGGCCGAGGCCGCGGTGGTCCTTTTCCCCATACTCTGTGCCTGTGTGGGGCTTATGAGCGGCGTCCGGGGGCGGCGCTCCCGCCTTGTCCCGGCAGCCGCGGCGCTTTTGATGTCCGTGGCCGCGTTCGCTTTCGGCACGATAATACACGCCCTTATCTACGCCGCCGTTTATGCCGCCATCGGCTACGCGTTTTTTGCCGTCTCCCGGCTCATGGGCCGGTTTCTCCGCGCCCGCAGCCGGAGCGGGCCTTACTTGGACCTAACAGCGATGCTCTCCTTCTGTATGCTTACAGCCATACTTCTCTGCTATTTTATCTCAAAGCGCTGGTACATGCTCCACATGGCCCTGCTGTTCTGGGCGGCGTGTACCGCGGCGCTTATGTTCAGGTACAAGCTCCGAGGGCTCCCGGGCCGCGCCCTGGATATCCTCTCAAAGCCCCTTGGGGTCTTCATCCTCACCGCGGCCTATACCCTAGCTGCCGCGCTGCTCCTCTGTCCATTAGACGCGCTGGACACGCTCGAGAAGTATGAAGCCCCCCTGTTCTTCACTGTGCCCCTGGGCCTTATCTTCTATCCCCTCATCTTCCTCGTCACCGGCATAGCGGCAGGGCAGTTCCCTAAAAAGCTCTGGCCCGTGCCGCTGGCGGTACTTGCCATACTGTTCACCGTTTCCAACTGCTATGGGCGCGGCATTTTCGCCATTGGGTACTATAGCGATATGGACTACTATATGAGGCATATCGTGTTCACAATGCTGGTATATGTGGGCCTTGGCTATCTTGCCATACTCCTCTCGCGGGTATTCTTCCGGAACCGCCCCGAGCCCCTTATCCCCCGGTTCTGGGTGGCGCTGGGGACCCTGGCGGCAGGGCCGCTGATATTCGGCGCGGCCTATATCCCCGGCTTCTGCTGGGGACACCCCCTCTGGGGAGAGCTGCTGTGGTACATCCTACACCTGGGGCTCGCGGTCACGGTGGGAATACTCTCCGGCGGGAACATCAGGCGGTACGTTATCATGCCGTTTCTCCCGCTGCTTGTGACATACATGCAGATATGCCCGCCGGTCGTCCCCGGCGCCCAGCCGAAGCTGCCCTGGGCCCTGAGCGAGGCATGGGCAGTGATCTGCTTTTTCGTGTGCTACCTATGTATGCTCCTCAAATTTTTTCTCAAGCCAAAGAATTAAAGCGTCCAGTCCATCCTGAGTCAGGGGAAAGCTCTCCTCTGACTTTTCCTTTGCCTTTTCAAAGCACATATCCTCCAGCCAGCACCAGGCCAGAAGCCTCTCGTTCTCCCTGTCTGGCTCCACCCTGTACCGTATTATCCTCCCATCGCCGCTATGGCTCCCGGCAAACCGATTGCCCTCGGTGAAATACACCAGCTTCTGCATGTCAAGCACGATATCTTCCTCCTATAGTAAAAGTCATGTGACGCTCAGCCTCTCCACCCCCACGCAGAGTCCCGTGGCCTCGTCGGCGGTGAATATCACGCAGTCCATCCTGCACGGCCCCTTTTCAAGCTCAAAGCGGGCGGGCATCTTGGTCACGTACCGGTTGATGATTATCTCCGGCTTCACCCCCAGCACCGAGTCGATGACCCCCGTCATGCCCGCGTCGGAGATATAGCCCGTGCCCTTTGGCAGCACGCACTCGTCGGCGGTGGGCACATGGGTGTGGGTGCCGAACAGGGCCGTCACCCGGCCGTCGGCGTAAAAGCCCAGGGCCCGCTTCTCGCCCGTTGCCTCAGCGTGGAAGTCCACGACGCATATTTTCGGCATATCCGGTGACCTGAGAAGCTGGTCCAGCATCTCAAAGGGGGACTCAAGGCTGTCCATATACATGGTGCCCATAAGGTTTATGACCCCAACCCGCACCCTGCCAAGGTCCATAACACAGAAGCCCCTGCCTGGGGCCGCCGCCGGGTAGTTGGCCGGGCGCAGCAGGGTCTCCCAGGAGTCGTACATATGAAAGCTCTCCTTGCGGCGAAAGCTATGATTGCCTGTGGTTATAACGTCCGCGCCGCTGTCCAGCAGGTGGGTGGCCGAGGCATGGGTTATGCCGTTGCCGTCAGCGGAGTTCTCGCCGTTTACTACGCACAGGTCTATGCCCTTCAGCTTTTTAAGGGCGGGCAGCCGCTGCCTTAAAAACTCGCAGCCGATACTGCCCACCACGTCGCCCACACAGAGTATATTTACCATACCTTTTTCTCCCTTTCTACCAGGAAAATAAGTCAGATGAAGCGGGTCTCATCCCATATCATGCCCAAAAATACCAGGAAAGGCGCGCCAAACACAGCGCGCCCTTTTTCCTATTTCGCGTAGTCCACGGTCCGGCTCTCCCTTATCATGTTCACCTTTATCTGTCCGGGATAGTCCAGATCGCCCTCTATCTTCTTGCATATCTCCCGGGCGAGTAAGGTCATCTCCTCGTCGCTGACAAGGTCCGGCTTTACAAGTATCCGCACCTCACGCCCGGCCTGTATGGCATAGCAGCTGTCCACGCCGCCAAAGGAGGAGACCAGCTCCTCAAGCTTCTCAAGCCGCTTGATATAGTTCTCCAGGTTCTCCCTGCGTGCCCCGGGCCTTGCGGCGGATATGGCGTCCGCGGCCTGGACTATGCAGGCCACGATGGTCTTCGCCTCCACGTCCCCGTGGTGGGCGGCGATGGCGTGCACAACGGCCTCGCTCTCCCGGTACTTCTTCGCAACCTCCACGCCTATCTGCACGTGAGAGCCCTCCATCTCGTGGTCCAGGGCCTTGCCTATGTCGTGCAGGAGCCCCGCCCGCTTTGCGACGGTGGGGTTCAGCCCCAGCTCAGAGGCTATCATGCCCGAGAGATAGGCCACCTCCAGAGAGTGGTTCAGGACGTTCTGGCCGTAGCTCGTGCGGAACTTCAGCCTGCCCAGCAGCTTTACCAGCTCGTGATGCACGCCGTTGACGCCAACCTCCAGCACAGCCCTCTCGCCGGCCTGCTTGATGGCGGACTCCACCTCGCGCCTGGCCTTCTCCACGGTCTCCTCTATCCTTGTGGGATGTATGCGCCCGTCGGAGATAAGCTTCTCCAGGGCGACCCTCGCCACCTCCCGGCGCACGGGCTCGAAGCTTGAGAGGGTTATGGCCTCCGGGGTGTCGTCGATGATAAGGTCCACGCCCGTCAGCGTCTCTATGGCCCGGATATTCCGGCCCTCCCGGCCGATTATCCTGCCCTTCATCTCGTCGTTGGGAAGGGGTACAACGCTTATGGCCGCCTCTGACACGTGGTCCGCGGCGCAGCGCTGAATGGCCGTGGCGATTATCTCCCTGGCGGTATTGTCGCTCTCCTCCTTCATCTGCTGCTCAAACTCGCGTATCTTTACCGCTTTCTCGTGCACCAGCTCGTTCTCAAGGTTATTCAGCAGGTACTCTTTCGCCTGCTCCATGGAGAAGCTTGATATCTTCTCCAGCATGTCAAACTGGCTCTTTCTGACGGCCTCGGCCTCCTTTAAGCGCTCCTCGGCCTTTTTATTGCGCTGGTCTATCTGGTCCTCCTTGCGCTCTAAGGTCTCCAGCTTCTTCTCCAGGCTCTCCTCCTTCTGAAGGTTCCTGCGCTCCTGGTGCTGGATCTCCCTGCGCCTGTCAGAGAGCTCCTTCTCGCTCTCGTTTCTCAGCTTGTGGATCTCGTCCTTGCCCTCAAGGATTATCTCCTTTTTCCTCGCTTCCGCCGTCTTTATCGCGTCGCCTACGATCCGCTTGGCCTCCTCCTCGGCCGAGCCGATGGCCGCCTCCGCCTTGGACTTTCGGTAGTTGATCCCAAGGAAGAACGCCGCCGCCCCCGCAAGCCCTGCCGCAAGGACCGCTATCACGATACACAGCCATACCGGTATTCCGCCCAATCGGGCACCTCCTTTTCTGAATTGATATTAAGATTTTTTGAAAACAGATACCAAGCCGGCAAGTATACTCCCTCCCGGGACCTTCCGGCCTGTCCGGGAACTTCCCGGAAAATGCGCATGGCTGCCTATTTGATTTTTATATATTTTGCCGGTCACATCAGCCCGGGCCCGCCAAAAGGCGCCCGCCCGAAAGCTGTAAGGTTTAAGTAGTACAGGAATATATAAAAAAGTATATAAAAAGCACCCGAGTGCACTCCATGTATAATTGTATAACTACAGCCGGGAATTGTCAAGAAATTCATGAATTTTTCTCCCGCAAAAATAGAAAATATATCTTTACCTTGACTTTTACCTCCCCTGCCGCTATAATTTTATATAATAAAAATGCAAAGATGAGGAAGCCGGGGCCATTCCATACCCCCCGCTTAAGAGAGTCCGCGTCGAAGGCTGAGAGCGCGGACAACGGGACCGGTGCCGGACACCACCTCGGAGCAGCTGCCGAAAGGACAGCCGGCCGGCCCCGTTACAGGCCTATTGAGGAGACTTCGCTTATGCGAAGTCTTGAATCCGGGTGGAACCGCGGCGCGCCTTAAATTTTACCCAAAGGTTTGCGTCGCCCCAGGGAGAGTTCATCTTGTATGAACTCTTATGCTGAGGGCGGCTTTTTTACTGCCCCGGCGGAAAGGAGAAAAGCTATGATAGTTATCGACCTGAAAGGCCAGCCAAAGGAATTCGAGGCGGGCATCACCCCCGCCGAAGTGGCAAAGTCCATCGGCATGGGGCTCTACAAGTCCGCCTGCGCCGCCAGAGTTGACGATGTGGTCTGCGACCTGCGCACGCCCCTTACCGAGGACTGCAGGCTGGAGATACTCACCTTCGACGACCAGGACGGCAAAAAGGCCTACTGGCACACCACCTCCCACATCCTGGCCCAGGCCGTGGGCCGGCTGTACCCCGGCACGAAGTTCGCCATCGGCCCGGCCATCGACAACGGCTTCTACTACGACTTCGACCTGCCCGCCCCCATCTCCCCCGACGACCTGTCCAAGATCGAGGATGAGATAAAGAAGATCATCAAGGAGAACACGGAGCTCACCCGATTCGAGATGGACCCCGCCGACGCCATGGACAAGATGTCCGGCCAGGAGTACAAGCAGGAGCTTATAGAGGAGCACAGCGGCAACGGCGAGAAGATAAGCTTCTACGAGCAGGGGGACTTCTGCGACCTGTGCGCGGGCCCCCACCTGATGAGCACCGGCGGGGTCAAGGCCGTCAAGCTCACCTCCATCACCGGGGCCTACTGGCGCGGGGACTCCACCAAGAAGATGCTCACCCGTATCTATGGTATATCCTTCCCCAAGGCCAGCCAGCTTGAGGAGCACCTGCAAATGCTGGAGGAGGCCAAGAAGCGGGATCACCGCAGGATAGGCCGAGAACAGGGCCTCTTTATGCTCCGGGACGAGGGCCCGGGCTTCCCCTTCTTCCTGCCAAAGGGCATGGTGCTGAAGAACACCCTTCTGGAGTATTGGCGGGAGGTCCACAAGAAGTACGGCTACCTGGAGATAAGCACCCCCATCATGCTCAACCGCCAGCTCTGGGAGCGCAGCGGCCACTGGGACCACTATAAGGACAATATGTACACCACGGAGATAGACGACACCACCTTTGCCGTAAAGCCCATGAACTGCCCGGGAGGTATGCTCGTCTACCAGAGCGAGCCCCACTCCTATAAGGAGCTGCCCCTTAGGGTGGGGGAGCTGGGCCTTGTTCACCGCCACGAGCTCTCCGGCGCGCTGCACGGCCTGTTCCGTGTGCGCTGCTTCACTCAGGACGATGCGCATATCTTCATGACCCCGGACCAGATGCAGGACGTTATCCAGGAGGTAGTACGGCTCTTCGACGAGGTATACTCCACCTTTGGCCTAAAATATACCATTGAGCTCTCCACTATGCCCGAGGACCATATCGGCACCGTGGAGGAGTGGGAGAAGAACCAGGATATCCTGAAAGAGGCCATTACGGCAATGGGCAAGGACTTCGTGATAAACGAGGGCGACGGCGCTTTTTACGGGCCAAAGCTCGACTTCCACATCGCCGACTCCCTTGGCCGCACCTGGCAGTGTGGGACCATACAGCTTGACAGCCAGCTGCCCGAGCGCTTCCAGCTTGAGTACACCGGCGAGGACGGGCAAAAGCACCGGCCCGTGATGATCCACCGGGTGGTGCTGGGGTCCATCGAGCGCTTCATCGGCGTTATCACCGAGCACCTTGCAGGGAAGTTCCCCCTGTGGCTCAGCCCCGTCCAGGCTGTGGTCCTGCCCATCTCAGAAAGGCACCACGGATACGCAAAGGCCCTTACCTCAAAGCTTGAGGAGGCCGGGCTGAGGGTTGAGTGCGACCTGCGCGCCGAGAAGACCGGCTATAAGATACGCGAGGCCCAGGTCCAGCAGATCCCCTATATGCTTGTGGTGGGCGACAAGGAGATAGAGTCCGCCGGCATCTCCGTGCGCCACCGCAGGGAGGGCGATATGGGGCTTATGGATGCAGGGGCCTTTATCGACATGGCCCTGAAGGAAATAAAGACCAAAGAGCTCAAATAATTACCGCTTCATAATGCAGGACCCCCGTTTTCCCACCTTGGGAAGGCGGGGGTTCAATTCTGCCCATAAACGCGCGCCCAAGTGGGCAAAAACTCGTCATCCCGCTGAAAAATGAATTTTTCAGTAAAACCTCTTGCATTTTTTTCTCCTTCCGCTAAAATAGGTGGAGTTTAAAAAAACAATGCCCCCTAAAAGGGGGCTTGCCAAAGGCAAGGAGGGATTTCAAAATGTTCCAGCTTCGATGGGTCTGGACCCGAATGGCGGGCTGTCACCGCCGGTACGTGTTCGCCCTGTTCTCCACCGCCGCCCTGGCTGTCTTAGCCCTGGGCAACTCCGTGATAACCGCGCGCATCATGGACACCGTGTTCTACCCCCTGCAGGAGTCCGGCATGGTCACCCCGGAGGTAATGCACCAGCTTATTGTGCTGGTTGCCGTGCTGGTGGGCTTTGTGCTGTTCCGCACGGGCTTTGGCTACTTACAGATAATGATGTACGAGACCTGCTCCCAAAAGCTCATCTATGAGCTTAGGCGGGACCTGTACAAAAACATGCAGGAGCAGGACCAGGCCTTTTACGGCACCTACCGCACCGGGGACCTTATGACCCGCCTTACCGGCGACATGGACATGATACGCCACGCGGTCTGCTGGGTCATACGCCAGCTTATCAGCTGCACGGTGCTGTTCTTCACCACGGCCATTACCTTCTTAGTCACCGACTGGCAGTTCGCCCTTACGATGCTAGCCGTGACTCCCTTTATCTTCTTTCTGACCTATATGTTCTCAAAGCGGGTCCGCCCCCTGTACGTGGACGTGCGGGAGAAGCTCTCCAGCCTCAATACCGCCGCCCAGGAGAACATCTCCGGCAACAGGGTGGTAAAGGCCTTTGCTCGTGAAGACTACGAGATAGCACGCTTTGACGAGAAGAACCAGGCCTACCGGGAGGCCAACAAGACCTCCTCCCTGCTGTGGCTGAAGTTCAGCCCCTACATAGAGACCCTGTCCCAGTCCCTTTCAATAGCCGTGCTCCTGGTGGGCGGCATCTTCCTCATAAACGGCCGGATAACCATCGGCACCTTCACCATGTTCAACGGCCTGACCTGGACCCTCTCTGACCCCATGCGTATGCTGGGTATGCACCTTAACGACCTGCAGCGCTTCTTCGCCAGCTCCTCGAAGATAATTGAGCTGTACTACTCCAAGTCCACAATCGTCTCCCGCCCCGACGCCATAAAGCCGGAGGGGCGCATAAAGGGCGAGATACAGTTCAAGGGGGCGGGGCTAAAGCTCCACGGCACAGAGGTGCTGAAGGATATAGACCTGACCGTTGATCCTGGCGAGACCGTGGCCATAATGGGCCCCACGGGCGCCGGAAAGACCTCCCTTATTAGCCTTATCCCCCGCTTCACTGACGTTACAAAGGGCGAGGTGGACATAGACGGCATACCAGTAAGAAGGTACGATTTAAAGTCCCTGCGCTCTTCCATAGGCATCGCCACCCAGGACGTGTTCCTGTTCTCGGACTCCGTTGACGGCAACATAGCCTACGGCGACAGCGATATGTCCGAGGAGGAGGTCAAGCGCTTTGCCAAGATGGCCGACGTGGACTTCGCCGAGAAGCTCTCAGAGGGCTTCGACACGGTGATAGGCGAGCGGGGCACCGGCCTCTCCGGCGGCCAGAAGCAGCGCATAGCTTTGGCCCGGGCCCTGGCGGTGAAGCCCAGTATTTTGATACTCGACGACACCACCAGCGCCGTGGACCTGGAGACCGAGAAATACATTCAGGAACAGCTGGCAAATCTCGACTTCCCCTGCACGAAGATAATCGTGGCCCAGCGTATCTCAACCACCAAGCGCGCGGACAAGATAGTGGTCATCGAGGACGGCAGGATCACCGACATTGGCACCCATCAGGAGCTCTCCCAGAAGCCCGGCTACTATAGGGAAGTGTTCCTGCTGCAGAACGGCCAGGACGACGATATGAAGGAGGTGGGCTGAAATGGCAAGGAACCGCTTTGACGTTGACGAAAACCTTGAAACTCCGTTTAATATAAAGCACCTTCTGCGGGCCGGCACCTATATCGGCCGGCACAAGAAAAAGATGGCGCTCTCTCTGGTGTATTCCGCCGTCTCCGCGGCGGCGGCCCTGGTGGGCCCCCTGCTGGTACAGAGGGGCATAAACGTGTCCGTGCCCAATAAGGACTGGAAGGAGCTTGTGCTCCTCAGCGTCTGTATGCTGGCGGCCATTATAACCTCCATCATGTTCGGCCGGGCCAGAAGCAAAAACATGATATCCGTGGGCCAGGACATTGTCTACGATATCCGTAAGGACCTGTTCGCCCATCTTCAGAAGCTGCCCTTCCAGTTCTACGACGACCGCCCCCACGGCAAGATACTGACCCGGGTCATAAACTACATCAACAGCGTATCCGACGCGCTCTCAAACGGCATAATAAACTTTGTCCTTGAGATATTCAACCTCATACTGATTGCCGTCTTCATGCTGATCTGCGACGTGCGGCTCTCCCTGGTTGTGATGGCCGGCGTGCCCCTGCTGCTGATAGTGGTGATGATCATAAAGCCCGCCCAGCGCCGGGCATGGCAGGACGTGTCAAACAAGAGCTCAAACCTTAACGCCTACCTCCACGAGAGCCTGGACGGCATGAAGATAACCCAGGCATTCACCCGGGAGGAGGAGAACGCCGGAATTTACGACCGCCTGAACAAAAACTGCTACCGCACCTGGATGAAGGCCCAGTATACCTCGAACCTTATCTGGGTCTCTGTGGACAATATCTCCGTCTGGGTTGTGGGGGCAATGTATATCGTGGGCCTTACGGTCCTGGGCCCCAGTATGCAGATAGGCACCATAATCGCCCTGTCCTCCTACGCCTGGCGCTTCTGGCAGCCCCTTCTGAACCTCTCGAACCTCTATAACACCTTCATAAACGCCGTGGCGTACTTAGAGCGCATCTTTGAGATGATGGATGAGCCCGTCACCGTGGACGACGCCCCCGACGCCACAGAGCTGCCGCCCATCAAGGGTCAGGTTACCTTTAAGGACGTGGTGTTCTCCTATGACGGCACGGTGAATGTCCTTGAGAACTTCAACCTCAATGTAAACCCCGGCGAGTCCATCGCCCTTGTGGGTCCCACGGGCGCGGGCAAGACCACCGTCGTGAACCTCATCTCCCGCTTCTACAACCTGACCGGCGGCCAGGTGCTCCTTGACGGCCACGACATCTCCAATGTCACCCTCCACTCCCTGCGCAGCCAGATGGGCATAATGTTACAGGACAGCTTCATCTTCTCCGGCACCATCATGGACAATATCCGCTACGGCAGGCTTGACGCCACCGACGAGGAGGTCATAGAGGCCGCCAAGACCGTCTGCGCCCACGAATTCATCAGCCAGATGGAGGACGGCTACAACACCCAGGTCAACGAGCGGGGCTCCCGCCTCAGCCAGGGTCAGCGCCAGCTTGTGGCCTTCGCCCGGACCCTACTCAGCGACCCCAAGATCCTCGTCCTGGACGAGGCCACCTCCTCCATCGACGCAAAGACCGAGCGCCTTGTCCAGCAGGGCCTGAACGCGCTCTTAAAGGGCCGCACCTCATTCATCATTGCCCACCGGCTCTCCACCATCAAGAACTGCGACCGCATCCTCTACATCTCCGACAAGGGCATCGCAGAGATGGGCAGCCATAAGGAGCTGCTTGAGAAGAAGGGCAAGTATTACCATCTGTATACCGCCCAGCTGGAGGATTAAAACTCAAAAAAGCCCCCGCAACCCCCGGTTGACACATTTCCCGCTCCCCTTTCTTGCTCCGCAACCGGCTCATGCTGTAATATAAAGCCATGATAAAACCCAAAAGGAGTGTACAGCATGAACCTTTCACACCGTATCCAGGAATTAAGAAAGACCAAAGGCATGTCCCAGGAGGAGCTTGCCGACCGCGTAGGCGTCACCCGCCAGGCAGTCAGCAAGTGGGAGAGCGAGCAGTCCACACCAGAGCTTGACAAGGTCGTAACTCTCAGCGAGATATTTGATGTGACTACCGATTACCTTCTAAAGGGCGTTGAGCCCGTGCCCGCCAAGGACCGGGAGGACGGCCGCCTGGGCAGCCGGGTGCTATATATCGGCGCGCCTGCTATGGTGGTAATCGGGGTAATAGCCGGGTGCGCAAGCTGGTATGGCTCCAATGATCTTGCCGACGCTTTAGGCTCCATGATAATCCAGGCCGTGGGCATTGCCGGTTACTTTTTCGGCCGCGCCCTCTCCGACCAGCGGCCTGGGTTTTGGGCAAGGTTTCTTATTATCATGGGCGTGGCGTTTATGCCCTGCTCTATGCTGGCGGGTGTGCTCACAAGACGCGCCACGCCTTACGGCGGGCCGCTCTCGCCCTATCCGGTGGAGATACGGCAGTTTGCCGTGTTTGCGGTGATGTACATTATAATAGCTGTCGTGTCTGTTGTTCTGTTACGGCGTAAGCGATAAATAAAAGGACCGCCCTATCTTCCGTAGATAGAGCGGTCTTTCTTTATTCACTTTTCGCTTCGCTCAAAGCAAGACCTTGGGGCTCTGCCCCAAACCCTGCCAGGGGACATGCTCCCCTGGACCCCGCCGCGTTCAGCTCATCTTCTCCAGCAGCCGGCTTTTCTTCAGTGCCAATCTCACCACCGCGCACAACGGCACCGAAACCACCACCGCTATCACCGCGTTTATCCCCGAGGTCACCGCCTTGGTCGCAAGCGCCGTCAGCACCGCCCCCATCTCGCTACCCAGTAGCAGCCCCTGCACAAACGCCTTGCCCAAGTACAGTATCATATACGTCAAACTCCCCGCCGCGGCCGCAAACACATTCTGCACATGGTTCTCAGCCCGCGCTCCATGCACATTCGCCGCCCAGCCGCATACCGCCGCCAGCGCGAACTTGAACAGGAACGTCAGCGGCGCGCTGGCAATAAACGCCGGGCTCGTCAGGTCGTACAGCGCCGCGCCGATACCCGCAGCCAGCCCGCCCCCTATGGGCCCCAGCACGAACCCCGACAGCAAACAGAAAATATTGCCAAAGTGTATCCGGCTGATATCCCCTATCGCCACCGGGATGGGAACCTCTATCTTGTTGCCCGCAAACGTCAGCGCCGCGAACACGCCTATCGCCGCTATCCTGTAGATCTTCGTCCGTCTTTCCATACAAATCATTCCTCTCGTAACAAAAATGCTTTTCCGGCTTAAACCCGCCTGGAATACTAAATAAATTATGCGCGCGCCACCCCGGTCTCCCTTGCGGCCTCTGCCACCGCCGCCGCAATGGCCGGGACCACCTCTTTATTAAAGGCACTGGGGATAATATTCTCATCAGAAAGCTCCCCCTCCGGGATGATCCCTGCCAGCGCCCTTGCCGCCGCCAGCTTCATCTCCTCGTTTATCTCCCTGGCCCGCACGTCCAAAGCTCCGCGGAATATTCCCGGGAAACACAGCACATTGTTTATCTGGTTCACGCAGTCCGACCGCCCGGAGCCCACCACTCTGGCCCCCGCCGCTTTCGCCTCGTCGGGGAATATCTCCGGCGTGGGGTTGGCGCAGGCAAAGACTATAGCGTCCCCCGCCATAGACCCCACCATCTCCTTTGTGACGCACCCCGGCGCTGAGAAGCCCATGAACACGTCCGCACCCTTTATGACATCGGCCAGCGTCCCCCGCTTTCTTTCCGGGTTCGTTATCTCCGCCAGCTCCGCCTGGGCCGGGGTCATCCACTCCTCGCCGGGACACAGGGCCCCCTGCTTATCGCAGACCACCACATTCCTAAGCCCCAGCGCCATCAGAAGCCTTGTGCAGGCCGTGCCCGCCGCTCCCGCACCGTTCACCACCGCCGAGACCTCGCCTATCTCCTTATGGACCACCTTCAACGCGTTTATCATGGCCGCTACCGTCACCACCGCCGTGCCGTGCTGGTCGTCGTGGAAGACCGGGATATCCAGCCTCTCCTTGAGCTTTCTCTCCACCTCAAAGCACCTGGGCGCGGCGATATCCTCCAGGTTTATCCCCCCGAAGGACCCGGCGATAAGTTCCACCGCGTGCACTATCTCGTCCACATCCTTGGAGCGCACGCACAAAGGAAACGCGTCCACCCCCGCAAAGGCTTTAAACAGCGCGCATTTGCCCTCCATCACCGGCATCCCGGCCTCGGGCCCGATGTCTCCAAGCCCAAGCACCGCCGTGCCGTCGGTGACAACGGCCACAAGGTTCCCTCTTCGGGTATAGGCAAAGGACTTCTCCGGGTCCTTCTGTATCTCGAGACAGGGCGCCGCCACCCCGGGAGTGTACGCCACGGACAGCTCATCCCGGCTCTCCAGCGGACATGGGGTCTCTATTCGTATCTTTCCCCGCCATTTCTCGTGCATTTCCAGCGCTTTTTTACTATAGTCCATGGAAATCCCCCATTACTTTAAGTTTTCACCGACATTATACCACTCTGCTGCGCTAAAATCAACCGGGCCGATTATACAAACATGGCTCGACATTATATCCGATTTTAGAAGGTTTATTTTCTAAACGAAAGGCGGCAGTCCACGCTGCCGCCTTAAATAACTCCTATTTTCCCGCCCGTATATTTTTGACGGTCCGCTTCTCTATGCTCAGGTGCTCATAAACCCTCTCGCCGCCGTCCCCAAGGGGCGCCTGGGCCAGCAGGCCGACCTTCATTACCGGATCTGCCGGAAGGTTAAAATACCGCATCATATAAAAGCTTTCCCCGTCAATGGAGTAGTGGAAAGCAAAATCGTTTCCCACCCGGCACATCTGAAGCCAGGCGTCGTCCCTGTCCAGGTCGCAGCCATTGGCATCGTCAGAGCAATCCTTTGTCACCACGCTCACAACGGCATGGGTGCCGAAGTCAGTATACTCAAAGCAGGCCTTGGCCCAGCACTCAAGATTCTTCATCACCATAATCGAGGCTGAATCGTAAACGTCCTTAAAGGCATGGGATACTTTGACCCGCAGGACAAAGTCCCCCTCTATCTCGGTATAGTAAAACGGAGCGTTGCTTAACACCCCCGGAAGGAAGCCCTCCTCGCACTGGCCTGCGCTGCCGCGAAAAAAGTCCGTCTTCGCTGGGGCCATGATCGTGATTTTGCCGCCTTTCTCAGTGATCGTGCTTTCGTTCAGCCACTGAAATTCCATAATTCAGTCCTCCGTTTTCTCAAAGTTATACGGCAATTATATCACCCCGCCGTGCCAAAATCAATACGCTCCGTAAAATTCATCCAATGCCCTTGCCAAAGCCTCAGGCTTTTCCTCGTTCACCACGTGCCCCGCTCCCTCGATTATCCTGAGCTCCGCGTCCCTGATATTCTGCGCAAAGAACCGCGCCGCCTTCATGTTCACGCTGTCCCTCTCCCCGCAGACCACCAGCGTGGGGCACCGCACCTCCCCCGCCCTTCCGCTGAAATCAAGCCCCTTTCATGGAGCTGCACAGGGCGAAGGTGTCCCGCTTGCCAAAGGCCATGCCCTTAAAAGCCGCCTCCGGCATGAACCTAAAAACCAAATTCTGCACGGCAAAGGCCAGCTTCGGCACCCTATGCGGCGTGCTGATAAGCACCAGTGACCCCACCCTCTCCGGGTGATCCAGGGCATAGTTCAGCGCCAGCACCCCGCCCAAAGACAGCCCGCAGAGGCCCAAAGGCCCCTCCACTCCGTCGCAGTATTCCACAAACGCGGAGTAAAGGTTAGTATAGCTCGCCTCTTTGCCGTCGAGAATAGCGCCCAGCTCCGGGCAGAGTATGTTCCCGCCGTTCTCCATACGCGAGACCGTCCCGTTCCAGCTCTCCGCCCCGTGCCCCGTGCCGTGGATAAAAACCCTTTTCAAAATAAGCTCCCCTTTCTTCAAACTATTGTATGATTATAGCACGATAACAAAGCCTGTTCAACCGCCCCATTGATTTTCGGCCCGGACCGGGCTATAATATAGCCAGCTTAACAGAATCGAGGTAATCAAAATGCCATATAAAGCCTGCATATTCGACCTTGACGGCACCCTTGCCGACACCTTACACTCCATCGCCCACTTCGGCAACAGCACCTTAGAGGCCTTCGGCTATCCCCCCATCGACCCCGTCGAGTACAAGCAGCTGGTGGGCAACGGCGCGGACCTGCTCATGCGCCGGATGCTTGCCCGAGTCAATGCTAAACTTTCAGAGGATGAGCTAAAAAAGTTCCGCGCCGAGTACGACCGCCGCTACGCCGCGGACCCAATGGCCCTGGTTGGAGCATATCCCGGCCTGCCCTATGTGCTGCCAAGGCTGCGTGAATCTGGCATAAAGCTGGGGGTCCTCTCCAACAAGCCCGACGACATGACCCGGGCCATCGTGGCGGAGCTGTACCCGGGCATATTCCACGCCGTCCACGGCCAGCGGGAGGGCATACCCACAAAGCCGGACCCAACCGCCGTGCTTGCCCTGGCGGACGAGCTGGGCGCTGCCCCAGGGGAGACCCTCTACATCGGCGACAGCGGCGTGGACATGGACACGGCAAAAAACGCCGGTATGGACTCCTGCGGGGTGCTCTGGGGCTTCCGCACAGAGGAGGAGCTTTTGGAGCACGGGGCCATGTATCTGGCGGGGGACCCGGCGGAGCTGGAAAAATTATCGAAAAACGATAAATATATATTGACAAACGATACATTGCCGGTTATAATAGAGCCATAAACTCATTGGAGGTGCTCTGTTATGACTAAAGAAGAAAAACGCATGGAAATACTTACGAAGGTTGCCACCGTCTTTACAAAGCTCTTTGAGGTACTCTACAACGTCGGCGCCATCGCTATGACCGTGGCCTTCGTGCTGGTACTCCTGGACCCGGTCGTCAACGCGGTCGTCTGGGGCTCTGTACCCATGGAGGAGCTGAGGGTCCAGGGCTTCTCAATGCGCATATCCGGCCCCGACGGCGTAGCGGACCCCAAGGCCCTGGCTATATTCCTCATAGGCGGCGCCCTTATCCTTGAGCTCATGGCCTGGGTCTTCCGCAATGTGAACCTCATCCTGCGCACCACTCAGGGCCTCACAAAGTTCTCAAAGGGCAAGACCCCCTTCCAGAAGGACAACGTGCGCATGATGCGCGAGATAGGCATCTTCTTCATCTCCATCGCCGTTGTGGAGCTGATAATGAGCAGCGTGGCCGTGCTCGTCCTTGGCCCTGAGATGGCCGAGGTCAGCGCCGACATGGGCGGCTTTGTCGTGGGCCTCCTCATGCTCTGCCTCTCCCAGGTCTTTGCCCTGGGGCAGAAGATGCAGGAGGATGTGGACGGATTGGTATAAGGGGGTGTTATCTGTGCGCAAGATCTCCTGGACAAATACAGCCGCAGCCGTCTGCGCCATCCTTCAGATAGTCAACGGCCTCTGTATCTTTCTGCTGCTCATAGTCGCTTTCCACGTGCTCATAGACCCCGCCTCTATCGACGCCGCCAGCGGCCAGCCGGTGACGGTGTACTTCCTGGGCATGAATATCTCCCTTAACGACATGGCCCTATATGTCACGGCCGGCGCGGCCACCGTCCCCGGCGTGGTGATATACATGCTCATAGGCTGCGCCCGCTCCGTAATGTACTTCATGGCTTTCGGGAACGTGCGTCAGGTGATAGACTGCTCCCGCACCCAGTCCCCCTTTCTCTGGGAGAACGTCCAAAAGCTCCGGCAGGCCGGGGGCCTGTTCCTTGGTACGGTGGGGCTGCAGCTGGCCTATGCCTTCATCACCATGATACTCGCCTTCGGCTCCATGAGCTTTAGCGCGAACATCCGCTTTGATACCGTCATCCTCGGCGTCACAGTCCTCTGCGTCTCCGAGATCTTTGCCCAGGGCGCCCGGCTGCAGGACGACCAGGACGGCTTGGTATAGCCTATGGGGCGGATAATACTGCGGCTTGACCGCCTGATGCTTGAGAACAAGATCCCCCTGAACGACCTGGCCGCAAAGGTGGGCATCACCTATGTGAACCTTTCAAAGCTTAAGAATAACCACGTCAACGCCATCCGCTTCTCCACCCTTGCCGCCATCTGTCAGGCTCTTGACTGTCAGCCGGGGGATATTTTGGAGTACGTGGAGGATGAGGAAGAAGAATAGCAAAAAAGGCGCCGTGCATGGCTTTTGCACGGCGCTCCTTTGCTATTCTCAGATGGCTATCCACCAGCACACCCCATACCTGTCAATGACCGTTGCGCAGCAGCTGCTCCAGGGCAGAGAGCCCAGCGGGTCCACCACGACCCCGCCCTCGCTCAGCACGTCAAAGGCCCGCTTTACTGCCTCCTCGCTGCCCAGCTCAAAGGCGTTGAATGTCATGGTCTGAAGCTTTTCCCTATGGATGTACTCCACGTCATAGTCGGTCCTGGCTTCGGACAGCGCCAGTATCGGCTCGCCGTCCACCGACAGCTCGCAGTGCTCGTACTGGTCCCCTGCCGGAGTCTTCATCTCCAGCGTGGGCTCCGCGCCGAAGGCTTTGCAATAGACTTTGGCGGCCTCCAGGCTGTTTTTTACATATACCTGAGTGTAGTTCTTCATGGCGTTCTCCTTTTGATTATATTTACGGCCTCCGGCGGCTGGGGCGCTGCCCCAGACCCTGCCACTTTTGAAAAAGTGGACAAAACTTTTTACCCTATCAACATTCTGCCCTCGGGCAAAATACTCGGCTGGCTTTTTGCCTTCATCATGATGGACAGCCCAAAGGACACCGGCCCCACCCGCCCGATAAACATGGTCAGGCACAGTATCACCCGCGACACCGGCTCAAGCTTCCCCGTCACTCCCGCGCTCAGCCCCGCCGTCCCAAAGGCCGACGCCGCCTCGTACAGCAGGTCTACAAACCTTATCTGCGGGTTCAAAAGCGTAAACGCGCAGGCGTCCGCGAACACCACCGTAAGCCCCAAAAGCACCACTGTCATGGCCTTATACACCGTCCCCGGCGCGAACCTGTGCCGAAGCACTACCGCTTCATCCCTGCCCCGCAGCGTACAGCCCGCCGTCATCAGCAGCACCACCAGCGTAGTGGTCTTTATTCCTCCCGCGGTAGAGCCGGGACAGCCCCCGATAAACATCAGCGCCACGGAGAGAACCTTCGTAAAGCTCCCCTGTGCCCCGATGTCCACCGATGCGAATCCGGCCGTCCGGGTGTTCACCGACTGGAACAGGGCCGTGTTCAGCTTTGCGGGGAAGCTGAGCCCCTCCATGGTGCGCCCCCACTCCATCAGGAGAAAGCCCAGCGTCCCCGCCGCCAGAAGGGCGCAGGTGGCCCGCATGCATACCTGGGAGTGGAAATTGAGCCTTTTGCGGCCCTTATGCCTCAATGGCGACAGCAGCTTACACTGGTATATGTCCCGCACCACCACGAAGCCCAGCCCGCCAATGACTATCAGCGCGTCTATTGTCAGGCAGACCAGCGGGTCCCCGGTAAAGGCCGTCAGGCTGGAGTTGCCCGGCACGAAGCCCAAAATATCAAAGCCCGCGTTGCAGTAGGCGGACACCGCCACGAATACCGACGGCCACACCCCCGCCGCGCCGTACTCCGGCACAAAGCGCAGCATCAAAAGCCCCGCGCCCAGAAGCTCGCAGGCGAAGGTGAACCCCAGCATAAGCTTCAAAAGTGAGGCCGCATCGGGCATGTCACTGCCGGAGGCCTCCCCGGTCAGTATCATCTCCCGAAGACCCAGCCGCCTGTGAACTAAAAGCGAGAAGCCCGTGGCGAAGGTGGACAGCCCCAGGCCCCCCAGCTGTATAAGCAAAAGCACCACCGCCTGCCCGAAGGGCGACCAGTGGTTCGTGGTGTCCACCACCGAGAGCCCCGTAACGCAGGTGGCCGAGGTGGCGGTGAACAGCGCATCCAGCGGGTGGGTAAAGCCCCCCGCCGCCGAAGACACTGGCAGCGTCAGCAGAAAAGTCCCGGCAAGGATAAGCAGTACAAAGCTCACCACGATCACCCGCACCGGGGCCGCAGCCTTTTTTACATTCCCGAAATTCCGTTTTATCCTGCTGAAATACCGCAAGCGCCTCACCCGCTCCCCTGTTTTTCTATTAAGCAGTTTCCTTTATCAGGCCCTGGCCATGAGCTTATCAAGGCCAGTCTTTTCAATGGCTATCATCAGCGGTACCCCCAGAGCGTAGCAGACCACCAGCTCGCCCAGCCCCACGGAGGCCGCTCCGGCAAGAAAGCCCCCCAAAGAGGCGTTGCCCCAGCTGAACACCCCGGCGTCGGAGAAGCAGCAGAGCTCCAGCCCCACTATCACGGCGTTGGCTATTACCGGCGGCAGCGGCGCAAGCCAGGGCACTCCCCTAAACCTCACCCTGGACAGCGCCAGGGTCCCCACCGCCGCCACGAAGGACGCAAGGGTGCCGAACACCCAGTCCACCACCCCGAATGGGCTCGTAAGGTTCGCGATAAAGCACCCTAGCGCCAGCCCCGGTACCGCCGCGGGTGTAAAGGCCGGCAGCACCGTCAGCGCCTCTGAGAACCGGAACTGCACCGGCCCATAGGCCAAGTTCACTGCGGCGGCAAGATACGTGAGCCCGGCATACATTGCCGCGACCACCGCGCTTACAGCGATAAAGCGCACCTTTCTAGAGTTTGACATAAAGATCCCTCCTAGTATTTTTTAAGGTCAGGATTTCGCGACTGACCGCGGCCAAAGCCCGGCCGCAAGCATAAGGATACGACTTTTCGGTCAAAAAAGCAAGCCCCGCGGCGAAATTTCCCCTTGCGCTTTCATAAAAAAGGGGGTATAATGATAGAGCCGCGCGGGTATGGCGGAATTGGCAGACGCGCCAGATTTAGGTTCTGGTGGGAAACTGTGCAGGTTCGAGTCCTGTTACCCGCACCATCCTGTGGATATAAAAAAGATATTCGCTCAAAAAACCGCGCAACCGCGCGGTTTTTTGATGCCCGAAATCCTGGATTTGAAAAGTCAAAAACGTAGATGAAAATTTGGCGTTTTGGCTTTCCGGCAGGAAGTGAACCCTCACAACAACGAAATAGAGCAAACATAAATGGTCGGGCGCTGGAAGTTAGTCCTCACAAACAAGCGACCGGCTTTTTTATTTTCAAGAGAAAGACGTTGATAACAATCAAGATAACCGCAAACCGTTGCCTGTTCTCGGCCCGCGCTCTGCCCAATTGGGACAAGAGATTCAAAAGCATCTTTAGTGGGTATTTCTTTGGATTTGGTCTGGACTTCTCAAAATCTTGTGGTATCCTTGTGGTCGAGAAAAAATCCAAGAAAGGATGAAATCCATGAAGAAAATTCTAACAGCCATCCTGACCGCAGCTCTCTTGATAAGCGTCAACGGGTGCCAGACAGCATCGCCAGACCCAGCACCTGCACTGCAAACACTCGCGGTAAAGAGTGAACCAGCCTCGGAAAGTGACCGGACTACCGTCGATATGAGTGCCACCCTTGAGCAGATCATCGCCGGAATAAATTTCAAGCCGACCGTATCAACAATCAAAAAATCTGTCATTAAAGATGAACACGATAGTCAAACCATCTCTCCACACGCGAAACAAGAAAGCTCATACGCATCCACCTCTAGCGTAGAAGATACCGATATGCAGGGCACAGAACCAAAGACAATAGACCCAACGCCTGCGCCAAAGCAGCCTGCCACCGAGCTCGACGCCACCCTGACAGTTACCGTGAAATCAACTCCCACTCCAGCAGCTACACCAACTCCTGCGCCCACACCGGAGCCACCGGTACCCACACCTATACCTGCCGCGCCAACCCCGGAGCCGGTCATATTCCAGCGAGAAATATTGTACTGCAATATGCAGTTGAAATGACAACGGTAGTGGTAGGAATCCTGGTAACCTGCCTTTATCCGGCTGAGAGTGATGCCACAGTACCTGTGAAGCGGTGATAACAAACCGTGGAGGGATAGGCATTAGTCGTATTATGTGAATAAAATAAATATCGATTCCTTTCATAGGCTCGAGTAAGACTAAGAAAAGCCGACTTCCGCTCGGAGGTGTCAGCTGACTATGACAACAAGCAAGAAACCGAAAAAGCAAAAGCTAAGAAATGCGGAATATTATGACCTGCAAGATGTGTTCGACAAATTGTATTCAGACAGTAAAAGTGGTAGGGTGTTTACTAAAATCATGCCGTTTATACTTTCTGAAAACAACATCTGCCTTGCCTACCGCAACCTGAAAAAGAACGGCGGGAGCAAGACAGCGGGGACAGATAAAAAGACTATCAAAGACCTTGAAACGTGGAAAGATCCTGATTTGGTGCGCTATGTACGCAGACGGTTGGAGTGGTACATCCCCCAGCCGGTGCGCCGGGTGGAGATACCCAAAGATAACGGCAAAACACGCCCGCTGGGTATACCCACTATCATGGACAGGCTTAGGCCGGGTTGATGCTGAACATGAACAGGTCAACGAGGCCCGTGTCCAGCAGGCGGCGGGCGATTCCCGGCTCGTGAGAAGAAAAGCCCAGGTGCCGTATCTTCCCCTCTGCCCTCAGAGCCTTCATGTACTCCCAGACCCCGCCCGGAGCCAGGGCCTTGTCCAAGTCCTCGTGGGTGTCGATGCAGTGGAGATAGCCGAAGTCTGTGTAGTCCGTACCGATGGTTTCAAAGTTCCAAGCAATCTGCTCCTTGATTTTCTGTAAGTCCTGCGTCCAGCCGTACTTGCCGTTTCCGTACACCGCGCCGAAATGCATCTGGGTCACCACCTTGTCCCTGCGCCCGGCAAAGGCTTTGGCGAAAGCGTAGAACGGCGGCTGGTAGGACGGGGCCAAGTCGAAGAAGTTAATACCGCTGTCAATGGCAGCGCTGACGATCTCCGCCGCCTTGTCAATGTCCTCGGGCAGGCTGCCGCCGCCCAGGCCAATCACGCTGATCTGTTCTTCCCCGTGAGGCAGTTTTCTGTATTCCATGCGGATATCCTCCTTATTGCAATTTCCGTCCGGCCTCGCGCAGCTCCGCTAGCTTTTCCTCGGATTTATTCTCCTTGCCATAGGCCGTAAAAATGCCCATGTCCTCCAGATGCAGGTAGTTGAGGAAGGACTGCTGATACTCATAGAACGCCCCGCAGTACACATGGTTGCTGCCCGAGCTTAAAATCAGCGCCGCTTTCTTGAGGTTCTTGGGCTTATCCAGGGCGTAAATGCGGTTGATAGCGCATTGTAGCTGCCCGGTAAAGCTGTGGTAGTAGACCGGTGAGGCGAGCACGATCATCTCAGTTTCCTCCAGCAGTGGGTAGACCTCCTGCATATCGTCCCGCTGGACGCACTTGCCGCCCCCCTTGGTGTGGCAGTATTCGCAGGCTAAACACCCACCGATTTTCTTTTCGCACACGTCGATAACGGTGACCTCATGTCCCGCCTCCCGCGCGCCCTCGGCATAGGCGGCAGCCATAGCCGCGGTGTTGCCGTTAGACCGTGGGCTGCCGTTCAGGATCAAAATCTTCATGAAAATTCCCTCCCTGGTATGAATAGTTAACGCAGTTCAAAAGAGACATTCTGCCTCTTTTGAACCAGGCGACAAAGTCGCCTAGCTTGAAAATCGGTACATACCGATTTTCAAGTGCGTTTACTATAATAAAGCCATTCTATCACCAGAGAGGGAATAAATCAAATACCTATGCGCTATACCATGGTATACTCAAAAAGCATATATCCGTTTTGCCTACTGTATGCTCTTTTTCACAAAATCCAGCGACAAGCGGATAGCCCGCTCCTCGTCTGCGCCGGAAAAGCCGTGCCCCGCGCCCTCGATCTCCACCAACTCCGCCGAAGGGAACACTTCCGCCGCCCGGCGGGAATACTCGATGGGCACCAGCTGGTCGGCGGTGCCGTGGATAAGCAGCGCCGGGCCGGGGTAATTCTTTATCACATCGTAGATGTCAAAGGACATGGCATCCTCGGCATAGACACGCCCCAGCAGCAGGCCCATAATTTCCTCGGTCTCCGGGATCTCCCGGCCCTCCATGCGCTTTTTCGCGTTGTCCTGCAAAACGTAAGCCGGGAAAATAGCCACCAGCCCCCGCACCTTCTCCGGCTGGGTGCCCGCCACATAGGAGGCCACAAAGCCGCCCTGGCTCTGCCCGGCGAGGAAGATGTTTTGGCTGTCGATCTGCTCCATAGCCGTGAGGCCCTCCAGCACCACCGCCATGTCCGCCGCCTCGGTGAGCACGGACATTTCTGTGGTCTCGCCATCGCTCTGGATGTCATTGCCCCCGCCGATGAAATCAAAAATGTAGGCGGCAACGCCGTTCTGGGCAAAGACTTCCGCATAGGGCCGGTTATGGGCGCACTGCCCGCCAAAGCCGTGGGCCATGATGACGGTCGGGAACGGCCCCTCGCTTGCTGGCAGGTATAATTCGCCGTAGATTTTCTTGCCGTTACGCTCAAAATTCATAATTTCCATTGTGCAATCTCCTTCAATTTGTGTTTTTTCTGGCTCGGCTGATTCGACAATTCCAGACGTTTCCATGGAGGAAACAGGCTCTTTACTGGACTCCGGCTGGGATTCGGGCGGGGGTGTTGGCTCAGAACAGCCGCCTAAACAGAACAGACAGAGCGAAACCAGCACAGCAAAAACCCGCCTCATTCTTCTAGCTCCCGCAGCTTCACCAAAAATTTCTCCGCCGCCTTCGTAAACACCTGGTACTTCTTCCACAGCATGAACATTGGCGTTTCATTCTGCCTGGAAAGCGGCCGGAAACACAGCTTGCTGTCCCCGCTGGTATTGATGATCTTGTCAAAAGACAGCGCGTAGCCCATGCCCTCCTCCACCATCAGGGAACCGTTATAGAGCAGGTTGAAGGTGCCCACCACGTTCAGCTTTTTCTGGTCGCGGCCCAGCCACTCTTTGGTGTCCTGGTCGCACATGGCCTGGCGGGAGAGGATCAGGGGCTTGTCCCAGAGTTCTTTGGGATCGATGCTCTCTTTCTCCGCCAAGGGGTCGTCCCGGCGCATGAGCACGCCGTAATGCTCCGGGCAGGGTATCTGAATATACTCGTATTTGATTTTGTCAAAGTCCCCGAACACCACGCCAAAGTCGATTAGCCCGCCGTCCAGCTGCTCAATGACCGAGCACTTGTCCCCGCTAACCACATGGAAATGCACCCCCGGCCATTCCTCCCGCAGGGCCTGCACGGCCCGCACCAGCACCCGTAGGCCGTCGGTCTCCCCGGCGCCCACGGTGATATCCCCGGAAACCGGCTCCTCCGCTAGGGCAATCTCGTCCTCGGCCTTCTTCACCAGCTCCATGATCTCCTCGGCCCGCTTGCGCAAGATCATGCCCTCCTCCGTGAGGGTGATGCTCCGGCTGCCCCGGATGAAAAGCTGCTTGCCCAGTTCCGCCTCCATGTCCCGTATTTGCCGGGAGAGGGTAGGCTGGGACAGGTTCAGGGATTCCGCCGCCCGCAGGATGTTCTGCTCCCGGGTCACGGCGAGAAAGTATTGCAAAACGCGAAGTTCCATAGATTGCCTCCTGTTGGTTTGCTATCTATAGCATAGCAGAAAGTGGTATAGCTGTCAAGCATACCGTGGTATAGCATCAAAGTATTTGCTTTTCCGGTTTCAGCGGGTTATAATAGGCCCATCAAGCAAGGGGGTGGCAAAATGGGAGCCTACCAGACAAAAGAAGCCATCGAGCAGAACCTGCGGGACGCAGGCTGCGGGGAAGGCTGCATCCGGGAATTTATGCAAGACCTGGAGCAGGACAGGATGCAGGCCGGGCTGCGGCTTTTGAACCAGCACCGCCGGTTGCTGCTGGACGCTATGCACCGGGAGCAGAAGCGTATCGACTGCCTGGACTATCTGCTCTATCAAATCAGAAAAAACAATATTTGACGCAGAAAGGAAGATACTGTCATGAAAGAAATCATTGAAAACAAGACCTTTGACCAGGAACGTGCCCTTTATAATTCTGACGGCCTCCTGCTGAAAAACTGCCGTTTCGACGGCCCCGCCGACGGCGAGAGCGCCTTGAAAGAAAGCCGCAATGTGGAACTGGAAAACTGCTTCTTCAACCTGCGCTATCGCGGCCAATACCAACGGTAATAACCTACCCGCAAGACAGGATTACAGATGGCTGTTGAACGGTGAAACAGATACTGGTTTTTGGCAGAACATCAACATTGCGGGCCCTTGGGACAACTGCAAACCCATCTCAAAAGACTGGGTACCCGAAGGTGGCTACAAGAAAAACGGCCACCGTTACAACAAATACGGTGTGTGCATCGACACCGTTGATGGCTTGCCCACAGAAGACGAAAAACGTGGCTTCATCACCATCAATCAACACCGTGTCAACAACGGACTCCAGCCCATACAATGGGACCAGGCTGCACAGGTCATCGCTGAAATTCGTTCTCTTGAGCAAAAAGCTTTACCTCAAATGGCACACACCCGGCCTGACGGAGACAGTTATATCGACCCCATCATGGACGAATGCCATTCCATCGGCATCCTTGCCATCAAAAAGCACAACGGCTGGTTGAACGAAAACATCACAAACGCCACAATTTACAATCATAGTGTATTAAGACCTAGAGCCTATGCTATCATATCACAAATCAGAAGCAAAGGACACAACGATACTTTGCTTGCTTCCGACACCAACTACGGCGCCGTATCTGACATCAGTGGCTACACGGTCTACAACGGCCTTCAGATGCACTAAAACAAACACAAAAACCCCCACGGGAATACCCCGTGGGGGTTTTATTTTACGTGCAACCGAACAACATCAGCAGCATGGAATCTGTAATCCACTACGCAAATCAATACGTTTAACGAGAGTATTACTTAAAATATTAAAAATATGCAAATCATATGAACCAAACAACACATACACGTACTCAAAATAACCATGTGCTTTTTCATAAAGCAAACCAGTCAAATCTCGAATACACAACATACGCACACTGTCACAAAACAAAAACAAATCATAATGCTCAAAACTTTTATAATTACCCAACTTTCCAACCTTAGCATCAATTGCATTAGATATGCAATTACAAGACCCAAACAAATCAAAACGATACGCAACCTTCCTTATTTGATCTAAAGTCAAATCGCAACATTTAACAACTGTACCAAACATATGTCTTGAATAATCCTCAGACAAAAAACCTTGGTCTTGAATCAGATTGCGTAAAGCATCGACATTTTTATCAACATGCACTCCATGCTCAGCACAACCCAACATACTGAAAAATCGCTTTGACGCTTGCTCAGACACACCATATGCACATTCTGTAACCTCTACACCAATAGAAAGTACACTATCCTGTAAATCAGGCTTATCAGCCAAAACAAGATCGAAATAACGCTCAGGAACACGTTTTAACAAAATACACCTCGCGCATTCTTCTGAATTTACGTCCATACCAAATCACACGCCTTTCTATTACATCATAACAGAATCTGCCATCTAGTACAATAGCCCCGAAACATATGCCCCAGGACCCACTTCGACCACAAGTCAAGCTGACGGCGACACGCCACTTCCCTAACGTCACAAAGCCATAATAAGTATGGCCGGCTGCACGCAAAAAAGGAGATGTGTAATATGCCAAGACAGGTATGGTTCAAGACAGCATATGTGGACGTGAACACAGGAACAGTCACCCGTGAGCTCGAGATATGCTGTCAAAACGTCTTGCCGCCGTGGACAAAAGGAGATGCGCTGCCTGCGGCGTGTGTGAGAACACCTGCCCGATAGGAGCAGTCAAGGTGCACCGCGGCTGCTATGCCGTCGTGCAGGCGGAACGTTGCGTGGGCTGCGGGAAGTGCGCGAAGCTCTGTCCGGCGGGCTGTATTGAGGTGAAAGAGAGGGAGGGGGCATGAAAAAGAAGCGTTGGTACGACTACCTGTGGATTTGGTCGATCCTTTACTTTGCCCTGGGTTTTTTCAATATCCTCTTCGCATGGCTGGGTATGATCGATTTTCTCTTGCCTCTGGCTATTGCTGTTTTCAAGGGGAATAAATTCTTCTGCAACCATCTCTGCGGACGGGGGCAGCTATTCAGCAAGCTGGGCGGCGGTCTGAAATGCTCCCGCTGCAAACCGGCGCCCCGCTGGATGTCTTCCAAGTGGTTTCGTTATGGTTTCCTCATCTTCTTTTTGACCATGTTCGGCAACATGGTGTTCCAGACTTATCTGGTGGGCGCGGGGGCGGCGTCGCTGCGGGAGGCCATTAAACTGTTTTGGACATTCCGCGTGCCGTGGGGCTGGACCTACGCAGCCGGCACAGTGGCTGATTGGGCTGCGCAGTTCAGCTTTGGCCTTTACAGCCTGATGCTGACCTCACTGCTGCTGGGGCTGATCGTTATGGTGCTCTATAAGCCTCGAACCTGGTGCGCGTTTTGCCCCATGGGAACCATGGCCCAGGGAATATGCAAGCTGAAAAACAGGAAAAAGTAATATGAAAGAAAGGGGTCTGCTTTATGGCTGAAATCAACATTACCGCTTACAATTTTGAAGACGAGGTGCTCCGCTCCGATACTCCGGTGCTGGTGGATTTCTTCGCAAACTGGTGCGGCCCGTGCAAGATGCTCGCCCCGGTGCTCCGGGAGATCGCGGGAGAATATGAGGGCGCCCTTAAGGTCGGCAAGGTCAATGCGGACGAGCAGAGGGAGCTTGCCATGCGGTTTCAGGTGTCCAGCATCCTACGCTGGTACTCTTCCAGGGCGGAGAACCTGTTGCTAAGTCAGTGGGGTTCCGGTCAAAGGCGGAGATCATGGCGATGATGAAGAGCGCGGGATGAAGGGCGCCGCTGTTGCGGCATCGAAGGGGGGAGTAGAATGCAAAAGAAGTTGGGCGTGGGAGAGGTCTTTGCCATCCTGCTGGGGGCCATTATCGGCTGGGGTTCCTTTATGCTGCCAGGTACCAAATTTTTGCCGCAGTCCGGGGTGATCAACACCTCCATCGGGCTGTTTCTGGGCACGCTATCAATACTTGTCATCGAGCGCAGCTATTGGCATATGCTCCAGCAGGACATCAACGAGGGTGGGGAATTCTCCTACATACTGCTGTTTATAGGCAGGAAGCATGCGTTCGTCGTGGGCTGGTTCCTGTTTCTTGCGTATCTCAGCCTGGTGCCGCTGAACGCTACGGCCTTCCCTCTGGTCGTCGACAAGCTGTTCCCCGGCGCGCTCAACTGGGGCTATCTCTACTCCATCGCCGGGGAGCCGGTGTACATTGGCAAGGTCCTGGTTTCTGCGGCCATTGTGCTGCTGTTTACCTTCCTGAACCTCCGGGGCATGAAGCAGTCGGGCAAGGCCCAGTTCTGGATCGTGGCCGCGCTGATTTTCTGTGTGGCCGCGGTGTTTATCGGTATGCTCTTCCGTGCGGACCTAACTACCTTTAGGCAAAATTATGTTGACTCCTGGAACTTTGATATGGGCCAGATCGTCCGGGTGGTGGCCATTACGCCGTTTTTGTTCATCGGCTTCGACGCCGTGCCCCAGCTGGTAAAGGATATGGACATCAGCCGCAGAAAGGCGGCGGCGATGGCTATGGTTTCCCTGCTGGTGGGCATGAGCTGCTATATCCTGCTGAACTTCGCCACGGGTCTTGCCTACGGCCCCCAGGAGGCCCAGGCCCTGGACTGGGCTCTGGGCAGCGGCGTGCTGGAATACCTGGGCCTGGGCGGCTTCCTCCTGCTGGTGGTCGCCCTGGGCGCGGCGGTCTCGGGGGGTATAAACGGCTTCATGATATGCTCCACGAAGCTCACCACCGCCATGTCCCGGGAGAATATCCTGCCCCAGGGCAAGGGCTTTGAGAACGAGGCCCGCCGTAAGCGGAGCGCCATACTTTTTGTCTCGGCCATCGGCATCTTCGCCTGCTTCTTCGGGCGGGAGGTGGTGGGGTGGATCGTGGACATGTGTTCCTTCGGGGCGGCGGTGACATACTTTTATGTGTGCCTGAACACCTTCCGCATCGCAAAAAAGCGCTCCGAAAAGATAGTTGGCGCTGCGGGCGCCGCCTTCTCCCTGCTCTTTATGCTGCTTCTGATCCTGCCCTTCAGCCCGGCGGCGCTGAGCGCGCCGGCCCTTGTCTTCCTGTGCGTCTGGGTGGCGGCGGGGGCCTGCTTCTTCGGGCGCATGGTCATGCTTGACCGCAAGGACAGGCACGGGAGTTAATTTACTTTGATATAGTCTGTCGCTGACAGATTATATATATTATGCACTGATATTTTGTAAGGAGGAATTCCCCATGAAGTACCTAATTGTAGGCGGCGTCGCCGGAGGGGCGGGGACTGCCGCACGTCTTCGGAGGCTTGATGAGAGCGCCGAGATCATCATGTTTGACAAGGGACCCTATGTGTCCTACTCAAACTGTTGCCTGCCCTACCGCCTGAGCGGTGCGGTGGACGGGACGGAGAAGCTGGTTCTCATGAATCCCAGGCAGTTTGCCAGCCAGTACAATATCGAGGCCCGGGTCAATAACCAGGTCCTCTCCATTGACCGTGAGGGTAAGAAACTCAAGGTGAGGGACTTGGAGAAGAACGAGGACTATGAGGAGAGCTACGACAAGCTCATCCTCGCCCCGGGAGCCACCGCCATCGTGCCGAAGATACCCGGCATAGAGGGGGCAAACCTGTTCACCGTGAAGACCGTGGTGGACATCGGACGGTTGCATACCTTCATAAAGGACGGCGGCGCGAAGAAGGCCACCGTAGTGGGCGGCGGCTTTATCGGCGTTGAGGTGGCTGTGAACCTGGTGGAGGCCGGGTATCAGGTGGCCCTGGTAGAGGCCGCGCCCCAGATACTCAACCCCTACGACCTGGACATGGTACAGATTTTGCAAAAAGAGATGCTGGATAAGGGCGTAGACCTGATAGTCGGCGACAAGGCCGCGGCCTTTGAGGGCTCCAACATCACCCTGGGCTCCGGTCGGGTTGTGGAAGGCGACGCGGTGGTTATGGCCGTAGGCGTTACCCCCGATTCCGCCCTTGCCAAAGAGGCCGGGCTCGCCCTGAACAAGCGGGGCGCTATCCTGGTGGACGGCAACTACCGCACCAGCGACCCGGATATCTACGCCGTGGGCGACGCCATCGGCGTGTACAACGGCATTACGGGCAAGCCCATGCAGCTGCCCCTAGCCGGTCCCGCCCAAAAGCAGGCCCGCCAGGCTGCGGACCATATCCACGGCCGCCCCGTGCGCAACACGGGCTATATTGGATCCAGCTGCATTAAGGTCTTCGACTATAACGCGGCCAGCACGGGTCTTACCGCCGCCCAGTGTGAAAAAGAGGGGATCCCCTATGACTACGTCTACATCATCCCCCAGGACCGGGTGGGCCTGATGCCCGGCAGCACCCCCATGCACTATAAGCTGGTCTACGAGGTCCCCTCGGGCAGGGTGCTGGGCGCGCAGGCTATCTCCAAGGGGGACGCCCCCAAGCGCATCGACATCGTTGCCACGCTTATTAAGTTCGGCGGCACGGTAGACGATTTGAGGGACTTAGAGCTGTGCTACGCCCCGCCTTTCGGCACAGCGAAAGACGCGGGAAACAACGCCGCCCTGGTGGCCTGCAACCTGCTGCAGGGCACGTTTAAGCAGATGCATGTCGATGAGGTGCGGGGCCTGGTGGAGTCCGGGGCCTATATCATCGATGTGCGGGAGGAGAATGAGTATGCTCTGTCCCACATCAAGACCGCGGTGAACATTCCCCTGAGCCAGATCCGCCAGCGCCTGGACGAGATTCCCCGGGACCGCCCGGTATACCTGCACTGCCGCAGCTCCCAGCGGAGCTATAACGCCGTGCTGTGCCTACAGGCCAATGGGTTTAAGAATGTGTACAACATCTCCGGCAGCTTCCTGGGCATCAGCTTCCACGAATACTTCAACGATGTGACCCAGAAGCGGGAGCCCATTGTCACCGATTACAACTTCAATTAGCAACACCTGGATATTATAGAGGAGAGTATAAGGAAATGAATAAGTTAAACAAACCGGAATTTATTGCCGGGGCGGCCATACTGGTGGCGCTGCTTCTGGGCGGCGGCCTGTTTCTTGGGGACACCGCGCTGTACTACCGGATGCTGGTGGGCCTTGGGCTGGGCTATACCCTGACCCGCGCCCTGTTCGGCTTTGCGGGCAGCGCCAATAGGGCCTATAACGGCGGCTCTACAAAGCTCCTGCGGGCCCTCTGCCTGATGTTCTTCCTCAGCGCCGTTGTGGTGGCGGCCCTGTGCTTCACCGGCGGGGCGGAGAATTACGGCCTTTGGGTGAACCAGATCAACCTAGGGCTGATCGTGGGCGGCCTGCTCTTTGGCATAGGAATGGCCTTTAGTATGTGCTGCGCCTCCGGCGTGCTTACGGATATCGTGGCCGGACCTCCCCGGGCCCTGATTACCCTGCTGTTCTTCGGGATCGGCGTTTTCGTGGGCTTCCCGGTGCAGAAGCAGGACTGGGTCACGAACACCTTTGTGCACAGCTCCTCCTTCGAGAGCGGCGTCTTTCTGCCGGACCTGTTCACCTTCGACGGCATGAACGGCTATCTTGGCGCACTCATCCTCACGGGCCTATTGTGCCTCTTAGTAGCCGGCCTTGCCAAATGGTACGAGAATTACCGCCGCAAGAACGGCACCTATACGGGCATCGACTCCGAGCGCCTACAGGAGAAGGCCGAGATAGAGATGCTCCAGGACGAGAGCGCCACCCCGGTACTCAGCGAGTCCACGGCCTACCGGCTTTTTGCCAAGCCCTGGACCCTCAAGACCGGAGCCGTCATCATTACCATCCTGTTTGCCACCCTCATGATAGTCACCGGCGGCGGCTGGGGCGCCTCCACCCCCTATGGCTACTGGTTCGGCCGCATTCTGCATCTGTTCGGCGTGTCCACCGAGGCCATCGTGAACTTCACCCAGCAGGGAGAAGGCCCATTCACCGTGCCATTCTTCTCTAACGCCATGAACGTGCAGAATGTCTCCATTATCCTGGGCGCACTGATTGCCGCCTTGATGATGGGCGTATTCACCCAGCAGGTGAAGGAGAGCTTGAAAATCACACCCAAGGAGGCGCTTATCTACATTGTGGGCGGTTTCCTCATGGGCTTTGGCACCCGCCTCTCCAACGGCTGTAACGTAGGCGCTCTGTACACCCCCATCGCCAACCTGTCCCTGTCCGGCTGGGTATACTTCATCTTCCTTTTTGGCGGCGGTATGCTGGGCAATATGATAAAAAAGAAATATTTTGCGTGTAAAATCAAGAAGTAAATGAATGCCTGAGGGGTCAAAGGGCGGGAAAAATCCCGGCCCTTTGGCTGCCTGTCGAGAATTCCTTAATCGGTGAGTGATTCAAATGGAATCCTCTCCGGAGGACGGCTGTGGCCTGGATTTGGCTGAAGTCATATATTTGCGGAGGATGAGTAGGCAGTGTCTCCCAGCGAAACAGACCTTCAAAAGTGGCATCTTTTTTGTATGGTCGTCCCATCTGAATCACCTATTGCAATCCGAACCCCTATGGTTTGGACAAGTAATAGGGGATTTTCGTTTTACCAGGATTTTTGCGTAACTATAGGTGTCCGCTTTGTTACACTAACTTAGACAAAGCTTTTCAAAAGCTCTGAAATGACCATCAAAAAATCTCAAGGTTTAACACTTGAACTCCCATGTCTAGTACGAAGTCTTCGCAATATCCGTATGATTATGAGAAAATTGCACCATCCTTAATCGAGTATCTTGCATTACTTGTTTTGGGGTATGGAACACCAAATTAATTCGAAAAAGCATATAACGCAAAGGAAACCTACCAGCGCATGAAGGACCACCTCGAGCGGCATCAGGTCAAACAAAAGGACCTTGTCACCAGGCTGGTGGAGGCGTCGATGAAAAAGGAAGACACAGAACCCGGATGCGGCACTTGATAAACCCGTGCTGTTTTGATATAATCTTAAGAAAACGAAAAAACGGAGGATAATATGGATCACAATGGTGTACTCATGAGCGGCAACAGGATGGTGGCAAGGATTCGAGGCGGAGAGATCGAGCCTTTGGACATGGAACGATGGCCACTCTATTTGCAGCGTGGAGGGGATCTTGAAGAAGGTCCTTCGCCTGCATGATTCCAGCGACACGGCTGCGGTCCTGCGCGCGCATGGAGCGACCATTACGGATAATTATTGGTTCATGCGGGAGGGTGAAGATCTCAGCTGGGACAGAGTCCGCTTTTGTGAGGACACTTTTTCCGATGTGGCGCTGACGGGCAGCTTCGACAGCTACTCACGGCAGTATACCGAAGGTCAGCTTCGTGCCGGTTCGCCGGAGCTGACAAATACCGGCAGTTTCGAAAAATGCTGGAAGCTGGAAAATGGCCGCTGGTGGATGACAAAAGCCGGTACTGTTGAGGAACGCTTTTCAGAAATATTTATCGCGAGGCTGGGGAAGACCATCGGGTTTGCGATGGCAGAGTATTATCCCCAGGGTGAGTACGTAAAAACCCCTGATTTCACTGATGGCAAATACAATTATGAGCCAGCCTGGGCGCTGGTGGGGGATAACGAGGATTACGGCTTCAATTATGACAAATTTGCAGCACTGGGCCCCTCTCTTGCCGAGCAATACCTGGACATTCTCTACATGGACGCGCTATGCTTCAATATGGACCGCCACACCATGAATTACGGTATCCTGCGTGATGCCGAGTCGGGGAAAGTGGTTTCTATGGCCCCCAATTTTGACAATAATATCGCGCTGATCTCCCGAGGGTACCCGGAGGACCCGAACAGAACCAACGGTATGCTGATCGAGATGTTCCAGGAGCTTTTGCGCGATAAAGAAATTTACTATACGGCTCCGAGCCTGTCATATGAGATGGTGAGAGATCTTTCGCAGAGTACGCTCCCGGACGAGAACGTAGATAGGGAAAATGTGGTGCAGATGATTTTGGAGCGAGGACAAAGGCTCGAGATGGCTGCGGATTTTGAATTGGCTTGCGGGATGACGCACGTATAGATCTTGTATACCGGCTTAAGTGAAAGGGGCATCTGTTAATAAAAAAGCAAAGGGGGCGGAAATATCCGCCCCCTTCGCCTTTATGGGGTAATCATAAAACTTAGGTGAGTTGAAACCTTATTTATTGCTGAAATACTTCATCAGCATCTGTGCGGCCTCGGCCCTCATGGCGTTGCCCTGGGGATTCAGCTTGCCGCTGGTTCCGGTCACGATATCGTTTTCAACAGCCCACAGCATAGCATCCTTGGCATAGCTGCTGACCTTGCTTGCATCTGAGAAGTTCAGGGTGGTGCTGGTGGGGGCAGGAGAGCCCTCATAGCGCCACAGCAGACTTACCAGATCCTCGCGGGTGATGGAGCTCTTGGGCTTGGCGGTGCCGTTGCCGTAACCGGCCAGGACGCCCTGATCTGCCGCCCAGATAATCGCGCTGGCGTACCAGTCGCCTTCCTTCACGTCGCTGAACTTATTGGTCCAGGTCACGCTGGGCTTGCCAGCGGCGTTGTACAGGATCTGCGCGAACATGCCGCGGGTCAGGTCGCTGCGGGGGCTGAACTTGTTGGCAGAGGTGCCCTCCATCAGACCGTTCTGGTTCACGTACTTGACTGCGTCATAGAACCAGTCGCCTTCCTTCACGTCGGTGTAGGGATTGGTCCAGGGCTGGGGATCAGCGCCCACAACAGCGGTCAGGGTGTACTCGGCGGTGGTGCCGTCCTCAGCCGTGACAACAATCTTGGCGGCTGTGGTCAGGTCGATCTCCATACCCGCGGTATAGGCTGTACCGTTGACGGTGATGCCCTGTACCTTACTGTCGGTGGCAGTCAGGGTCAAAGGCAGCTTAGTAACATCGGCGCCTTCGGGCACGTTGACGGTGTAGTCATTGCCGGACTTGGTAACGGTGTACTCGCCTACCTTGACTTCGCTCAGAGTCGCGTCACTGCTCTGGTCGAGAACAGGCTTCTCGGCGGAAACTGTGAAGCTGCTGAAACCATGCTCGCTGATAAACTCAAGCTTCCTGGGAGCGATGCCTGTGATCTTGCCCTCATAGACATACTTATCACCGTTGTCCTTAACGTGCTTGATAAAGGCGGTAGCGGCTTTATACGAATCGGGCAGTACAAGTGTAACAGGTGTGGGCTCGCCAATCTTTATCTCTTCGTCATTAACAACGATGGCGTTGGCTTTGCTGTTAGCGTTAGTCTCTGTCGAATCTGGATCAAAGATCTTCATCCTGCCGCCTTCAACATCTTCATTCCCCAGAGTCGTCACGATAGTGCGGGCCATGGGAGTGATGGAGATCTCGAAGCTTGTAGTGCCATCCTCGGAGGTTACTACGCCGACAACATCAATCTTTGCATAGGTCTGTACAACGGTGGTCACATCCAGGTTGGTCTCGCCGTCGGCGCTTGCCTTGGCGGCGTCCTCGATCTGCTCCTTAAGGGCAATGGGCATCTTGTCGCCGTGCTCCTCAACGATCTTCGCGGCGTCCGCAACCAACGTGCCCTTGCCTGTGGAATCATTGGAAATGACATTCGCATACTTCTGAAGGGTCGCCTCATCTATCTGCGTGTCGCTGTTGCCAAGGGCTGTGGAAACTTCCTGGGCGGCCTCTTTCTGCTCCTCGGGTATGGTATCGGAAATGGAGGCCGAGGGGGCGGCGGTGGTCGCCACATCGGTGGCGTCAGCCTTCTTGATCACCAGCATGCTGGTATCGAACTCCAGTGTGTTCCCGGCAATACTTGTGGGATCAGAAATTACCTCCAGCGTGTCGCCGGACTTTATAAACCTGAGAGTCACAAGCTTCTCTTTGCCTGCTCCTGCGCCAATGTTGACCTTCAGCTGAGCATCATTGAACAAGCTCTCATTGCTCTCCTTGGGCTCCACCTTGCCAGAAAGATGGATCTTTCCATCCTTATAGGCAGCGGCTAAACCCTCTAACTTGTTTGCGAACTTACTGTTAACTGTAACACCCAGAATCTCTGCGGGCAGAAGCTTCATTCCGCTGAAGTCAAGGACATATGTCAGTTTATCCTTTCCCTCGGCTTCTACGGTAACCGTGCGCTTGTTGCTGTTGCGCCCATCCAGGATGGCGACAACTTCTCCGCTGGCGTCACAAGCCACTGTTCTGGTGCCGTCACTAACTTTAATGCCGGTATTCGCATAGCCCTCAGGAGCGGTCAGCTTCAGAGCAACATAGTTTCCTTCCTTTTCCTCGCTCTTGCTGCTGAAACTGTCCCAGGAGGGGATATAGCTGCTGTTGCCCCTAATAGCAAAGGTAACTACGCCGTCGACCCTCTTGCGGGTGATAGTAACGTCAGACTGAAGGTCAGAACCCTTCTTGCTGGAATCGTCCCCAATGGTTATAGTGCCATTCAGAGCGTCCACCTGAAGTTCAGTGCCCAGCTCACGCATCTCTACGCCGGTATAGTCGATGGTCCACTCGGTGCCGCCTTCCGCATTTGCGCCAACCTTGACCTTGCCCTTATAGCCGTCGTCTTCCAGGTTTTGCAGGCGGGTGACGATTATGCCGTCAGCATCTATATCCTTCCACTCGCGGGGTGTGTCCTTCTCTGTGGGGCTGTACAGCTTCATTTTCACACCAGCGGTGTTTGTGAGCTTCAGGGCAACAAAGTTGCCTGTGTTATTCGTGGGAGCGAACGCACTCCAATCCGCCACATAATAAGAAGTGCCGGTGACGGTGATGGTCTTGGTTTCAGGGTTTGCAGTGGCGGTAATGTCCGCCTGCAGATCGTTGGTGCTCTTATTGTCGAGGTCCGTCAGATTACCGGTGACGGCCTCTGCCTTAAGCTCCTCAGAGGGGAAATTCAAGCCGGAGAAATCGAAGGTGTAGGTCTGCTCAGGCATATTGCCATAGGTGAGCTTGACAGTATACTTCTTCGCCTTAACCTCCTCGACGGTCTCGCCAAGGTGGAGGACCATGTCGCAATAGGTTTTGTTGTACTCGGTAAAGGCAGAATCAATCGTTCCGACACAGCCGTCACCGCCCGCAGTAGTCCATATCTTGTCCACGGGTTTCCCGCTTGCATCACGGCCGGTACCTACCATCTTTCCAACGATGTTCCCGCACAGGGCCTTGGGAATGGATATGCCCAGATAGTAGCCGTGCTGCTCCTGAGCAAGACTCGCGTTAAAGCCCGTATAATCGCTGACATACTTCAGCGTAGCGCCGCTTACCGCCACGTTCCAGCTGTCCTTTTCTGCGGCGGTTACGGCAAACTGCGGCTCGCCTGTCTGGTAATCAGACGGAAACTTTCCTTCAAATTCAATAGTTGCCTTTTTAAACTCTATTGTACCGGCGTCTGTCTTCTGTGTGCCGGTCCAAACGGTGGCGTTGTTATCCGCCGGTGTGGCCTTCAGAGTAATAGTCTGTTCAGCAATCACGTCTCCGGTGGACACTTTGATCAGCTTAACGGTGTAATCGCCGTTTCCCAGAGCGTCAGAGTTGACCTGCGCACCCTCGCCGCCCTCTGCTGCCTGGTCCAGGGAAACGTAAATCCAATGCTTACCACTGGCTTCACCCGTAAACTGTCCGTTCGCGGGTTCTGTATAGCTTACATACTTGTCGCCTAAAAGCTCGTCGCCGTTGGCGTTCGTCACGGACAGGGAATATTTGCTGCCAGTGCCCAGTCCGGTCATGGCGAACCAAAGTATGTTCTTGGCCTGGCCGACATCGCTGCTTATAGTCGCGCCTACTGCCTTTCCAGCGTCTTCTTTCGCCTTTGACTCGCTCTCGCTCACGCCGACGGCGAGTGTAGGCTCATACTCGGCCACGTCCGCCATGGCTGCCATAGGCACCATGCCGACGATCATGAGGACCGCCAGCAGTGCTGACAAAAATTTTTTTGCCATTGTTTTGCCTCCTTAATATTTTTATGCGCCGTAATCTCCCGGGGGCCTGTTGATATCAACCGTCTGACAGGTACGACGCGGGCTGTCAGATATATATCCCCCTCTGTGTTTGGCCGCAGAACTCACCTACTTCTGCGGTCGCTCCATCACCTCCAGCTCTAACATATCAGGAGGGCCGCGCACCCCGCCGTCCCCGCCGCCGCTATAGGCACAGCCGTTGGCGCGGCAGGCGGTCTTTCAGAAAATCCGCTTTCGCTCATGGGCTTCAACCCTCCTAGTATTTTAGATTCTCGTCCGGCTCTTTTTTGCCGGCGAGTGGAAGTTATTTATATTC
>CAJUDG010000017.1 GCA_910584745.1 uncultured Eubacteriales bacterium
TTTTAGATTCTCGTCCGGCTCTTTTTTGCCGGCGAGTGGAAGTTATTTATATTCTCCAACTATTGCCATTAAAGCCTTGAAAATTCCGGGGGCACTCTGGCTTTAATTCAACTTTCGTTCAACTAATTCACCCTTATTCGCTAAAATTCAACATTTTTTGCACATTCCTGTGCAAATTCAGATCTCCGCCGGAAATTCAACATTTTTTCAACTCTCCTCCCGCTTCTCCGCCGAGGCGTTTTTGGCCCGGTTGATGATCTCCTCCATCCTGCCGCTTATCTGCTCCTCGGCCTGCTTCATAAGGTGGCCGTAGATGTTGGTGGTGGTGGCTACGCTGGAATGGCCCAGCCGGTGGCTGACGCTGATGCTGTCCACGCCGCTGAAAAGCAGCAGGCTCGTCATAGTATGACGGAAAGCATGGGGATTCAGGTGTGGGAGCCCGTGCCGCTTCTCGAACCTTGTCAGCCAGTTGCCCAGCTGAGAGGGGTTCATAGGCCCGCCGTGCTCGCCGGTAAAGATATAGGGCGATTCCTTCCATTTGGACCCCTGGCTCGCGCTCTCCTCCTGCTGCCAGAGCTTATGCTCCCTGAGAAGCTCCAGGGTCTCCTCGGGTATCACCAGGGTCCGTATGGAGTCCCTGGTCTTGGGCGGCCCCTCGAAGAGCCCCCTGTCCGCGGAATAGTGCATGGCACAGTCTATCCGGATGGTCTTCCTGGTCCAATCCACCTTGTCCCATTTAAGCCCCAGCAGCTCGCCCCTTCGGCAGCCCGAGGCCAGAAGCAGATTCACCGCCGCCCGCCATTTGATGGGCTCATACTCCAGCGCGTTAAGTATGTCCCCAACCTGGTCCTCCTGGAAATAGTTGGGGTCCGCCCCGGCCTCCCTCTTTGGCAGAACGGCCCGCCGGGCGGGGTTATAGGGTATCAGCATCTCCTTCTCCGCCTGACCGAGCACCGCCGACACCAGCAGATGGCAGTTCATCACCGTCCTGGAGCTCAGGGTCCGCTGGCCGTACACCGTGGTGAACAGCTCGCCCACCGGCATATCCAGCGCCTCCGCTATCCGCTTGGCCGTGCCGGGCTTCACCGCCTTGCCCTCCCGCAGCCTCGCGAGGCTCACCATGCCTCCGCCCTTGGCGGGAAGATCTCCTGCCACGCCCCGCTCCTCCAGGGTCTTCCACAGTATGGGCTTCACCTCCTCCATCCTGTTGTCGTTCCTGGCCTCCGGCGAGGACAGCGCCTGATACAGCAGATTCAAATGCTGCGGCTTGATATCGCACAGCTTCATGGGCCCCAGCACAGGCAGCACCCTCTTAAGGCTCTGCCGGTAGTGTATCTCCGTCAGATGCTTCATGCCCATGGTGGTCTTGCAGGTCAGCACATACTCCGCGTACTCCGCAAAGGTCTGCCGCCCGCCAGAGACCAGATCCTGCCTGCACTGCCGCTCAAAGAGCACCGCCTGCTTCTCCGCCTCTCTCCTGGCCCGCTTTTCGCTCCAGCCCTCCGGCACCCTCCAGGTATGGGAAAACGGAGTCAGCTGCTTTCCGGACTGAGGGTCCCTCCCCCTATAGACCCGGATGCTGTAGGATATTATCTGGCCCTCCCTGTTTTTTCTTGCCTGTATGTTCGCCATATTCAAAACCCTTTCCCGCGGGCTGTCCGGCGGAGCAAATAGATCTCCGTTATTGGTCCGCCCGCAATATATTTTTCCCATGATACCAAGCTTTTGTGGCAAGTGTCTACAGGTCATGCCAGATAGTGTATTTTTAAATTTGTGCACAAAAAGACCGCGGGCGAAATGCCTGCGGTCTTTTTATACGGATATTTTGTTTATTCCTGCTCCTGCTTCTGTACCCTGATATAGTTGGCTGTCTCTAAAACCTCCTCGGGAAACCTCAGCGCAAGGGCGTCCATGGTCTCCTGGTTCACGCTGACCCGGCCCTGTGGGTATGAGTACACGGCCAGCTCCCGGACATCCTTCCCGGCGATAAGCTGCACGGTCATATCCGCGGTCTTGTTGCCAGCATCGGTGTAGTCGATGTTTATGCTTGCCACAGCGCCCATGCCCACCAGATCCTCACTGGCGGTGTACCAGGGCCTGCCAGCCTCCCGGGCGGCCTTAGCCGCCTCCTGGCCGGCTGCGGCCACGGTGCTGTCCATGGGGGAGAACACCGCTTCGGCCTGTCCGCAGAGCTCCTTCATAGCGGCCTCTACCTGATCCTTGCCGGAGACCTGCTTCTCAATAAGCTCCAACTCCAGCTCCGAGCAGTAGGCCTTAAGCGCCTCTACATAGCTTTCGCCGAAGGGGCAGCCCGGGTCATAGAGCAGCCCCACCTTCTGGATGGTCCCCTTTGCCTGCAGGGCCAGCTCTACAGCCGGCCGGGCCGTTATCAGGTCCGCAACGCCGGTCACATTGCCGTCAGGGTTCACCGGGTCGGATATTCCCAGGTCGTTATGCGGATCATCCGTACCCATGAACACCACCTTTGTGTCCGTGCCCTCACAGGCCTTCACAGCGGCTTTTGCCGCCGGGGCGGAGATAGCCACCACAACGTCCTTTTTGCCGTCGGCAAATCCCTTGCATATCTCCTCCAGCTTGGCGGGGTCCCCGCCGGCGTTCTGGTAATCCACCTGCAGCCGGCTGTCCCCATAGCCCCACTCCTCCAGGCGGCTGAGAAACGCCGCACGGGCCTCGTCATATGGGGCGTAGTCTGCATACTGCACCAGCCCAACTTGGTACGGACCGCTGGCCTGGGGCTCCGGCGTGGGGCCAATGGCGGAGGAGTCCGTTGACGAGGAACTGTCCTCCTCCTTCTTGGAGCATCCCGCCAAAGCTCCGGCTGCCAGCAGGACTACCAGTATTATACACAATAACTTTTTCATAAACACACTCCCTTCCAAGACTTACCCCGGCCTCAGGGCAGGAGGGCCATCACCCCGTCGAAGTCCGTGCCGCGCACCTGCCCGTTAAAGCTGCCGTTTAGCAGCGCGGCGTAGCGGTTGCCGGGTATTTCGTAGTATTCTACGGTATCGGCGCCGCCGTTGAAATACTCATATTCTATCTTCATCGCCGGTGTGCCGCTGTACTCCGCTTTATCCAGGGTGAACACGGCCATGCTTATCATCTGCTGATAGAAGGGCTGATACACCTCATAGTCAACGGAATTTCCGTCGCCGTCCACTATTTTGGAGATATCGTATTCCGTGCTGGTGTCCGTGGATTTCTCCTCGTCCTTCTCCCTGGTGATGTCAAAGCTGTGCACCTCGCTGCCATCTATGGTAACCGTCAGCTTCTTCACGTCCTTAATATTTGCTATCCACACATAACTCATACGCAGGCTCATAAGATTCGCGTCGGCCCAGTTTGTAACGGCACTGTTGTCCACCCTGTACACCAGATCGTTGCCGTCGGCGGTCATATAGCGCATACCGTCGCTGTCCTTGGCGCTGACGGCCAACTCGTGCTTGGAACCGTTGAGGGAGAAGCTCAGCTTTGCGTCCGGCTCTGTAAGGCCGTATTTCTCAAGCTTCTCATCCGTTATGCCCGCGTCCACTACCGATGAGGCCGTAAGCGTCTTGAGCGAAGTGATAAGCTCGCTGAGCTTTGTGTTCCCCGATTCTGCCGTTACGGGCTCGGTGATGCCGTAGCCGCTGAGGTATCTCGAATTGTACTCAATGGTGACCGGCTCCGGGAAGCGCGCGCCGGTAAGGGTCATGGTTTCCAGCTTGTCCTCCGCCTCAGTCTCCGTGGTCTCGCCCTCGTCGTCAACGGTCACATCCGTCAGGCTGGGTATCACATATACCGAGGTATAGAAATAGCTGAACCTGTTGGCATAGAAAGCGTCCGGCACACCCGAGACGATATAGACCTCTCCATCTTTCAGTACATACTTCCCTACGGTCTCCGGAGAGGTGTCGCCCAGCACCAACTGGTCGCTGCCGCCGTCCTTATAGTTCACTGTCACCCGGGTGCCGCCGCTGCCAAGTCCGAAAGCGTCCAGGCTGTCCTGGCTGCCCAGTTCCTTGGCCGGCTTGAAGGCCAGCATAGTGCGCACGTTAGCGGCCACCTGGCTTGTGTTGAAGTCGTAGTCCTCATAGCCCTCAAGGGTAAAGCCCAGCTGAGAGTCCTCCTGGGTTGGCACAATGGTATATTCATCCTCGGCATTCTTTACCTCTACGGACTCTATTTCCGTATCCTCCCTTGTAAGCAGCTCCTTGCGCTCCGTGGAGCTGGAGCTGCTGGGCTGGGAGCTCTCCTCACCGTCCCCGTCCTTTGGCAGGTTTGCCAGAAGGTACGCGGTCCCGCCCAGGACCAGCAGCACTGCCAGCAGGATGACAATATTTCGCACGGTCTTTTTCATTGGCTTACAGATGCCTCCTCTTCAGGAAGATCACCAGCCCCGCCGCCAGCAGCAGCACGGGCAGCGCGATGGTAAACCCGCCAAGGCCCAGCACCATGATGGTGTTCTGAGAGGCGGTCACGTCCATTGTATTTGTCTGCACCCTCTCGGTCAGCACGGAGACGGAACTGCCGTCGGTGTCCGTCGCATATTTCATCAGGTCCGACAGGAAGTCGGCGTTGTCAAAGGCCGTGGCCATAAAGCCGTCGGAGAAGATGTTGGAGGAGCCGAAGACAATAACGCTGCGGAAATAGAAATCGTTTCCGAACTGGGTAAGGGTGGAGGACAGGGTGGCCACATTCTGCTTTGCGGTCTCCGGGTTCTCTATCTCCTCCTGAGAGGTGCTCTCCGTCACAACATAGGCCCCCTCGGAGGTGGTCCACAGCGCCTCGACGCCAACGCCGCCGTTGCCGGTGAACAGGACCTCAATAGGTACGCTTAAAGGTGAGACCAGCCGGCTGTAGGTGTTCTTCTCCATAGACTTGCCCACGGAGTCCACTATAACGCAGCGGGGGTCCGACAGGGCATAGCGGTTGGCGTCACTCTCCATCACCACAGAACCGGTCCCGACGGAAACGCCCCACTCCTCAAGGAATGAGGACAGATTCGGCAGCTCGCCCTGCATGGGATAGAAGCTTACAAGCACCGCGACAGACTCCTGCCTTTCCTGGTCGGACAAGAGGTCCCGCAGCTTCTGTATCTCTTCCTCGGTATAGTCGGTAGAGGGGGTAGCTATCATCAGTACCTGGGTGTCCTCGGGGATATCCTCGGTGAGAATATCTATCTGCTGGATATCAAAGTTCTGCTTCTCCATCATGTCCAGGAACGTGCCCATGCTGTCCGCGTCCAGCATCTCATTGTGGCCTGTGGCTATCGTGAGCACAGGCACCTTGTCCAGGTTCACCATCTCGATGCCCCCGGCCAGGGCACTGTCCACCTTTGAGAACATCTCGGTGGCCCCGGTGGCGGAGTTCTGCGACATGGAGAACATGTCGTCCACGCTCAGCACCTTATAGCGCTTCTCGGTGCTTATAAGCACCCTGCCGGTGGTAAGGCTCTCGCTGGCATAGCGGCTTATGAACTCCGGGTTGGTATCAGGGTCGATAAACTGAACGTGTATCTTCTGATTCACTTCCTCCAGCCGCTTTGACAGGTTCATCACCTGGCTGTACTTCAGGCCGTAGCTGGAGTAGATGGCGTCGCTTTTATAGGCCTCCTCCGTGCCTATCAGATAGATATTTGTATCCTGCTCCACACCCTGGGCGATCTCCACCGCCTGGTCGGACAGTGTGTTCATCTTCTGGGCTGTCAGGTCGATATTCATAGAGGGGAAGCGCTCTGTAAGCAGCGACGCCAGCAGGTTCAGCACCACCACAACGGCGATGAACACCACCGTCAGCACCGTGGCCATGCCGCCGCGCCTGAACTTGTTTCCCTTGAATACGGACGCTTTCTTCTGCGCCGGCTTCTGTTCCGGGGCGGGATTCTGCTCCGGTGCGGGGGAGGGCTCCTTGGCGGCGCTCTCCTCTTTCCCGGCCACTTCTTCTATCTCCTCCTGGTTTTCCAGGCCCTGTTTATTCTCGTCCATTCTTATAAACCTCCTTAGCTCCACCGGCGGCTCTCAAGCCTGCGTGCGGTGAGAAAGACAAATATCGCCATAACGCTCAGGAAAAACAGAGTGCTGGCTGTGCTGAATAGCCCCTGGGTAAAGGTCTGATAGCGGTTGCTGAAGGATATCCAGCTGACAAGTGTGGCCACCGCCGCATTGTTCACGGAGGCCGCCAGGGAATCCACATACATCAGGAAAACCGATACGGCAAAGGTGCCGATGGCGGCGATTATCTGGCTTATGGTAAGGCTTGATATAAACACGCCAATGGATATCATGGCCCCGCCGTAGAGCAGCGTGCCAAGATAGTTGCCGATGATCTCACCCCAGCTGGGCGCGGCAAAGAAGTTCATGGCGATGGCGGGCAGAAGGCCCAGAGTAGAGGCCACGAAGAACACGAAGAAGCACGCCAGGAACTTTCCAAGCACGATGGACGTCACCCCCACAGGGGCCGTCAGCAGTATCTGGTCGGTCTTGTTCTTCTGGTCGTCGGTCATGCTCTTCATGGTTATGACCGGTATCACCAGCATTGAGAAGTTGAACATGGAGCCGTACACATAGTTTGAGATATAGGCCGAGGAGCCCCTGGCCATCACCATGAAGTAGAACAGGCCGTAAAGCGCCATGAGTATGGCCACGCATACATAGCCTATTGGCGAGTTGAAATAGGAGCGTATCTCCCTTTTGAATATTGCGGTCATTATCAGTCCTCTCCTTTCCCGTCGCCCGCGTGCGAGGGCGCGTCAGTGCTGGTAAGCTGCAGGAACAGGTCCTCAAGGGTCAGGTCGGTGTTCTTCAGCGCCAAAATAGGCCAGCCGTTTCTGGCCATCAGGGCAAACAGGTCCCTGCGGATATCCACGTCCGGCGCGGATTCCACGCTGAACTCATAGGCGCCCTCTTCCTTCTCTCCAAGTGAGTACACATCCACAACTCGCTCCATGGCCTCTATTGCGTGCAGTATCTCCCGCTCCGGGCCATCGGCGCGCATAATGAGCCTGTGGTCCTGGGAAAGGTCATGGGCCAGGGTGTCCGTGGCCCCGTCGGCCACCAGCTTGCCGTTGTTTATAACTATGATGCGCTCGCATACCGCCTGAACCTCGGGCAGGATATGGGAACTGAGTATGACCGTGTGGTTTCTTCCCAAATTCTTTATAAGCGTGCGTATCTCTATAATCTGCTTCGGGTCCAGTCCCACGGTGGGCTCGTCCAGTATCAGCACCGGCGGGTTACCTATAAGTGCCTGGGCGATGCCCACGCGCTGTTTATAGCCCTTTGAAAGGTTCCCCACCAGCCTGTCGTATACATTGTCGATCTTCACAAGCTCGCATATCTCCTTTATATGCTGTTGCCTGGGCTGATTGGCCTTTTTCAGCTCATAGACAAAGTTAAGATACTCCTTCACCGTCATGTCCAGATACAGCGGCGGCTGCTCCGGCAGATAGCCGATCATCCGCTTGACCTCGTTGGGATCGTCCAGGGTGTTCTTCCCCGAAACCGTCACGCTGCCCTCCGTAGCGGAGAGATAGCCGGTGATAATGTTCATGGTGGTGGATTTCCCCGCGCCGTTTGGCCCAAGGAAGCCCACGATGGAGCCCTCCTCAATCGTAAAGCTCACGTGGTCCACCGCCAGGTTCGCGCCGTAGCGCTTTGTCAGGTTCCTGACCTCTACCATTTCCGTGATTCCTCCTGTTTATATGTCTTTCCGTCATAAAATATTTAAATACAGCAGCTTCCTGCCATTTTAGAGCCGGTCTTTATAGTATGGCAAAATATTGTCCGTTTGTCAAGTACATGGGCGCTTTTCATCAAACTGTAACCCTTATGAAATATCTATCCATATCCCGGTATCTCTCATTATTGAGTTCGGGACGCTTTTATAAAAGCTCTGGGCCTCACCGTTGGCAGCCGTAAGCCCAATAAGCGTGTCAATGCCCTCATCCTTAAGCGCCCTTCTCAGCGCATCCATCAGCTTCTGCGCCACTCCCTTATGCCTATAGTTTTTCAGCACGCATATCCAGTCAAGATAAGCTTTCTTGGACCCGTCAAAGCGGCTGGCAATAATCGCCGAATCAATTCTTCCCACCACTCTGCCGCCGGAATAGGCCAGAAGGGATATAGAGCCGTCAAAGGCCCGGTCCTCAAAGCTGCCCTCGACCTGACGGGTATATGCGTCGTCTATCTCCCATCCCCAGTCGCTCTCCTCCTCTCTCAGCCTTCGTTCAAAATCCAGGACGTCCTGGATTTTGTCCTTCGTGTATCTCTCGATAATGAGCGCCATTTTGTCCAAACAGTCCCAAAGCTCCCGACACTTGCCCCTATAGTGATAGCTGCTCCCGCTATTGTTTTCACCTATGCGTTCAAGCCCCAGCTTTTCAAGTATCCCCTGCGACTTCAAATTGTTCTTATTGGAATAGGCCTCCACATAAGTTACACCCTCGGGTATCTTATCTTCAAGCCACCGGTACAGCTTCCTGAAAAGTCCGGTCCCCTGATACTCCGGCTTTATCTGTATCTCTTCCATCATGAACACGTCGTTACATATATCATACTGGAAATATCCGGCAAGCTCACCGTCACAGAGCATCATAACTATCTGCCGCCGTTCCCCTTGTATGGCGGGAGTAATATATTCCCGCCAGACCGCGAAGTCCTCCTTAAAGGTCCCGCCTGTGGGAGCTATCAGGTTCATATTGCCATATAAAATCCTAAAAAGCTCCGGGAGAATTTTCTCCATTGAATTTTTCTCCACAAACTCAAAATCAAATGTCAAATTTCACCCTCCCCTCTGACCGCAAACTGTCTTTTCCGGAACAGTATACCACATAATTGTGAATATTACGTGAAGACCAAGTGATTCTTGTTGACGCGGGGCCCACTTCCGTTTACAATATACGGTAAGAGCATGAGATAAGTAATACGAAAAGCAATCAAGGAGGAAAGTATATGGCCGACATCAAAGCCTTCAGGGCTCTGCGCTATGACCTTGCAAAGGCTGGGGATATCAGCGAGCTCACCTGCGCACCCTATGACATTATCAGCGAGGAACAGCGCCTGGAGTATCTCAGGCGCAACCCCTATAATATCATCCGGCTGGAGCTCCCCAAGGGCGAGGACCCCTATACCCAGGCCGGAGAGACCCTTAAGGAGTGGAAGGATTCCGGCATTTTAAAGCACGACATGGACCCGGGCCTATATATCTATGAGATGGAGTTTATGACAAAGGTGGATAGGGGAGAGCAGAAAAAACTCCGCAGCCTTATCTGCCGGGTACGCCTTGAGGAGTTCGAGGCTGGGATAGTCCTTCCACACGAGGAAACTCTGAGCAAAGCCAAACAGGACCGCTTCGACCTGATGTGCGCCGCGAACTGCAATTTCAGCAGCATTTATTCCCTGTACCAGGACCCGGAGCACGTGACCCGCAGGCGGCTTGACAATCTTGCGGAGACCTGTGCCCCGCGCTATGAGTTCTCCGACGGCCTTGTGACCCACCGGCTGTGGGTGGTAAACGACCCCGCCGCCATCGAGGCCATCGGGGAGGACTTTGCCGGGCGCAAGCTCTATATAGCCGACGGCCATCACCGCTATGAGACCGCGCTGAACTACCGCAGGCACCTTAAAGAGCAGGGCATAGACTGCCCCGGCGCGGATTTTGTGATGATGACCCTGGCGGACATGTCCGACGAGGGGCTGGTGGTGTTCCCCACCCACCGTCTGGTCCGTGGGCTTGAGGACTTTGACAGCGCCAAGCTTATGGAGGCCTGCGGGGAGTGGTTCGATCTGAGCCCCGCTGGGAATTTGGAAAGCGCCCAGGCCGCTCTTGACGCGGCTTTTGATAAAAACCTCCACGCCTTCGCATATTTTGACGAAGCGGAATGGCAGGTCCTTACCCTGAAAGATGCGTCGATACTGGAAAAATTCCTGCCCGAAAAGAGCGCTTCCTACCGCGAACTGGACGTGAGCATCCTGCACACCCTCGTTCTTGAGAAGCTTTTGGGCATCGACAAGGAAAATATGGCCGCCCAGATAAACCTGACCTATACCCGCTCGGCTGATGAGGCGGTCCAGTCCGTTGCAAACGGCGAAAGCTGCTGCTGTTTCCTCTTGAATCCCACCAGGGTGGAGGAGATATGCTCCGTCGCAACCTGCGGCGAGAAAATGCCCCAGAAGTCCACCTATTTCTATCCCAAGCTCATAACCGGCCTTGTGGTAAACGACCTGTCACAGGACTGAAAGGAGGGTTAAAATGAAGCTGTATGAAAAGACACTGAGCGTAAAGCCCATATACGACGGCCGCATCATCCACGCCCATGTGGACGATGTTGAGCTTGAAAACGGCACGGTCACAAAGCGCGAGGTGGTGGACCATCCCGGCGGGGTAAGTGTTGCGGTGCTGACCGGGAAAGACGAGCTGATATTCGTGCGCCAGTTCCGCTATCCCTACAAGAAGGTGCTCCTGGAGCTGCCCGCCGGAAAGCTCGAGCCCGGCGAGGACCCCTTCGAGGCCGTGAAGCGCGAGCAGCTTGAGGAGACCGGCACCAGGGGCGATAACTATATTTCCCTTGGCGAGGTGTACCCGACCCCGGGGTACTGCGGCGAGATAATCCGCCTCTGGGCTTGCCGGGCCGCAGAGGGCCAGCAGGAGCTCAGCCTTGACGAGGACGAGTTCCTGGACACCGAGCGGATACCTCTTAACAGGGCTGTCGAGATGGTCTGTAACAACGAGATACCCGACGCGAAGACCCAGATAGGTATACTAAAGACCGCTTTTTTGGTAAAAAACGGCCTGATTTAGCAAAAAAAGAAGCTTTTACGAAAGGAAAACGCCAATGAAAAACACCCGATTAGTCACATTTTTAATGGCCGGAGCGATCATGCTGCTGCCAATCACGCTGTCCGGCTGCGAGGGACAAGAGCAGCCCGCGCCCTCCAGCTCATCCACAGCCGAACCCACTGAGACCCCCACAAGTGAACCATCCCAGCCCGAAAGCGAACCCGCGACATCCTCAGAGCCGGAGCCCACCGAGGCCCCTGACAATGCGGCGAACTTTGAGGAGGCCTTCGCGGAGAACCCCATAGACGCCCAGCTTGCCGACGCCCTCGACGCGGCGTCCTCCAGCAGCGCCATACTGAAGGCATATGAGACCGCTGGCAAGTATTGGAAGGCTATGATACCCATCGCCTACGACGCGGCGAAAACGGCCGTTTCTGAGGAGGACCGCGCCCAGCTTGAGCAGGACCATCAGGCATGGGAGGACAGCATTGACGAAATTATTGCTGAGATACAGGAGAAAAACGGTGAAGGCAGCGACGGTAAAATTACAGCCGCCCGACTGATACAAGAGAGATACCGCGAGACCGCAAGATCCCTGTGTGAGATCATTTTCTCCGAGACCGGGGAACTGCCCGACTTTGCGTCCGCCATGTCCAGCGAGCCCAAAGGCTGATAGTTTTTATGGGCAAGGCCCTCTGAGTTAGCTCAGAGGGCCTGAATTTTTACTGCTCATCTTCCGGTTCGACGCCGGCATCTTCCGTCTTTTCCGTATCTTCTGTCTCTTCCTTGGGTGCGCTGGCAAGGGTCACTATCTTCTCGCCCTCCTGCACCCGCATGACGCGCACGCCCTTGCTGGGCCTAGCGCACTGGCGTATCTCGCCCGCGTCGATCCGGATGATTATTCCGTCGCTGGATATCATGATGATATCCTCCTCAGGATACACTATCTTGACCCCGGCCACGTTGCCGAACTTGTCCACATGGTAGTTCTTAAGGCCCTTTCCGCCGCGCTTCTGCACCCTATAGTCCTCAATAGGCGACAGCCGTCCGAAGCCGGTCTCTGTCACCGTAAGCACCATGCCGCCTTCCCGCAGCTGGTCCATGCCCACTATGGCGTCGCCTTCGCCAAGGCGCATGACCTTCACGCCACGTGCGGCGCGGCCCATGGCCCTTATATCCGTCTCGTTCATGCACAGGGTCATGCCCTTCCTGGTGGAGAAAATGAGCTCCTCATTTCCGCTTGTCACCAGCACATGGGCAAGATAGTCCCCCTCGTCCAGGTCAACGGCGATGAGCCCGGCCTTGCGCACATTGCTGAAGGCTGAGAGCTTCGTGCGCTTCACGACTCCCCTTCGGGTTACCATCACCAGGAACTTGTCGCCGTCCAGATCCGAAAGGTGCACAACTGAGGTGATGCTCTCGTCCCCCTGCAGGGGCAGAAGGTTGCGTATGTGCATACCCTTGCTGGTGCGGGAGCCCTCTGGCACCTCATAGCACTTCACCCGGTACATCCGTCCCATATCCGAGAAGAACAGCACATAGTCATGGCTTCCGGTGACGAAGATGTGGCTGGCGGCGTCCTCCTCCCGGCGGCTCATGGCGGATACGCCCCTGCCGCCGCGCTTCTGGGTGCGGTAGTTCTCCATCTTCTGGCGCTTTACATAGCCGTAGCGGGTGAGGGTCAGCACGCATTCCTCAACGGGTATCAGGTCCTCGATGTCCACCTCTCCGCTGATTGCCGCTATCTCCGTACGTCGCTCGTCCCCGAAGCGCTTCTTCATGTCTATGGCCTCATCCTTAATGATGCCAAGCCTTCTCTGCTCGCTGCCAAGGATATCCAGAAGGTCGGCTATCTTTACCTTCAGCCCCTCCAGCTCCTCCTCGACCTTGGACCTCTCAAGTCCTGTCAGCTGGCCGAGGCGCATCTGCACGATGGCCTGGGCCTGGGGGTCGTCAAGGTCAAAGCGCTCCATAAGCGCGGCCTTGCCCTCGGGGATAGACTTGGCGGCGCGCAGCATGGCGACCACCTCGTCGATGAAGTCCAGGGCTATCATCAGCCCCTCGAGTATATGGGCCCGGTCCTGGGCTTTCTTCAAATCGAACTGGGTGCGCCGGGTTATCACCTCGAGCTGGAACTCAATATACTTTTTCAGTATCTTCTCAAGGTTCAGTATCTCCGGCCTGCCGTCCACCAGGGCGAGCATTATAACCCCGAAGGATATCTGCATCTGGGTAAGGGAGAACAGGTGATTCAACACTATCTGCGGCGACGCGTCACGTCTTACGTCTATGACTATCCTCATACCCTCGCGGTCAGAGTGGTCGTCGATGTTGGTAATGCCGTCGATGCGTTTATCCTTCACAAGGTCCGCTATGCTCTTTATGAGCTCGGCCTTATTAACCTTATAGGGTATCTCCGTCACGATTATCTTGGAGCGCCCGGACTTTTCGTCCTCCTCTATCTCGGTCCTCGAGCGCACCACCACTTTTCCGCGTCCCGTGGCGTATGCCGCCCGTATGCCGCTGCGTCCCATAATTATGCCGCCCGTGGGGAAATCTGGTCCTTTGATATGCTCCATCAGATCGTCAAGGCTGGCGTCGGGCTTGTCTATCATACAGCAGACCCCATCCAGTACCTCGTTGATGTTGTGAGGCGGCACGTTCGTCGCCATGCCCACGGCTATTCCCATAGAACCGTTTACCAAAAGGTTCGGGAAATGGCTGGGCAGCACCACCGGCTCCTTTAAACGGTCGTCGTAGTTGGGCTGAAAGTCCACCGTGTCCTTGTTGATATCGTCCAGCATGGCCACGGAGAGCTTTGTCATCCTGGCCTCGGTGTACCTGGGCGCGGCCGGCGGGTCGCCGTCAACCGATCCGAAGTTGCCGTGGCCGTCCACCAGCATGTATCTTAACGAAAAATCCTGGGCAAGGCGCACCAGAGCATCATATACCGAGGCGTCGCCGTGGGGGTGCCAGGACGCCAGGGTCTTGCCCACGGTATCCATACACTTACGGTAGGCGCTGTCCGGCCAGAGTGAGTCCTGGTACATCTGGTAAAGTATCCGCCTGTGCACAGGCTTAAGGCCGTCCCGCACGTCCGGCAGGGCGCGCTGGACAATGACCGACATGGAGTAGTCCAGGAAGGACTGCTCCATCTCCTCCGACAGCGCTACGTCTATGATACGCCCATCCGACTCCTCCGTCGGCATGCTTTTATTGTCAAAATCAGACATTCATCTTTCCTCGCTTCCCCTTTTAAACGTCCCAGTTTGCCTTCTGCGCGTTCTCCACAATGAACTCCCGGCGCGGCTCCACCTTATCGCCCATCAGCACGGTGAATACCTGGTCGGCCTTTGCAGCGTCGTCCACCTCCACCCGGCGCATGACCCGCACAGCCGGATCCATGGTGGTCTCCCAAAGCTGTACCGGGTCCATCTCGCCAAGGCCCTTATAGCGCTGTATGGGGCAGTTTCCACCCAATTCGGCCAGGATCCTGTCCCTCTCCGGGTCGGAATAGGCGTAATAATGCTTCTTATTTTTCGTGATGCGGAACAGCGGCGGCTGGGCAAGGTACACATGCCCCTGCTCCACCAGCGGCCGCATGAACCTAAAGAAGAATGTCAGAAGCAGCGTGCGGATATGGCTGCCGTCCACATCGGCATCGGCCATGATTATCACCTTGCCGTACCTCAGCTTACTGATGTCAAAATCCTCCCCTATACCGGTGCCTAGAGCTGTAACCACCGGCATTAGCTTCTCATTAGTATATACCTTGTCAAGGCGCGCCTTCTCCACGTTCAGCATCTTGCCCCATAACGGCAGAATCGCCTGGAACTTCCTGTCGCGGCCACCCTTAGCGGAGCCCCCTGCGGAGTCGCCCTCCACGATGTATATCTCTGTCTCCGCCGGGTCCCGGGACTGGCAGTCCGCCAGCTTTCCGGGCAGTGAATTGCTCTCAAGGGCTGTCTTGCGTCTGGCCAGCTCCCTTGCCTTCCGGGCTGCCTCCCTGGCTCGTGAGGCGGTCAGAGCCTTGTCAAAAATGGCCCTGGCAGTGGCGGGATTCTCCTCCATATACTCCATCATGTTTTTATAAACCATGGAGCTTACAAGCCCGGTTATCTCGGTATTTCCCAGCTTTGCCTTGGTCTGGCCCTCAAACTGGGCCTCCTTCAGCTTCACGCTGATAACGCAGGTCAGGCCCTCGCGCACGTCGTCGCCGGTCAGATTCTTGTCGCCGTCTTTTAAAATATTGTACTTCCTTGCGTAATCGTTCATGACCCTGGTCATGGCCCGGCGGAAGCCCTCCTCATGGGTGCCGCCGTCCACCGTGCGGATATCGTTGGCAAATGACAGCAGCAGCTCGTTATAGCTGTCCGTATACTGCATTGCAATCTCGGCCGTGGCGTTATCATCATCCGCCACAGAGGAAAAATGTATAATATCGCCGTGGACGACCTCAACCGCTTTATTTTTGTTAAGATAGGCCACAAACTCCCGGATCCCGCCCTCATAGCAGTAGTTGTTCACAATGGGCCGCTCGAATCCCTGCTCCTCGGGGATTCGTTCCTCCGGGTCGCGTTCATCTCTCAGCTCGATATCTATCCCCGCGTTCAAAAACGCCTGTTCACGCAGCCGGTCCTGAAGTGTTTTATAGCTGTATACGGTGGTCTCCTTAAATATCTCCGGGTCCGCCTGGAAGCATATCACAGAACCGTTGCTGCTTCCCTCTGGAGCCGGGCCCTTCTCTATGAGCTCCGTGACGGCATGTCCGCGCTCAAAGCGCTGGTAATACCGCACGCCATCGCTGATTATCTCCACCTCCAGCCAGGTGGACAGGGCATTGACCACGGAAGCGCCCACGCCGTGCAGGCCGCCAGACACCTTGTACCCGCCGCCGCCGAACTTGCCGCCCGCGTGCAGGATGGTAAACACCACCGTGACCGCCGGAAGGCCGGTCTGGTGCTGTATCCCCACGGGGATGCCCCGGCCGTTATCGGAAACATACACCACGTTGCCGGGCAAGAGCCTTACCACTATCTTGTCGCAGTAGCCTGCCAAAGCCTCGTCTATGGCGTTGTCCACTATCTCATACACCAGATGGTGCAGTCCTCTGGGCCCGGTGGAGCCGATATACATACCCGGCCGTTTGCGCACAGCCTCCAGCCCCTCCAGCACCTGTATCTGATCGCTGTCATAAGCTTGATCAGTCTTTGTCATATCTGTTATCTCATTGATGTCCAAAAGCGATAGCCCTCCAACCCAATTATGTTGTGTTAACGGTAACACTTCCGCATTTACAGTATTGTTATATTATAGCATATTTTCAGAGATTTGTAAAGCTCGCAAAAGCTACTGAACGCCGCCGTTTGTGGTATGATTTTGCCCCTGTGGGCGCCGGTTCTCCATATACGCGCCTGCCTGCGGCGTCTGGCCTGCCGCTGGTCTCTGGCGCACAGGCTGACGGCCAGACACGGCGGGAGAGCCTTGCCTGACCTGGGGCTGTACCGGGCGCTGTGGAGCCGCGCCGGGCTGGCGTACCCCTGGCTGGGGCGGCCTTGGGCGTGGGGTCTGGCCCACGGGCTGAGATGGCCTCTGCGCCCTTTGCTGCTGCGGCTGTGAGGATGGCCTCGGATAGGCCAGCCGCTGGCTCTGCTGGGTATTCTCAACGGCGGCTTGTATCTTTGCCCTGCTGAACGCCGCCTGGTTCACGACCCCCTGGCGCTGAGCGCCTGCCGCCGGGCCCTCCCGATAGCCGCCCCTGGGCTCATAATCGTCCTCATCATGATAGCTGTGCCTTTCATCCGGCCGGGAAACAGCGCCGGCGCTGCCCTCCACGGCGGAGCGGATATGGCGTTTTTTCCTGTATTCCTCTTTTGAAACCTTTTTTATCACAGGCTTTTCAAGATACACCATAAAAAGGCTTAAAAGGAAAAATACCGCGAATGGTATGAAAACATATACGGCAGTCTCCAGAGAGATATCGTCCAGCACGAACTTGTGGAAGAAATACATGGCCCCGCCCGCAAACACCGCCAGCAGCGCCAGCACATAGACAAGGGGCGACAGGAAAATATTCGAAATGCCGCCGCACCTTGGGCACTGGTATTCTCCCTGCCGCTTCAGCGACCAGGTCCTGATAAGGTTTACCCTCTTTTTGCAGTACGGACACGTCGGTACTCCCAGATAATGCATATGCTCTCTCATCCTTTCTCTTGCTATTTATGGTCTCAGACCGCGTTTTCCCTTGCCCTGCGCAGCAGGGTGGCCGGGGACATCTGTGAAAGATACACCGTCACTTCCCCTGCGCTTTCACAGACGATGAAGGACTTTGGCAGTTCATGGGTCACATCCACCACGCGCCCTTCCTTCTGAGCCTTTTCAAGGAAAAACCTTGTGTGCTTCGACACAGTGGTATTGTCCAGATCGAAAACGCCTACTATCCGTTCTGTCATCACAACGGTATCTTGCCCCAAATGCAGGTACATTAGTAAAAATCTTCCTTTCAGCACCGCGCTAAAACTCCTCCGGGTATACCGCCCCGCCATCCACGCGGAAACGCATGCCGCTCTCCATCAGGTCTACGGTATCAGGGTTGCAGCAGGTTATAAACACCTGCTGACCCTGCAAATGGTTCAGCAGGTAATCCTGGCGCTCCCTGTCAAGCTCGCTCATCACATCATCCAAAAGCACAATGGGCGGCTCTCCTGAAAGCTCCGTCAGTATCTGCGCCTCCGCAAGCTTCATCGCCAGTACGGCGCTGCGCTGCTGGCCCTGGGACCCGTAGGCCCTGGCGGATATGCCGTCTATCTCTATTTCAAGGTCGTCCCTATGAGGTCCCACCGAGGTAAAGCCCGTGCGAGCGTCCGACGCCGCGGTCCGGGAGAGCTCATGCAAAAACAGCTCTTCTATTCCATCTACCGTGTCCCCGCCCTTCACCGACGGCGAATATTTCACAGCCAGCTTTTCCCGGCCCCTGGAGATGCCTTCATATATCCCGGCTATCCCGGGCGCGACCCTCTCCGAAAAGTTCATGCGCTCTTTTATCACTTGGGCGCCAAGTCTTGCTATCCTCGCGTCCCATACGGACAGTGTGTCAGAAAGCTGTGAAGATTTTGACATATCCTTCAGCAGCGCATTTCTTTGCAGCAGCGCCCGGCGGTATGCGGTCAGTACCGGAGCGTAGGAGGGTTTCAGCTGGCAGAGCGCGGTATCGATATAATTTCTCCGGCGTGCGGGCCCCTCCTTCACCAGCAGCAGATGCTCGGGCGAAAATATGACGGCCCTGACCTTTCCAACAAGCGGTGTGCCCGCGTCCTTCCTTATGCCGTTTATCTCCGTGGAGCGCCGTCCGTTCTCAATCTGAAGCATGGCGCTCTGCTCCCGCTCCTCACTGAAAAAGTCCATGGCAAGCGTTGTGCCGGGCATATTCTTCCCGGTATCCGGGTCTATCCTCGGCAGCTCCGCATCTTTTGCCCCCCGGAACGAGTGGCCGCCGGTAAACAGCCACATGCCCTCAAGCAGGTTGGTCTTGCCCTGGGCGTTGCTGCCGTATATCACATTGACTTCCTCGCAGGGAAAAATCTCCTCCTCCTCAAGATTACGGAAATCCCTGGCTGCAAACCGGATCACAAACATTTTTCCACCCTGAACTGCCGGCCGGCCACCCGGACGCTGTCGCCGGGCCGTATCTTTTTCCCGCGCATGGTACAGAGCTCGCCGTTGACGCTGACATGTCCGTCCTGTATAGCGGCCTTGGCCTGACCGCCCGTGACAACCATGCCGCAAAGCTTTAAAAAAGCATCGAGCTTAATATATTCAGTGGTTATGACAATTTTTTCTTCCATCTTTATCCCCCAAGACGCTCCTCCGTCAACGGTCAGTCGTTTTTAAGCCTTACCGGCAGCACCAGGAACAGGAAGCCGTCCCCCTCCTTGGGGGTGACCGTCATTGGGCTGAGAGGCCCGCTCAGGCCTACCTTTATCTCATCGCACTCCGTATTGCGAAGAGCGTCCAGCAAATAGCGGTTATTAAACCCGATTTCCAGTTCCTCCCCTTCCATGCCGGCGGATATCTGGTCGCTGGCGCGCCCCATGGACGTCGTACACATCAGCTTTATCTCATTGTTGGAGAAAATGCAGCGTATTGGGCTCTTTATGCGGTCGTTTATAAGAAGCGAAACCCGTTCCACACTTTCGATGGCTTCCCTGGAGCGCATTATCACAGTGGTTCTGCTGCCGGTAGGTATCGTGGCCTTGTAGTTCAAGAACTCACCCTCAAGCAAGCTGGATATCACAGTATAGTTGTCTATCTTAAAGCTGATATGGCGCTTGCCGGCGTATAGACCGATGGGCTCTTCAGAATCCTTCAGCAGCCGCAGCACTTCGTTCAGTGTCTTGCCCGGCACAACAAAGGACAGCTTTTCTTTGAAGTCTATAGCCTCGGTCCGCTTGGCAAGGCGGTAGCCGTCCACAGAGACCACGTCCAAAATGCCGCCGTCCATGCTGAACAGACTCCCCTGATGGATGGGCTTTGCGTCGCTCTCCGCCACGGCAAACACGGTCTGGCGTATCATGCTTTTGAGCACGCTGGCCGAAAGGTTTATATTTTTTCCGTCGTCCACCTTCGGAAGCTCCGGGAATTCCTCCGCCGGGATGCCAATGATGGAAAAGCGGCTCATTCCGCTCTCGATGGTGGCCATATTCTTTTCGTCCACATCAATAGATACAGTATCCGCCGGGGTTTTACGGACGATGTCTGAAAACAGTTTTGCGCTGAGAATAGCCCTGCCCTGCTCATTTACCTTTGCCGGGATCACTGTAGTCATCCCCAGCTCCAGATCATAGGCGCAGAGCTCCAGGGTATCATCATCAGCTGTGAGCAGTATACCCTCCAGGGCGGGGACCGAGGTCTTCGAGGAAACAGCCCTTTGTATATTCGAGACCGCTTCTGTTATATCGCTTCTGTTTACGGTTATTTGCATTGTAGGAATTCCTTTCCATAAAAGTGTCTGTTTTTATTTTCTGGATTTAGAAGTAGTAATAGGGGCTGTTGAAACTGTGGATAAATCCGGAAGCCCCTGAAAAATCTGGATTTACAGGTGTTTTTTATTTCACACGCGTATGTGAGCAGGCTTTTGAAAAGTTGAAATAGGCATATGTGTTTCAACAGGCAGTTGAAATGCGGTTGGTGGAATGTTGAGGAAAAGTTGAAATCATACGTGGATATTCTGTCCTTATCTGTCCCGTATGTTCTTGATAATATCGTTTACGGTATCCCGCGTATGTGACTCTCTCTCAAGCCTGTCTTCCATCTGCCGCAGGGCGTATACCACCGTGGAGTGGTCCCTGCCGCCGAAGGTCTGGCCTATCTCCACCATGGGCATCTGTGTTATCTCCCTGACCACATACATAGCCACCTGGCGGGATTTGGAAACGGCCGCGTTGCGCTTTTGAGAGCAGATATCCTCAGGTGTGACCTGATAGGTCCTCGCCACCTCCTCGATTATCTTCTCGACTGTTACCGGGGTCGGCTGTGAGTTGTTTATTATGTCGCTTATAGCCGTCTGTGCCGTGGCGATATTTACCGGCCGGTTCTCAAGAAGATGGAAAGCCCGAAGCTTTTTTACCGCGCCCTCAAGTTGGCGGATATTGTTCTTGAGCTTATTTGCCATATACTCGCAGACGTTTTCCGGGATATCGAAGTCAAAGCTCTCGGCCTTTCTGCGTATTATGGCCACTCTGGTCTCAAATTCCGGGGCCTGCACGTCGGCGGTCAGCCCCCACTCAAAGCGGGTCTTGAGCCTGTCCTCCAGGGTGGCGATGTCCTTCGGAGGCCGGTCGGAGGTCAGGACTATCTGTTTCTTGGCTTCATAGAGGGTGTTGAAGGTGTGGAAGAACTCCTCCTGGGTGGAGGTCTTACCGCCTATAAACTGGACGTCGTCCATAAGCAAGAGGTCGGCGTTGCGATATTTTGCCCGAAGGGCGGAGGTGGTGCCTCTGGCTATGGCGTCGATGACCTCGTTGGTAAAATCCTCACTCTTCACATATACCACCGTGCGGTCCGGGAAGTTTGCCCTAAACTCGCTTGACACGGCCGAGAGCAGGTGCGTCTTGCCAAGACCGGAGTTGCCGTAGATAAAAAGCGGGTTATACAGCAGCGCCGGCTTGCTGGCCACAGCCTGACAGGCGGCGTGGGCAAAGCGGTTGGACGGCCCCACAACAAAGGTATTGAAGGTCAGATCATAGCCGTCATCCTGATTGGCGTCCTTCTCAGAGACGCGGTCGGGTTCCTCGGTGACGCAGAGCTCAAAGCCTATATTGCCGCCGAACACATTCTGCAGCGCCTGGCTCAGAAGGTCGCTGTAGCAGCGCAGAAGGGTCTGCTTGTGAAAGTCGTTTGGGGCTTCGATTATGGCCACCCCTTTTTCAAAGTCTATAGAGACGGGGCGAAGCCTGCTGAACCACGTCTTATACGCAACGTCCGTTATCCGCGACTGGCAGAATTCGCAGATGATATCCCATGCCTGATCGAAAGAATCCAAATGATATACCCTCCAGTTTCCATGTTCAGGCAGTGAGCCCCACTGCCTGTCCCCAGTATAAAAATGTTTTACCCGTTTAGTATAGCATACTTGCGGCCGTTTTTCAAATATTTTTCAACATTCCTCTTGACTTTTCCACCGGAGAGGACTATTATATTTTTGACAGTAATACTTTTAACAGTAGTTGCCCGGCATCATTAAAATAAGGAGGAATACAATATGAAGGGTTTGGGTTACTTCGAGAAGCTATCGCTTGCGGCGCGGTGGTTTTTGCCACGGGAGGAGGCTGAGAGCGTCATTGAAGACTATAGGGATATTTTGAGCGAGGTCGGCGAACAAAAGGCGGCCAGGGAGCGGTTCGGAGCGCCATGGCAACCAGTAATGGAACTGGCCAACCCGAAAAAAGTGCGGCGGTGGCATATTGCTTTTCTGTATATGATGTTTTGCACAGTGTTCCCGATTTTATATCGGACATTTAACAATAGTTTTTTTGATAATGAATTTTGTTTTAATATTTTAATAACAGGAATGGTCATCTGGATATTCTGGGAAATTTTGCTGGCCGGAAAATATTCAAAGAAGATGCTCTTTCTATTGGGCGGTTTGGGAAGCGCACTGATATTGCTTGCTGGAATGGTTATGCCATCATATTTGTTGGATATGTGGGACCCTTCCTATGTTATTATAAGGACTTACGAACAGGAGACGTTTGCCATTGGCGCGGTTGTTTCAATAGTATATTTCGGATTCGGAAGAATGAGGGGCAGAAAGTTTTCAAAACCTCTCTTGGTAGGTATAGTGAGTATGTTTACAACTGTGGTATGCCTTTATTTCTTTATGTATTATTCATTGTACATTAATATCGACAAATTAGCGTATCATGAGAGTTTCTTTTCAGTCTGTTTTGCTTTTTTGTTTGCGTTTTTCTTTTTAAGCGCAATAGCCAGCATTTTTCTTGCAAAGCTTTATGAGCAGCGATGGCGTGTAGTTTTCATTTTGGCTTTAGTTGGCATGTCGATGTGCTTAGAGTTGGTCTTTCTTTCTTCCAAAAATGCCTTTATGGCAAACTCCGGAAATTTGAACTTATTTCATATTTTTTATAATCGGGATTACTCTGATTATATTTTTAGCAGTCAGTGGGGGAACAACATTAACGCCATTGATGAAATTTTCATTAGCTTTTCTTGGTACTCAGGGGTAGGTACCGCGCTGGCGCTAATTGGTCTGTTATAATGAAAATGGAGCTGAATCTATGCTAAAAAAAAATATTATAAAACTTTGTATGCTCCACCTGCTGACGGTCAGCGACCGCTACGGCTATGAGGTACTCTCCCTTCTTCACGATGCATTCCCCGACACCCAGGAGAGTGCCATCTACGTCCTGCTCAGGGAACTCTGCCGGGAGAAATATACGGAGAGCTATACAGGCGAGACCTCTGGCGGTCCTGCAAGAAAGTATTATAGGATAACGGACTCCGGGCGAGAGGAGTACGGGCGGCTTATGAAAATTTGGCGGGCGCTTAAGGAGTCGCTTGAGGGATTGGGTATCTGATATATCCTTATTATACCTAATAAGTTGGGGTATCAGCGGCAATTTTTTACTATATTTTGGATTTTTCCCTTCTCTATCAAATCATTGAAAATTTTATGTTGACATGTGGGGGGCATTTGGGTTATAATTTGAAAATGCAAGGGTTAAGCCCGAAAGGAGGGACTTTTTATGCTGAGAACTTATCAGCCCAAGAAGCTCCACAGAAAAAAGGAGCACGGCTTCCGCAAGCGGATGTCAGACCGGAACGGCCGCAAGGTTCTTGCCCGCCGCAGGGCAAAGGGCAGGGCGCGTCTTACCTATTGATCGACTGCGCTTTCTGTTTGCATGGGAACGGGCGCAAGGTACTTGCATGTGGCCGGGCAAATGGAGCGTTTTTTATCGATCCGGCGCTTAAAGGTCACCTAGCGTGACCTTTATTTGTTGTACCCTGCTTTGAGAGAGAAGGTGGCGCTGCTATGGGGCAGTTTGTTTCGCTATGTAAAAATCATGAGTTCCGGCGGGCCTACTCAAAAGGCAGGAACTATGTTTCCCCCGTCGTGGTTGCCTATGTGCTTAAAAACCGGTGCCATTCGGTTAGGGTTGGCATTACCACCAGCAAAAAAGTCGGAAACGCCGTGCAGCGCAATCGTGCCCGCAGGGTCATTAGGGAGTCGTTCAGGGAGATATCCCCATTGGTCCGGCAGGGATATGATTTGGTATTTGTGGCCAGAGGGCGCACGCCGTTTGTGAAGAGTACCGAGGTGCGGCAGCATATGCTGCGGCAGCTGGAGTCTGCCGGGGTGCTATTTGAGGGCCGGGACAAATGAAGCATATTCTGATCGGACTTATCAGGTTTTACCGCAGGTCTATTTCGCCCTTGACCCCGCCTTCATGCAAATACACACCCACCTGCTCGCAGTATGGGCTTGAGGCTATCGAGCGCTTCGGGGCTCTGAAGGGCGGAGCGCTGACCCTGTGGAGATTTCTGCGCTGCAACCCGTGGAGCAGGGGCGGGTATGACCCTGTACCTGAAAAGAAGAAGGGATAAACCGTTTAATGCGGTTTGCCAAATATGAAAAGTGCGGAGCTTATACTCCGGGCAAAGGGGAGATACGGACCTTATCATGGCTATTTTTAACTTTTTCGGCAGCTTACTGGGCTATCTGCTTTGGGCCCTTTACACCGTGTTCAGAAATTACGGTGTGGCGATCATCTTGTTTACGGTTATACTGAAGGTGGTAATGTTCCCCCTCTCCGTAAAGCAACAGAAGAGCATGTCCGCCCAGGCGAAGCTTGCGGACAAGCAGAAGGAGCTGCAAAAGCGCTATGCCAATAATCAGCAGAAGTATAATGATGAGCTGATGAAGCTCTATGAAAAAGAGGGAGTAAATCCGGGCAGCGGCTGTCTGACAACTTTGCTGCCATTCCCTATAATGCTGGGCATTTTCTACAGCGTCATTATGCCGCTATCAAATACCCTGCATATCGCCGGTGACACTGTGGCCAAGGCCACGGATTATATCTCAAGGATACCCGGCGTAGCCTCTGCAAGCGGGCTTGGGCTTTATCAGGAGTTACAGATCATCAAGCATTTCGACGTGTTAAGGCCGAATCTGACCATGTTTTCGGCCGCCGATATTGATAAGATAGAATTTTTCTCAAAAGGTTTCCGCTTTTTGGGTTTGGACTTGCTGGCATCGCCCCAGGGCTCGGGGTTCCTTACCTTCCTCTGGATAATTCCGGTGCTCTCTCTGGTATTCAGCTTTGGGACCCAGTTCTACACCACAAAGACCATGGGCGGAAGCACACAGACCGGCTGTACGAAGGCGATGATGTATGTATTCCCGCTTATCAGCGTGTACTGGGCATTTATCATGCCCGCGGCTGTCGGCATGTATAATATCGTCTCTATTCTGACAAGCTTCATTCAGACCCTGGTCATGAACAAGTATTTCAGCGCCGAACAGCTTGCGGTGAGGAAAGAGGCTGGAAGGGCCGTGGCCCTGGAGTTGGCAGAAGGGAATGTACGGCCGCTGACTGCCGTACAGCAGAAGAAAATTGCCGAGAAGCTTGCGGCTGTGCCACAGCAGAAGCAGGTAAAGGAAGCGGCGAAGCAGAAGACAAAAAAGAAGAAGTCCGGCTCTGGTTCGGGGGATACTGCCAGTTATATGGGCAGCAAAAAGTGATAATTCTGTAAGAGTGGAGGTTATATAATGATCAAAGAAGCTATCGCGACCGGTGAAAATGTGGAAGCCGCGTTTGCCAGCGCCTGTAGGCAGCTGGGTGTTGAGACCATTGATGCCAGCTGTGATGTACTGGAGCTGCCGCAGAAGAAGACATTAGGCCTTTTTGGCGGGCGTCCCGCAAAGGTACGCGCGTATATTGAAGTGCCGGATGAGGTTAAGCCGGCGCCGGCGGAAGAAAAGCCGGTTGTAAAACCTGTAGAAAAGAATAAGCCGGAGCCTGTAAAGCCCGCAGAATCTGAAAGGTCAAGTGTGCCCGCGCCCGCGGATTTGGATGCTGAGCCAGCGGAGAAGGCCGCAGAGTATGTTAAGACGATACTCAGTTATATGGGCCTGCCGGGGGCAAATGTGGATATACAGCCCAACGAGTCCGGCGCTGCCCTTGTACTTAGCGGTGAAGACGTCGGGTTTGTGATAGGCCATCGTGGCGAGACGCTGGATGCATTACAGTATCTGGCTTCGCTTGTAGCCAACCATACTGACGGCGCGTACTTCCGTCTGACCCTGGATGTGGGCAATTACCGTGAGAAACGGAAGGATACCCTTGAGGCTTTGGGAAGGAAGATGGCCTATAGAGCAGTGAAGACAGGACGGAACGCTTCGCTTGAGCCAATGAATCCCTATGAGCGCAGGATAATCCATACTGCCGTTCAGGAGGTCGAGGGCGCGAAGTCCTGGAGCGAGGGAGCGGATCAGGCAAGGCATGTTGTCATAGGACCTGAGGGCGGCGAACGGTATCAGTCCCGAAACAATAACCGGCGCGGCCGCAGCGGTTATAACGGAGGCAAGGGCGGCTATGACCGCAGGAATGGCGGCAGGCCGCAGAAAAATCAGCAGCGCAGTTCCGCTCCACGGGCCGAGGGTCCAAAGTCGGACGATCCGGGCGCTCCGATTTATGGGAAGATCGAAGCTAAAAAGTGATAGAGGGCGGGACGGCGGAGGCTGTCCCGCTTTTTGAATTTGGGGGTGTTCTCTTTGACAGTTGCGGCTATTTCTACGGGGCAGGCTCCGGGAGGCATCGGGGTCATCCGCGTTTCCGGGCCCGAGGCTTTTCAAATATGCGAGAGGCTGTTCAGGCCAAAATTTGCTAAAAGGCTATCTGAAATGGATGGATATACGGCCGCTCTGGGAGAGGTCTTCCATCGGGACGGAACCAAGCTGGACGACTGTGTGGCCCTGGTATTCCGGGGACCGAAAAGCTATACCGGTGAGGATGTGGTTGAGCTCTCCTGCCATGGTGGGCTTTACGTGACCAGACAGGTGCTGGGCGAGGTGTTAAGTTGCGGGGCGCAGCCCGCCGGCCCGGGCGAGTTTACAAAGCGCGCCTTTTTTAACGGAAAACTTGACCTGGCTCAGGCCGAATCGGTTATGGAGATAATCAGCGCCCAGGGACGCCGCTCAATGCTTACCGCCCAGGCGGCAGAGTCGGGCTTGCTGAGCAAGCGTATTGGGGTTATCACTGAGAAACTGGAGGAGCTTGCCGCCCATTTGGCCGCATGGTCGGATTTCCCGGAGGAAGATGTGGATATTGTTGATATCGACGATGTGAATACTTCACTTGGTATATGCAGTGATGAGTTATCGGCCCTCTTGGATGGTTTTGACAGGGGAAGGATGTTCCGCGAGGGGATTAGAACCGTGATAGCCGGGCGGCCAAATGTGGGGAAGTCAACGCTTATGAACCTGCTGGCCGGGCGTGAGAGATCCATTGTAACGCCTTACGCTGGGACCACCAGGGATGTGATAGAGGAGCCGGTCTCCCTGGCCGGAGTGCCGCTTTTGCTGGCGGACACGGCGGGGCTCAGGGAGACCGAGGACCCGGTGGAGCGTATAGGCGTTGAAACAGCGCGGCGGCAGTTGATGAACGCGGAGCTGGTGCTGGCGGTGTTTGATTGGTCCGCTGAACTGGGGGATGAGGATGCAGAGCTGGCGGAGTCGGTTCAGGGGCTGCCCGCTGTGGCGGTAGTCAATAAGTGTGATTTGGAGCAGAAGATTGACTTTGGATTTATTGAAAAAAATTTCAAGAATTTCGTGAAAATTTCTGCCGCCCAAAATATCGGACTTGATGAGCTTGAACGGACATTCTCTGAACTTATCGGCACTGAAAGCTTTGATGCCGGACAGGCCGAACTTTTTACTGACAGGCAGAGGGCGGCGGCGTCAGCGGCAAAGGCCGCCATGGAACAGGGGATGGACGCTATTAGGCTTGGGTTGACCCTGGACGCTGTGACGGTCTGTGTTGAGGAGGCGTTAAACGCTTTGTTTCAACTGACGGGACGCAGGGTGTCCGATGAGATAATTGAGCAGGTGTTTGAGCGTTTCTGTGTAGGTAAATAGGGGAGATCAATATGACTTATTTTGCAGGAGAGACAGACGTGGCCGTTATCGGCGCCGGCCATGCGGGGATCGAGGCTGGGCTGGCGGCGGCGCGGCTGGGATGCCGGACGGTTGTATTTACTATCAATTTGGATGCGGTTGGAAACTGTCCCTGCAATCCCAGCATAGGCGGCACGGCCAAGGGGCACCTTGTAAGGGAGATAGACGCTCTCGGCGGAGAGATGGGCAGGACAGCCGACGAGTGCATGATACAAAGCCGTATGCTTAACCTTGGCAAGGGCCCGGCTGTACATTCGTTAAGGGCGCAGATTGACCGCGGCTTATACGCCAGGGTTATGAAGCGTAAATTGGAGCTCTGCGAAAATTTACAACTGCGGCAGGCGGAGGTCGTGGATTTGAGACCAAGAGACGGCCGCTGGGAAGTAACCACCAGATTGGGCGCTGTCTATAGGGCAGGGGCGGTAATTATATGTACGGGCACCTTCCTTGGGGGAAAGGTGTTTGTCGGTGACGTATCTTACGAGAGCGGACCGGATGGGATGTTCCCTTCCGCGTTCCTGCCGGACAGGCTGCGGGAGCTGGGCATCTCCCTCCGGCGCTTCAAGACCGGGACCCCAGCCAGAGTGCTGAAATCATCCGTTGACTTCTCAGGTCTTGAGGTCCAGCATGGCGACGAGCCGGTGACGCCTTTTTCATATGATACCGGGCGCGAACTGGAAAACAAGGAAGTCTGTTATATCAGCTGGACCAGCGAAGAGACCCATCGTGTGATCCGGGATAATATAAGCCGTTCGCCGCTTTATGGGGGGCTTATCGAGGGCGTCGGCCCCAGATATTGCCCCAGCATTGAGGATAAGGTGATCAGGTTCCCTGACAAAGCCAGACATCAGCTTTTTATCGAGCCGTGCGGCCTGGAGACGGAGGAGATGTACTTGCAGGGCATGAGCTCATCGCTTCCCGAGGACGTTCAGGTCGAGTTTTACCGTACGATACCCGGCCTGGAGAATGTTCAGATCATGCGCAGCGCCTATGCCATTGAATATGACTGCTGTGATCCTCTGCAGTTGAATGCCACACTGGAGTTTCGCGGATGGCCCGGGTTATATGGTGCGGGCCAGTTCAACGGCAGTTCGGGCTATGAGGAGGCCGCTGCTCAAGGACTGGTTGCTGGGATAAATGCCGCGCGGAAGCTGATGGGGAAGGAACGTCTGATACTTGACAGGGCCGGGTCATATATCGGTACCCTGATAGACGACCTGATAACAAAAGGGGTCACAGACCCGTACCGCATGATGACCTCCCGCTCTGAGTACCGGCTGATATTGCGTCAGGACAATGCCGACGAACGCCTTACACCTATCGGCCGTGAAATTGGGCTTATATCTGACGAAAGATGGGAGAGGTTTCAGCGTAAACAGTCTGAAAAGGCTGCTGAGCTGAAGCGGGTGCAGAGCACGACTTTGCCCCCTAGTCAAGCGTTGAACGACTTGCTTGTTTCACGTGGAACAACGCCGGTCAGCACGGGAATAAAGATCTGCGAGCTTCTTAAGCGTCCGCAGATCTCTTACAGCGATTTGACAGATGTGGATCCACACCGCCCGGAGTTAAGCAGGGCGGTACAGGAGAGCGTAGAGATACAGCTGAAGTATGAGGGATATATTAAGCGTCAGCTTGCTGATATCGAGGAGATGCGAAGGGTGGAGGGCAAGGTTCTGCCTGAGGATATTGACTACGGAAAGATAAAGGGGCTCAGACTGGAAGCTGCCGAAAAGCTGGAGAAGGTGCGGCCCGAGAATCTAGGGCAGGCCGGGAGGGTTTCAGGAGTCAGCCCCGCTGATATCTCAGTGCTGATGATATGGCTGGCGTCGCGAAAGGATAAGGAGGTTTGACAAAATGGAGGATATCCGACAGAAACTAATTATTCAGGCGAAGGATATGGGGATAAAGGTAACAGCGGAACAGGCTGATAAGTTCCAAAGGTATATGGAGCTGTTGCTGGAATGGAATGAGAAACTAAACCTTACGGCTATCACGGAGCCGGGTGAGATTGTGGAGAAGCATTTTATCGACAGCCTGACGCTGCTGCCAGCGTGCAGACCCAAGGAGGGTGGTAAGCTGCTGGATGTGGGGACGGGAGCCGGTTTCCCTGGGATTCCCCTTAAGATAGTGCGGCCGGATCTACAAGTTACGCTTCTGGACGGATCAAACAAGAGGCTGAATTTCTTAAGCCAGCTATGCGGAGAACTGAGCACTGAGTGCAGGTGTGTGCATAAGCGTGCGGAAGAGGCCGGGCTGGACAAGAGCATGAGGGAGAGCTTCGATCTTGTAACCGCCAGGGCGGTGGCACAGTTAAGAATATTGTGCGAATACTGCCTGCCTTTGGTCAAAATGAAAGGCTTCTTCGTGGCGATGAAGGGCCCGGGCGCAAAGGATGAGCTTTCTGAAGCGAAAAATGCGCTGAAAATTCTTGGCGGTGACAGGATAGATGTAAAGCAGATACAGCTGCCCACGGCTGGCGAGAGAAATCTGATAGTTGTGCGCAAGCTGAGCTTTACACCAAAAGGCTATCCCCGCCATGGCGGAACAATCACAAAACATCCGCTTTAATTTGTACATTTAGAGGAGGAGATAAGTATGAATATTGAGATGAGGAAGGCCGCCGTAGACGATATACCCGGGCTGGACAGGGTAATGCAGGTAATAAGCGATGGTCCCGGGAACAGAGAGAAAATGGCCCGGCTGATAGAGAATATATCGGGGGACGCGAACAAATATCTGCTGATAGCGGTCAATAAGAATGACGGCGAAATAATAGGCAGCTTATTGGGCGTAGTATTTGAGGACATCTGCGGGGAGTGCCGTCCGATTCTGCTGGTGGAGAATGTGGCCGTACTGGATAAGTACCAGGGGCAGGGTGTGGGCCGGATGATGTTTGACGAGATAGAGCGCTGGGGCAGAGCGATGGACTGCCATTATGAAATGCTGGTCTCTGGCATGAACCGTCCGGGGGCACACAAATTTTATGGAAGGATCGGATTTGCGGAGGTTAAAGGCTTTAAAAAATATCTGTAATTTATTTTCTCGCCGACAGGAAACAACAAACTACGCATATACGGTGTAGTATAATAGTGGCTGTAAGGGGGCGCGGCGGATGTTTATGAAGGACAAGCTAAAGCTGACAAGATTACCGGTCATGAAAATCATGCCCAATCCCTCACAGCCGAGGAAGATATTCCAGGAGGACGAGCTTAGAAGCCTAGCCCAGAGCATAGCCGAGAACGGACTGCTTCAGCCAGTGACCGTCCGGCGGGAAAACGGCGTGTATTATCTGGTGGCCGGAGAGCGGAGGCTGCGGGCTTGTAAGCTGGCCGGGCTCAAGGAGATACCGGCGATCATATCCGACTGCGAGCCGGAGGACAGCGCGGTGCTGGCCCTGCTTGAGAACGTACAGCGCCGGGACCTGCACATGTTCGAGCAGGCCAACGCAATAGTCAATCTCCTGCGCGAGTGGCAGATAACCCAGGAGGAGGCCGCCCGGCGGCTGGGCATGAGCCAGTCATATCTGGCGAACAAAATACGGCTTCTGAAGCTGAGCTCAGACGAGCAGTCGGAGATAATAAAGCATAAGCTTTCAGAAAGGCACGCCAGGGCGCTGCTGCGCATAGACGACATTGAGCTGCGGCAGAAAATTTTGCAGACTGTAATATCACGGGGGCTGAACGTGGCCGGCACCGAGGAGCTGATAGCGAGCTCCCTGGAGCCCAAGGAGCCCGTGCGCAGAGGGCGGAGAACCTTTGTGGCAAAGGATATAAGGCTCTTTATAAACACCATTGACCACGCGGTGGACGCAATGAAGACCGCGGGCATACAGGCACAGACAGAAAAAAAGGAAACTGAAGAGTATATAGAATGCGTTGTGCGCATTCCAAAACAACACAGAGTACAAGTTTAACCCATTCCCTTATTCATTTCCCACAGAAGGCGGCCGGAGTTCCATTCTCCGGCCGTCAGCTTTTTGTTTCATGTGAAACACTGTACTGCATGATAATCGGTCCCAAAAGCAGGACGAATTTGGGGAAATAGCAGTTTTCTTTTAAGTAAGCATTTTATACTGGCAAAACTGCCGTATCTGTGCTATAATATTTCCTGTTAATTCAATAAACGGATCGGAGTAAAAAAATGGCGAAGACGATTGCGGTTGCAAACCAAAAGGGCGGCGTTGGAAAGACCACCACAGCTGTGAATCTGGCCGCTGTTTTTGGAAGCATGGACGAAAAGGTGCTGCTGGTGGACGCAGACCCCCAGGGGAACGCCACCAGCGGACTGGGCGTTGATAAGCGCCAGTGCCCGATAACGGTGTATGAGGTGATGATAGGCGGGGAGAGCGCGGAAAAGGCCGTCTGCCATACCCAGTATAAAAATCTGGACCTTCTGGCGGCCAGCATAGATATGGCAGGCGGCGAGATAGAGATGGCCGGAATGGAAAGGCGCGAGGACAGGCTGAAGGCTCCGCTTCAGGAGATAAAGGATAACTACGACTATATTATAATTGACTGTCCGCCGTCTCTGGGGCTGATAACTACGAATTCGCTTAACGCGGCAGATTCCATCCTCATACCTATACAGTGCGAATTTTACGCCCTGGAGGGGCTTAGCCAGCTTATCAACACCGTGCGGCGGGTAAAGCGCCAGTACAATAGTATGCTGGAGCTGGAGGGCGTGCTGCTTACAATGTATGACGGGCGGCTGAACCTTACCCAGCAGGTAGTGACGGAAGTCAAGAAGTTCTTCCCGAGAAAGGTCTACAGCACGGTAATCCCAAGAGCAGTGAGATTGTCAGAGGCCCCGGGTTTCGGTCAGCCTGTGGAGTATTACGACCACTACTCAAAGGGAGCGAGGGCGTATAGGGAGCTGGCAAGGGAAATACTTAAAAAGAAAGGATAAGCTATGAGCGCAAAGAAACGTGGGCTGGGCCGCGGACTGGACGCTATATTCGCGGAGAATTCCAGCCTTGAAAACGAGGGCACCGTTACAGTGCGCCTTGACGAGATAGAGCCAAACCGGGACCAGCCGAGGAAGGAGTTTGACAGCGAAGCCCTCTCGGAACTGGCGGAGTCCATAGCTCAGCACGGCGTGCTCCAGCCCCTGCTGCTGCGGCCGATGATAAGTGGCGGATACCGCATAGTCGCAGGCGAGCGGCGCTGGCGGGCGTCGAGGATGGCCGGGCTCCAGGAGGTCCCGGCGGTAGTTCGTGAGATGACCGATGGGGAGGAGATGCTCTTCGCCCTTATCGAGAACCTACAACGCGAGGACCTGAGCCCCCTGGAGGAGGCAAAGGGCTATCAGCAGCTGATGGACGTGCAGGGCATGACCCAGGAGGAGGCCGCGGCCGCAGTGGGCAAGTCCCGTCCGGCGGTGGCAAACGCTCTGCGTCTTTTGAACCTGCCCGAGGATATACAGGAGATGGTTGAGCGCGGAGAGATCTCGGCGGGACATGCCCGAACCCTTCTCAGCTTCAAGTCGGAGGATGATATGCGGTTTGCGGCCGACAGGGCCAGGGCAGGCGCGTCCGTCCGGGACCTGGAAAACATGGCAAAGAGCGTCGCCCGGGGAGGTATCCTCGTTGTAAAGACATATTCACAGGACGATGCCATACGCGCGGACAGGCTCCGAAACTTTTTCGCCGAGACCCAGCTTGCCGTGGGGGAGTACCTTGGCCGGAAGGTGAAGGTGGCGGGCAATAAGAGTAAGGGCACCATACAGATAGAGTTCTACGGAGAGGAAGATCTAAAAAATCTACTGAGGGATCTAAAATTACAGGATAAGGAGAGCTGAATATGTTAGATATCAAACTGATAAGGACAAACCCCGAGCTGGTAAAGGAGAATATAAAGAAGAAGTTCCAGGACGAAAAGCTGGCGCTGGTGGACGAGGTGCTGGCCCTGGACGAGAAATTCCGCGCAAGCAAGGCCCGGGGGGACGAGCTAAGGCAGCAGAGGAACACCGTCAGCAAGGAGATAGGCAGGCTGATGAAGGAGGGCAAAAAGGAGGAGGCCGAGGAGACCAAGAAGAAGGTCGCGGCCATTGCCGGAGAACTGGAGGAGATGGAGCGCAGCGAAGGGACGATGGAAGATGAGATAAAGAAGCGCATGATGGTCATCCCTAACATCATAGACGACTCCGTGCCTATCGGCAGGGATGACAGTGAGAACGTGGAACTGGAGCGCTTTGGAGAACCGGTAGTGCCGGATTTTGAGGTGCCATACCATACGGAGATCATGGAGCGTCTGAACGGCATAGACCTTGACAGCGCCCGGCGCACCAGCGGCAACGGTTTCTACTATCTTATGGGCGACATAGCCCGCCTGCATGAGGCCATCCTGGCCTTTGCCCGGGATTTCATGATAGATAAAGGCTTCACCTACTGTATCCCGCCCTTCATGATCCGCAGCAATGTCGTAACCGGAGTCATGAGCTTCGCCGAGATGGAGAACATGATGTACAAGATAGAGGGGGAGGACCTGTATCTTATCGGTACTAGCGAGCACTCCATGATAGGCCGCTACGCCGGGAATCTCCTCACCGAGGATCAGCTTCCCCAGACCATGACCAGCTACTCCCCGTGCTTCCGTAAGGAGGTAGGCGCCCACGGTATAGAGGAGAGGGGCGTGTACCGCATCCACCAGTTTGAAAAGCAGGAGATGATAGTGGTCTGCAAGCCCGAGGAAAGCATGGACTGGTACAATAGGATGTGGCAGTATTCCGTTGAGTTCTTCCGGGCCCTGGACATTCCGGTGCGCACGCTTGAGTGCTGCTCCGGCGACCTTGCGGATCTGAAGGTAAAGAGCTGTGACGTGGAGGCTTGGTCTCCCCGGCAGAAGAAGTATTTTGAGGTGGGGAGCTGCTCCAATATGGGGGATGCCCAGGCAAGGCGGCTGGGAATCAGGATCAGAAACACAGAGGGCAACTATTTCCCTCATACCTTGAACAATACCGTTGTGGCCCCGCCCAGGATGCTGATTGCGTTCCTGGAGAATAATCTCCAGGCAGACGGTACCGTGAAGATCCCACAGGTCCTGAGAATGTATATGGGGGGCAAGGAGGTCATCGGCTGAGATGAAAAGACCGGCGCTCATTGCCCTTGCGGTGCAGGCGGTGGTGCTGTTCGGCCTGCCCGGGGTAATCCAGCTTGTGGGGAGAGGCGATGTACACTTTATCCTAACCATTCTGGTTCTAATGATTTTACAGCCCTTGTGTTGCCTGGGGACAGGAATTTTCGCCGGGCTGAATATTAAGAGCCGCTGGCGGCTGGTGCTGACCGGTCCGGCTCTGGCCCTGTGCGCGGACCTTATCTTCTACGCCCTTGACATAGGCTTCCTGTTATATGCAGGGAGAAACTTCCTGGCGGGCGTTATTGGATTGGCCGCTGCGGCGCTCATAAAGCATCTAAGTCAAAGATATAGGTAAACCGATACAAAAAGGCCGCTCAGCAAAACCGAGCGGCCTTTACCTATCTCTTTATTTACTGTCCCTAGGCTTGAAAGCGTTAAACAGCTCCAGCACCTCATCACTGTGGGCGGTATTGGTCTCATCATTATCGGAGTCAGTGTACACCATAAGGTACTTGCCGTTGAGCACGGCATGGGCCTCGTTGCCCAACACCGTGAAAAAACCCTTCTCTCTTACCGAGTCTACACACTCTTTGCCCTTCTCGTCCAGATTCTCCAGATCAAATTCATAGAACTCTGCCTGCACCGTACCGCCGTCGTACTTAAAGCGGTAACGGCAGCCGTCTATAGCGCCTATCTCCTTATAGGACATATAGTCCTTCTCGCCGGAGACAGCCTTGTTCGTCTCCATATACTTGCAGAGACCGTCAAGGTCATCCTCAAAGCTTGCCGCCTCCGCGGGGGCCCAGTCTATACCGGAGGAGACCGGCTCCAGCTCGGTCAGCTGCTCCATCTGCCCGCCGCAGGCCGACAGCGTCAGTGCCACAGCCGCTGCCCCGGCAAATACCAAAATCTTCTTTATCATACTGCTCTGATCCCATGCCTTTCTATTAAGGTAAAAAGAAAAACGCCGCAGCAAAGCGCCCGACGCCCTTCCTTCATCATGCCTGCCCGGGCCCGGCTTTCCGAAACCCGTCGTTTTGGTGACCCGGACGAGAATCGAACTCGTGTTACCGCCGTGAAAGGGCGGTGTCTTAGCCGCTTGACCACCGGGCCATTTGGTAGCGGTAAATGGACTTGAACCATCGACACTTCGGGTATGAACCGAATGCTCTAGCCAGCTGAGCTATACCGCCATATAAGCGCCCCAGTTGATGGGACGCTAATTATTATAATGGATAGAAAGGAGAATGTCAATACTTTTTTACGGAAAATCCTGAGAAATTACACGTTGATGGAGTAATTCGGGGCTTCCTTGGTTATCTGGATGTCGTGGGGATGGCTCTCCTTTAGGCCCGCACCGGTTATGCGCACGAACTGGGCCTTCTCGTGGAGCTCCTCAATGGTCCTGCAGCCGGTGTAGCCCATGCCCGAGCGCAAGCCGCCCAGAAGCTGGAAGACGGTATCCGCCAGGGGCCCCTTATAGGGCACCCGCCCCTCTACGCCCTCGGGGACAAACTTCTTCTGCTCGCCCTGGAAGTACCTGTCGCTGCTGCCCTTGCCCATGGCCCCAAGGCTGCCCATGCCCCGGTATACCTTGAACTGCCTGCCCTGGTACAGCTCATAGTCGCCGGGGGCTTCCTTGCAGCCGGCCACCATGGAACCCAGCATGACCGCGTTGGCCCCTGCCGCCAGCGCCTTGACAATATCGCCGCTGTACTTGATGCCGCCGTCCGCAATAACAGGGATGTTATGCTTTGCCGCCTCGCAGGCCGCATCGAATACCGCCGTTATCTGCGGCACGCCGATACCGGCCACCACCCGGGTGGTGCATATGGAGCCGGGGCCGATGCCCACCTTCACACAGTCCGCGCCGGCGTCAATCAAAGCCTTGGCGCCCTCTGCGGTGGCCACGTTGCCGGCTATGACCGGCAGGTAAGGATAGGCCTTCTTGACCTTTGCTACAGCCTTTATAACGCCGTCGTTATGTCCGTGGGCGGAGTCCAGAGCTACCAGATCCACCTGCGCCTCCACAAGAGCCGCGACCCTGTCCAGCACGTCGGATGTAGCCCCGATGGCCGCGCCGCACAGCAGGCGGCCGCTCTGGTCCCGGGCGGAGTTGGGATAGCGCACGGCCTTTTCGATGTCCTTGATGGTGATAAGGCCCTTCAGGCGCATCTTGTCATCCACCAGGGGGAGCTTCTCGATACGGTGCCTGCGCAGTATCTCCTGGGCTTCCTTCAGGGTGGTGCCCACTGCGGCGGTGACAAGGTTATCCTTGGTCATAACATTTTTTACCGGCTGGTTGAAGTCGTCGCCTTCCATAAAGCGCATGTCGCGGTTGGTGATGATGCCCACCAGTACGCCGTCCTCGCAGATGGGCACGCCGGAGATCTTGAAGCGGCCCATCAGCTCTTCAGCCTCGCTGACGAGGCTGTCCGGGGCCAGGAAGAAGGGGTTCGCTATAACGCCGTTCTCAGAGCGCTTTACGCGGTCAACCTGATCGGCCTGCTTCTCGATGGTCATGTTCTTGTGGATGATGCCGACGCCGCCCTCACGGGCTACGGCTATGGCCATATCCGACTCCGTAACGGTGTCCATGGCGGCGGTGAGTATCGGGGCGTTGAGACGGATAGTCTCGGTAAGCTGGGTGGAGAAGTCCGCTTCGCTGGGCAGCACATGGGATTCGGCGGGGATCAGCAGCACATCGTCAAAGGTCAGGCCCTCTTTTGAAAACTTCCTCTGGTAATCCATTTTCAGCATAGTCACACTCTCTTTCCTCAATAAATTTAATGTTGCCCCATACGGTGCGGGGGATGTTATTAATCGAAAATTATAGCATAAAGGACGGACATTTTCAACCCCGGAGCGAGCACGATGAAAACAAAAAATAATTCACATTTCCTGTTGGCATCAGTCGATTATGCAAGCTTGCTTTATGCCGGTACTGCTGATATAATGGACGCACTGATAAAAGAAGGAGGAGATAAAGTATGGCAAAGCTAATCATACTGAGGGGAAATTCCGGCAGCGGTAAAACAATGGCGGCAAGTATGCTCCAGGAGAAGCTGGGCCCGAATACTATGCGCATATCCCACGACATGGTACGCATGGAGATACTGCATGTATGGAGCAGGGAAGGGGTCGAGCGCTCGCTGCCGCTGATGATAGAGCTGTTGAAGTACGGCAGGCGCAATTCTGAGTTTGCAGTTATGGAGGGCATATTGCCCTGCCCAGACTATGAGCCCCTGTTCGACGCGGCCCTTAAGGAATACGGCAGGGAGAATATCTTTGCCTATTACTACGACATCTCCTTTGAAGAGACCCTCCGCCGCCATAAGACAAAGCCTAACCGGGACGAATTCGGCGAGGAAGAGATGCGCAGGTGGTGGCGGGAAAAGGACTATCTCAAAAACATAAGCGAGACGATTTTTGGGGAGAACCTTACCCTTGAGGACGCGGTCGAAAAAATATACGGCGACGTATTTGCCGCAAACCCTTGACAACGGAAATAATTCGGATATAATCAACCGTAGCGTCTTTTCAATATAAAGGAGCAAGCGATAAATGAAAAAACTCTTTTCCCGGCTGAATATCCAGGGCAAGCAGGCCATAGTCCTTGTGGGCGTGAACGGATTTTTCTGGTTTGCCTGGGCCTTCGGCTGCTATCAGGCCGTGTACCTTCAGGGGGTGGGCTTTTCGGCGTCAAGCATGGGTGTGGTCAATGCCCTGAGCTCCGTGGTGGGTATAGCGTCGGTGGCCTTCTGGGGTATGGCCAGCGACAGGATGGGCTCCCTTCGCAAGGTGCTCATCACCGTGCTCATATGCGGCTCGCTGATGTACGCCATGATACCCCTGGTACCGGCGGAGTTCCACGGCTCGTCCATACTGCTGATGTGCTATATACCGGCGGTGTGCTTTTTCCGCTCGTCCATGTCGCCCTACGCGGAGAACCTGCTGGTGCGCAACTGCAACGAGCTGGGCCTGAACTTCGGGGTGCTGCGCAGCCTGGGGTCCTTCCTCTTTACCATCGGCAGCCTGATAATAGCCGCGTGGCTTCCCAGTCTGGGGGTAAAGAACACATTTTGGGTCACGGGCCTCTTTATGCTCATACCCGTCGTCATGACCATTTTTGCTCGGGAGCCGGCGGCGAAGGTTCCGCCCAAAAAGGGCGGAAAGGGGTCGATGGACCTGGGGGAGCTTTTCAAAAATAAAGCGTATATGGCGTTTCTGGGCTTCGGCTTTATCTTTTACATAGCCGTGGCCTGCGAGGGTAATTTCCTGCCCTATTATATGGCGAGCATAAATGTGGACTCGAAACAGTACGGCATAATCCTGGCCCTCCGGGCCACAATGGAGATACCGTTCCTGCTGTTCATGATACGGCTTAGAAGAAAGTTCCCGCTGCGGGTGCTGATACTGGGCTCGTCGCTGCTTATGGGTATAGAGTGCCTGGGGCTGGGGCTTCTGGCAAATTCCCTGCCCACGATGATGCTGTTCTGCATGTTCTTCGGCCTTGGAAACGGGCTGTTTATCGGCTCGTCCTTAAACTATGTATATGAACTGGCCCCAAGCCACCTTAAGGCCAGCGCCCAGGCCTTCTTCACTTCTATGGCCTCAGTGGCGGGGATCCTGGGCAACCTCATAGGTGGCCGGATCTTTGACGCCATAGGTGCCAAGACCTTCTATCTGTCAATATCGGCCATGTTCGCGCTGAGCGCGGGGGTATTTCTGCTGTCCTTCAGAAGGAAGCCCGAGCAGGGGCAGGCCTGACAAGACTGAGCAGAGAAGGACAGGCTTTTTCTCTATAAAGGGTCTATACTAAAGCCGGAAGGGAGGGAGAGTATATGGATTGGCTGATGTGCCTGCGGGGAGCGGTGGACTATATGGAGGAGCATCTGCTGGAGCCGGTCACTCCGGGCGAGATCGGCCGGGCGGTGCATATATCGCCGTTCTACCTGCAAAAGGGGTTCCAGATCATCACCGGGTACAGCCTTGGGGAGTATATGCGCTGCCGAAGGCTGTATCTGGCCGCCATGGACCTGCTGGCGGGAGAGGGCAGGGTGATAGATATTGCATATAAATACTGCTATCAGACCCCGGAGAGCTTTGCCAAGGCTTTTTCACGTTTTCACGGCTTTCCGCCCTCCCAGGTGAAACAGGAGCGAGGGAGGATAAGGATGTTCCTGCCCTTCCAGATAACATTATCCATACAAGGAGGAGAGAGCATGAACTTTACCGTAGAGAAAATGGAAGGATTCAAGGTCATAGGCTTTGAGGAGGTCATCCCCATGGACAAGGGTTATGAGCTCTGCCCGAAGCTGTGGGACCGGCTTCACAGCCTGTACTTTTCCCGGCTATGGCAGGGCGGCGCGCCGCAGACGGACGTGGATAGGGCAATTATTGAAAATGGGATAGGCATGTGCGCCGTCTGCGCGGACGACGAGGGTCAGGACGGTGGCTTTGCCTATATGGTTGGGGGCAGGTATAAGGGCGGCCCCGTGCCGGAGGGCCTTACTGTGCGGGATATCCCCGCCGCGGACTGGGCAAAGTTCCATAGCATAGGCCCGATGCCCGAGGGCCTGCAGGCCCTGAATACCAAGATTTTCAAGGAGTGGCTTCCCATCAACCCGGACTATGACTGGGCATATCCTCTGAATATTGAGTTTTATACGGAGGATATGGACTATGAGATATGGCTGCCGGTAGCTGAAAAAGAAAAAGGCTGAGATAAAAGCGGGGCCCGTATCTGGAGCCCCGCCTCATTATATTGCGAAGTTGTGCGCACCTATAACGGCGATGACCTGCCGGGACCATATCCATTTGTTCGTGGTCTTGGCCGGGTTGTAATAATAGATGGCGCCGCCGGAGGGGTCGGAGCCGTTGATGGCCTCCCGGGCCGCCTGATAGGCTGAGTCCGCAACGGGGGCGTTCACCCCGCCGTCATACAGGCAGGAGAAGGCCCCCTCCTGATAGATGACCCCCGAGAGCGTGTTGGGAAAGGAGGGATGGGCTATGCGGTTCATTATGACCGCGCCCACGGCCACCTGTCCCTGATAGGGCTCGCCCCGGGATTCGGCGGAGATGATCTTTGCCAGCAGCTGCACGTCGCTTTCCGAAAATCCCCCATAGCTCCCGCCGCCGGAGCCGCCTCCACCGGTGAGGCCCAGGGCTTCCAAAGTCTTGGGCCCGGCAATGCCGTCGTCAGAAAGACCGTAGTCCCGCTGAAAGGCGATGACCGCGTTCTTGGTGCGCGTGCCGTAAATACCGTCGGCGGTTCCAGGGTCATAGCCCAGCTCCTGAAGGCGCTGCTGTATCTGCGTGACCTCGCTGCCGGTGGAGCCATACTTTGAAAGAGCCTGAGCGTTGCCGCCGCTAAGCAGCATGGCTATTACCATAAGGTTGACAAGGATAATAAGCCCCGTGCGCCAGACCATGATAAATATTTTTTTCTTCTCGATTCTCATATGGACACACCTCTTTACAGAACCATTTTATGATGGACAAGCAAAAGTATGTATGGAAACAAAAGGAACCCCCGCTATATATTGAAAAAATAGGAAGAAAAAGGGGAAGATGTAGAAAAACGAAAATTTTTCAAAAAAATTTGAAAAAAGGTGTTGACAAACGGACGGGTGTGTGGTAAGATAGTCAAG
>CAJUDG010000018.1 GCA_910584745.1 uncultured Eubacteriales bacterium
CTACTGCACAGTATTCCGTGATGAGCCCAACGCACCGGCCGTAGTCTGTTGGACGTTCCTTGTTGTCGATCAGGCGTTCATGCTGCAGGCGGTTGATGATCTCATCTTTGGGTATTTGCACGCAATAGCCCAGGTAATAGTGTGGAAGGCAGCAGCTGCCGGTTTCCTGGGATTTGGCAAGTTCGGCCAGCTTCTCCGCCTGCTCCCGGATGCCTCCGGGAGTACGGCAGTCACTCAGGTCCAGGTGCAGCTGGCGGAGATAAGCGAGAGGGATCCCTCTGTCTTCGCCGCCTATCTGTACGGCGAAAAGGACGTCGGGCGGGTAGTGGAAGTCTTCTTCCCGCGCCACCACCAGGTCAAGGCTCAGGCCAGAAAGCCGGAAGGTGGGCTCCCCCTTATAGGCAGAAGCCAGAATACCCAGGGCGCTGGCCGGGACATGGGTGTACACTCTGTATTGGGAACTGTAGAAACCGGGGAGCTGTGCCAGTGTACCGGCAAGCTCATGGACGGCCTCATCGTGAATGGGGTCTGCGCAGATGCTTGGCATAGGTAAGTCTCCTTTTCTGGTAGAATAGTTTTGACGAAAGCGGCTTGTTTGTCCGCAGATATTTGGGCCTCCTGTAGGGGAGCACACGGCGGCGCTGCTTCTTGTAATACGGCATGGTGATGTCCTCTCTCGATTAGGACGCTAAAACGCCCCAGCCGCGCAGGGAACGGGGCTGGGGCTTAGCGCCATGTTTTATGGGTCTATTCTTTCGTGAATCCCAGGGCATTCATGAAGTCTTCCTCGAAAATGTCATTGAGGTACACGATGCTGCCCTTGGGGGTGTGCTCGGCAATAAGCCCGACGGATGTCCCGCGCTTGGTGACCACAAGCTTACCGGCCTTGTTAGTGGCGCACAGCCCGGCAGCGCGCATACGGCCAATGGCAGCGTCATGGGAGGTCTGAAGGAGCTGGCTGACGTTCTTCAGCCCAAGACTATACAACTCGTTTGGACGTTCCTGCAGGATGTGGGAGGCCATCTCTTTGGAAAAAGAGGTAATCGCCGACGGATCGCGGGCCATTTCGCTGTCAAGGGTACAGATCTGCCACAACTTGGGGAAACACGAATGCGGAAAAAACGAAATATCCGCAGGGTCCTCCAACTGCACCATACAGAGGATATCCGGCATGGTGTGCCCGGACCTGCAAATGACCAGGTCGCAGACATGTCCTTTGCACTGCTCGAAGTTTTGGGGGTCAAAGAGTGATGGCTGCGTGCCTACCGCCTCTGCGGGAACCGCCGTGAAAACCCGATAGCCGCCTTGTGTCAGATCAGGAATAGACGCCAGGGCATCCGCCAGTTTATTGACGATGTGTGCCTTGGGTACGGGGCGGTTTGCTTGAGGTCGATACTGGGATGTGATTTTGTTGTACACATTGATGTTCCTCGCCTGGGAATAGCTGTTGGGAAAGTTTTTCTTGAACTGGGCCATGATAATGGACCGCCTTTCTTTAGCTTTTTTGACATGAGGACGCCCTGACCACACCGGGCAGGTATAGCCAGGGCACTTAAATCGCTGCGCATTGGTATCACCGGCTTTCATAAGTTCTAAAGCGCAAGCCGGGTCTTTTATTCCTTGTCCCTTTATGCACTTTCAATGATACGGTCGGCCCTGACTACCGGGAGCGAAGGAGGAGAGGTCGCTGTAGAGCGGAGCGTTGGTGTCCAGTGGCTCAAGACGCAGGTCTTTGACCCGGCGGCGCTCCCACTGGCTCTCTTTGGTCTGGTTCTCGTGATAGCCCAGCATGGCTGGGAAGTCCGGGAACGTGGTGAAGAATTTGTCTTGGCAGGTTGACATTTTGATACTCCCTTTCTTTGGGTAAAATGCAAAAAGGCAGCGGTCTTTTCGACTGCTGCCTTTTTGCCAGTATCGGCCCGATTCGGTTGTGAGAGGAAACAAAAAAGTGCCATCCGGGTTTGCTCTTGGCAAACTCAAATGACACTCTGTAACTCTGATACTCTGTCCGTTTCTCGAACCTGATACTGTAATGCTATTGTATCAGGTTTTTGGGGGATTGTCAATCTTTTCCTGTTTTTGTTTCTTCTTCTCCTCTTTAAGCTCCTGCCTTATGAGAAAATCCATAACTGCCAGAACCTTGTGTTGCTTATCAAGGGGCAACCCCTTTAATCGGCCCTCAAGCTCAGAAACGTAATCCTTTGGAAGTTCATGCAGGACGTCGCACAAGATGAAGTTCGGGGTGGTTTCCAGGACGTTTAGGAGCCTGATCAGCCGATCCAGGCGAGGAAAGCTCTTGCCGCGCTCCACGTCGGAGATATAGTTGAAGGAGTAGCCTGCTTTGTCGGCCAATTCTTTTTGCGTCCAACCCTGCTTTTCCCGCGCCTCTTTGAACCGCTCGCCCACGCTTTCGTTCGGCATACCACCCCTCCTCTCAGGATAACTCGTGTTTATATCCTAAGTATAGAGGTTTTTGCTCGAAGAATACACCAATGTAAATCCGAGTATAGGGGTTATAACTTGAATTTTGAAAAGAAATTTTCAAAAAATAAAGGACAGCCCATCTCTTGAGCTGTCCTTATAGGTCAATATTCAGTTTTTTTTGAGAGAATCAAGTCCAGCATCTGCCGGGGCGTAACGACAAAGGGCTTCACCGGGAATTGCTTGAGATTACCGGTAACCAGGTAGGCGTCGTCGGTCTTTCGCTGTTCCATGACGACCTCGTAGAAGACAGTATCCTTTGGGTCAGGAAAATCCACATTATCTAATGTCTCCGCATCCACATCAATACCGTTTTGAGTAATTTCCAGAATGACAGGATCAATTACTTCTTTTGTAAGGTGAAATTTGGGCCGGCTCAAAACTTCCTGGTATTCCCTAAGAAATGCCGCATTGTACAATGGGATAATTTTTCCCTCAAAAGCCAATTTCACAACTTTGCCTGGAACCGAAACAGACTTTAGCATAGCAGAAACCAGAACATTGGTATCTATCACAGCGTAATATTTCATTCTGCTCTCCTACTGTCATGCTCTCTCCTCGCCGCAGCGATCTCCTCGTTGATCTCCTCTAAGGTCATGTCCGCGACGCCGTTTTCCTCAGCGATCCGGCTTGCCTCTCTCATGGCAGCGATTGCAGGGTTCTCCTGCCGGTCGCTCAGCTTCATACTGAACGGGATGCCGTTTTCCTGCACTAATTTGGCAATGCAAATACGCATATAGGTTGGAAGATCGATTCCAAGCTTTTCGCAGATACTGATCGCTTTCGCCTTTGTTCCTTCATCTGCACGGAATTGGACTAGTTCGTTTGCCATATTGCCTGCCTCCTTTCAGTCAAGCATATTATATCACAGACTGCAATCAAATGCAATCAGTTGTTTTTGAACGACAAAGAGACACCGGTGAACCGGTGCCCCTTTAGACTACTTTTAGCGGATTTCATGAACTGCTTTATCCAACTGAGCCAGATAAGGCGAATGGGCAGCATCACACCCCTCGCTCGTCCCTCCGGCATTTACCCACCTGAGAAAGTCACACACATCAGGCGCGGCGTTTGCCTCGGTAAAGCTCATATTCAAGATAAACGCGCTGGTGCCGTCATCAAATGGCGCATTGTCCAGAGTGCTAATCACTCTCCCAATCCGGCGGACTGCCTTTCCTCCACCGAGAGGGTCATCCTTGCAGATAAAGATAACGCAGCTTCTCAGCGTTTCATCCTCCAAGTTATCTGGGCTGAGAAAATCTCTGTCCATAATAGCCTGGCTGACCCGAAGGCGTTTCCCAAAGTCGTCATTCTCGGCGAGCTGCAGGGAAATGTCGTAGGTCAGCCCGTCGCGGGTAAAGGCATGGATGTGGGCGCCCAGTATCCGGTGCGTCGGCGCAGGAGTGATTTTTGTGATACTCGTTTCCAGAAGGCCCTCCAACAGAGGCCGGATATTTTCAGGCTCCTGCATAAAACGGTGGAAGGCGTCGTAATCAAAGTAGAAATCTCTGTTCATTTGTGTTCTCCTCTATATTTTTATGTGTTTTTTCACAACTGCCGTCAGCTTGCTGGGTAGTTGCTCCAAGTCCGTAATATCCAGAAAAGAATCGCCATAGATCCGCTGGATACTGGGCTTATCATCCCCAATGGCAGCCGCCACAAAGATAACACCCTTGCGCTGGTACTCCTGCTTGATACCCCGCAGATCTTCCTCGGCGGCAGTGCCGCTATAGCCAGTATCGGCAGGCTGCCCATCCGAAACCAGAACCAGCAGCTTCACCACTTCCGGGCGCTTAGAAAGCCGCTCCGCCACATATCGCAGAGCCGCCCCGTCCCGATTGCCGCCCCTTGCGCTGATGTCCATGAGCCGGTAGCGGTCATCGCTGTCAAAACCATCGAACTCAGCGTATGAATACAACTCGACCGTACTCCAGCCGGTAGAATGGCCGTAGACCATAACAGGAATATCCAGGCTGTCGCAGAAATCGTGCAGGATAATAGCAGCCGCTCGGGCATATGTACAGCGGTCACCGGAGCACATAGAGCCGGATTCGTCCACCAGCAGTCCCACCGCCAGCTCGGGTATCTCGTTGGGGAGGTTGTTTTTGTAGAACGCCTTGCCGTCATTCCTGCATAGAGCGTGGGTATCGAGCCTTCTGCCCATCACCAGCCCGGTCTGCTTGCCACCCTGACGGTGCTCTTTGAGTTCCTTCTGGATGCTCCGCTGGAGCTGTTTTGAGATAGTCACCAGCCGGGGAGCAACGGCGTCGAACTGCTCCATAAGGTCAGTGTCAACGCTGGAAATGCGGTTGATTTTGATGTTCACGCCCTGGTGGATATCGCCGTAGGAGATGCTGTTCGCCATCTCGTTAAGCTCAGACAAGCGTTCGTTTTCCAGCTGATCACAGGCAGCACGTTCGGCCATTTTATCCAGCATACGGTCAATGTCGGCAGCAGCTTTGTCATACTGCTCGCGCTCGTAACCAGCATTGTACTCGGTAGTGCCACCCATCGGCTCAGAAACGGAGCCGGTCTGGTGGTATGGAATACGCCCGCCTTCGGAGTCGGTAACATCCTGTTTTTCGCTTTTGGAGCCTTCCCCTTCCAGGGGCGGTAAATCCTCGTCAGAGTGGGCAGGATTTGCCTCTATAGACTCATTTTCACTGTCCTCGGAACCATTTTCCTCAGATGGGGCCTCCTCATCGTCGCCCGCCTCGGCATCTTCATGGGTCTTTGCGCGGCTTGCCGCCGTCGCGGAACTGCCCCCGGAACTGCCAGCACCAGGGACCGGCGCACCACCGGTTCCTGCCGTGGTCGCGCCGGGCATACCGCCCAGACTCTTTTTGACAGCGTCCGGCATGGATTCATCCGCCTCCTTCGCCGCCTTGAGCTGTTCGCAGTAGTCTTGGATATGCTCCCAGCAGCGAACAAGGATCAGATTTACGGTGCGTAATCTGGTCTTGGGGGCAGGGTCAGTTACCGAGCGGTCAAGCTCGTTGATAAGGTCGAAGGTGGTCTGGATGCGGATATCGTCCAGTTCTTCATCACCGTATTTTATCTCCCCAAACTCAACATAGGACAGCATGACCTGAAGGATACTCTGGAAAATATGGCTCTGCCCGTCTTCTTCCCTCTCCTTGAGCTGGGTACTCGATGTCCTCGGCGATCACTACCAGATTCCTCCTGGTATCGCCTTTTTTGTCCGTCCACTCGTCCTCATCCAGGCGGCCGCGGATGTTGACGTACACACCCTCTTTCAGCTGCATCTTCTGGACTCGCTCGACCATGTAGTTGAACCCCTTGACGTTCAGGTTGACCCAGCGCCGGTTGTCCTTGGCCTGGGGATCGTACACCTTTTTGCCTACTCGGAACCATACCGCCTTTCCACTTTCTGAGAATTTGACGGCGGACTCCTCCTGGTAGCCTTTGGAGACCACCGCCCCCGTGATTAGAACTGCTAACATTTTTGTGCTCCTTTCTGGCGTTGCGCCAATAAAAATTTTAAGCCTATGGCTTCCGGAAAACAAAAAAGTGCCATCTGTACCCGCGCTAAGCGGACGCAAATGACACTCTGTAACTCGGTGACTTTGATTTCCTGCTGAAACCATGAAACTGTATCTATAATATATCACAGTTTCCCCGGTTCGTCAATCTTTTTCTTGGGAGGGGCGGCGAATTCCAGGGCGAGATACGAAAAGATTTTGAAGATGCCGTCCTGTTCATAGACCGGTGTGTTTGTGGCAAGATATAGCGTTACAGAGCTGCCTACTGGGAAGGGCTTTTGACTTGCAGGTAGCTGGATAATGCCCTCCTCGGTTTCGAGCAGCAGATATTTGGGGCGCTTACGGATGCCAGTCGTGACTATCTCTTTGACCGTGCCAGTGATACAAAGGAAATCGCGATGTACGAGCAGACCGCCGCTGACCAACAAGTACGCCCCAAGCGCCGCACAGGGAATTGCCAGGGTGATGTTGCCAGTAATAGCCCATATTATAATGAAAAGCACAAGAGCAGCGCCGCCAGCTATTATGCGCAAACCTATCACCCTACGCAGTGGCCCCGGCAGTTTTTTGAACATCTCCCAGGTCGATTTCACAGCAGCACCAGCCTCTTTTTCCGCAGCAGTGACAGCAGATCAGCCACAACCTCGTCCCGGCAGCCCGCCGACTCCATCTGCTGCTCCAGGAGATTGTCCGCGATGTTGTGGGGGTTATAGATTTTCTCCACCAGAGCCTGCCGGTTTCTTGCTCGGAGCAGCTTGCGGGTGGGGCGGATATCCCGGCTCCGCAGGTATACCAGCTCGGCGACGGTCATACGCAGGCCCGCCTTCTTGAGCCAGCAGAGGAGTTCCTTTTCCCCGGCGGTCAGCCCGATGCCCGGACGCCGGGTGGGGCAGAGGACACAGCTAGTCAGGGCATAGTAGCGAAAGGTGGCAGTGCTCTCCTGCTGGATTTCAGCAAGTCCAGCCCGGGAGAGGCTTGTCAGCGCCATTTCTTCGGCCTTGGTCTGAGCGGACGCAAACTCGTACCGGCCCTTGCGCCACAGTTCGGCCTGGAGGCCGGAGAGCTGGACGGTCTTGCCGCAGCGGGTCACTTTGAGGGGGTTACGCAAGCTGCTTTTTGAAATGCCTTTGGATATGTAAATCGTGGGTTTTGCTCCTTTTCAGGGATTTTATCAAACTACACGAACAGTTGAAGCGTTTTGCAACTTAAATCACATATAAAATTGCAAGGCAGGCCCCAATCACCACCAGCAGGCACAGCACCAACGCAATTACTTTCTTGATGATGTTCTTGTCCGGGCCGTCCCGGCGGTGGCCTTCGTCTATGGGGAAGCGGTCATTGTAGTAGCCATCGTAGCCGTCATCAGCAGGCGGCTCGGGTTTCTTGGATCTTTTAGGGCGGGTTTTGGTTTTTACAGGCTTTTCTTTCTTCCTTTTCTCCTCGACAGGCTTCTCCACAGTACTTTCCGGCAGGGGCTTTCCACATTCCGGGCAAAAAGATACGGCGCTGACCGGGAGGACAGCGCCGCAGTAAGGACAGTATTTCATTTTTCAACAGCCTTTCCACAATAAAGTTGGAAAGCCGGCCCCAGGGTATCGGCCAGCTTTCCACGCTAATATTATAGCAGATTCTCATTTCCGTGTCATCGGCTTGACAGCGCCATTTTTGTGCCATTTTGTGGGCGCACCTCCCAAAAACTACTCTGAGAAAACCTTAGCTAAGTCAATATAGCAGCCGTCCAGTACATTTACTCGCAGTATGCTGTCCGCCAAACCCAATTCCTTGACTGTAAATGTACCATTCTCCAAAAGGAAGGTCTGCACGATCCGGTTGGCAGGGTCTGCTATCCAGTATTCCCTCACTCCCGCCGTCTGATATAGATTAAACTTTACCATGCGGTCGTGCCGCTGGCTGGACGGCGAGAGGACCTCCAGAATAAAATCCGGCGCGCCCTTGCAGCCGATCTCGTCCAGCTTTTCCGGGTCACAGACTACCGTGATGTCCGGCTCAACCATGGTATCCGTATTCTCCGGCAGGTCACCGGCTCCCTCAAACAGCCGCACCGCAAAGGGCGCCGGGTAGACCTGACACTTCTTTCCCTCTAAAAAATTTCCCAGCTGACGGTTGAACTCAGAGACAATTTTCTGATGGATCCGCAAGGGAGTAGCCAGCATGACCGGTTCCCCATCTATCAATTCATACCGTTCCTTTCCATCCCAGCTCATAACATCCGCTAGTGTGTAATGCCGGTTTTCTGCCAGTGGCATTGCTACCCCTCCGTTCAGCATAGCTTTACGATAATATTATATCAAAAAACGCACTGATTAGCAATACTGAAAAGTAAAACGGCGCAGCCCAAAAGCCACGCCGCCATAATAAACTTTAGAACATCGCCACCGCTCCATATCCCGGTTCAACCGAGTATACCGACTCGGGGACGCTCTCTTTCGGTTGTGCCGGAATCCGTTCCAGCTTGGGAGCGGCATCCTTTTTCGTTATATTCTGCCTTGCGTACCAAGCCGACAGCCATGCGTCATAGTGAGCCTTAGTAGTCAGCATCATCCCGCTGAAACTCTCATAAGTCATGCTCACCGAAACATGGTTCTCCGGCTTATTCCCAAACCTCGGTACGATAAGCCCGGTCTTGTTGGTCTCGCCGGGTCCGCTGCTGGCCACGAACAGAAAGTTACCGTTCTTCCCGCAGACCAGCTCAGCCGTGCGGGACAGACTCATGCCATCGGGCCGGGAGCGGTTAATTTTCGCCAGCTTCTCAGCGGATGTACCGCCTAGGCACTTGTAAAGCGGCTCCTTGTTGCTCTCTTTCAAGCGCTGCTGCATCATATACCGCAGTTCGCCGGAACAGAGCTTGCGGCAGAGCTCCAGAAACTCGTCCACCGCCATGTAAATGTGAACGGAGTTTGTCTGCCATTGGCCTGCCGGACGCTTTACGTCATAAGTGGCAAAGCCGAAATGTACCTTGTCGAACTCGAAGGAGTCGTTCAGGGTCTCCACGAAACAGGCGCGGGCGTCCTTGCGGATAATTTGGTGCTCGTTGCGGTCATTGTCCATTTTTTATCTCCTTTCCTGAATCGGGATAGTCCAGCATAACGACCTTCCCGGCAGTTTTGGGCGTATCATCCACCATCTTTTCCAGCTTCTGTACCACTGACGCCATGTAGACAACCGTCCCGCAATCCACGCATTTATAGCATGGAACGCCGTAGGTGACGATGAACTGACCATCTCGGGGTGTAACATTGTTAGTCACACTCTTTTTTAGTAGTCCTTCGCAATAGGGACATGTCATGTTGATACCTCCTGCATCTTTTTCAGCGCTGCTATCAGTTTGAAGGCATTCTGCCTGTACTGCTCCACCAGCGGCCTGTCCAGGTCGAAGTCGGAGAACCTATACCAAAGATACAGAATAATAGCGCGCTTTTGCTCCGCTTCAGGGACATTCTTCATGAGCAGAACGATTATCGGCGCGGAACCCATGTCGATTCGCATGTACTCCCTGTCCTCGGGGGAGAAGAATTTCTTCATCCACCGTCCGGTTTGGACTTGTCCTCCCTTGAAGTGATGGGCCTGCTCTATGCTCAGCAGATACTTCCAGCCCCCATCCGGCGCCGGCTCTGCCGCAAAAGGGTAGAGGCGGCAGGCGGTCGGTTTATGACCCAGCTTATCCGCTCTCGGTCCATGTCAGAGGGTACTGTGCAGTCGGCTCCCAGCATTATACCGGGGATGTCAGTGTCAGTGATAAGCTCCTTTGTGAACGCCTGGACTTCGGCTTTCGTGCCCTTCTGCAAAACCCCCTGGGGCCTATTGTCAAATCCCCCCAGCACAGCCTTGCCGAAGAATTCTGCCCCTTCCTGGAGGTCCATATCCTCAATGTACACTGCCCAGTTGACTGCTGCCGCCGGGTAATCCTGCCAGACCTCCAAGTTGTTTTTGATGCCCGCCCAGCCGCAGCAGTGCATAATATTATACTGGCTGAAACGGTTGGCGTGCTCCAGCACGATAAGGTCGCTGGGAGTAATTTTCTCCCGATACTCTTCCACCGTGAATCTGTTAAACTCGCCGCCCTGCACGCAGTAATAGATACCGTCCATGCCTCCCTCTGTAATGAGCTTTTCTGCCAAAAGGGCATTGCTCTTTCCGATGGCCTCCAGTGCGTGCATGACCCCCCTGGGATTCTCCTTTAGCGACTTCATCACAAATTCCTCCGAGGAACCGAAGCGTATGGAAGAGAAAGGGGCAAATACGTTGTAGAACATACACATATCTTCCTTTGCCCCTGCTTTGATCTTCTTTGCCCGGTCTACCTGCTCTGTGATAAAGGGATGCTCTGCCGTCAGTGGCTCAAGGCGGTCCCAATCACCAGGCTCCTTTACCCACTCCGGAATGGGGTACTCAAAATAGTGATCGCACATTATCTTTGCGAAGTCCACGTCCACATTGTTGTAATAGTCCAGATGGGCGGCCACGCAGGCATCACCTTCGGACTGCTGGCCGAAAAAGTGGAACCAGAACCCTACCGGGGGACGGTCTACTGCTTTCTTTTCCAGTGCGTTCAAAACTCGTGTGCGTTTATCCATGGACAAACAGCCTTCTTTCCTTAAAAAATATAAGAACACTATACCTATTCTACAAGAAAAACTCCGCACATTCTGTGCGGAGAAAGCGAAAAAGCAAGCGAAAACGACCATATTATCAACATAAGGTTCAGTGCTTTAAGGCTCTCTGCTCCTCTACGAAGTCCGTATAGGAGTACCCCTTCTTAGGGATATTCCTGCACAGTTTCCGCCACTGCATAGGGGGCATTCCTACAATATCCAGGAAGTGCCGGTTAAAGGTGGATAGGGTCTCAAAGCCGGTTTTGAGGGAAATGTCTAAAACAGATAACTCTGTGGTATATAGCAGCTCCTGGGCTTTCTGAATCCGCACCTGAGTAATGTACTGCAAGGGCGAACAGCCCATGGCGGTCTTGAACAGTCGGCGGAAGTTTGTAAGGCTCATAAAACATACATCTGCCAGAACCTCAATAGGTATCTGTTGTGCATAATGGGTCTGGACATACTGCACGGCCCCAGAAAGGGAGAAGATACGCCGGGAAAGCACCGTGGGCTGTGCTTTCTCTTGCGGCGGTGGAAGCACCCTCAGCAGGGATACGATAAACGCTGCGAAAAGTCCCCGCACCGCTTCCTGATAGTTAGGTTTGCAGTCCCGAAGCTCTGCTAAAATCTCTAGGAATAGGGTGTGGGCTACGGGCATATCCCGGGCGTGGATCACATATGGAAAGTCCGGCGTATTATTATTAAAGCGGGACAAGCAGTTTATAAAACCGGGTGATAAGCCCTCCAGGAGCAGCTTTGGGTCGCAGTATAGGTACTCGGATTGAGCGTCTGTCCTTCCAGCCACACGGTATGTGATATGGGTGGCATAGGGTGGGAGGATCGTGAAATCCCCAGTGGAATACGGGTGAAGCTGATCTTCCACTGCCAGGACTCCTTCCCCTTTCCAGCAAAGGCCGAACTCCACGCAGTTGTGGAAGTGCATATGGTTCGCATCAACGGCAATTTGCGGAAAAGAAAATTTGTCTCGCAGTAAGGCTACCACTGGAAAGTCTAGGGGTAGGGAATAGTTGCGGAACTCCAGAGTGAAAGCCTTTTTTGGTTCTTTTTGCATAAAAACCCTCTCTTTTCGCAAGGAAACTAATACTGACATCCTGTAAAATAGCAGTGTAATTCATTTACCAGGAGGAATCTGTATGTACATCGCAAATAATCGACGGTATGACCATATGCTCTACCGCCGCTGCGGAAAAAGCGGAATAAAACTGCCTTTTCTGTCCCTGGGACTTTGGCATAATTTTGGAGAGAATGTCCCCTATGAAAAGGCCCGGGAGTTGGCTTTAGGGGCCTTCGACAGGGGTATCACCCATTTTGATATTGCCAATAACTACGGTCCCCCGGAGGGCAGCGCGGAAACTACCTTCGGCAAAATTCTGAAAGAGGACCTTATGCCGTATAGGGACGAGCTTATCATATCCACAAAGGCCGGCTACTATATGTGGCCCGGGCCCTACGGGGAATGGGGTTCGAAGAAGAACCTTCTTGCCTCTCTGGATCAGAGCCTTACAAGGCTTGGGCTGGATTATGTGGATATCTTCTATCACCACCGCCCGGACCCTGACACACCTTTGGAAGAGACTATGGACGCGCTGGCCCAGGCCGTGCGCTCTGGCAAGGCCCTATATGTGGGGATATCCAACTATGGCGCTGAGGACACCTTGAGGGCAAGTCAAATCTTGGCCAATATGGGCGTACACTGCCTGATCCATCAACCTAGATATAATATGTTTGACCGTGGTGCGGAGAATGGGCTCTTTGATGTGCTTGAACAGGAGGGCATCGGATGTATCGCCTATTCCTCCCTGGCCCAGGGCCTGTTGACGAGTCGGTACTTTGAAGGTATTCCTGAGGACTCCCGAGCCAATGGACACAGTGTGTTCCTCACCAAAGAGGGCGTTTCTGCCGAGAAGATTGAGATGGCAAAGAAACTGGACTCCGTGGCAAAGGACCGGGGACAGAGCCTTTCTCAGATGGTCCTGGCCTGGAACCTGCGGGATCCGCGCATGACCTCCCTTATTATCGGCGCAAGCAAGCTGAGCCAGATAGAAGAAAATTTGAAAGTGATGGATAATATGGAGTTTTCTTCCGAGGAGCTTGAGATGATAAATAGTATCCTCAGATAAAGCCAGACATCAATCAAGAAGTTATAGAAATTATATTACTTCTCAAGTTAAAAGTCAATGGAGAAATGCGGCTATTTCCCGCCGGTTTCCTCATAGAAAGGCTTATGAAGCATATGTTATCAGACAGAATCAAGCAGGCATATCTAAACATCCTAAAGTCAGGCCTGGTCTCGGCACTGGGCTGTACAGAGCCCACGGCCATTGCATACGCCGCAGCAAAAGCCCGGGAGGTGCTGGGAGCCGAGCCGGACATGGTAGAGGCTTTTTGCAGTGGAAATATTATCAAAAATGTAAAGGGAGTGACCGTTCCCAACTCCGGAGGAATGCATGGGATAGAGGCTGCGGCGGTGCTGGGCGTTCTGGCCGGAAGGGCAGACTTGGAACTGGAGGCTCTTTCCACGGTAACGGAAGATGACCGAATGCGGGCCCGAGAGCTGATAGCTCAGGGGTATTGTGTGTGCCGCCTTCAGGAAGGGGAAGAAAATCTCTATATCCGCATTGTTGTGTACCGAGGGGATGAACGGGCCTCAGTGACCGTACAACAAAGCCACAGCCATATTACAGAGATAGCCCGAAACGGAACGATACTATTTTCTGCAGACGCAGAAAGTGAATCCGGCACCTCAAGGGAGTTGGATCTGCTCAATGTAAAGGACATCCTGACCTTTGCCGATACCGTGCCGTTTGATAAGCTGAAACCCATTCTCGAGCCGCAGATAACGCTGAATACCCGCATAGCCGAAGAGGGGCTCTCACACCCCTATGGCGCCCAGGTGGGCAGAACGCTGCTGGAAATACATGGGGACGATGTGACCACACGGGCCAAAGCCAGGGCCGCCGCCGGGTCGGACGCCAGGATGGGCGGCTGCCCGCTGCCAGTGGTCATAAACTCCGGCAGCGGGAATCAGGGCATCACCGTCTCACTGCCGGTGGTCGAATTTGCAAAGGAGCTGGAAGTGCCGGAAGAGAGGCTTTATCGAGCATTGGCCATCAGCAACCTGGTTGCCATACACCAGAAAAAGTATATTGGCAGCCTGTCCGCTTACTGCGGGGCGGTCAGTGCCGCCTGCGGCAGCGGGGCAGGGATAACCTATCTGTATGGCGGCGGATATGACCGGATTTCGGCCACCATTACCAATACTATAGCAAATGTGGGCGGTATCGTCTGCGACGGCGCGAAAGCATCCTGCGCGGCAAAAATTGCCTCCGCTGTGGACGCGGCAATAACGGCGCACTTTATGTCCATGGGCAGCCACTGTTTCCGCCCCGGAGAGGGCCTGGTAAAAAAGGATGTGGAGGGCACGATTCGAAGTCTCGGGTACATTGGGCGGGTAGGCATGAAGGAGACCGATACCCAGATACTGAAACTTATGCTGAGCGATACAAGCGCAGTGTAAAATAAAAGAGGAACACTTTGTTCAGAAAGGAAATTTTATGAAGCCATTGAAAGACTACAGCTTTGTGAGAGGGTTCAACTACACACAGAGCAACGTATGGACTGATGTGAATTTTTGGGAGGAGTATGACCATGCCATTGTGGACCGGGACATGGGGTACGCCGAGCGCTTAAAGCTCAACAGTGCGCGGATATTTCTTACCTACTCCTCCTACCGAAAGGATCCAAAGGGGTTCCTGGCCAACGTAAAGGACTTTGTACAGACCGCATGGGCGCATGGCATTTCTACAAATCCCATTATTTACCATGGCATGAGGTTTCTGGAGGAAGACTTCCGGCCCCATGGGGATAGCGGAGATGAGCTGCGTCCGCTGCCGAAGACCTTAGAGGATCCCGGCTGTTGGGCGCTGGGCGAAAGATATTTTGACGACCTCTATGAGGCCATTGGGGATGAACCCGGCCTGCTGTTCTGGGACATCTCCAACGAGCCGGGCTATCGCACGGACGCCACATGGTATAAGGACGAGCCCGCCCACCACCGGGAACTTGTGCCGGAGCCTGGCGACATGGCTGAGTTCAAACGCCGACAGGAGCTGGTGTGGAAATTCGTCCGCCACTTCTGCAAATATGTGAAGAGCAAAGATCCCGTAAACGCCATCGGCGTGGGGAACACGTTTATTTTTGAAACGGAGCCCAGCGGTACAGCAGAACTGGTGGATATCATCGTCTTTCATGATTATTTCCCCACCAGAAAAAAGGTCCGGGAGATGTACGACATGGCTGTTGAATTGGGTAAAAAATATGGAAAGCCCGTCATCAACAACGAGACCGGATGCCTTTGCCGGGCCAATCCCTATGACATGGTCATAGAGCTGATGGACGAGTACAAGATGGGGTATTATCTGTTTGAACTGATGATTGGCAAGGATGTCTGGAACCGAGTACACGGAATATGCTATCCGGATGGGACCGTACGCGACCCATCCACTGTCGCCGCCCTTTTCGGGTTCTATCGGAACAGAGGCGAAACCGTGCTCCCTACAGACGTCAACCAAGAGAACCATGTTGACCGCGTCATAAAACTCGCAGACAAAGCACTACGGCATAACCGCAACGGCATCACCTTTGCTCCGGGCGGGGACCGCAGCAACGAGACAGAGGAGTTGTTAGAGGTGTGTGAATACACGGCAAACCTGTTGGAAGCGGGCCAGTTGGTAGCCATGGATGTGCCGCCCACAGCAAAGATTGCGGCGTTCCGGCGGCAGGACAAGCCCAATGCCGATGAAGTTAAGGACTATCTGTGCGAACTTGTAAACACACTCAAAAAGGCGTGTCATATCGTTTGAAAACGCGTCCTCTATAAAATGATAGAATTGCAATCCCTCCAGAAAGTCTGGAGGGATTGTTATTGGGAAAATCATTTTTTGGACGAACACCCTATTTAATCTATTTCTTTCCCGAATACCTCGATCTGCGTCAGTGCCGGGAAGGGCGAATCGTCTTCCGCCTTTATGAGCTTTTCCAGTACCAGGCCGGTGACGGTCCGTTCCGCGATGGCGAATCTCTGGGGCAGCGGGGTCTTTTCCAGTTTGAGTATCTCCTCCGAGCTGTCTGAAAACCGCACCGTGGCCTGAGCCCACCAGCTGTCGTGGGGGAAGTCAGCCCGCAGGGTCAGGGCCACGGCATTCACCAGGACCTCCCGGCCAAAATCCAGGCTCAGAGCAGCGTTGGGATCGCGGTTGATGCCCCAGCTCTCATAGGGCCACTCTCCGTGGGAGCTGTTCTCGAATACGCCGTCAATGGCGTTGCGAGCGGCAAAGACCGCCTCGCCCCGGGTCTCCACGTTGGCGGAAGCGTGGGGGTAAAAGCCGGTATTCTCGTGGGAGTCGTAGGGGTTAAAGGCCAGGTTTCGGGGGCCGCTGAGCTCGTCCTTTTCCGTCAGCCAAGCCCGGAGCAGGTGCTTATCCCCGGCAAAGCTCTTGGGAGAATAGGAGGTCTTGCCCTCGCCAAAGGGTACTTGCAGGCTGACGCTGTCCTTGACGTAGACCAGCGCCGGGGGCATGGCGTCGTCCAGCTGGACCCAGCAAAAGCTACCGGGTGCGTCCAGCTTCAAGGTGATGCGGTCGCCCGGTTGGTAGGCCGCGCTGTACAGAAGGCTCACCTGACTGCTGCCAGTAGCGCACGCTTTTTCAATTCCGTTTTCTCCGGTGATTTTAAGTATCATATTCTTACCTCACCACAGCCACGCGCCGTCGCCGCAGAGCTTGCGCACAGCCTCCACGAAGAAATAATCTCCATACACCATGTTCACATGCCGGTCGTTCTCATTGTGGTACGCCGCCGAACAGTGAGTCAGCAGACCATCGTGGGCGGGATCCCAGTCTGTATGCTGCTCCGCCAAAGCACGGAGCAGCTTGAGCGCCGCGTCCAAATACCTGCGCTCGCCGCAAATTTCTGCCAGTTCAATAAACGCACAGGCCGCCACCGCCCCGGCGATATCGTCCATCCAGCGGGGCTCGGCGGGCTGGCGGAAATCGATGGGGATAAGCCCGTCCTCGGGGATATTTTGCAGGAAGAAGTCTCCGACCTTACGGGACGTCTCCAGATACTCCGGCTTGGGAGAGTGCTTGTAGCTCATCACAAAGCCGTACAGCGCCCAGCTCTGCCCCCTGGTCCAGGCCGAACCCTTCTCGTACCCCTGGCCGCCGAAATCGTCCACATATTCCCCAGTTTCCGGGTCAAACTCCACGATGTGCCGGGAAGAACCGTCCGCCCGGATGAAGTGCTCCATAACCGTGGCTGCATGGCGCTCGGCAATATGCCGGAACCGGGGGTCGCCGGTCTCCTCGCTGGCCCAATGCAGGAGCGGGATGTTCATCATGCAGTCGATGATGGCCCAACCGGTGTTGTTGTCGCCCCAGTTGCCGTTCCAGGCCCGGATGAAGCCGTGGGTCCCGGCAGGGTTGAACCGACCCGCCAGCAGGCTGGCCGCGTGAAGCCCCCGCACCCGGGAGCGCTCATTGCCCGTCAGCCGCCAGTCTGCCACGGCGGAGAGCAGCCACATGAAGCCCACGTCGTGGTGCAGGCCCAAGTAGCCCTCCAGGCACTTGTCCAAAGCCTCCTCCGTGAACCGGGCGACCTCCGCGTAGCGCCTGTCCCCTGTGGCCTTGTACTGCTGCCACATGAGCCCCGCCCAGAAGCCGTTAGTCCACCAGTTGGGGTCGTCCAACAACTTATTGTCGTGGACGCCGTCATGGGCAATATAGGGTATTTTTTCCGCAGAGCGCTCCCGCACCTGGGCGTATTTTTCGTTGAGTTTTTCCGACAGGGACTGGGCCCAGCTCAGTTCGTCATGCGTTAAGTTCATATTGTTACCTCCTTACGGTTGCTTTCCAATATATGCCAGGATCCCGCCGTCCACATACAATATCTGCCCGTTCACAAAGTTGGAGGCGTCGCTTGCCAGAAATACCGCCGGACCGGTCAAATCCTCTACCGTGCCCCAGCGGGCGGCGGGGGTCTTGGCCACGATGAACTGGTCGAAGGGATGGCGTGAGCCATCGGGCTGGGTTTCCCGGAGAGGGGCGGTCTGAGGCGTGGCGATGTAACCCGGGCCGATGCCGTTACACTGTATATTCATGCAGCCGTATTCGGAGCAGATGTTCCGGGTGAGCATTTTCAGCCCGCCTTTGGCGGCGGCGTAGGCGCTGACGGTCTCCCGGCCCAGCTCGCTCATCATGGAGCAGATGTTAATGATCTTGCCGTGGCCCTTCGCAATCATCCCCGGAAGTACCGCCTTCGCAACGATGAACGGAGCGTTCAAGTCCACGTCGATGACCTTGCGGAACTCCTCGGCGCTCATGTCCAGCATGGGGACGCGGCGTATAATGCCTGCATTATTGACCAGGATGTCGATGGTTCCGACCTCGGCCTCAATCTGCTTTACAAGCGCCTGAGCAGCCTGCTCGTCGGTCACGTCACAGGCATAGCCGTGTGCTGTGATACCCAATTCCGTGTATGACGCAAGGCCTTTATCTACCAAATCTTGATTGATGTCGTTAAAAACCACCGTGGCTCCGGCCTGGGCATAGGCGCTGGCAATGGCGAAACCGATGCCGTAGGACGCGCCGGTTACCAGGGCAACCTTGCCCTTTAGTGTAAAATTATCCAGAATATTCATTGGGTGCCTCCTTTAGCGCAGCTCTGTTGTGGGTATCACGTCCATATCGTCAAATGCCTGATTCTCCCCGCCCATGGCCCAGATGAAGGTATAATTTGACGTGCCGCAGCCTGCGTGGATGGACCAGCTGGGGGAGATAACAGCGTCAAAATTTTGCATGACGATATGCCGGGTCTCGTCCCCCTGGCCCATCAGGTGGAACACCACATTGTTTTCCGGAATCTCAAAGTATGTATAAATTTCCATTCTCCGTTCGTGGGTGTGGCAGGGCATGGTGTTCCAGACGGAGCCTAGCTCCAGGCAGGTCATGCCCATGGAGAGCTGGCAGGTGGGCAGCACGTCCGGGTGGATGAACTGGTTGATCACCCGCTTGTTGGAGCTTTCAGCGGTGCCCAACGGCTTTTTCGCCGCCTGTCCCAGGGTGATGAGCCGGGTTTCATAAGCCCGGTGGGCCGGGGCGCTGACGATGTAGAACTTCGCCGGATTCGCCCTGTCCTCGCTCTTGAAGGTCACCTCTTTCGTTCCCATGGTGATGTATAGGCAGTCCTTATAGCCCAGCCTATACTCAGTGCCGTCACAGGTGACCGTGCCCGGGCCGCCCAGGTTGAACAGGCCGGCCTCACGGCGCTCCAGGAAAAAGTGGGTGCCGAAGTTTGCCCACACATCGATACCCTTGTCAATAGGCACGGCCTCAGTTACTGGCATGACCCCCAGGGTAACCATGCGGTCCACATGGCTGTACACGGCCTGCACCGTATCGGGCTGGTAGAGGCCGGTGATGTGGAACTCCTTTCGCAGCTCCTCGGTGGTGTAGCGTTTTACGTCCTTTGGGTTTGCGCTGTAGCGGATGTCCATTTAAATCTCCCTTTCTGTATTTTTTATGCAGTTATCTGGCCAAAACCGTGCCAATCTCTGTCTCTCCCTCTCTAAACACCACCACGCCGCCGAAACCGGTGCAACCACCCGCGCAGAAGGTGTCAGTGGGGCTGGCGTACTCCTCGTGGGCCACGGCGACTATCCAGCTTCGCCCTCCTTTGGTGATTCTCAGCGCCTCGATCTGCTGGTCTGCGAAAGTGATGTGCTTGAAGTTTGAGGTGACCGGCAGCTTCTCCACCGACACAGGCTCCCGAGCGCCCGCTCTGTCCACCGAAATGACCGTGAACACCGAGACAAATCCCTGGCCGGAACAGGTGCATTCCAGTACCACGTTGTCCTCCGCCGCGTTATAGTGGCGGGAAATGTGCCCTGGGCGCAGTCTGCTCTCGATTGGCCGAGTGGAGATTTGCTGCAGTGTGGCGCTGGCTCTCTCCCCTTGCCAATAAAAGCCGTTGTCGATTTGATCGACCTCGCCCTGTTCACCCCAGTGGAAAAACTGCGTGTACTCATGCTCTCCGCTGGCGTAGAACTCATCGCAGATCACGAATACATCTGGCTTGAGATATATAAACCGCCGGTTGACGAACACGCCCCGGTGATAGTAGCCCAGGTGCCCGCCCTCTGCATATCCATACAGTTTGTCTACATAGAATTGCCGGTTGACGGCCCGGCTGAGTTTGGAGCACTCCCAGCTGTCTTTATAAACGTAGAAGTCCTCGCCGTCCACGACAATCGTATTGTGCGCGTTAGGATTCTTGAACTCCTGGCGGTTTGGCCCGTCCACATAGGTGAATCGGCCCAGGTCGGTGAGGATGTCCTGACCATAGGCGGTGACGTCGAAATGCAGCTGGTCGGCATGGCCGTGGCCCGCGCCAAGCATCCCGCAGTGGAACCGGGCCCAGACCGCGTCCTCGCTCCAATCGGAGCGGAAGAAGAAGTTGCCGCTGTCAGAAAGGGCATGATCCGTCTGCTCAGGCTCTGAAATCTCCATATTTTCGTAGGACTTGGCAACGTCAGTGCCCAACTCCCACAGGGTGTCGTAGTCCAGCGTGGGATAGCCCACAAATTTCAGCTCGCTGTCCTGGAACAGAGCGCCGGCAAAGGCCATCAGATCTCTCTGGTCTATGTCGTCGCTGTCGCCCATCATGGGCTCGCAGCCGTCGGGCTTCTGCCAGGCAAGGCTGGCCCGGGCCATTTTGTGGACAGTCTCCTCGAAGCCATCGGGCAGTTTATAGCCCGTCCGCCGGGCATGGAGCACCACGTCCAGATAGCAGCGCAGTACCTCGTTGTGGTACATGGGTGACTGTTCCCACTGCATACCGTCCGCATAGACCTGCATTTTCAGCTCCTGCCAGAGCCGCCGGGCGGCCTCGTTCTGGTATTCAGCGGTGCGTTCCGTGGGCGGCAGGGCGCACCCGGCTACGAATAGCCCGTGGTTTGCCATCACGCCCCAGTTGCTCATGAGGTTGTAAGAGTTCCACACGGACATAATATATTCTGCATGGTCGGTCATAGACGATATGTAGTGGTCAATAACGTCCTCCGTCAGCGCGGGGCTGCCCTCGAAGTAGCCGATGGCTTTGCTCCAGACCTCCATGCGGATGCCCGCTTCAATGGTTCGCCAGGCTTTTTCGCAGGCCGGGTCGCTCCGCTTCACGTTGTCTACCCAGTGGCAGAGCTGGCGGGCGTAGGCCTGGGCATACTTTTCATCTCCGGTCATTTGATATGCCTGTCCCATGCAGAGCCAGAACTTCATGCGGTTGAAGGCGAAGATAAATTCCGGGTCGTCCCCAGGCTGAAAGAGCCAGTCGATCTCCTCCGAGAACTCCACCGGCGTGCGGGTCTGCTCCATGTCCCAGCGCAGCTGGAAGGCGAATTTCCCGGCAACGGCGTTCTCAGCCGTGCGGAGAATTGGCTGGAACTCGACCATGCGGCGCTCCTTTACCTGTCCAGCCACGGCAGACAAATCCACCGGGTAGTTGGCCCGGACGGAATGAAATAATTCTTTTTGGTTCAAATTGATCCCTTCTTTCTGCTTGATTATACTCCCAACATGGGAAATTTTCAATTCTTTTGCCTAATGTCCTAGGCAACTGTTGAAACCCAGCCTCAGGCTAATTATTATATGAAATTGTGTGAATGAAAAAAAGTTGTGTAGAAAGGAAAGCAAAACCAATGTATGCGTGATGAAAGCAACCGCCTCTTTATCCCCTTGACAGCTTACTGCCCATAGTAAGCGTTCTCGCCATGCTTACGCAAATAGTGCTTGTCCAACAATTCCTGCTGCATACGACCGGCCTCTGGATTCAATATTATGGCGTGCCAATCCATAAATGCAACCTCCTCCATCACCACCGCGTTATGCACAGCGTTCAGCGGGTCTGTACCCCAGGCAAACGGCCCGTGGCTGTGCACCAGCACCCCGGGTATGCTCATGGGGTCGATGCCCTGGAACGTCTCGATAATCACGTTGCCGGTCTCCAACTCATAACTCCCGCCAATCTCCTCAGGCGTCATCTTCCGTGTGCAGGGGATATCCCCGTAGAAATAGTCCCCCTGAGTGGTTCCCATCGCCGGGATGGCCTGTCCAGCCTGGGCGAAGGTGGTAGCCCACCGGCTGTGGGTATGCACCACGCCGCCCAGCCCTGGGAACGCCCGGTACAGAGCAAGATGGGTGTCCGTGTCGCTGGAGGGCTTCCATTTGCCCTCCACCCGCTCGCCGGTTTTCAGGTCAACAACTACCATATCTTGTGCCGTCATGCCGTCGTACTCCACCCCGGAGGGCTTAATAACCATCAGACCCTGTTCCCGGTCGATGCCGGACACGTTCCCCCAGGTGAAGGTCACCAGGCCGTATTTGGGCAATAGCAAGTTTGCCTCGCAGACTTTTTGCTTCAGTTCTTCCAGCATACAATCACCTCAATTTCCACGCGATATCCGAGAGGAAAAGCTGCTGCTTCAGCCCCTCCACCGTGGTATCTTTGCCGATATGCACAAACTCGATCCCCATGATCTCCGCCCAGTCCTCCAACATCTGAGCAGTAGCGTCAAAGCTCAGCACCGTATGGTGCGCCCCGCCCGCCATGATCCACAGCTTCGCGCCGGTACAAAGATCGGGGTAGGCTTTCCACATGACCCTCGCAACGGGCAGATTGGGCATGTCCATGATGGGCTTCACCGCCTCGATGTCCTGGACGATGAGCCGCAGTCTTCCTCCCATGTCAATGAGGCTGGCAACGATCCCAGGCCCCGCCTTGCCCTCGAACACCAGCCGGGCCGGATCCTTTTCGTTCATGCCGATGCCCAGGTGGTGGCATTCGATCCGGGGCCTGTCGGCCGCCACGCTGGGGCAGACCTCCAGCATATGGGCGCCTAGAGAATACTCCTGCCCCTCCTTGAGATGGTAGGTGTAGTCTTCCATAAACGCTGTACCGCCGGGCATACCATCGGTCATGGCCTTGACGATGCGGGTCATAGCGGACACCTTCCAGTCGCCCTCGCCGCCGTAGCCGTAGCCCGCCGCCATCAGACGCTGGCTGGCAAGGCCGGGAAGCTGCTCCATGCCATACAAGTCCTCGAAGGTGTTGGTGAAGGCCTTCGCGCCTACCCGGTCCAAGAACCGGCGCATGGCAATTTCCTCCCGGGCTTGATACCGCACATTCTCAGTTTTGTCGGTATTCATGTCGTACTTTTCAGCATACTCAGTCATCTTTTCATCAATTTCCTGCTCAGTGACCGCCTGCATCTCCTTGACCAAGTCTCCCACGGCCCAGGTGTTCACCTGCCATCCCAGCTTGCGCTGAACCTCCACCTTGTCACCCTCGGTAACCGCCACGTTGCGCATATTGTCCCCGAAGCGGCAAACCCGCAGGCTCCGGCTCTCGGCCACACCCACCGTCGTGCGCATCCACAGACCAAGCTCGGTGAGCGGTCCCTCGTCCTGCCAGTAGCCCATGATGATTTTCCGGGGTTTCCTGAGCCGCGCACCGATGAACCCATGCTCCCGGTCGCCGTGGGCGGCCTGGTTCAGGTTCATGAAGTCCATGTCGATCT
>CAJUDG010000019.1 GCA_910584745.1 uncultured Eubacteriales bacterium
TGATGGCGAAGGGCTACACCTGCCGGGAGATAGGCGAGCGGATGGGCGCAAGCGACAATCTGGTAAGCGCTTATGTTTCAAAAGCACGGAAGTTCCTGAAGGGTAGGCCGAAGTCAGCGTCTATGATGGAGATTTACGCGGCATAAAAACTTAGCTGGGCACCGGGGAAGAAACCGGTGCCCAGCTTTTTCTGTTTTTGGAGGGAAAGATTTGAAAAAAAACTTGAAGTGGCTGTTGCCAGCTTTTGTGCTTGTTACAACCGTGCTGCTATTTCGGTTTGTGTTCTTTGTCGGCCATGTGCCCACAGAATCTATGGAACCGACAATACCCAAGGGCAGCTACATTCTGGGATGCAGGATTTTTGGCGAGCCGAAGGTGGGGGATATCATCGTCTTTGAGCATGAGGGGAAACAGTTGGTGAAACGAATTGCCGCTGTGGGTGGAGATGTGGTGGAACACAAAGGCCGGCGATTGATAATACCGCAGGAGTGCTTTTATGTGCTTGGAGATAATCCGGATAACTCATACGATTCACGGTACTGGTCGGAACCCTTCGTTAGTTACAGGCAGGTTATTGGCGTATTGTGATGCGGATAGACCGTAGAATTACCATATTTTGATCCTTGAAAATCGAACGGGAGTTCTGCTATAATATGACCAGAACGTGCGTTCTATATTTTTGAGAGGAGGTGAGCCCATGCGGCCGCAGTATCTCGCCATCGACTTGAAATCCTATTACGCTTCCTGCGAGTGTGTAGACCGTGGCCTCGACCCACTGACCACCAACCTGGTGGTCGCGGACGAGAGCCGGGGCGACGGCACCATCTGCCTAGCGGTCTCACCCTCTCTGAAAGCCCACAAAATCTCAGGCCGGGCGCGGCTGTTCGAGGTCAAACAGCGGCTGGAGGCGATCAAGAGGCTGACCGGCAAGCAGATCGACTTCATCATCGCCACACCCCGGATGCAGCGCTATCTGGACGTTTCTGCCGAGATCTACGGCATATATTTGAAGTATGCCTCACCCGCGGATATTCATGTGTATAGCTGCGACGAGGTCTTCATCGACGTGACCCACTACCTCTCCTACTACGACCAGACCGCTCACGAGCTGGCGATGACGATAGTGCGCGATGTGCTGGCGACTGTGGGCATAACGGCTACGGCTGGCATTGGCACCAACCCTTACCTTGCGAAAGTGGCTATGGACATAACGGCCAAGCATATTCCCGCCGACAAGGATGGCGTCCGCATTGCCGAGCTGGACGAGCAGAGCTATCGGGAGAAGCTGTGGGCCCACGAGCCGCTGACGGACTTCTGGATGGTCGGCAGCAGGACCGCTGCCCGTCTTGCAAAATGGGGTATCCACACCATGGGCGACATCGCCCGGCTGAGCCTGATCAATGAGGAGCTGTTCTTCCGGGAGTTCGGGGTGGACGCGGAACTGCTGATCGACCATGCCTTTGGCTTGGAGAGCACCACCATCCAGCACATCAAGGACTACAGATCCAGCACCAAATCCTTTAGCGAGGGGCAGGTGCTCAAGTGCGGCTACGACTATGAAAAGACCCGTATCATTATAAAAGAGATGACCGAGCAGCTTATACACCGGCTGGTTGACAGCGACATCGTTGCCGAGGGCCTGACAATGTATATCAGCTACGACTGGCATGAGAACGCCGATGGCGCATACTCCGGCCCGATGAAGGTCAACCATTACGGCAAGCTGGCTCCCAAGCCCGCCCACGGCACCATCAAGCTGGACGGCCCTACCGCCTGTCCCAGCAGAATTATGGGTAAATCTATGGAGCTGTTCGAGCGGCTTATGGACAAGCGGCTCTGCTCCAAGCATTTAGGGGTGAGCGCAATACGGCTTTCCAATGCCGCAGACGTGCCGCCGCAGATGGGCTTTTTCGTGGATCTGAGCAGGGAAAAGAGGGAGATCGACCTGGTGAAAGCCACCCTGAGCCTGCAAAAACGCTTTGGCAATAGCGCGGTCTTTAAGGCGTATGACCTGCTTGAGGGGGCAAACACGCTGGAGAGGAACCGTCAGATCGGCGGGCATCGCGCCTAGATTCGAGGTGATACTATGAAGGATTACTCAGATATTATCAATGTGCCGCGCCCCGTATCGGCGCACCCGAAGATGGACGTGGGCAACCGGGCCAAGCAGTTCATGCCCATGGACGCGCTGCGGGGGTTCTCGCTGGCGATCCTGACGAAACAGGTAGAGCGGGAGCTGGTGACCAGGATAACGCTCTCAGATGACGCCCAGGAGCAGCTCGACCGCAAACTGCACATGATACGGCCTGGGGACGCCGTGACCGTTACATTTTTCCGGCTGGAAAAGGTGATCGGCGACCTGAAAGTGGGGGCTTACGTCAAGGAAACCGGGATCATGGAGGAGGTCGATATGGAGGCGGGTACGCTGATCCTCTCCACGGTCTTTATTCCCATCTCGGAAATCGTCGAAGTAGAAAGCGCCGCTTTCATGGGAGAACACTTTGACCCGGAGGTGCAGTCTTATGCAGAGCCAGACCAGGCGTAGGCAAAATGTAGAGGTGAACGCCGACCATGATATCGAGGGCAATGTTGTGCCGCAAAAGATTACCCTCAAAGATGGAAGGGTGTTTCACATTGAGAAGGTCAAGGGGGTGGCGAAAGTTGCCATCCTCTCCCAGTTCGCCACGACCACCCAGTATACCGTGAAGATCAAGGGCCGGGAGACCTCCCTCTATGAGGACGGCGGGAAGTGGTTCGTGGAAATGCACACATAGGAACGGAAACGCACCGGCAACCCGGTGCGTTTTACTTTATATCTTATTGCTATTCAGACGTAGAATCTTCCATATTAGCAAGAGCATAATCAATCATTTGGTTTATCAGTTCATTTCTGCTGATTTCAAATTTGGCAGCTCGTTTGTCTATCTCCTGGAGAGTGTCCACCGAAATGCGCATGGATATGACGTCTTTCTCAGGTTTCTTTGGGACAAACTTCGGCATATGACACTCCCTCCCTTCTTGACAAGATTATATCCCATTTGCTATAGTATGGATATATTCTAAATTGGATATCAAAAAGAGAATACAAATAAGGGAGATAAATCATGCGAAATCAAACCTGCTGCTTTACTGGACACAGGCGAATACCGGCGGAGGATTACGCAACGATCAGCGAACGCCTGGAGCAGATCATCCGGGAACTGTACCGGCAGGGTATCATTTATTATGGAGCCGGGGGCGCGCTGGGATTCGATGCCCTAGCAGCAGACACAGTGCTGCGGCTGCGGAAAGAACTGCCGGAAATCCGGCTCATTCTCGTCCTGCCCTGTCTGAACCAGACAAAAGGCTGGGCGCAAAAGGATGTGGAGCATTATGATGACATCAAGAAACGGGCGGACAAGGTAGTGTACACCTCGCGGGAGTACGCGCCGGGATGTATGCACAAGCGCAACCAGCATTTGGTGGACTATAGCAGCGTGTGCGTCGCGTACTTGACCCATGCCTCGGGCGGGACGGCGTATACGGTGGGGTATGCAAGGGAGCAGGGGATGCGGGTGGTGAATGTTGCGTTTTCGCGCCCATCTGTAGTATAATGATTGCGACAAATCCATACTACCCGGGAAAGGAGCCAAATTTATGACAAAGATCCTGCTGGACACCGACATCGGCGGCGACATCGACGACGCCCTCTGCCTCGCCTACCTGCTCCGTGAGCCGCGCTGTGAGCTTCTGGGTATCACCACCGTATGCGGAGAGCCGGAGAAGCGCGCCGCCGTAGCCGACGCCATCTGCCGGGCGGCGGGGAGGGAAGTCCCTATCGTGGCGGGCACGGACGCGACCTTGCAGCCTGTCCCGGTCTACCCCACGCCGGAGGGCGCGGGCGCACTCGCAAATTGGCCCCACAGCGCCTATGAGAAGGGCGACGCTCCCGGTTTCCTCTACCGGCTCATCAGCGAGCACCCCCACGAGACCGTCTTGATTGGTATTGGCAACATGACAAATATCGCCATGCTATTCCGCCAGTACCCAGACGCTCCGGGTCTGCTAAAGGGTCTGTACACCATGAATGGGTACTTTGGTTCAGAGCCCCTGCCCGACCCCACCTATAACTGGAACTCCTGGGCCGACCCCACAGCCTCGAAAGAAGTGTTCGCCGCGGAAATTGCCACCCACCGGGTCGTGCCCCTGGAGGTGACGGACCAGCTTACCATAGAGGCCAGCGAAGCCCGGCGGCTGCTTCCATCCGGCGACCGGCTTATTGATGCCGTGCTGGACTTCGGCGGCGCGTGGCTTGAGAGCAGCGGCAAGCTGACCCTTCATGATCCGCTGGCGGCGGTGACGGTATTTTACCCTGATATCTGTACATTTGAGTGCGGACGGGTCAGCGTAGAGACTGAGGATGTTGAGAATATGGGCAGCACGGCCTTTGTGCCTGACCCTGACGGGAATGTGGAGGTTGCGCGTCGGGTGGATCGGGAGGGATTCTATCGCACTTTTGTTAAGGCTCTACGCTCATAATTGTATCTGTAAGGAAAAAACTGTTTTTATCCATGGGTTTCTACGCTCTTTGTATTTTTCTAAGAAGAAAAAATGTTTTCTCTTTGCAAATTGAGGCGGAGATGCTATAATAAAAAGACGAGTACTTTGCGGACATGAAATGACTTTATGGTGAAGGCGGGTGAAGATAAAATGCAGTCATTGTTTTCTCAACTAAACAGGTTCAAAAGAATGCTGGTTACATATATTGCGATTCTTTTAATTCCGGTCATTCTCATCGAAGCGGTGAATTTTACTGTGATGCGCCGGCAGAACTATGATATTTTGGAAGGCAATATCCGCGCGTCCTCCGAGCGCCAGCTCAGTTACCTTAACAGCCAGTTTCAGGTGTTGACCACTGCCGCCGCCCAGATGCGCAAGGACAAAAATATGTACTACCGCTACCGGTCCAATGACCCCGGTGCCTTTTGGAATGTACATGAGGTCTTGGAGAAAACCAGCGTGTGGTCCACATTTTTTAGTGATATCTTCTATTATGACAGAGAAGATAAAATTATCATCAGCAATAGAGGCAGGGAGTCAGAGGACTTTTTTACTGAGAATATTATCACTATGGAGGATATCGATAAAACGGATGGCTTCGTCAATGGACTGGGGCTGCTGAAAGGCCGGGACCTGAAAGCCGGAGGCAATGCGTGCATTTTAGTGGCGGCCCCAATGGAAAAAATTTATTCCAAGCAGGGCGTTAAGGCCCGTTCTCTCATACTGTTTCAGGTTCCCTGTGAGCGGTTTGAGAACGTACTGGCCCCAGACGGCTTGGAAGGGAATGATTACCGCATAGTCGTTTCCTACAATGGCCAAATGGTTGGAACCAATTCCAGCGAGCTATATGAAAAGATGTATGCCGGGGAGGAGGTTCGGTTGAACGCCGGGGACGGATATTACTACTCTTTCTCTGATGAACTCTTTCAAATAGAGTGGAGCATCCCCAAGAACCTCTATAATGCGTCTCTGGTCTCTTTGGTGCTGGGGCAGGCGCTGGTAGTTTTTCTGGTACTTGCCATAGGCGTTGCGGCAATCTACTGGTTTACCCAGCGTAGCTATCAGCCCTTGAAAAGCATTTTGCAGAATATTCCGGATAAATACAGCTCAGACTCCGTTAAATTCGCAGATGAATTCAAATATATTGACTTTGTACTCAACGATTTACTGTATTCCCAGTCCATCTTCAAGGAGAGCCGCGACCAGCTGAGGCAGGAGCAGTATCTATATTATATTGTGGACAATCAGGTGCAAAAGGGCAGCGCTCTGTATAAACAATGCTTGGAGGAGGGAATCCGGCTGGACCGCCAGCGGTTTTTGTGCGTCCTTGTGGAAGACGTGATGGAAAACTCGGATGTTTACCAATATTTTAACGAGGGATTTTTGCGTTACAGGGAACACAGCGATATTTACTCGCTCTATATTATGGGGGACAAGTATGTGTTCCTTATCTGCTCTGACCTGGAACAGGACGCACTGCTGAAGATGATCCATACCGACCTGAAAAAATGTGGTCAGGTGCAGGTGGGCTTTGGGCAGGTAGTGGAGGAACTGGATCGTATCCGTTTTAGCTATAATGAGGCCCGGGGCGCGCTGGACAAGCCCTTCCCTGACGGCATTAAGAAGATCTATCCGCAGACGGAGATAGATGCTCTCAGTGAGGCGATCGAGGCGGGGAATACCGCTAAGGTAGAGTTTGCCATCCGCATGATGAAAGGCGACCTGCCATACCTGAACCCGGTGATCGGCACAACGGTGCTGGTGGACGTGGCCGCCCTGCTGAACGGCGGCGACCGGGTCGCCGCGATGCAGTCCTTGAAGAATCTGGATACCATTACGCCAGAGACGGTTGGGGCGAAGCTGGACGAACAACTGGCACTGTACATACAGAACCAGGCAGAGGAGTCGGAGCCGGAGAAGCCGGCAAGACGTCAGAATTTGAAAGAGGTAGTGAAATATGTCGAGGAAAATTATACCTCCCCGGACTTCTCTGTAAAGGGAATGGCCGCCGAGTTCAACACCTCTGCCAGTAACCTGAGCCACTACTTCAAAAACTCCACCGGGCAGACCATCTCTCAGTATGTGGAGGAAATGAGGATGCAGAAGGCCAAGGAGCTGCTGCTTTCCGGCCATAAGGTGGGGGAAACGGTAGAACTGCTGGGGTATGGCTCCGCCGCTTCATTTACCGCGGCCTTTAAGCGGTACTATGCCATGACGCCGCAGGCCTTTCGCGCGAAAGGCAGGGCATCCTCTGGCCCCGCAGAGGATGATGGTCAAGCTGAATAATGAGAAAAAAGCGGGCAGGGTTGTCCGCTTTTTTGATGAAATGAATTTGAAAAAGGCTTTTTCCGTTTCAAATTTCCTGAGACTTTTTCATTTTTCAGAGGATTCTTCATTTTTTGAAGGATTTTCTTCAACAAATCGTGATTGAAATGCAAACTTTTTGTGGCTATACTGTGAACAACCGATGGGCCAGCGGAGAAATCCATCCGGGGGCCTGAAAAAATAAAGAAAGAAGGACGAAAGCATGAAGAAAAAGCCTTGGCAGAGAATCGCGTGCCTGATCTGCGCGATCACTCTGTGCGCCAGCGCCCTGGCAGGCTGCGGCGGAAACAACACTTCCTCCACCGGCGACAGCTCTCAGACCTCATCCAGCTCTACCGAGAGCAAGGAGGACAGCTCTTCCGGCGGGGAATCCTCTGAAGCCTCTGGCGGCGAAACCGGCATCCAGACCGCAGAAGGGTTCAACAAGGAGGGCCTGCCCATCCTAAATGAAAAGAAAACCTATGAGGTCTACATAGGCCAAATGGGTACCCTGAAGCCCGCCAACGAGACTCAGGCCAACATCGACACCACCGCTGATACCAATGTGGAGATCAACTGGGTAGAAGTGCCGCTGGCCTCCTGGAGCGAGAAGGTCAACGTGCTGCTGGCCAGCCAGACCCTGCCGGACGCTTTCTGCGGCAACGCCATCGACCTGCCCAGCTACGGCGATATGTTCTTGCGCCTCAACGAGTATATGGACGAGTTCGCGCCCGTTACCAAGAAGTTCTTTGACGACCATCCTACTTACTACAGCTCCTCCGCCGACTCCGAGGGCAACATCAAGATGCTCCCCACCGGCGACGAGTATCTGGGCAACACCATCGACGCCCAGCTGTGGATCAACAAGGACTGGCTGGACACCCTGAAGCTGGAAATCCCCACCACCACAGACGAGTTTGTGGAGGTGTTGAGGGCCTTTAAGACCAAGGACCCCAACGGCAACGGCGAGGCGGATGAGATCCCCTACACCTTCCGTGAGGTTTGGGGTTGGGCCGCCGGCATGGAGAACATGTTTGGCCCCTTCGGCGTGGTAGAGAATGACAACCATGTGTTCCTGGACCCCAAGGACGGCAAGACCGTAGTGTTCTCCGCCGAGGAGCAGGGCTACTATGACGCCTTGGAATGGATGCACAGCCTCTATGCCGAGGGCCTGCTGGACAGCGAGTGCTTTACCCACAGCAGCGACCAGTATTACACCAAGAACACCGGTAAGGACATTATCGGTTCCTACAATGAGTACGGCGACGGCGGCCTGGGCACCTTTATCTCCGACACCCACGGCGACGAGGTGAACCCCGAGACCGACGAGGCCTACCGCAAGTTCGTCCATGTACCCGCCCTGAAGGGCCCCAACGGCGACCAGATCGTGGGCCTGAACAACCTGAACCGTGACACCGGCTTGTACATTACCACCAAGTGCGAGGAGCCCGAGGCTCTGGTGCGCTGGTATGACTATGTGAACAGCAGCCTGGACACCAAGCTGAAGTTCCGCACCGGTAAAGAGAACGAGGTCTGGTACTACACCGACGAGGTTGACCCCGATGACCCCTTCGGCCACAAGATTCCCATGACCAAGTACCTCATTGACCCCGACGACTACAAGCAGTTCGGTTACAACAACTCCTCTGAGTACAGCAGCAACGAGGCCTTTGCGGGCTGGTCCCCGGCTCTGTCCTACTACGAGAAGGACCAGAAGATCAAGGCCGACGGCGGCGCGGGCGATTACATTAAACTGCCTGCCGCGAAGATCGACGTAGAATTCGGCGTACAGCCCCTGCCCCCTGGGGTCACCACCATTGAGAACCAGGAGCAGCGGGGCATCCTCAAGGCTGACATCGACAACTACCTGCTGCGCTTCATCTCTGACTCCATTGTAAACGGCATTGACGAGAGCAAGTGGAACGAGCATCTCTCCCAGCTGGAGAAGCTGCGCGTACCCGAGTACAAGCAGCTCTGCCAGGAGTTCGTGGATGAGATCCAGGCTCGTATGAACTGATCAGCAAGGGAATCAATCACTCCTTAGACATATTTAAGTCTGTGGGTTGGGGACGCTGCAAGGCACTGGCCTTCGGCGTCCCCTTTCCACTATTTCAGAGAGGAGAGTAGTCAATGGAAGCCACTATAAAGGCTAAGAAAAAACAGAGGCCGGAAAAGCCAAAGATGACGAAAAGCAAGCTCATCAATACCCTGAAAAAAACCTGGGTGCTGTATCTGTTTGTCATTCCGGCCATCATCTATGTCATTATCTTCAACTATGCCCCCCTGTACGGCATCCAGATCGCCTTTAAGGACTACCGGGCCAGTTCCGGCGTATGGGGCAGCGAGTGGGTAGGCTTTAAGCACTTTGAAACCTTCTTCAACTCTTATCAGTTCTGGGACCTGCTGCGCAACACTTTGGTGCTCAGCGTGTACTCCCTCGTTGCCGGAACGCCTGTGCCCATCCTGTTCGCTCTGCTGCTGAACTACTGTGTGTTCCCCAAGTTCAAGAAGGTTTCTCAGATGGTCACTTATGCACCGCACTTTATCTCTACTGTGGTGTTCTGCGGCATGATCTTCATCTTCCTGGGAAACGACGGCATTTTCAACCAGATCATCCAGAAGCTGGGCGGAGGGGGAATAGACTTCCTGGGCAATGCCAGCAACTTCAAGCACATCTACGTCTGGTCCGGCGTGCTCCAGGGCATGGGCTTCTCGTCCATCATTTATATGTCAGTGCTCTCCACTGTTTCGCCGGAGCTGCACGAGGCCGCCATTGTGGATGGCGCCAATAAGCTGCACCGGGTGTGGTACATCGACCTGCCCTCCATCATGCCCACGGCCATCATCCTGCTGATCATGAGCACCGGCCAGATCCTCAATGTGGGCTTTGAGAAGGTGTTCCTGCTCCAGCTGCCCATTAACCTGGACAACTCGGAGATCATCTCCACCTATGTGTACAAAATCGGCATCCAAAAGGCCCAGTTCAGCTATTCCACAGCCATCGGCCTGTTCAACAACCTAGTGAGCTTCATCGTGCTTTTGATTGTGAATAAGGTAGCTGATAAGACGGCCAACATCAGTTTGTGGTAAGGGGGTAAGTGGATATGAAAAACGAAGCGGCATCTCCCGCCTTGATCAAGCACCACATGAAGCAGACAAAGGTAGACCAGGTTTTCGATGTAGTGGTCTTCATCCTGGTGGCTCTGCTGACACTGTGCATTGCCTACCCACTGTACTTTGTGGTGATCGCCTCCATCAGCAACCCCAATCTGGTAGCCTCCGGGCAGGTCATTACCTACCCAAAGGACATCTCCTTTGAAGGGTACCAGTATATCCTGAAGGACAACCGCATTTGGACAGGCTACCGCAACACCCTGTTTTACACCTTCGCCGGCACTGTGCTGGCCCTGCTCATCACTATCCCCGCCGGCTACGCCCTTTCCCGACGGGATTTCCTGGGCCGGGGATTCATTATGAAGATCATGGTGTTCACCATGTACTTTGGCGGCGGCTTGATTCCCAGTTATCTGATTATCAAGGGAATCGGCCTTACCGATAACGTCATAACCCTGGTAGTGCTGGGCTCCTTCTCCGCGTACAACCTGATTATCACCCGCACCTTCTTCCAGTCTACCATCCCTATCGAGCTGCAGGAGGCGGCGGAGATAGACGGCTGCGGCGTGTTCCGGTTCTTCATCTCCATCGTGCTTCCTCTCTCCAAGGCTGTGATAGCTATTATGACACTGTACTATGCGGTGGGCCATTGGAACGACTTCTTTAACGGCCTGATTTATGTGAACAATCAGGAGCTGGTTCCCTTGCAGCTGATTTTGAGGGACATCCTGATTTCAGGCCAGGCCATCCAGGCGGCGAATATCACCGACCCGGACACCATTCTCAACATGCAGCGCATCGCCCGCACCATTCAGTACGGCGTGATCATCGTGTCCTCCCTGCCGCTGCTGATCATCTACCCCTTTGTTCAGAAATACTTTGTAAAAGGCGTTATGATAGGTTCTATCAAGGGGTGAGTCCACACTGTTCAAGGCCGCTCCGAATGGGGCGGCCTTTTATCTGTGAAAAAGTCAGGTCGTTCAGAGAATTTGCCATAGCAATTTCACTGACGATACTGTAAAATAGAGTAAATTCTTGCTAAAACATGGAAAGAGAGGTATTTATGCCAATGAATAGCATTCCGGCTCCACTTTTTCGCGACCCCATATATGACGGCGCTTCCGACCCGGTGATGATCTGGAACCGGATGGAAAAATGCTGGTGGCTCATCTATACCCAGCGCCGGGCCACTGAGGTCGCCGTGGGCGTGTCCAACGTGTTCGGCAGCGCCCTGGGCGTAGCCAGCTCCTTTGATGGGCAATACTGGACCTACCGGGGCACCATCCCCGGCCTGGACCTGGACCCGGGCCACAACACCTTCTGGGCACCGGAGGTGGTCTGGCTCCAAGGACAGTACCATATGTACGTCACCTACATCCAGGGCATCCAGTTCGACTGGGACCACGGCTATCAGCCCTCCAAACTGGCCCACTTCGTCTCAGACGATTTATGGCACTGGGAGTTTGAGAGCTTCTCGGAGGTGTCAAAGCGCCCGGTGATTGACGCCTGCGTTCATGAGATTGCCCTGGGTCAGTTTAAGATGTGGTTCAAGGAGGATAACAACACCTACGCCGCTATAAGCCATGACCTGTGCCACTGGACGCCGGTGGGATGCGAGGTCAGCGACGTGCAGCACGAGGGGCCTAACGTGTTCACCCTGGGCGGCAAAAATTGGATGATCACCGATATGTGGAAGGGTCTGGCTGTGTACTCCACCCAGGACTTCACCCACTGGACCCGCCAGCCGGAAAACATCCTCGACCAGCCCGGCACCCGCCCCGGCGACCAGTTGGTGGGCCACCACGCCGATGTGCTGGTGAACAACGGCCGGGCCTACATCATTTACTTCACCCATGAGGCCGAGGGCTCATGGCTCACCCGCTTGCAGGCTGCTGAGCTGCTGGTGGAGGATGGGAAGCTGGTCTGTCACCGGGACCGGCCTCAGAACTGGGACTTAGTTCCTGAGACATAAGGAGAGACTACAATGGACAATGTAAAAAGAAAAGGGCAAGGCCTGCCATACAGGTACGACGACCCCGCCCTTTTGGGAGACCAACATATTTACCAATGCAAAATGATCGAATACAATCAAACCTTGCCAACCGAAACAGAGAAAAGGCAGAAGCTGCTAAAAGAAGTGTTCGCTGAAGTGGGGAGTAATTGTACAGTAGAAACCCCGCTGAACGCGAATTGGGGCTGTAAGAATGCCCATCTGGGCGAAGGCATTTACATCAATTCCAATGTAACATTTGTGGATGATGAGCAGATTTATATAGGAGACTATAGCATGATTTCTCCTAATGTGGTGTTCACCACGTCAGGGCATCCAGTTTTGCCAATTCTGAGAGAAAACCATTATGTTTATAATCTTCCCATTCACATAGGGCGAAATGTGTGGATCGGCTCCAATGTGAGCGTCATGCCCGGGGTGTCCATAGGGGACAATACGGTAATCGGTGCGGGAAGCGTTGTTACAAATGACATTCCCGCAAATGTGGTTGCCTTTGGCGTGCCGTGCAGGGTCATCCGTGAAATTGGAGAAAGGGACAGGGAGTATTACTATAAAGACAGGAAATTAGATGTATGGGAATGAGCGGGAATATCTCAGCTGAAAGAAAGCAAAATATCCAACTTATTTGATACCAGGAGGACATAGTATGACGATCGACTTTACAAGCTGGCATCTCGACCGGGGCCAGCGCCAGAACGAAACCTACACCTGCCCGCCCGAGGGCCTGTTCCTCATGTCCGAGGGCGCGCCCGGTTCGCCCTTCCCGGGGTGGGAGGATGCCGAAAACCGCTGGCTGGTGCTGGACCTGGAATGTTTGGAAAAACACTCCGCCGCCTTCGACCTGTGCCTTTGGGAGCGGGGCAGTACCGGCGAGTTCGATATGCGCATCATGTTCGGCATTTTGCCCGGGGTGCGCACCACCATCGCCCTGCCCCTGGAACTGCTGAACAGCCAAAAGCTGTTCCCCGAGCGGGGCTCCGGTTGCCTGAAGCTGGGCGTGTTCGGCAAGCCGGTGGAGCGGGAGCTGGTCTATAAAGTGGCGCTGACCACCACGCCCATGCACGAGGCCCAGAAGATCAACATATATGGGGCCTATCTCTGCGATAAAAGGCCGGATATCACCCTGAACCCCCGGCCCCTCATGGACGAGCTGGGTCAGTGGGCCGGATGGGATTGGCCCGGCAAGACCGTGAGCCGCGCTCAGTGCGACATCAACCTGCGGATGATGGCTGAGAACTCTCCCGCCCAGAATCCAAACCCGGAGATGGACAGGTGGGGCGGCTGGAAGGAGAAGCCCCTGACCAAAACCGGCTTCTTCCACGCGGAGAAGGCGGACGGCCGCTGGTGGCTTGTTGACCCTGATGGCAACGCGTTCCTCTCCACCGGCGTGGACTGTGTCGGCCCCGGCGTGGACACCCGGGTGGACGTGATGCGGGAGTTCATCCCCCATCTGCCGCCGGAGACGGAAGACTTTGCCCCGGCCCGGAGCCGCCGGGGGCCTACGGAGTTTGCCAACTTTGGCATTGCCAACCTGATCCACGCCTTCGGGGTGAACTGGTGGGAGAGCTGGGCGAAAATTGCGAAAAACTATCTGGTGGAGCAGGGCTTCAACACCGTGGGCAACTGGTCCCAGCCGGAGTTTATCCGCTTCGCCGATATGCCCTATGTGCTGCCCATGGCCGGGTTCCCCACCACGGAGGACAAGGTTTTCCGGGACTTTCCGGACGTGTTCGCCCCGGAATATGAGGAGAACAGCCGGGAGTTTGCCAAGCAGCTGGAGCCTTTGCGGGAGGACAAAAACCTCATCGGCTACTTCCTGCGCAACGAGCCGGAGTGGGCCTTCATCTACGACCTGTGCATTGCCGAGGAGCTGCTGGCCTGCCAAAAGCCCCTGGTGAGCAAGTTCGCCCTGCGGGACTGGCTCAAGGGGCGGTATGCCACGGCGCAGGACTGGGCTAAGGCCTGGAACCGGGACTTCGCCAGCTTTGATGATGTGCTGAAGCCCATGCACCGGGCCTGCGGCTATTCGGAGCAGGCCCGGGCCGACCTGCGGGCTTTCTCCGAGGAGATGATACGCCGGTATGTGACTTTGCCCTCTCAGTATTGCCGCAAGGCCGCGCCCAATCACATGAACCTGGGTATGCGGTACGCCTATATCACCGACAAATCACTGCTTGCCGGGTATGAGAACTTCGACGTGTTCTCCATCAACAGCTACCAGATCAGCCCGGTGGAGCAAGTAGAGCAAGTGGGAAAACTTCTTGACAAGCCGGTGATGGTGGGCGAGTTCCACCATGGGGCGCTGGACAGGGGGCTTTCCGCAACCGGGATTCGCGGTGTAGCTAGCCAGACGGAGCGGGGCGTAGCCTATCAATACTACATGGAGCAGGGCGCGGCCAGCAAGTATTTTGTGGGGGCGCACTACTTCCAGTTCAACGACCAGAGCTGCCTGGGGCGGTTCGACGGGGAGAATTATCAGATCGGGCTGGTGGACGTTTGCATGAGGAAGTACCCGGAGATCGCCACCAGCATCCGGGAGTGCCATAGCCGCATTTATGCTGTGGCGAACGGGCAAATTTCGCCATTTTCACAGAGGCCGGAGGAGATCCCGGCGCTGCATTATTAAGGAGGTCAACATGATAAAAACTTACAGACCCATCGACCAGAACGGAGAGCCCGTCCACGCCCACGGCGGGCAGATTATCGCCCACGAGGGCTGGTATTATTGGATAGGCGAGGACAGGCGCGGGCGGAACAAGGTGTCCTGCTATCGTTCCAAGGATTTGGAGAGCTGGGAGTTCCGTAGCCACATCCTCACCCTGGACAGCCCCACGAGACAGCACCCATATCTGCCTACCGCCGACCTGCGCCTGGAGGTGGAGGGCCGCAAGGCGGGCATTGGCGATGGGTGCAATATTGAGCGGCCAAAAGTGCTGTACAACCGCAAGACCGGAAAGTTCGTCATGTGGATGCACTGGGAGCTGCCCGACGACTACAAGGAGGCCCGCTGCGCCGTGGCGGTGTGCGATACCATCGATGGGGACTACACCTACCTGGGCTCCTTCAACCCCATCGGGCACATGTCCCGGGACTGCACGGTGTTCCAGGACGATGACGGCACGGCCTACTTCATCTCCTCCGCCCGAGAGAATCTGGACACCCACATTTACAGGCTCAGCGAAGACTACCTCACCATTGACAAGCTGGAGCGCGTCCTCTGGCCCGGTCAGCAGCGGGAGGCGGCTACGGTGTTCAAGCGCCATGGGATTTACTTCATGCTCACCAGCGCGTGTACCGGCTGGGCCCCAAACCAGGGCAGCTATGCCTGGTCGCGGTCTATGACCGATGGCTGGTCAGCCCGGTACGATTTTGGGGATGAAACTACCTATCAGTCCCAGCCCACCTGGGTGCTGCCGGTGTACCACGCTGAGAGCGGAGAGACGGAATATCTCTATATTGGCGACCGCTGGGGCGGTACAGAGGGATATTTTGAGTCGGGGTATGTGCGCGTACCCATTGTGTTCGACAGCGATACGGAAATTCATATATAAGAGGAAAATATTATGAAAAATGTGCGATTTGGCATGAGCAGCGGCACGGACTCCCGGCAGCTGGCGAAGGCAAAGGAGCGCGGCGCGGACTATGTGGACCTGCATTTCAACCGGGACACTGGGGCCTTGCTGGGTGCTTTGCGGGAGTGCGAAAGGCTGGGCTTGGGCTATGTGCTCAACGTGGAAGGCCTGCCCCTGGACTGGCAGTTCCCGGCGGAGGTGCGGGAGCATTTGGAGCACAACGACGCCTACCTGGGCGTTATGCTGGACGAGTGCGACCATATGCAGCTCAACGCTCACTGGACCGTGGTAGAATATTACGGCTATGAGGGGCACCACTATTTTGCGGACACAGACGGCCTTTCCCTGCGACAGGCCCAGGCCGCCGTGGGAGAGGCCATTGCCCGGCGGGTGGAAAACTACCGGGTGGATAGCAAAGATGTGGCCGGGGAGTATCTGTTTCCGGTGATGATGCACGCGGCTGCCGCGGCTGGGCTCAGCCCCAGCCCAAAGGTGCTCAAGGAGACCGCCGGGCCTGTGATGTTGGCAGTGGGACTGGGAGCCGCCCTCCAGTACGGAGGCCCCTTTGCGGTGGACGTGGACGGCTGGTGGCACCCGGAGCTTATAGGCCACACGCCGGAGCGGTACACTTCCGCCCTGTTGATGGCCTACTGGTCCGGAGCAGACCGGGTGTACATTGAGGGCGGTTATGGCGACGAGAGCCACTGGCTGCAAAAGGAGTGCATGGACCGCTACGAGCGCTTTGTGAAGGAATACGCCCCGGCCCATCCCCGGCCCTATAGCTGGCGGGATTTTCAGCCGGATATCGCCATCGTCCGTTTTGACGACACCTGCTTTGACACGCGCCAGCAGTCGCCCCTCTATTATCCCGGCCCGCTGTACGGCCATGTGCCGGCCCAAAACCAGAATACAGAGTGGCTGAACATCTGGAATATGCTGTCCCATGGCTATATCCGCGGCGACTCTGCTTCCCGAAACTGGGAGAGCCGGAGCATGGCCGCCCGCACGTTGTTCGCGCCCCTGCACGGCGTGGCGGTGTTTGACGAAAAGGTTGGCTATGACTGCCTGAAATCCGCCCGGTTGATCTTCCTCACCGGGGAAGAAATCAGCGAGGGAACCTACCAGGCGGCAGCACGGCGGGTGAAGGAAGGCGCTGTGTGTGTTTTGCCGGAACGGCTATACAGAGGGCAGGCCAATTTTTGCGCAGACCCGGAGGCACATGTTGTGCCGGATGGAGCCGGACAGTGGGCTGTGCTGAAAGACCTGTATGCCCTGCACTACGAAACATGGACTTCGGGCGTTCAGAACAAAAAGCTCCACGACCTGCTGGCGCCCCTTATCGGCGACGGGGACACACTGGACTTGCGCTTTGGCAGGCAGCGGGTAAAATTCACCCAAAAGCATAAGGAGCCCGCTCAAAAAACATGGATGGGCGGCGATATTCCTCGAATCGTCTGGGATGCGGAGGACGATTTGGACAGCCGATTTGAAAAAGAGTAGAACACGGAAGTGTACATGTTTAGAAAGGAACATACAGTCATGAGAAAAATAATCATTAACGCTTTAGACAGGAAAGGCACGATCAACAAGAATATTTACGGCAACTTCTCCGAGCACCTGGGACGGTGTATCTACAACGGCCTGTTCGTTGGGGAGGCCTCCCCCATCCCCAAAGTAAATGGGATGCGCACTGACGTGGTGGAGGCGCTAAAGAATATTCATCTGCCTGTGCTGCGCTGGCCGGGAGGTTGTTTTGCGGACGAGTACCACTGGAAGGACGGCGTCGGCCCCAAGGAAAGCCGCAAGCGCATGGTGAACACCCACTGGGGCGGGGTGGTGGAGGACAACTCCTTTGGCACCCATGAATTTATGGAGCTGTGCCGGCAGGTGGGCTGCGAGCCCTATGTCAATGGCAATGTGGGCAGCGGCACGGTACAGGAGCTGAGCGAATGGGTGGAGTACATGACCTTCGACGGCGTATCGCCCATGGCTGAGCTCCGGGAGAAGAACGGCCAAAAGGAGCCCTGGAAGCTGAAATACTTGGGCGTGGGCAATGAGAGCTGGGGCTGCGGGGGCAATATGCGCCCGGAGTATTATGCCGACCTCTACCGCCGCTACCAGACCTATTGCCGGAACTATGGGGACAATAGGCTATTCAAAATAGCCTGCGGCCCCAACGCCGGGGATTATGCCTGGACGGAAAAGGTAATGGAGATTGCTGGAAACTATATGGACGGGCTTTCTCTCCATTATTATACGCTTCCCACCGGCGACTGGAGCGATAAAGGCGCCGCTACGGGCTTTTCAAAGGACGAGTATTACGCCACCCTGAAGGCGGCGAATTGCATGGAGGAGCTGGTCACAAAGCACAGTCAGATCATGGACAAGTACGACCCTGCCCATAAGGTGGGGCTCATCGTGGACGAGTGGGGCACCTGGTACAATGTGGAGCCCGGCACCAATCCCGGCTTCCTCTACCAGCAGAACACCATGCGTGACGCCATGGTTGCGGCGCTGACCTTGAACATCTTCAACCGCCACTGTGACCGGGTGGTGATGGCCAACATCGCCCAGCTGGTGAACGTGCTCCAGGCGGTCATTCTGACTGAGGGCGATAAGATGGTGCTCACGCCGACCTATCACGTTTTTGACTTGTATCAGCACCATCAGGACGCCACTTTGCTCGGCAGCTTTGTGGAAACCCAGGAAGTGGAGGGTATCGCCGACCTGACTGTGTCTGCCTCTGAAAACAGTGAGGGCGCTATCCACATCACGGCGGCTAACCTGAACGCTGGCGCTGACTGCCCTGTGGAGGCAGAACTGTTTGGGAAAGAAGCCGCCAACGTCACAGGCCGTGTGCTGACTGGGAACATGGGAGATTACAACGACTTCGACCACCCAAACGATGTGGGTATCACCGAGCTGACCGGTATATCTCTGGAGAACGGCAAGGTACGGTTTACTCTGCCCGCCTGCTCCGTGGTGGAGCTCACCATCCAATAATGGCGGCGGAGCGGATTTGCAGGCGCTGCCTGCTGCGGGAAATGGACGGCAGCTATTTCGATTCCATATATAAGTATATCGAGTCCATCCCCCAAGAGCAAAAAGCCAGCCGGGATGAATACGCCCTGCGGCTGGCAAAGTGCAAAGGCTGCGCGTATCTGCAAAACGGCATGTGCGCACAATGCGGATGTTTTGTGGAGGTCCGGGCCGCGAAAGCAAAGATGAAATGCCCCCGAGGTTTTTGGGAGGCGGAAGGCAAAAATGAAAGCGAGGGAGTTTCATGAAGTATTTTAACCAGAAATATGGCGGGCTGGAATGCCGCCTGGAAACCGAAACCATACACCTGCTCCCTTGGGGCGAGAACAGCCTTCGGGTCGTGGCCCGGCGCATGGACGAGCCCCAGCTGCCGGACTGGGCCCTTTTGCCCCAGCCTGAGCAGAAATCCGACGTGAACATCCAGGGCGAAACCGCCAGCATCACCGTGGGGAAACTGAAAGCCGTGGCAGAGAAAAGAGACTGGCCCCAGCGCATCCAGCTGAGCTTCTATAATGAAAAGGGGGAGCTCCTGCTGGAGGAGAAGGAGTTCCAGGGGGCCGTGGCCCGGAGGGCCCGGGAGTACAGGCCAAAGACCGGCGGCGGTTATGAGCTGGCGGTCACTTTCGAGGCCCAGGCGGGGGAAAAGCTCTACGGCATGGGCCAGTACCAGCAGGAGGAGCTGGACGTGGCGGGCTGTACCTTCGAGCTGGCCCACCGGAACTCCCAGGCCAGCGTGCCCTTTGTGCTGTCCAGCCGGGGCTACGGCTTTTTATGGCATAACCCGGCCATCGGGCAGGCGGTCTTCGCCAGGAACGGCGCCACCTGGTCCGCCAGGTCCTCCGCCCAGTTCGACTATTGGGTGACGGCCGGGGACAGCCCCCGGGAGATCATCAGCCAGTACACCGCCGCCGTGGGCCGCCCGCCCATGATGCCCGAGTACGGCCTGGGCTACTGGCAGTGCAAGCTGCGGTACTGGAACCAGGAGCAGCTTTTGGAGACCGCACGGGAGTATAAACGCCGGGGCGTGCCGGTGGACGTCATCGTCTGCGACTTTTTCCACTGGCCCCATCTGGGGGATTTCCGCTTCGACCCGGAGTTCTTCCCGGACCCGGAGGGGATGGTGCGGGAGCTGAAAGACTTGGGTATAGAGCTGATGGTGTCCGTCTGGCCCCAGATCGGCCTGGACAGCGAGAATTTCCAGGAGATGCGGGAGCGTGGTCTGCTGGTCCAGAGCGACCACGGCCTCAACGTGCAGATGCAGTTCGGCGGGGACAGCGCCTTTTTCGACGCCACCAACCCGGAGGCCCGGGCCTATGTGTGGGAGAAGTGCAAAGAGAATTACTACCACAAGGGCGTGCGGGTGTTCTGGCTGGACGAGGCGGAGCCGGAGTTTGGGAACTATGACTACGCAAACTACCGCTATCAAAGGGGCACGGCCCTGGAGGTGGGCAACCTCTATCCCCAGGCGTACTCCCGGGCCTTCTATGAGGGCATGAGGGGAGAGGGCCAGGAGAATCCGGTCAACCTTGTGCGCTGTGCCTGGGCCGGGAGCGCGAGATACGGCGCCCTGGTCTGGTCCGGGGACATCCACAGCGACTTCGCCACCTTTCGGCGGCAGGTCTGCGCTGGGCTTTCCATGGGCACGGCGGGCATACCCTGGTGGACCACGGACATCGGCGGCTTCTCCGGCGGCGACCCGGAGGACCCGGCCTTTCGAGAGCTGCTGGTGCGCTGGTTCCAGTGGGGGGCCTTCTGCCCGGTGATGCGTATGCATGGCGACCGGTTGCGGGGGCAGGAGCTCACCCGGGCCGACAGCCGGCCCGTCCAGCATACCGGCGGGAACAACGAGATATGGGATTTTGGTGAATATAACTACAGTATCATGTGTAAATATATCCGGCTCCGAGAGCTGATGCGGCCCTATGTCCGCCGATTGATGGAGGAGGCCCACCAAACCGGCGCGCCGGTGATGCGGCCCATGTTCTACGAGTTCCCGGAGGACGCGGTCTGCTGGGAGCTCCGGGACCAGTACATGTTTGGCCCGGACGTGCTCGCCGCCCCGGTGATGGAGGCGGGGCCCGTGAGCCGGGAGGTCTACCTGCCTGCCGGGAGCTGGACGGACCTGCGCTCCGGGGAGAGCTATGAGGGAGGGCGGTGGATCACCGCCGGCGCGCCCATAGACTATATGCCGGTGTTCCTGCGGGACGGGGCCCATGGGGATTGGATCGGGGCTGTGTAGGCTCCAGTAATTTGGGCAGCCAGATATATGAAAGGAGAAAAATTGTCATGAACAAAAACACCTTCGCTCCCACCCCACCTATGGGGTGGAACAGCTATGATTATTACGATACCACCGTCAACGAGGAGCAGGTCAAGGCCAACGCCCGGGTGTTGGCCGAAAAGCTCAATCCCTACGGCTGGGAGTATGTGGTAGTGGACATTGAGTGGTACGCCCACAAGACCGGGTCTATGCGGGAACAGTTCCAGTACATTCCCTTCGCGTCGGTGGAGATGGACGAATTTTCCCGGCTGCTGCCCGACCCGGAGCGGTTCCCCAGCTCAGCAAACGGCAGGGGCTTCAAGCCGTTGGCGGACTATGTACACGGCCTGGGGCTGAAGTTCGGCATCCACATCATGCGGGGCATCCCGCGTATCGCCGCCCATCACCACACCAAGATATTGGGTACAGACGTCACCGCCGACATGGTGGCCGACCCCAGCTCCATCTGCCGCTGGAACCCGGATATGTACGGCGTGCGGGACACCCCGGCGGGGCAGGCGTACTATGATTCCATCATCCAGATGTACGCGGACTGGGGCGTGGATTTCATCAAGTGCGACGATATCTGCAACGTAGACAACTGGGTAGAACATAGTTCCCGGGCATACGAGCGCAAGCATGAAATTGAAATGCTCCACCGGGCCATCGGAAAGTCCGGGCGGGAGATCGTGCTGTCCCTATCCCCAGGCCCGGCGCTGATCGAGCAGGCTTGGCACTATAAGAAGTACGCCAATATGTGGCGCATCACCGACGATTTCTGGGACGACTGGAAGGCCCTCAAGGCCATGTTCTACCGCTGCGAACTGTGGCAGGATCATGTTGGGCCCGGCTGCTTCCCGGACTGTGATATGCTGCCTCTCGGCAAAATCGGTGGCGGCTTCGGTAAGGGGGAGTGGGACACCCACTTCACCAGGGACGAGCAGCGCACCATGATGACCCTCTGGTGCCTGTTTGGCTCGCCCTTGATGCTGGGGGCGGAGCTGACCAA
>CAJUDG010000020.1 GCA_910584745.1 uncultured Eubacteriales bacterium
CAATTACAATTATTGGCTGGAGCTTGAACTGACCCGGGTCTCTGATGGATTGGTCTGTGAGGCCTGGGCGGGGAGTGTTATTTATAGGCTGCCGGAATAATGCAAAACTTGAAAGAGGACGATAGCATGGTGCGGGTTAAGCAAAGAATATTCTCTGGGGCGGTCTGTGAGCAGATGGTCTATACCATGAAGGGGAGTACGGCGCGAATTCCAAGGGCGAGAGTGAGATTCAAGACCGAGGAGGAAAGGCGTATACATAGGGAGAAAATGTCCAGACTGCACCACGCAAGGCTTGTCAATGAAAACTTTGATGAGAGGTCCCTTTACGGCACTTTTACCATGGACAACGAGCACGAAGTCCATACCTTTGGAGAAGCCCGGCGGGTGAGAGATAACTTTGTGAGAAGTCTAAGAAGGGAGTGTCCGGAGGCCAGAATAATCATCTATATGGGCCGGGGCAAGAGCACGGACAGGATTCACTTTCATATGCTTTCGGCAGGAGTGAGTGAGGAGGTTATAAGGGCCAAGTGGACATCAGGAACTGTCATAAGGCTCAAGAGAATGAGAAAGAGGAATTTCTATGAGGGGGTCGATCACGGAAGGGACTACACAGGTCTTGCCAATTATCTTTTTGACCACTGGACCCCGGAGCAGGGTGAACGGACCCACAGATGGAAAGCCACAAAGAATCTCAGACAGCCCCAGAGGGAAAGGCCCGCATTGGCCCTGAGAAGTTATTCTGTAGAGAAGCCGCCAAGAGCCCCTAAGGGGTATACCTTGGTGGAGAGCCAGCGCACCGAGTTCGGCTATCTTTACTTTAAATATGTAATGCGCTGTTGAGCCCCTGCGTTTCTATTACATTGTATAGGGGAGCTTTCCCCGGAGTTTGTCCCGGTGAAAGCATGATAAGCCTTGTAAATGTGTAAGTTTTTGGGACCTCAAAAAAGCCTTATGCTTTTTTACGAAAGGAGCCGGGAAATCATGGGCAGAAATTTTGACAAGCAAGACCTGGGAAAATATCCTGAGATATGCCGGGAGGTGAAAGCCCTGAAAAAAGAGGTGCGTGAGCTTACCCTTAAATGCTCCCAGAAGGAGGCCGAGAAAAGAGCCATAGAAAAATTTGTCAGTGAAATTTCCGACGAAAATCTCCGGCGCATTGCGGCCTTAAGGGCGCTGCAAGGGTTGACCTGGGCGCAGGTGGCCGCGAAGATGGGGTATAAGTTCTCGGAGGATTCGGTGAGAAAAAGGTACGAGAAAATCTTTGGAGAAAAAGCGTGAATTATCCCCGGAAATTTTTTGCGGAAAAATTTTTTCGCAAAAAACTTCGGGGGAAAGATTCTAAAATAAAAAATTGTGAAAAAAGGCGGGAAATTTTGTGGTTTTCCGCTTTTGGGGCTCTTTCTGGGGTAAAATGGACGCAAAGAAGCCGGGAGGCAGAGTGCGGGGATATTTCGGAGGGGGATATGGAGCCGGAAAAGATAGCGGAACTGGTGGAGCGGGGAGAGGAGCATCTGTTCTACGTCTCGGGGGCCTGGCAGAGGAAACGGCTGGAGGTGCTGGAGGCGGACAGGTGGGAATGTCAGGTGCACAGGGAGCGGGGGCGGTACCGGCGGGCGGAGCTGGTGCACCATGTGATTCACCTTCGAGACAGGCCGGAGCTGGGGCTGGAGGATTTTTATGTGGATGAGGAAGGAGTGAAGCACCGGCAGCTGGTGAGCGTTTGCAGAAAGTGCCATGAGACGGTGTGTCATCCTGAGAGGATGAGGAAAGTTGGCAGAGAGGGGTTAGTGCTGGAGGAGCGGTGGGACTGAGAAAGCCCCCCGGCGAGAAAAACGAGGGAAATGGTTTTTTGGCTTACTCGGGGGTGCTCACGACAAAACTGGCGGGCTTACGCGCGCGCAGGAATTTCGGGGAGGGTGGAAGATGGACAGGAGGACGAAGATGCGGTATAACCAGCTGAGAGGGGCGCTGATAGGGAATCTGGAGGCGCGGGGCTTGGTTGAGGATGTGTATAGGGACAAAGTAGAGGAGTATATGGACTTATGGGTAAGGCGGCAGGAGCTGGAGAGGGACCTGACCGAGAGAGGGACCCAGGTGATGGACGAAAAGAGGGGGATGATGGTGGAGAATCGGTCAATGTCGCTGGAGGTGCAGGTGTCAAAGCAAATGCTGGCGATTTTCGCGGCGCTGGGCTTTAAAGACATCTCAGCAAACGCCGTACCAATGGACGGAGGGGACGAGCTTTGAGGAAGCCGCCTGACGAAAAATAGGGAGGGTATAGGAGTGAAGGTGTTGTTACACGGAAGGAATAGAGATGGGCAGTGGGGAAATAGGACGAGAAGATTCAGGTGCGGGGACTGCGGGTGTCTGTTTGATGCGGATAAAGGGGAATATAGCATAGGCTCTCAGTACAATGAACTGATATATACGTGCAAATGCCCGGACTGTGGAGCTGTGGCAGCTGAATTTGACGCACAAGCCCAGAAGAACAAGCCCAGAATGATTTAAACAAAACGAGCAAGGAAAATTGAGTAAATAACCGGGGAGGTATACTGATGTTCCGTTTATCCGCAGACAGGACATATCTCAGGGTGGAGGACCGCGAACCCCTAACCAGCGGCTCCGTAAACGTCAACCGTGCCGCCTTTACCTTCTCCGCCGACTGGACCAGCCTGACAAAAACCGCCGTATTCCGCGCCGGTAAAGAATCCCGGGAGCTCCTTCTGCCCGACACCCTTGACTGCGCCATCCCCTGGGAGGTGCTTAAGAAACCGGGGGAACAGCTCTACGCCGGGGTGTACGGTACAAGGGGCGGGGAGCTGGTGCTGCCCACGGTGTGGGCCCATCTGGGCACGGTGCTGGAGGGCGCAGCGCCCGGGGAGAACGCCCGGCCCCCTACGCCGGACCTCTGGGAACAGGAGCTGGAGAAGAAGGGGGACGGCCTTGATTATGACGGCCTGGCCCTTTCCCTGACCTCTGGGGGCAGGCCCATATCTTCCGTGGATATTGCGGCGGGTCCCGGCGGCCCGGCCTACAAATTCGGCCACGGCCTAAAGCAGGAGGGCCTGACCGTGTCCGTGAACTCCGTGGATGACTTCCGGGGAGACAATACCCTGCCCATGACGGCGGCGGGGGTGCAGGCCACTGTGGGCAATATAGAAGCGTTACTTGAGACCATATAAGGAGGTAAAAAGATGAGCGTAGCAACACAGATAAGCCGTATACAGACGGACCGCAACACCATCCGGGCAAAGCTGGTGGAGCTGGGCATGGCACAGAATACCGACGACCTGGACAAGCTCGCGATGGCCGTGGAGGGCATAGAGAACCGTGGAGCGGTGTCCGCTACGGTGCAGGAGGGGGACACATACACCATCCCCAGGGGGTATCATAACGGCAGCGGGACTGTCTCGGGGGCGGCTGGCGAGCAGAATTACAATCTTCAGTCAAAGACTGTGACCCCCACAAAGAAGCAGCAGAATGTCACCCCGGACAGCGGCTTTTACGGCCTGTCCGATGTGACCGTAGGGGCCATCCCCGAGGTGTACCAGGATGTGAGCAACGTTACCGCCGGGGCCGCGGACGTGCTGACCGGCAAGGTCATAGTCGACGCAACCGGCAAGGCGGTGGCGGGGACCATGCCCAATAACGGCGCCACTTCCCTGACCATAGACGGCCTTACCGCGACCTCTGTGGCCATCCCGGCGGGCTATTCCAGCGGGGGCTCAGTGTCCCTTACCGGGGACATTGAGGAAGCCCTGGCCGCTATCTGAGGTGGGTATGAGCATAGAATCTGAAATTTTGCGGATACAGAAAAACATTGCCGACACGTACGCCGTGGTGGCAGAGAAGGGCGGCAGCGTCCCCCTAGCTCCCATCAGCGCCAACCTCGCCGGGGCAGTGCGCAGTATTCCCGCAAGCGGCGGCGTGGACAACAATCCCGTGGGCACGGTCATCAGCTTTATGGGCAAGACCGCCCCTTCGGGATATCTTATCTGCGATGGAACTGTGCGGAATATCAGCGCTTACCCGGCGCTGGCCCAGCACTTTAAGACGCAGTTCGGGAGTATGAACTATTTTGGCGGGAATGGGACCACTACCTTTGCCGTGCCGGATATGAGAAACCTGTTTTTGCGGGGGTATCATGGAGCGGCCACGGCGCTGTCGGGCGAGGTGGGGAAGAAGCAAGAGGGGACAAATTTTCCATGGAGAGAGGTGACCAGAGACAGCGCCAACTTTCCTAACTACAATTCTTTGCAGGAACCGAGTAATTTTGACAGCAGAACCGCTAACCGAAGTTCAGGAACATACTATACAGATCTACGGGATGATAGTTATTATTTCAGCTATTCTGGTTTTACCGCCCGCCCCGTCAACATGGCCGTGCTTTTCTGCATTAGGGCAGAATGAATAAATTTTTGGAGGTTTTTTATGAAAATCAACTGGAAGGTACGTATCAGGAACAAAGCTTTTTGGCTGGCGATGGTCCCCGCAGCGTTGCTGCTGGTGCAGGCCGGGGCGGCGGTGTTCGGCTACACCCTGGACTTCGGGGAACTGGGGAACAGGCTCATTTCATTTGTCAACGCCGCCTTTGCCGTGATGGCTCTCCTGGGCATTGTCAACGACCCCACTACCGCGGGGGTGAAGGACAGCGCCCGGGCGCTTACATATAAGTGGCCGAAGGAGGGGTAAGCGGTGATGGTTACTTTTTAGAATATCTTGCTATAATCAACGGCCCCATGTGGTCATAAAGGTGAGGTGAAAATAAGGATGGCCCTGGAATTGCCGGGGGAAATAGAGGAGTATCTGAGGCTGGTAGAGGGTGGGAATATTCGGTTTTGCAGGGAGCAAAGGGCGCTTGCGGAGCTGGTGCGGCGGCGTTTTTCCGAAGAAAATATCTTCGTGGACCGGGGACAGCTGGGGAAATACCTGGGGCTCTGCAAATATTTTCCCTTTGGAAGCCTCTTCCCCTGGGAGAAGTTTCTCCTGGCCCTTTGGGACTGTACTTATTGGCGGGAGAGCGGCAGGCCCAGATGGAAGACACTTTTTTGCATGGTGGGACGTGGGGCCGGGAAGGACGGCTTTATCGCCTTTGACGGCGCGTGCTCCATCTCGCCGTATAACCCTATTAGCCATTATAACGTTGATGTCTGCGCCAACAATGAAGAACAGGCAAAAAGGCCCCAGTTAGACCTTGTGGAGGTGCTGGAAACCCCGAGGTTTGAAAAACTCCTCTCCAGGCACTACTACCATACAAAGGAGATCGTGCAGGGGCGGAAAAACAGAGGCGTTATGAAGGGCCACACCAATAACCCCAAGGGCCGGGACGGCCTTAGAAGCGGCAAGGTCATATTCAACGAGGTACACCAGTACCAGAATTATGACAATATCAAGGTGTTTATCACCGGCATGGGCAAGGTCGCCCAGCCCAGGGTGGGCTTCTTCACCTCGAACGGTGACATCAGCGAGGGCCCGCTGGACGACTACCTGGAGAGGGCCCAGAGAATACTTTTCGAGGGGGAGGACGATAAGGGCTTTCTGCCATTTATCTGCCGCTTGGAGCGGGAGGAGCAGGTGCACGACAAGCTCAACTGGTCCATGGCAAACCCTTCTCTGCCATATCTGCCGGAGCTTATGGCGGAGACCGAGGAGGAGTATGAGGAGTGGAAAAAGCACCCGGAGCAAAATGGGGATTTTCTTACAAAGCGCTTTGGCATAAGAAGGACCCTTAAGGAGATAGCTGTTACGGACTATGAGAACGTGCGGGCCACGAACCGGGAGCTGCCGGACCTTTCCGGGCGGTGCTGCGTATGCGGGATAGACTATGCCTCGCTCTCTGACTGGGCGTCGGTGAACCTGCATTTCCGGGAGGGCGAGGAGAGATATGACATAAACCATAGCTGGATATGCCTTAAAAGCCGGGATCTGAGCAGGATAAAGGCGCCCTGGCAGGATTGGGCGCGAAAGGGGTATATCACCATAGTGGATGATGTAAGCATACACCCGGACATTATAGCTGAATATATAGCCCGGATGGGACAGGTATACATGATTGAAGAACTGGCAATGGACAATTACCGCTATGCCCTTTTGGAGAACAGCCTGAAAAAGGTGGGCTTTGACGCGGGGGAGCGGAAAAATATAAAGCTTGTGCGGCCCCAGGACATTATGAAAGCTGAGCCTGTTATCCAGGAGTGCTTTTCCAGAAAGCTTTTCTGCTGGGGGGACAACCCTCCCCTTCGGTGGGCGGTGCAGAACACCAAGAGAGTCAGGGCCAGCCGCCAGACCGGCAGCGACACCGGCAACTTCTACTACGCGAAGATCGAGGCAAAAAGCCGGAAAACAGACCCCTTCATGGCCCATGTGGCATCCATGGTGATAGATGGGAAGCTGGGTGCAGGGGAGGAAGCGGGACCGCCGCCCATGGGTGCGATAGTATTATGAAAAAAGGGGGGAGTTTATGGCAATTTCCATAAGACAGTGGCTTTTAAATAAGCTGGGCATTAAGAGCGGCGGGAGCACGGCCAAGGAAATGGAGGCGCTGGAGGCAGCGGCCCAGGAGTACAGGATAAGGGAGCTGGCGTTTTATGTATGCGTGGACATGATAGCGTCGGCTATAGGCCGCTGCGAGTTCAAGACCCTGCAAAGGGGAAAGTCGGTGATTGGCAACGAGTATTACCTTTGGAACGTGCAGCCCAACCGGAACGAGAACAGTACGGCGTTTCTCCACAAGCTTGTATACCGGCTTTTTCGGTATAACGAGGCCCTTATTGTGGATTCTGAGCCGGAGGAGGGCATTGTTGGGCTTATGGTGTCGGAGGGCTTTACTCTGGAGGAGAAGGAGAGGCCGGGAGCCGAGAACCGCTATAGAGGAGTGGTCATTGAGGGGTTAGAGACGGATAAGGTTTATAGAGAGAGCGAGGTGCTGCACCTGACTCTTAACCACATCAACATAAAACCAGTGCTGGACGCCATGAGCGGGGCCTTTTCCACCATGATGGACCGGGCCATGAAGCAGTATAACTGGAACGCGGGAAAGCATTTGAAGGTACATGTTTCCCAGACGGCCCAGAAGGACCCGGAATTCCAAAAGAAGTTCGGAGAGATGCTGACAGAGCAGATTAAGCCATATTTTGAGTCGGACAGTGCCCTGCTGCCGGAGTTCGACGGCTATGCCTATGAGAACTTCGGGAACGTCTTTAAGAATGGACAGGCCGCGAGCAGCACCACCCGGGATATAAGGGCCCTTGTGGACGATATATTTGACTTCACGGCCAGGGCCTTTCTCATACCGCCGGTGCTCCTTAGGGGGGAGGTGGCGGGGACCGCGGACGCCTTGGAGCGGTGGCTTTCTGTTTGCATTGACCCTCTCTGCGATCAGCTTCAGGAGGAGATAAACAGGAAACGCTATGGCAGGAGGGAGTTCCTGGAGGGGAGCCGGATATGGATAGACAGCTCCAGCATAACCCACTTTGATATGTTCAAGAACGCGGCGAACGTCGAAAAGCTTGTGGGCAGCGGGGCATACAGCATTGACGATGTACTTGAAGCGGCGGGACACCCGCCGATAGGGGAGGAATGGTCAAGGGCCCACTGGATGACCCTGAATATTATCCCCGTGATTGAAGCAATAAAAGACGAGAGGAGCGAAGAAGACAATGGGCAGTAGCAAATATTACGCCATACAGAAGGTGGAAAAAGAGGGGAAGAAGGAGGCGGATATCTATATTTTCGGCGATATTACCTGCTATCCCTGGGATGACAGCGACGTAAGCGGGTACAGCCTTAAGGAGGAACTGAAGGAGCTGGACGCTGAGCTCATAAGGGTACATATCGACTGCTACGGCGGGAGTGTGAGCGAGGGATGGGCCATATACAACACTCTTTGCGGGCACCCGGCAAAGATAGTTACCATCGGTGAGGGCTTTGTCGCCAGCGCCGCGCTGTTCCCATTTATGGCGGGAGACGAGCGCATAGCCGGGGAGCTTTCGGCTTTCTTCTTCCATCCGGTGTCCACTGGGGCCTGGGGCTATGCTGAGGACTTGAAGCGGGCGGCAGAGGAGGCAGAGAAGCTGACGGAGATAGGGGTTAATATGTTCGCTGATAAGACCTCCATGGGCGCAGATGAGGTGCGGGAGCTTATGGACAATGAAACGTGGCTGACCCCGAAGGAGGCCCTGGAGAAGGGCATAGCAACCGGCATACAGGATTACGAGCCGGAGAACAGGGTGCAGAGCGTCCGGGCCCAGGTAGTGCAGCTTCTTACGAAGCGGCAGGAGCAGCAGGCCCTCGTGCCGGAGGAAAAAGAGCCGGAGCCAAGCCCAAGGTCCGCGTTTGAGCTGTTAAAAGAAGCGTTTATGAGGCAGTCCGACCGTTAAGAAATTAGCGGAAAAAATAAGATACATAGCGAAAGGAAGGCAAAAAATGAGAAACAACGACACAAAGAAGAACGCCAGGGAGCTGCTGCAGAAGGCCTTTGCGGAAAACGACAAGGAGGCCGTGAGCGAGGCCTTGCAGAAGCTCATGGAGGAGCTTGTGGAGGAAGCAGAGGAGCGGGCCCAGGAGAAGGTGGAGGAACTGAGGCAGGAGATTGACAGCCGTACACTCCAGCAGAGGGGCGTAAGACAGCTGACCGGGGCTGAGAGGAATTACTATCAGAAGCTCATCGAGGCCATGAAGTCCCCGAACCCGGAGCAGGCCTTGAGCGGCCTTGACGCGGTGATGCCGGAGACGGTTATAAATTCCGTCTTTGAGGACCTGAGGACAGAGCACCCGCTGCTGTCGGAGCTTGACTTCATGTCCACCGGGGCGGCGATAAAGCTGCTGATGAACACCGACGGGACGAAGACCGCAGCCTGGGGCAAGCTTTCTGACAAGATCGTTACCGAGCTCAGCTCCGGCTTTAAAGAGGTGGACGCGGGGCTATATAAGCTTTCGGCCTTTATCCCGGTGAATAAGCCTATGCTGGACCTGGGTCCGGAGTGGCTTGACAGGTACGTGCGCACGGTGCTCTATGAGGCGCTTGCCTGCGGGCTTGAGGAGGGGAGCATCAGCGGCGACGGCAACAATAAGCCCATAGGCATGATACGGCAGGTGGGTGACGGAGTGACAACTACGGGCGGGGCATACCCCGAGAAGGAGAAGATAAAGGTCAGTGCCCTGGACGCCGCGACCATGGGCAAGCTCCTCTCCCTTCTTTCCAGGGGGGAGAACGGACGGCCCCGGAAGGTAAACGGCCTTATTATGGTGGTGAACCCCACAGACTATTTCCAGAAGATAATGCCCGCCACCACTGTTATGGCCCCGGACGGCACATACAGAAACAATGTGCTGCCCTATCCGGTGAAGATCATCCAGTCTGAGGAGATGCAGAAGGGTACGGCGGTACTGGGCATGGGAAAGAAGTATTTCGCGGCGGCGGGCACCTCTAAGAACGGCCGCATAGAGTACAGCGACCATTATCGTTTCCTGGAGGATGAGCGGGTATATCTCATCAAGCTTTATGCAAACGGTATGCCGAAGGACAATAATGCCTTTTTACACCTGGACATCTCGGGGCTGGAGCCGAAGTATTACCAGGTGGAGCCGGTAACTGGCCGGGAACCGGGCAGCGACGCCACCTTAAGCGCCCTGAAGCTTGGGAGCCTGACCCTTAGTCCGGCCTTTGCGGCGGCGACCACAAGCTATACGGCATCCACCACGGACGCCACCAACACTGTCAAGGCCACGCCCACGGACGCGGCGGCAGAGATAAGCATAACCCACACTGCGAGCGGCACGGAGACCGAGGTGGTAAATGGAGAGGCGGTGACCTGGGCAAGCGGGAGCAATACTCTGACGGTGAAGGTTGTGGCGGAGGACGGAAAGACCACCAAGACCTATACCGTTACGGTGACTAAGAGCTGATGGCGGCGGGCGCACCCATTTTAGACGTGCCGCCGGGGCTTTTGGAGGACATAAAGGTCCAGATGGATATCACATGGCAGGATGAGGGGACGGATAGGAAAGTCCGGGAGCTGGCCCTTTCAGGGATGGCGTATCTGGACCTTAAAAGGGGGAGCCCGGCGGACTATACCGCCCACGGGCTGCCCAGGACCCTCTTGATGGAGTATGTGAGGTATGCCAGGGACGCGGCGCTGGACGTGTTCGAGACGAACTATCTCTCGCTGATAGTGGCGATGAGGAATGAAGGGCTGGTGGACGGATATGTACAAGGAACAGGGCAAGCCGGGCTTTCGGGTGATGAGGGCGAGGAGGGGCCAGAGGGTGACCCAGCCCTTCAGCTCGGGAGTGGTGCGGCTCTACAGCGTCTCTGACGGCGGGAAGCCCGGGGAGAGGCCCAGGGAGGCGCTGACCGAAAAGGTTAAGCTTTGCTATGAGGAACAGTATCTGGGGCTTAACAGGTATTATTCCGGCAAACAGAACCAGGTGAAAATCGACCGGGTGATACGAGCCCCCCGGCACAGGGGCATATCCAGCCAGGATATGGCGAGAACCGAGGACGGCGCACTGTATCGGATAGACCTTGTGCAGCCGGTCATAGACGTGTACCCGCCCTCTATGGACCTGACCCTTTGCAGGATAGAGCAGGATTACGAAGGGGAGGAGGATAATGGACTGGCACGAGAAGATAGTCGCGGCCCATCTGGCGGTGACGGACAGGGTAAGTCATAACAGGCGCATAAAGTCAAGCCGCTATTTTGTCTGGCAGGAGGAGGCGGCGAAGGACTTTGAGGGCGACGGCAGGCACCTGGAGAGGGCCATGAGGGGCAGCACGGACCTTTTTACCAAGATGGAGAGGGATCCTTGGGCCGGGGATTTAGAGAGGCAGTTCGACCGGCTGGGCATTGCCTGGAAGCTTAATTCCGTCCAGTACGAGGAGGAGACCGGCTTTACCCACTATGAATGGCTCTGGGAGGCATATACCGGATAGAAGGAGGCGGTCATATGGGCATGAAGGTTAAGCTTGGTGATGAGTATTTAAGAAAGCTCTCCCGGCTTGAGCAGGGGGCCCTTGGAATTTGTAAAAAGGCCGTATATGATGGGGCAAGGGTAGTCATAAAGGCCATAAAGGAGGAGATAGAGGCCCTTCCTGAGGAGCCCAACCGCCTTCTTGCGCCCGGGGAGCGGTATAATGTGGTGACAAGGACCCAGAAAGAGGGGCTAAAGGACAGCTTCGGCCTTTCCCCCATGCAGAGGGACGAGGCCGGGGTAAACACCAAGGTGGGCTGCGAGGGGTATATTCCCGGGACAGCCTCAAGGAAGTACCCCAAGGGACTGCCCGCCCCCATGCTGGCCCGGTCCATTGAGAGCGGCAGCAGCGTCAGGCTGAAAAACCCATTTGCCCGCAGGGCCACAAACGGCAGCAGAAAAGCGGCGAAGGCAGCCATGGGAGAGACCGTAGACCGGGAGACAGAAAAGATATTCAATTAAAAAAATTTTTGTGGAGGAGCTATTATGCCAAAAGTAGGACTTTCGCGGCCATATGCCGCGGTTTACAACGAGGACGGGGCCGGGACCGTGACCTATAGCGGGGGCGTTCGGGCCGGGAGGGCGGTTGAATACTCCCTTAGTATGAACTCCGGCGGGGATAACGATTTTTACGCGGATAACGCCCTTGCGGAGAGCGCGGGGGGCACCTTTACCGGCGGCACGCTGGGCTGGACCGTGGCGGAGCTGGAGGCGGGTATCGCAAGGCTGATACTGGGCCTTAAGGAGGAGAGGATAACCGTAGACGGCAGCCCGGTGACTATGCTGGTGTATGACGAGGATATGGCCCCGCCGTATATGGGGGCCGGTATTATAGTCAAGTCCATTGTCCGGGGCACCACCAAGTGGCGGGCAGTTGTGCTTACAAAGGTGAAGTGGAACATTCCCGAGGACGCGGCGACCACACAGGGGGAGAGCATAGACTGGCAGACCGACGAGGTGGAGGCCACCATCATGAGGGACGACACCAGTAAGCACGCCTGGAGAAAGGACGCGGTGTTTGACAGCGAGAGCAAGGCTGACGCCTTTATAAGGCATATCCTTAATATCAAGGAGGCGGGGCTTGACAGCCTGACTGTCGCGGCGACAGGCACCACTGAGGGTAAGGCCGCACTGACTGTTACGCCGCCCCTAACCGAGGGCCGCAGGTACAAGGTCAGGGTCGGTGGCAGCAAGGCCCCGGGCCTTTATGAGGACCTGTCCGGCTGGGAGAGCTGGGACGGCGCGGGCGAGATCGCGGCGGCTGTGGGCGACACGGTGTATGTGGCGGAGACGGACGTGCTGAACCTGTGCATGGGCTGCGGCGCTGCCGTGGTGACGGCAGCGGCGGGGGCGTGAGCCTATGGAAAAGCGGCTGGGAGAGATAGAGCTTTTGGGGAAGAAGTACCCGCTGAACTACTCCGTGAGGATATCACAGGATGTGGACGGTATACTCTCGGAGAAAGCGGCCGGGGACCTTGCCGCCATAGCGAGGCGGGACATACGGCTTATATCCCTTATGATGGATGATGCAAAGAAGTACAGACGGCTTATCCTGGGGGAGGAGACGGAGACCCTTTCAAGGGAGCAGATGGAGTTGATCCTTACCCCGGCGGACGTACCAAAACTTGAGAAGGCCATAAGCGAGACGGTAAGCCTGGGCGGTATGCGCTTTATAGAGGCGGCTCCCCCAAAAAAAGAGGGGGCCGAGGGGACAGAAAAATAAGCCCGAAGACTGCCGGGAGCCTTGCGTGGCTTCTCAGCTGGCGGGGGGTGCTGGGGGTAAGCGCCCGGGAGTTTTGGGTGTACCCTATCGGCCTTTTCCACGACATAATAGCCGCCAGACAGATAATGGACGGGGCCGAGGAGCGGCCGGCCCGAAACAGGCAGAGCAAAGTGAACTATGACGATGATTCCATTTTCCTTTTAGAGTGACACAAAAAGGGCCGGGAGGTATATTTAACATTTTGTTATTTATATGAGCCCGGCCCGAGTTTTTATAGGAGGCTGCATAATGGCGTATGATATAGGCCCCAAGATAGGTATAGAGGGGGACAAGGCGTTTAAGAACGCTTTGAAAGCAGTAAACAGTCAGATAAAGGAGACGGCGGAGGAACTGAAGACACTGTCAAAGGAATATGACGGCAATTTCAGCAGCATAGAGGGCGCATCTAAGAAGCAAGAGGCCCTTGCAAACGCCATGGAGGCCACAAAGAGCAAGATATCCCTTGTAACGGAGGAGTATAAGCGGCAAAAGGAGGAGCTCACACGCCTTGGGGACGCCCTGGAGGAAGCAAAGAAGAACTTCGGCGCGGACAGCGACGAGGCGTTAAAGGCCCAGAACGCCTTTAACGACCAGGCGGCCCATGTAAACAATCTCGCCACAAATTTAGAAAACGCCAAGGGGAAGCTTGCGGACTATACGAACCAGATGAGGGAGCTTGGGGATGAGGCCAAGCGGGCGGGGGAGAAGCTGCAAGAGGTGGGCGAGAAGGTTTCGGACGTTGGGGACAAGATATCAAATTTCGGCGGGGGGATGGAGAAGGCCGGAGGGTTTCTGACTAAGAGCGTGAGCCTGCCCATCACCGGGGCCATAACGGCGGCAATAAAGGTCGGGGATGATTTCGAGGCGGGCATGAGCAGGGTGGCGGCAATATCCGGAGCCTCTGGAAATGAGCTTGAGCGGCTGACGGACAAGGCAATGCAGCTGGGGGCAGACACCAAATTCTCTGCAACCGAGGTTTCAGACGCCATGTACTATATGGCCATGGCGGGTTGGAAGACTGAGGACATACTGGACGGCGTGAGCGGTGTCCTGAACCTTGCAGCGGCGGGGAATACAGACCTTGCCACGGCCAGTGACATTGTGACCGACGCTATGACGGCCTTCGGGTATGAGGCAAAGGACTGCGAGCGCTTTGTAAACGTCCTTGCGGCGGCAGCCACTAACTCGAATACTGACATTGAGAAAATGGGCGAGACCTTTAAGTATGTGGGCGCGGCGGCGGGGGCCGCGGGCTACAGTGTTGAGGACGTGGGCCTTGCCATAGGGCTTTTGGCGAATCAGGGTATCAAGTCCACTCAGGCGGGCACGACCATTAGGAGCATAATGACCCGGATCGCCACGGACGCGGGGAGCAGCAGCAAGAGCCTTGGGGCCCTTGGAATAGTGACCGAAGAACTGGGGGTGGAGTTTTACAATACCGACGGCACAATGCGGGACTTTGGCGACGTACTAAAGGACTGCCGGAAATCCTGGAAGGGATTGACAAAGGAGGAACAGGCAAATTATGCCAAAAAGATAGCCGGACAGGAGGCCTATACCGCTTGGATGGCTCTGATGAACGCCACGGATGAAGAAGTAGAAAATCTTGATAGGAGTTTGAATAACGCCAACGGCACGGCCAAAAAGATGGCCGACACCATGATGGACAACGTCAAGGGGAGCTTAGAGGAGGCAAAGGGCTCTTTGGAGACGGCGGGCATTGCGGTGCAAAAACAGCTTGCCCCCTATGTTAAGGACGCGGCAGGGTTTGTAAAGGACCTTGCGAACGAATTTTCTAATCTTGACGAAAAGCAGCAGAAGCAGATAGTGAACGCCGGGCTTATGGCAGCGGCGGCGGGCCCGGCGCTGAAAATCGGCGGGAAGATCGTCACGTCCGTGGGGGACGCGGTGAAGGGCTTGGGGAATCTTATTACGGACATTGGGAAGGTGAAAGCGGCGGGGGGCGAGGCCGTAGACGGCGTTGGGGGTCTTGCCCAGGTATTCGGGAAGCTGGGGCCCAAGGGCATAATCATTACCACGGCGGTCATAGGACTTGCGGCCATAGGCACGGCTATATGGGCGGCCCATGAACAGATGATAAAGGCCGACATCGACGGCCATTTCGGGGATATATACCTTTCGGCAAAAGAGGTGGAGGATATTGCCGAGAGGTTGACCACCACAGAATGGTCCATGAAGGTGAGCGCCGTAGTTGACGCGAAGAATGAGCTTGAGGGCATACAGGACACTCTTGACGGTTATAAAAAGCAGATAGACAAGGCCGACTGGAAGGTGTCTGTGGGCCTGGAACTGACCCAGGGGGAGATAGAGAGCTATGCGGGGAGCGTTGAGGGATATGTTAAGGAGGTCCAGAAGTATGTAGAGCAGCACCAATATACCGTGGCCCTTGCGATAGACACCACCGTGGGCAAGGACAGCACGGTGGGAAGGTCCCTTGAGACCTTTGCGCAGTCCTATTATAAAGAGGCCCAGGGGCAGCTTACCGCATTGGGCAATAATGTCGCCCAAATACTTAATGACGCTATAGCCAACGGCACCTTGAACGAGGAGACAATGCTGGTTATTAAGGAAAGGCTTTCTCAGATGTCCGATATACAGCAGGAGATAGCGGATATGCAGTATAAGGGAAAGTTGGAATCTCTGGACATAAAGCTTTCCGCAGGTGGGTATGGCCTTGATTATGACAGTTTCAAACGGTTGTCTGAGGAAGCTGGCGAGGATGTGAAAAAGATAATTGAGGACAGCATTGAGAGCCAGTCGCTCACTCTCGGCTTTAATGTCAAACGGTATGAGGAAATGGTGGAGGCCGGGGTGCCGGAGGACTTCGCAAGGCGTGTCTATGAGGACGCAAAGCAGGCCATAGAGTTTGAGACGGCCCAAAAGCAGGGCGAGGCCATACAAATACCCCTCAAAATTGGCTTTGATACCATAAAGCAGAATTACAGCACGGAGATGTCCGCACTCTCCGACGAGGTATCTAAGCATAATAAGGAGTTTTTCGGCGCTGTTAAAAACAGCCTGAAAAACGGCACGGACGATATAGGATTGGTCATAAACAAATATGCCGATTCTATACCCCAGGCCACAGGGAGCATGAAAAGGGTAATTGAGGAGTTCCTAAAGGCAATGGAGCCCCAAAAGAAGCAGCTGGAGGCCATAAGGGACCAGTACATAGCAGCGGGACAGGCCGTGCCTGAATCCATCCAGAAGGGCCTTTCTGACATATACTTCTGGGAGGCCATAAGCGGGGACCTGAACGGCAAGGCAAGCTGGCTGGCGGCACAGATAACAAACGACCCGGAGCTTTTTGAGGAGCTGCAAAAAAGCGGGGCGTATATCCCACAGGAGCTGGCTGACGCCATAACCGCCAACACCGGCCTTGTGTATGACGCGGCAACAGGCATATGGCAGAGTGCGCAGTCCGGCGCGCAGGAGGGCGCAGAGGAGGCCGCGAAGATACTAAACGAGATGGCGGGAAAGCTGCCAGAGGGAATGGCCGAGAGCATCGCGGAGCAATACGGCCTTGTTAAGGACGCGGCCACGGGGCTTTGGAAGGCGGCCCAGGCGGCTATATCACAAAGATAGGCGAAAACCATTCTGGACTTTTACCATAAGTTTTGAGGAAGCACAGGCTTTCCGCAGGGCGAATGGTGGCTATCTTAGAAAAAATCAATGGGAAGATTTGACCGTTGATGTTTATATCTAAATAATCATAAGCGTATCATTAGAAATAGTGGTACGCTTATTTTATTGTCTGAATCGCACCTTTGATTGGTTTGGTATTTCTCTATATAATGAAATCAAAAAAGGTTGGTGTTGATTATGAGAGAAAAGAAAAATCATTTATATGTGGATAGTGAGGAACGGAGTATTTTGTTACATAGCCTTGTGGAATTGAAGAATCAGCTCATACAGCAGGGCAGATATACAGATTGTGTTGATGAACTTATTTTTAAGGTTATCCATGCACCTATTAAAAAATTAAGAGTAGAACTGGCAGGGGGAAGTGATGTGCGATAAGGAATTTAAAGAACTGGTGAAGATAGCAGTAGAGAAATTAAAAGACGAATCTGTATTGAAACTGTTACAGACTGATGCCAGTTATCAAAAAGATAGTAAGGACGAGGGATATGCGGAGGATGCTTTTAACCAGCTTGATTTGACGGAGGAACAGAGGGAAGTTTGTCAACATCTTATAGATTGCAGGGAAAAGCAGGATTTTGAATACGGAACTCATGCGTATATTGCAGGGCTGATGGATGCGTTTCATATTATGGCGGTATTGTTCCCAGAAAAATGGGATACAGAGAGAATAAGGGAAGCCATATCATGTAAGAGCAGAT
>CAJUDG010000021.1 GCA_910584745.1 uncultured Eubacteriales bacterium
GATCACTCGCGGCGCTTCTGGCCATTCTCATGGTCGCCACGATGATCCCGAGCGCTTTTGCTGCCGAGGGTGACCCGGTCCATCAGGACCTGAAGATCACCGTTGACACCTACAGCGCCACTCAGACAGAGAACGGCGATTATACCGTTACCGTCTGGGACTCCAACGACGTCACCATCAACTGGGCCGACATTCCGGGCACCACGGTGACACTGGTGACCGGGGGCAAGAACCCCGGCGTCAGGCTGGGCCTTCCCCAGACGCTCTTCCTGGCGGAGAACGCCAACATCGAGGGCGAGGACGTCTACTCCGTCACCCTGATGGAAAAGGTGGGCAGCGCGGCTGAGGTTCCTCACAAGCTGACCATCACCGTGGAGAGCACCATCCCCGACTGGAACGCCGATCTGGGCGCCGTGCGCGTGGACAACACCAGCGGCGAGTATGACATCGGCTATCTGACCGGCGATAAGCTGGCGGGCTATGACATTAAGAAAAAGGGCACTAAGATGGAGGCCCACGCCATCAAGGGCGAGGTCGACAACAGTGCCGAGACCGTCACCATCACCCTGCCTTTCGGCATGACTCCTAAACAGGCGGGCTTTGGCAATGGTGACATAAGCAATACCAGGGCCAAGGCAGTTTTTGCCGCGAAGTCTGTTCATGCGAAGGTCGAAGTCGTTAATGACACGACAAATGACCGCGTCTCCGGCGTGAAAGTTACCGCCATGGACGGCACCGTGAAGAACTTCTCCGTTGTCTACAAGCAGGAGCAGATCTTCGAGAGCTTTACCGGCGAGACCAACCTGAGCGACCTGGAGAAAGTTCCGGCCAGCGGCCTCAGCCAGCTGGACGTTGAGCTGACCGCAGCGAGCAAGGACCTTCAAAATGCGACCCCCTGGGTCCCCGTGTTCACCAGCACCGCCAACGTGCAGCGCATTATGGGCACCAGCGGTTCCGCTCTGGACGCTGCGGCGACGAATCCTAACTTAAACTACGATAACAGTGGCACTGATGGCCGTGGCGAATTTTTTGTGGATAATGCCAGTGCTACCCCTGGGAATAACAGCACTGCCGCCAGCTTCCTCAAGCTCATCACCAGCGGCCATGCCAGCTGGACACTGAACGCTGGCGACACGGACGTTGTCTACCTCCTGGTCCGCACCAAGGCCAACCCCCTGGGCGCGTTCCTGCAGGTCAACCTGAAGGCTGTGGCTCCCGCCCCTGCCAAGGCGTATATCAATGAGGTGCAGACCGAGGACACTCAGAGCGTCTGCGATATCGACAAGGACACCCGGAATATCACCCTGACCGTGGACGACCGGTACTCCTTCAGGATCGGCGCCACTCCCGACAATACTGAGCTGACCGACCCGGCCGCCAAGATGACCCTGCATATCAACACCAGCGCCAATTCTACCATTGATCTGCCCCAGCTTCCTGGTACGAACGCCGACAATGGCGATGGCAAATGGTGGGAAGATGGTGGCAACAGCGCCAAAACACATCACATCATCAAGGGCGTCATGGGCAAGAGCGGTTCCGTGCTTGTGCGCGTTTGGTCCGCTGACAAGACCTACATCGATTACACCATCAACTTCGTTGCTGCCACCAGCGAGAGCCTGGGCCTGAAGCAGATCGAGCTCCGCAAGGCTGACGGCACTCATATCCAGTCCGCTGTTGTGGACTCCGACGATAAGCACACCTTCTATCTGAAGGTTCCCTATGAGTATCATGCGGGCAAGGCTGTAACTGCCGATGTTGCCTCTCCCCTCACTGACTGCCAGCTTCTGGTCTTCCCTGATCCGGGCGCGGTTGTAAAGCCCGGCAGCGAGGCCGAAGGTCAAACTCTTGGCGCTGCATTTGAGAACGCCATCACGACCATGGGGGCTGTTTGGAAAGAGGCATATACAAATAATGCTGCTAGCGCAGATGCTGCTTCGGACTTCCAGGACACTCTCTACCTGACCGTCACCAACGGTGACAACCAGAATAAGGAAGTCTACCAGCTCATTCTCCAGCGCGAGAAGCCTCTGGAGATCGCTGAGATTACCGACGTTAAGGCCGACAAGGCCCTGGATGACGACTACATCTTCTCCGTTGCTTCTACTCTGGGTACCCAGGTTGGCAACACAAAGGACATTGGCCAGGCTTACGCCGGTGCCATCGATCAGGACGGCAACAAGCTGGACGCCGAAGTTGACGAGACCGCCAAGACTATAAAGGTCCAGGTCCCCTATGACTGGGACAACGATACGGATACCCTGTATCTGACCGGTTTAACCAGGGCGGGTTATAGTTTCCATCGTGTGTCGAATACAGTTAATGCTGGTGGGACTATTAGTTATGCAAGCAAGCTGAATAGCAGCGTCAGCAGTTTCGTACTTGACACTATTGAGCAGGAAGATCAGACTAATAAGTTGGGTTCCGCTGGCGACCCCTGGATGGTGGGCTTCACCAATCTTACCACCAATCCGAATGCCACGAGGGCTGAGAACATTATTTACGTTTTCAGCGAGAAGGATAGATTCCCCAATGTCGATGCTGCTGCGATCACCCCCGCCGCAGGCGACATCGCTGAAAAAGCCACTAAGGCCTACAAGGTCTACATCGAGAAGGTCGGCGCAGCCAACATCGGCAACGCTCTGAACAACGTGTCCGCTACCGGCGCCACCGCCAGCTTCAACAGCAACCTGGGCTTGATCAGCGTGACCGTGCCCGGCAGCTACAACTGGACTTCTTACCGCGCTGACAGCAGCAAGGACTTCAAGCTGACCTTCAGCACCTCTGAGGGCGCGCTGGTCATCGATAAGAAGAAGTATGATGACAATGTGAATGTTTCCGGCTATAAGACTGGTTTCAGTACCGGCGCACTGACTGCTACCGATGGTAAGTACATCGAAGTCATGACCGGTGTAGCTGATAATGCTGCGGCCAAGGCTGACGCCAAGGTCTATCTGAACCAGCTCAACGAGTACTACGACATCAACGACGCCACCTTCTTCGTGAAGAACGGCGAGCTGTACACCTATGACGAGCTCAGCGGCAAGGAGACCCAGGTCACTGGTCTGGGCGAGAAGTTCACCAACTCCAACTGGGGCAAGATCAAGACCAAGCAGGCCGAGATCCGCGTCTACAGAGAGGACCAGAGCTCATTCCGCAACTACCGCCTCGACCTGAAGGTGGGCGAGCCCAGCAGCGCTAAGGACATCACCTCCCTGAAGGTGGGCGACGTCACCGCTGCTAAGAACGGCAGCAGCTTCACCGCTAACCTGCCCGAGGAGGCCGAGAAGGAGCAGGCCCTGACCATCGAGGCCTCTCCCCTGGCGGCGGTCATGGTCAACGACGAGCCCTATCAGGCCGACCGCAAGATCGACGTTAGCAAGGAAGTCACCATCGTTGTCACCGCTGAGGATGGCAGCAAGAGCACTTACACTCTGACCACCACCTTCGGCGGCACCGTGACTCCTCCCGACCCGGATAAGAAGCCTTCCGACAACTACACCGACATCCCCTCCGGGACCATCGGCGAGTACGTCAAGAAGGGCATCGACCTGGGCATCATGATCGGTTCCGGCAACAAGTTCCTGCCTGACAACAAGATCACCCGCCGCGACTTCGCTCTGATGGTGGCCCGCGCCGACGTTATGGCTAAGGATCCCTCCATCAAGACCGCTGAGGCCGCCCAGGCTGAGCTGCTCAAGCAGTACAGTGGCACGCCTAAGTTCGACGATACCAAGAAGCTGACCGACATCTACAATGCTGCAATCGAGTATTGCAACAAGAAGGATATCATCAGCGGCAAGCCCGGCAACAAGTTCGACCCCGCCGGCAATGTCACACGTCTTGAGACCGCCCGCATGATCTCCGGCTGGGCCGAGGTCACTGACGAGTCCAAGACCACCAATGTCAACAACATCAAGGATTGGAACAAGATAAATTGGGGCAAGCAGTACGTGAACTCTGTTTACGCTGCCGGGCTCATGAGCGGCTACGGAGACGCTTCCAACAGCTCCTTCCGTCCCGCCCAGAACCTGACCCGTGCCGAGGCTGCCAGAGTTATTGTCAGCACCTTCGAGAAGAAGACCGGCGCTAACTGAGGTTTCAACTCACCTAAGTTTTATGATTACCCCATAAAGGCGAAGGGGGCGGATGTTTCCGCCCTCTTTGCTTTTGGTTTTATACAATGTCTCTTGGTCAATCGGTTTCAAAAGCTGATTTGGTGTTACAGAATGGCATACTCAACCGGGACCAGCTCTTCAATATCACCTCCGGGATCCTGCTTCATCATGTTCAGCTCTGTGAAGCCGAACACCTCGGGTCTGCCGGAGCTGGACTCAGAGGAGCTCAGGGATACATAGTACACCACGCGGTTAAGAAGTATGTGCCCGTCGTCAAAGACGTCCTCGTTGTAAGAGTAAGTACCGGCGAGATCTTCTTCGGTTTTGGGCGCGGCGCCGGGCCTGGCGTGGTCGCTAAACCATGACAAGTAGCGCTGATAGACCCATGCAAATGTACATCCGTTCAAATTATTCATTACCTTACCTCCTGGAAACATAGTGGTATAGATCTTGATCGGAGCCTTCTGAAACAGCTTACCGGTTGGAGAAAGCTCCAAATACGCGATACAACGACATTATACCACAAAAAGGTAAAGTAAATAATCTTGACCGGAATTATAACCGCTATTTTGAAAATATTTTCATTGGAAAAGCCTCCAGACCCCGCAGCCTGAACGCATCTATTTTTTACTAACGCATCAGCTCTGCCCGTAATAGGCGTTTGCACCGTGCTTGCGAAGGTAATGCTTGTCCAAAAGCTCCTGCTGCATTCTGCCGGGCGCTGGACCTCCGTCGGCGGACCCCAGCATCATGGCGTGCCAGTCCATAAATGCAACCTCCTCCATAACCACCGCATTATGCACGGCCTCCAGCGGGCTGCCGCCCCAGGCAAAGGGGCCGTGGCTATGCACAAGCACCGCTGGGATGCTCATGGGATCGGTGCCGTTAAATGTTTCGACTATCACATTCCCTGTCTCAAGCTCGTACTCCCCGCCGATCTCCTCCGCCGTCATCCTGCGCGTGCAGGGGATGTCCCCATAGAAGTAATCACCCTGGGTGGTGCCCATGGCCGGGATGGGCCTTCCGGCCTGGGCAAACGTTGTGGCCCAGCGGCTGTGGGTGTGCACTATTCCTCCCACAGCCGGAAATGCCCGGTAAAGCGCAAGATGGGTATCAGTGTCGCTGGAGGGCTTCCACTTTCCTTCTATCCGCTTTCCGGTCTTCAGGTCCACCACCACCATATCGTCAGGGCTCATGCCCTCATACTCCACGCCGGAGGGTTTTATCACCATCAGGCCCCTCTCCCGGTCGACCCCAGACACATTGCCCCAGGTGAAGGTTACAAGGCCATGCTTGGGCAGCAGAAGATTTGCCTGACATACGAGGCTTTTCAGTTCATCCAACATGATTTCTTCCTCCTTTACACCCTGACCCAGACGCTCATCTCTCCCTCGCCCCGGTTGGCCCAGGCATAGTAGGGGATAAACTTCAGAGTTGCGGGGATTTCCTTGGCCGGGGCATAGTCATTATAAAGAGGAGTGCCCTCTTCCGGCAGTTCCCGCCGGAAACCCTTAAGCTCCAAAGAGACCATTTTCTGCCCGCCAATCTCAATCGGACTTATGCTCGCTTCACTGACTGCCCCTGCGTCAAGCCGCAGCAGATGCAGGTTTTCTCCGTTGTCGGCCTGCTCCATACAGTAGCAGATGGGTCCACAGGTGACAGCAACCCGTCCAATATCCTCTCTGACCCTTGGATCGGCCGCGTTCAGCCGCACCTCCATTGGGAAGTTCAGCTCTACCCGGTCTCCTTCCTTCCAGGTGCCGGTGAAATACACATAGCCGTCCTTCTCTGTGCGCTCCATACCCTCCGGACCAGTAACAGAAGGATTCTTGCACCAGCCAGGCAGGCGGAAGGCCAGGGTGCATCTGGCCGGAGCGTCTGCGTGAACAGACATGACCGCCCGACTCTCCCAAGGCATCGCACTCTCGAGAATAACCCGCAGTTCCGTTCCATCCACTTTTTTCGTCACCTCGCTGCCCATATACAAGTGGGTAAACAGGGCGTCCTCACGCTCGGTAAAGGCATAGGCCGCAGCGGAACTGGCTATCCGCGCGATATTAGGCGGGCAGCAGGCGCAGCCGAACCATTTCTGCCGCACGGTCTCCACATGGCCCAGCCGGCTGTCCGCCTTACACGCAGCAGGGGAGACCTCCAGCGGATTCACGTAAAAGAAACTTTTTCCGTCCAGGGCCATGCCGGCCACCACAGTGTTGTACATCGCAAGCTCCATCACGTCCGCATACTCGGCCATGGGTTCGCTCTCCAGCATACGCCGGGCGAAAAACGCCAGGGAAATGGCCGCGCAGGTCTCGGAGTAGGCGGTGTCGTTGGGCAGGTCATAGGGGTAAGAGAAAGCTTCTCCAACGGCCGTGCCGCCGATGCCGCCGGTGATATAGAGCTTCTTTTTGACGATATTATCCCATAGCCGCTTGCAGGCAGAGAACAGCTCCTCATCATCGGTTATCCTGGCAACGTCAGCCATGCCGGAGTATAAGTATCCCGCGCGGACTGCGTGGCCCACGGCCTCGTCCTGTTCCCGCACGGGCTTATGGGCCTGATAGTAGGCGTAGGGCGCGGAGTCGTTTTCGGGCTCATGCCTGCCCTCGTCCCGGGCGCGGCGCTTCTCCTCCTGCAGGAAGTAGTTGGGCGATGTGCCCCGCTGGTCCAGGAAAAAGCTGGCGAGGTCCAGATATTTCTGCTCCCCGGTGGCCTCATACAGCCGCGCCAGGGCCATCTCCGCTATCTCGTGTCCGGGATAGCCCTTGCATTTTCCCTCTTCGGGCCCAAAGCACTGCCCGACATAGTCGGCGTACCGGCGGGCGGCTCCAAGCAGCTTGTCCTTGCCAGTGGCCTGATAGTAGGCCACTGCGCTTTCGACCAGATGTCCCAGACAGTACAGCTCGTGGTGGTCCTTTAGATTTGTAAACGCTCCGTCCATGCCGTTCAGAATATAATAGGTGTCCAGATATCCGCTCTCATGCTGGGCCGCGCAGATAACGTCTATAGCGCCGTCCACCGTAGCCTCCAGCTCCGGGTCCGGGTGGCAGGAGAGGGAATAGGCGGCCGCCTCCACCCACTTGTAAAAGTCCGAGTCCTGGAAAACAAAGCCGTAGAACTTGTCAGGATCCGGGTGCTCCTTGTCCTCAGGCAGGGTCTGAAAGCCCCGGAAGGTATAGCCGGGCTCGGTGAAGCCGGGCTGTGCCTTTCGCTCCATGAGCCTTGCGGCGGCCCGGAAGTTGTGCATACAGAAGCTGGGCTCGGCCCCGGGGACGCGGTCGTTCAGGGCTTCCCACTGATAGGGGATGACCTCCCGGCGTACGGTCTCCTGGACGGTCCCCCAGAACGGGTCGTTGACCTTTACCCTGCGTATATCTATAGGAGTGCTGAATTTTTTGTTATCCATGTCATACCTCGATTTCATAATGTGTTTATTTTTCCTGCTGCCAGCGGCCCCTGGGACAGGCCATCAGCCTTTTAGCGGCCCGCACCTCGGCAAAGCACCCGCACTGGGTACACATGCCGTTTTGCAGGTCCGCACATTCCCGGCATACCTCCAGCCGCCGGGCATACTCGCCGGGGCCTGCTTTCTGCTCCTCCGGGAGATTCTCTATGTACTGATAGATGGACTTAAAATATTCGCCGTCCAGCTCTTGCAAAAGACAGCGCTTACAGCGGGACTCTCTCATTTCAGCGTGAACGCCGCCACAGAGCAGGCGGGCAGCGTAGCCTTAAAGCCGTCCTCCGTGACCTCTGCCGCCAGCGGCACAGTCTTCACGTTCTCCTCCGCGCCGAAGTCGTTGTATGCGCCGATTGTCCCCGTAAGCACGCGGCCCTCGGCCCTGCTGATCTTGCCCAGGCCGGAGACAGCGCAGTCCAGCTCCGCAGGGTTTTGGTCGTCCAGGTTCGCCACAGTGACGAGCACCCCATCCCTGCCCTCGCTGGCGGAGATATGCAGGTTCGGCACCTGACAGCCGTTCTCGCCCACCATAGAGGTCTCTACATAGCTCTCAAGCTGCCTGGCGTCCTGGTGTCCCTTGTACATTTCGAACACGTGGTATGTGGGGGTCAAAAGCATCTTCGCCCCCTCAGTCAGAATGACCGCCTGCAGCACGTTTACTGTCTGGGCTATATTTGCCATCACCACCGTGTCGCAGTGGTTGTTGAAGATGTTCAGGTTTATAGCGGCTACCAGCGCGTCCCGCATGGTGTTCTGCTGGTAAAGGAAGCCGGGATTGGTGCCGGGTTCAACGTCGAACCAAGTTCCCCACTCGTCCACACAGAGGCCCACCTTCCGAGCGCCCTGGTACTGCTTTATTATGCGGCTGTGATTCTCCACCAGCTCGTCCATCCCGAAGGTGTTATAGAGTGTAGAGAAATATTCGTTCCGAGAGAAACCTGTGGCCGGGCCCCTGTCAGCCCACTCTGCGGTCCTGGGGCGGGTATAATAGTGCATACTCACTGCGTCAACAGTGTGTCCGGCACGCTCCATGACCACCTTTGTCCAGTTATAGTCGCCCTCGCTGGCACCGGAGGCTATCTTGTAGATGGGGTGCTCACTGTCATAGTTGCGCAGGTATGTGGAATACTGGCGGCAGAGGTCACTGTAGAACTCAGGGCGCATATTGCCCCCGCAGCCCCAGGCCTCGTTGCCTATGCCCCAGTATTTCACGTTCCAGGGCTCATCCCGGCCGTTTTTCCGGCGCTCCTCGGCCATGGGGGACTGGCCGCCCATGTTGCAGTATTCCACCCAGTCGGAAAATTCCTGGACGGTGCCGCTGCCCACGTTGCCGGATATGTAGGGCTCGCATCCCAACTGGCGGCAGAGCTCCAAAAACTCGTGGGTGCCAAAGCTGTTGTCCTCGGTGACCCCGCCCCAGTTGGTGTTGACTATCTTCTTGCGGCCCTCTTTTGGACCGATGCCGTCCTGCCAGTGGTAGGTGTCCGCGAAGCACCCGCCAGGCCAGCGCAGCAGCGGGATGCCCATCCTCTTAAGGGCATCCACCACGTCGGTGCGCATCCCATTCACGTTGGGGATGTCAGAGGCTTCGCCCACATATATGCCGTTATAAATGCACCGGCCCAGATGCTCGGCGAAGTGGCCGTAGATATTCCGGCTGATCTGTCCCTTGGAGCGGTTTGTGTTAATTATAGCTTTTGCCATGAAAAATACCTCCTTTTGTAATTTTAATTGTACCGCAATTCATGGAAAAGTCAACAGAAAAAACGGTCCCACTCGTAAAAAGCGGGACCGCCTGAAATATTTGCATTATAAAAGGATTTTAAGAGCAACGCCTGCCGCCAGCAGGGCCTCCGCAAAGCCTACCAGGACCATCAGCACCAGTATAATGGTACGCAGGACGCCCAGGCCGGGCGGCTGCGGCTGGGGGGTGAATACCGGGGCCCCAGTGTCTGAAAGCTCAACTTTCGTGTTCATTCTAACCTATTCCCTCATCCGAAAATATCTTTCTCAGCCGATATCCGGCTCGCCCCGCAGGGCTATGGACGCGCCGGTCCTGCCCTCGGTCTCGAACAGGATTATCTCGTTGATCCCGGCCCTCAGCAGCGGGCCGGGGATATACAGCCGCTTTTGGGGCCCAATGTCCCAAAAGCGCCCCAGATTCACGCCGTTCACAAAGGCCACGCCCTTACCCCAGCCCTCAAAGTCCAGGAAGGTGTCGCCTGTCTCCTCCGCCTCGAAGGTGAAACGGTAGAAGCCCGGAAGGCCCTCCTGATGCTCCTTGGTAAAGTCCAGACTGCTGAGGTCGTCCAGGGGCAGGGAATACTGCTTCCAGCCGTTGTGCCAGTGGCCGTTAAGCCAGACTCCGCCGCCAATACCCTTTCGCTGCTCCTCAAGCCTTGCGGCAAAATTCACCCGGCCAAGGTCCTCCACCAGGATGTCCATCTCCGTGTCGCGCTCAAAGCTCACGTCAAATTCGTGCTCGTCAAGAAGCTCCTTGTCCATCAAAGCCGTCACGGGTTTTTTGTCAATGAACACCTGGGCCCGGTCGTTGGCCCCGCGCAGCTGTAAACGGTGCAAATGCTCCTCGGTGCGCAGGTCCGAGCGGTAGAGGATATAGCCGTAGCTCTGCCCCAGCTTTTCCATGGGCTGGGGGAAGGTGTTCTCTATGGGCGCACTCAGGTCCTCAAGCACAGAGAAAAGGCCCACCTTTTCCTGCACGGGCAGCACACCATAGTCCATGCGCTTTATCTCTGTAGTAAGCTTCACCTCCGGGATGTCCGTATACTTGCCGATGACCTCTTTAAAGCGCCGGTACTTCTCGGTTATATGGCCGTCCTCGGTAAGTATCGCGTCGTAGTCGTAGGAGGTCACGTCCGGGGTCAGGTGGTCGTAGTAGTTGGCGCCGTTCATGAAGCCAAAGTTCGTGCCGCCCTCGAACATGTAGAAATTCACATTACCAAGCTCCAGCATCTTGTCAAGCTCTCTTACCGCCATCTCAAGGTCGCCGGTCATATGCTTCTCATTGCCCCAGGCATCGAACCAGCCGATCCAGAACTCCATACACATCAGCGGGGAGTTGGGCCGGAACTTCTTGAGATAGCCGAAGGCCTCCTCCACCCGGGAGCCGAAGTTGGCCGTTGCCAGCACGCCGTCTATGGTGCCGCCGTGGAGCATGTCGTGGGTAGGACCGTCGGAGGTGCACAGAGGCACGGTAACGCCGAGCTCCCGCATAAGGTCACGCAGCCACTCGAGATACTTCTTGTCGTTGGCGTAGGAGCCGTACTCATTTTCTATCTGCATCATTATCACCGGGCCGCCCTGGTCTATCTGTAAGGGCCGCAGCTTTTCCATGAGCACCTCGTAATACTCCCGCACGTGCTTTAAGTAGGGCGGGTAGTACACTCTAAAGCGCATCCCGTCCTCGGAGAGCAGCCAGGGGGGCAGGCCGCCCAGCTCCCACTCGGCGCAGATGTACGGCGAGGGCCGCAGTATCACGTATAGGCCCAGCTCCCCGGCAAGCTTTACGAACCGCTCCACGTCCAGCATTCCGTCAAAGCGGAATTGTCCCTTTTTTGGCTCGTGCATGTTCCAGGGTATGTAGGTCTCTACGGTGTTGCAGCCCAGAGCCTTCAGCTTCTCCAGCCGGTCGCGCCAGTATTCCGGCACCACACGGAAATAGTGTATGGACCCGGATATGATCCTGAACGGCTTGCCGTCCATATAAAAGCGGTCTTTCACTTCAAATTTCATGGCTGTCCTCCCTTATGGTTGTTAGTTCCATTATAGCGCCGCCAGGGCCCGGTGTCAATTCAAAAAAGCGGGTTTTCCGATGAAACCAAAAGCAAAGAGGGCGGAAATATCCGCCCCCTTCGCCTTTATGGGGTAATCATAAAATTTAGGTGAGTTGAAACCTTATTTGTCGGTCATGTACTCGAAAGCCTTCATGATGATGACCGCGGACTGGCCACGCTTCAGGTTATCCTTGGGGCCAAAGTTGCCGTTGGGATAGCCCTGGATAAAGCCGGCGTCGTAAACAGCGTTTACGTACTGCTTACCCCAGTTTACCAAGTTCCAATCCTTGATGTTGTTGGTATTCTCAGTCTTGGTATCGTCGGTGATGCCGGTCCAGTCGGAGATCATGCGGGCAGCCTCCAGACGGGTGACCACGGCCTTGGGAGCGAACTTATTGTCGCCCTTGCCGTCGATGATACCGTTCTTGTTGCAATACTCGATTGCAGCGTTGTAGAGCTTATCAAGATCCTTGGTGTCGTCGAACGTCGGCGTGCCGCTGTAGAGCTTGATCAGCTCGGCGTCGGCCTCGTCAGCGTTGGTGATGGCGGCATTCTTGACCCTCAGGTCCGCGCGGGCAATCAGCAGGGCAAACTGCCAGCGGCTGACTTCCATATTGGGGCTGAACTTGGTGGCGGAGGTTCCGATCATTATGCCGTTGTCAATGGCGCTCCTTACATAGTCTCCCATGGGTGCGGCAGGAATATCAGTGTACTTGTCGCTGGGCCTGTCGACAGGAGTGGAGCCGAAGGTGCTCTCGATAGTGTATGTGACGGTCTCGCCGTTGGCGGCAGTCACGACCACGGTCACGGTCTTGCCCTCGCTCAGGTCAACGGTCATGCCGGTAGTATAGGCCTCGCCATTGACGGAGGTAATGAGCGCGCCGGAGTCGGCGGTAACGATAGTCAGCGGCGCCTTGGACATGTCGGTCCCCTCAGGTACGTTCACGGTCCAGGCTGTGCCGGAGCCCTTCTTAGCCTCGTACTCGCCGGCAGTGATGGAGCTGATGCTCGCGTCATTGCTGAGAGCGCCCTCGTTTATCTTCAGGGTGTAGGTTATGGGCTCGGCAGGACTAGGAGCTTTTTCACTCCATACCTTAATTTCGATATCAGCGCCCAGGTCATACCAGTTGTCGGGATCGTAGTCGTCGCCGTCAACATTGATGGCAGCCATCTTGGAGGTGGGCACGATGCTGATGTTCTGCAGCTGCTCGGCGCTGGAGGGCATGGTCAGATTCCAGATATAGGGATCGTTCACGTCCTTGACAGCGCGTACGCCGGCCACGGTGATGCTCTCGATATCAACGCTGGTCTCGGGGTCAAGGACCTTGACCTCAACATTCAGCTTGCTCTTATCTACGCGAGCCTCACTGACAATGAACATCTTCGCAGTGAATTCAGTCCAGCTGCTGCCGTTATCGTTGCTGAATCTCAGCACGGGCGCTTCCTGTGTCCCGGTCACCTTAAACTTGGTGGGGTTAACAGTGTTCACGTCGCCCAGGTCAGACTTGAGCTCGGCCCCGCCCTCACCATGAAGGATAGTGGCCAGCTTGCTTACGGTCATGTTCAGAGTGAACGGAGTTTCACTTGTCATATAGGAGTAGGGAACGGTAATCTTAACCGTGTTGGACTCCTTAACAGCGGTCAGCTTGTCGTCCAGAGTGCTCGCAATCTTCTCCAGAACCGCGTCGCGCTCTGCATCAATGTAGCTTGCGGACATCTTATAGGTAGCTGTGGCGGGAGTACGCTTGTTTTCAGGGATATTGTTGTCCCTATCGCTATCCGCCCAGTAAGCTGACACAGTGGCCAAACGCTTCGCGTCATAACCCGTCTCGCCAGCGTCTTCAAAGATATTATGCCAAGCTTCCTCACTGTAAACGTACAGCACAACTTCCTTGCCGGCCTTGGTCCAGTTGTCGGCGTCACTCTTCCAAGCGGCAAACAACTGGCTGGCATTGAGATAGCCGTCACCGTCAGTATCGGCAACCTTCAGTATTTTTGCTCCCCTACTGCCGACATATACCACCCGGGCGCCTTCGCTGGTATCCAGCTTAGAGAACCTCATGAGGTCCTCATGAGCGTTTCCGGAATGGCTGATAGCATAGGGCAGCGGGTCAACAGTGATCTTCCTGCCGGAAACAGAAGCGGGATAGGTCACGGTCGTGCTGAGTATTTCATCCACAGTCTCCCCCGTCACACCTGCGCCGGTAATATCCGCCGCAGTGTTGGGAGCCTTCTTGGTAACGGTCACGGTGTAGACCGTGGTTTTGTTGCTGTTAGCATCGTTGGAAACCTCGATGGCGAACTTATTGCCAATAGCGGGGTCGTCCTTCTTGCCAACGGTGGGGATGGTGGTCTTCAAAGCAGGTACCGCGGTTGTAAGATCGTCGGTGTTAAGCACAGCATCCAGATTGTCAGCCTTGACAAAGGGGGTCCTGCCAGTTAAGTCGGGAGTTACGCCGTCGTCCAAACCTTCGGTTGTTTCAGTAGTATTAGCAGGAGCTGTAATTCCCAACGTGGTCAAAGAGCCTTCAGTTTTCGCTGTGAACTTAATGGCGTGGCCATCTCGTGCTACATCCCAATTAGCCTTGGCCTCAGGACCGTTTGTACCATAGTCAGTAACAAAAGCATCGAGTGCTGCCTCTATCTGAGCATCCGCTATTACATGCGTATAAATCGGGGTAGTACCGTCGGTATCATAAACGGGATCACCCGACTCGTCTGTTTTTGCAGTAGAAGTTACAGTAGCAGACGTATAACTATAACTATGCCCGCCATAATTCATGGCAATGGTCTGGTTAGGCATTGAAGTCGCAGTAGAGTCGGCAAGCACTGGAGCAGTCAAGTTAGCGGTCGTATAAACCGCTTTCTGTGCAGAAGTGCCGGAGTAACTTACATGAGAAATCTCAATCTTCGTGCTGGGGTCAGCCGTAGCGACCACATTCAGGGCCTTCAGCTCATCCAGGTCGATGCCAGTGGCGAAGGGCACGGTGATGTCAACTGTGCCGGCGCCGGGGGTGCCGGACTTGATGGTGCCGGTGGCAACCACGTTGCCGTTAGCGTCGATGAACTCGACGGACTTCAGGACGGGGTTGGTGGGACGGTCGTCCTTTACGTCAATGTTGTAGAACTTGACGGTCTTCTCGTCCTCGGATGTAACCTTAAGGATGAGACGGGCAGAAACGTCCAGGGCATTGCCGGACGATGCGGTAAATTCGGTCGGGTCGTTGCCGGGATCGACATCGTCGATGGGCTCCGGATTGGCCCCGAACTCCTGGTCACCGGTGCTCCCGGCCTTGGCCAGCTCGACCGTGGCGTTATAGGAGCCCCAAACCATAATATCCTGAGGAGTGGCCTTAAGTACGCCGGTGGGCAGGTCTATTGTGGTGGTCTCGCCGGAGATGGGATAATACTGGTTGCCGTCGCCCACCTGGATGCCGGTCAGGTCCGCGTTGGGGTTCTTCTGGGGGATGCGGAGCTTAATTGTAATCGGCTCTACATCTCCACGCTTCTTGGTTTCCACATGCACTTTGTTGGTGGAATCGGTATAAACCTCAACAATGTAATAGTCCTTTTCATTTGCGTCAGCAGAGTCTCCAACGGTCGCAGAACCGGCAAAAACGGGCACAAACTCGCCGGACTTGATCGGGGTGCCGTCATTCTTGCTGACCTTCACAACGTCGGAAGGGACGGTCCATGTCGCCGCCACGTCAGTAAGAGCGGTCAAATTCACATCGTTCTCGTCGCCGCTGGTGTGTGCCGGGTCGATGAACTCGTCATAGGGCAGGTCGATGTAAATGGTCTGGGGGTCGCCCTCCTTCACAGTACCGGCATAGTCGCCGATCTTGAAGGTCTCGAAAGCGTCCTCGCTGGTGTAGTTGACGGCGAAGGTCTTGATGTCGCCGTTCTGGGATGTGACGGTCAGGGTATTCACGCCATTGGTTTTTGCATATGTTATGCTGCTTATTTTGTCGCTGTTGGGGACAAAAATGGCTTTTAACTTGGCTGTCTTCTCATCGGCAGTACCTGACATTTCCGTACTGTTCTTATCCTGCTTAATGGCACTATCGTGGTAGTCCTTTTTGCCAAGGGCCATGACGATGTCGATGGTGTTGTTGTTGTTATCGACAGTGGCCTTGATGGCGTAAGGCAGCCGGGCGGTCTTGACGGCCTTGATGGTGGTGTCGTTGCTGGGCGCGTTCATAGTCACGTTGACGACCAGCTTGAAGTTGAAGGTGTCTATAACCTCGCCGTCGCTGTTGGTGGTCTTCGCTACCATGTTATAGGCGTAAGCGCCCGCGCCGAAGCTGTTGGTGAGATTCTTGGAATCGGCGTCGGCCGGGTCCAGAGCGATCTCAACGGCGCTCAGCTTCTTGCCGGACTTCTCCACAATAACGGTGGTGTTCGGTTTGTCCTGCTTCATGCTGACCTTGAAGGAAGGGACAGGATCGCCCTCCGCAAACTCAGCTTTAGCAGTGTAGGCGTCGTTTGCTGCGTCCCATGTGGCTTCATTATTGTCTACCCAAATACTGTAGCCCGGGTCATCAGCATGCGCCGTAGGAACGTCTTCGGCGGTTACCACCGCGGCGAAGGCGCTCGGGATCATCGTGGCGACCATGAGAATGGCCAGAAGCGCCGCGAGTGATC
>CAJUDG010000022.1 GCA_910584745.1 uncultured Eubacteriales bacterium
TTGGTCAGCTCCGCCCCCAGCATCAAGGGCGAGCCAAACAGGCACCAGAGGGTCACCATCGTTCTCTGTTCGTCCCGAGTGAAATGGGTGTCCCACTCCCCCTTGCCGAAGCCGCCGCCGATTTTACCGAGAGGCAGCATATCGCAGTCCGGGTAGCAGCCGGGGCCGATATGATCCTGCCACAGCTCGCAGCGGTAGAACATGGCCTTGAGTGCTTTCCAGTCGTCCCAGAAATCGTCGGTGATGCGCCACATATTGGCGTACTTTTTGTAGTGCCAGGCCTGCTCGATCAGCGCCGGGCCGGGGGACAGGGACAGCACGATCTCCCGCCCGGACTTCTCAATGGCCCGGTGGAGCATCTCAATCTCATGCTTGCGCTCATATGCCCGGGGGCTATGCTCCACCCAGTTGTCTACGTTACAGATGTCGTCGCACTTGATGAAGTCCACGCCCCAGTCCGCGTACATCTGGATGATGGAATCATAGTACGCCTGCCCAGCCGGGGTGTTCCGCACGCCGTACATATCCGGGTTCCAGCGGCAGATGGAGCTGGGGTCGGCCACCATGTCTGCGGTGACGTCAGTGCCCAATATCTTGGTATGGTGATGGGCGGCAATGCGTGGGATGCCCCGCATAATGTGGATGCCAAATTTCAGCCCCAGGCTGTGGATGTAGTCCGCCAACGGCTTGAAACCCTGACCGTACACGGAGGACGGGAATCGCTCCAAGTCGGGCTGGAGCCGGGAGAACTCGTCCATCTCCACAGGCGCGAAGGGGATGTACTGGAACTGCTCCCGCATAGACCCGGCCTTGTGGGCGTACCACTCAATGTCAACCACCACATACTCCCAGCCGTAGGGCCTGAGCTTTTCGGCTAACACCCGGGCGTTGGCCTTGACCTGTTCCTCGTTGACGGTGGTGTCGTAATAATCGTAGCTGTTCCACCCCATAGGCGGGGTGGGCGCAAAGGTGTTTTTATTCATTGTATGCGACCTTTCCAATCCGCGAATTTTTACCATTTCCCCCAGGGGCAGACCTGCCGCAGCTTGGCGGCCCGAACCTCCGCAAAGCACCCGCACTGGGCGCACATGCCGTTTTTCAGGTCGTCGCAGCTTTTGCAGAGGGCCAGCCTGCGGTCGTATTCCTCGGGCGGGGCCTTCTGTTCCAGGGGGATATTGTCTATATACTGATAGATGGACTTGAAATATTCGCCGTCAAGTTCTCGGAGAAGACAGCGCTTGCAAGTTGGCTGATTCATTTTACAGTGAACGCTGCCACCGAGCAGGCGGGCAGTGTGGCTTTGAAGCTGTCACCGGTCAGCTCTGCGGCAAGGGGCACGGGCTTCACGGTTTCCTCAGAGCCGAAGTCGTTGTACGCGCCGCAGGCCCCTGTGAGTACTTTGCCCTCCACCTGATTCATCTTGCCCAGGCCGGAGATGGCGCAGTCCAACTCTGCGCTGTCGGTGTCGCTGAGATTGGCCACGGTAACCAGCACACCCTCCCCGCTCTCGCTTGCGGAGATGTGCAGGCTGGGGGCCTGATTCTCTCCCTCGCCAATGAGGGCAGTCTCCACATAGCTCTCCAGCTGCTTTGCCCCCTGATGCCCCTTATACATCTCGAACACATGATAGGTGGGGGTCAGCAGCATTTTCGCGCCCTCGGTGAGGATGACAGCCTGCAGCACGTTCACCACCTGGGCGATGTTGGCCATCACCACCGTGTCGCAGTGATTATTAAATATGTTTAGGTTGATGGCCGCCACTAGGCCATCCCGCATGGTATTCTGCTGATAGAGGAAGCCCGGGTTGGTGCCCGGCTCCACGTCGAACCAAGTGCCCCACTCGTCTACGCAGAGCCCCACCTGCCGGTTGCCCTGGTACTGCTTGATGATACGGCTATGGTTCTCCACCAGTTCCTCCATCCGCAGGGTCTTCTTGAGCGTGGTGTAATACTCATTCCGGGAGAAACCGGTGGCAGCGCCCTTGTGCTGCCATTCCCCGCCGGGTACGGTGTAATAGTGCAGGCTCACCGCGTCGATAAAGCGCCCGGCCCGCTCCATGACAACCTTTGTCCAGTTGTAATCGGCGACATTAGCACCGGAGGCTATCTTGTATATCTTGTGCTCATTGTCATAGTTGCGCATATAAGTAGCGTATTGACGGCAGAGGTCAGCGTAAAACTCCGGCCGCATATTGCCACCGCAGCCCCATGCCTCGTTGCCGATGCCCCAGTATTTCACGTTCCAGGGAGCGTCCTGGCCATTTTTGCGGCGCTCTTCGGCCATAGGGGACTGCCCGCCCATGTTGCAGTATTCCACCCAGTCGGAGAACTCCTGGACGGTACCGCTGCCCACGTTCCCGGAGAGATACGGTTCGCACTCAAGCTGGCGGCACAGCTCCATGAACTCGTGGGTGCCGAAGGTGTTGTCCTCCGTCACGCCGCCCCAGTTGGTGTTGACAATTCTCTTGCGGCTCTCTTTGGGCCCGATGCCGTCCCGCCAGTGATAGGTGTCCGCAAAGCACCCGCCGGGCCAGCGGAGCAGGGGGATTCCCATCTTTTTCAGGGCTTCCACCACATCGGTGCGCATACCGTTCACGTTGGGAATGTCCGAGTTTTCGCCTACATAGATGCCATTGTAGATACAGCGGCCTAGGTGCTCGGAAAAGTGGCCGTAGATGTTGGGATTGATAGTGCCTTTCGAGCGGTTTCCGTTGATGATTGCTTTTGCCATAGTTATGCCTCCATGTTATGAATTGGTATTTCAAATACGGTTAGAGAATAGGGCGGCAGGGCCGCGCTGAGCCGTCCGCTTTCTATTACAATAGGGCTTTCTGCGGGGCAGATGCGTTCTGGCTCCTCAAAGCTGTTCTCCGCCGCCGGGTCGCCGGTAAGTCTGACCGCCCTGCCCTCCCGGACGGGTTTCCAGGCCGACAGGTCAAGCTCAAGGTTTTGCTGTTCACCTTGCACGTTCACCGCCTTGACGATGACGGTAGATTTCTCCCGGTCCAGAGCCGCCGAAGCGTACAGTGGCTCGATGACCAGTGGTTTATCCTCGGCCCGGTGCAGCTGTTGACCGTCCACCCAGGCGGAGATTTTCCTCCCCTCCACAGCCAGCTTGAAGCGCCTGGGCTGGCCCTCCACGAAAGAGAACTCCGACTGGCTCAGCACCGTCCCCCGGCCCCGGTAGTTGTGGCCGATGATGGAGTCCTTGTTCTGCCAGCCGCCCAGCTCCCAGGTAAGGCAGCTCTTGGGGTCCTTTTCGCCGAACCGAACTGTCAGCCCCCGGTTGCCGTGGGGCTTTTCCGCGTGATAGGCCCGCTCCACTGCGTCAAATTCCAGAGTAAAGCCGGAGGAATCTCCCAATTCCAGTTCCTGCCCGACAGCGAGGGCGCAGTCGCCACAGGCCCTGCCGTTTATGCTCAGGTTGGAGATGGCAAATTCCGAGCTGCCCGCGCAGATTGTTACCGGCCCTGTTGTCGGCTCCGGCACAGGTGTACCCAACTTCGGCAGGCCGCTCAGGGGCAGCAGCACGTCCCCCTGGTAGTTCATGAACAGCTTTTGCACATAGTAGCTGGGTGTGCCATAGGCCTGGTGGTTGTCGAAGAAAATCATGTCCGGCTTCCAGTTGGCGTAGTCCACATTGCACAGCATGGGCGCGTAGCAGGCCAGCCCCACCGCCGGGGCCTTCTCCAGGCCAATCATATATGCTGCCTCAGAGAGGGCGTTTCCCCAGGTGTTGCCCTGGGTGGCGTACTCGCCCAGGAAAACTTTTGGGTCGCTGGGGTCGAAACCATCGTAGCGGTGGACATTGGCAAGGAACCACTCCGGCGACTGGTAGTAGTGCTCGTCCACTAGGTCTACCCCCAGCTTGCGGGCGCAGTCCCAGCCCTGCTCATACTCGCCGCCCGCCGCGAAGGGTCCGCTGGTGCCGATAATTTTTATCTCCGGGTGACGCTCCCGCACGGCCTTGTAGATGATTTCAAAGCGGTCGAAAAAGCCCTGCCCCACCTCCTCATTGCCGATGGCCAGGTACTCCAAGCCAAAGGGCTCCGGGTGGCCCAGCCGCGCCCGAACGCCGCCCCAGACAGTGTCGGGGCCGCCATTGGCGAACTCAATCAGGTCCAGCGCGTCGTCTATCCAGGGCTGAAGCTCGTCTAGGGGCGCACCTCGGTCATGATGGGGATCCCAGGCTCCGGGCAGCACCGGCAGGGGCTTTGCACCTATGTCCTCGCAGAACTGAAAATACTCGTAGTAACCAAGCCCGAAGGATTGGTTGTAGTTCCAGCCGCTCCGCCGGACGGGACGGGCATCGATGGGGCCCAGGGTGTTCTTCCAGCGGTACATGGAGCAGCGGTCCCGCTCGTCCAGGGTGCCGTCATGGACCAGGCACCCGCCGGGGAAGCGCATGAATTTCGGGCGCATATCCGCCAGCAGCTCCGCCAGGTCTTTCCGCAGGCCGTGGCCTTTGTAGGTCTCCACCGGGAACAGGGAAACCATGTCCAGCGCCACAGTGCCGGCCTCCTCTGAGAACAGCGCCAATCGACCGGCAAAGCAGGTGGCGTTTGCGGTAAGAGTACCAGTCAGCTTTTCCCAGCTGTCTCCAGCAATTTTGTACTCCAGCGTGTTGGAAAGCGCCTCGCCGCTCTCACTCTCCAGGCGGATTTTCAGCGGCAGCGCCGCCGTGCTGACCCGCCGTGCCCAGCAGGAGAAACGATACTCCTTCCCCTCCCGGACAGGGATCCCGGAATTATACCCCAGATTCCGTACACCGCCGCCGGCACCGGCTTTGGTGACCTCTAAAACAAGATAATGCGGATTCTTCGTATTCAGCGGCGTGTGGCTCTCCACATGGCAATTTGCAGTGCTTGCCCCCCGCTGAACGGTCTCCCAGGCGGTGAGGGCGTGATACTTTGGGTTGTCGATGGGGTCGAACTCGAAGGAGCGGTTCTGCACCAGCTCGCCGTACAAACCGCCGTCGGCGGCATGGTTCAGGTCCTCGAAGAAGATGCCGAACAGGTCACCCTGCTCCTTGATGGGCTCGCGGCCCACCTTCAGTTCCAGTTTCATGAGCAGTTTCCTTTCAAAAATAGGGCGGGTAAGGGAATGTTCCCTCCCCGCCTATTGGTGTTTTAGCCTTTCACAGACCCCAGCATCACGCCCTGGACAAAATACTTCTGGGCGAAGGGGTAAATGATGATCATAGGGATAGCCGACATGACCATCGCCGCCAGCTCAATGGTCTTGGCGTTGACGATAGCGTTGTTGTTTTGTGAGAACAGCTCGGAGATATTGGCGCTGGAGGCCATCGCCGAGGCGGTAAGCTGGTCGGTGGCGTTGTAGCTCTGCACCAGCTCCAGGATGTAGTATTGCAGGGTCTTCAGCTCCGGGCTCTGGGTGTAGTACAGGGTAGTGGAGTAGTCGTTCCACACGCCCACGGCAGTGAACACGCAAAGCGCCGCCAGCACGGGCTTGGACAGAGGCATGACAATCTTCCAATAGATGGTAAACTCGCTTGCGCCGTCCAGCTTGGCGGACTCAAACAGCGCCTCGGGCAGAGCCTTGAAGTTGGTGTTATAGATAATCACGTTGTAGTAGCCCCCGAACAGGCTGGGGATAATGTAGACCCAGAAGTTATCGTACAGCCCCAGGGTACTGATCAGCAGGAAGAAGGGAATCACGCCGCCGGAGAAGTACATGCTCACTAAGCCTAAGGCCGAATAGAACTTCTTGCCCCGCAGGTAGGTGCGGGAGTAGGCGTAGGCGAACATGGAGGTGATGACGGTGGAGGCCACGGTCACGATGACGGTCCGCAGGGCGGTAATACCCAGCGCCCGCAGGATGGAGGAATCGCTGAGCACCGTGCGCCAGCTCTCCATAGTGAACTCAGCCGGGAGGAAGATGGAGAACCCTCGCTGGATGGCGTAGCCGGTGTTCATGGAGTTGATGATAGCGTAATAGAAGGGATAGAGGGACACGAGAATCAAAATCACCATAATAACGGTGCTGATGATATGGAAAATCCGCTCGCCCATTGTTTTGCTCTGTACCATATATGTTCTCCTTTCCCTTAGAACAGGCTGGAATCCGTCAGCTTGCCGGAGACGAAGTTTGCCCCGAACAGCAGCAGGATAGCCATTACGGACTTCATCAGCGAAGCGGCGGTGCCGATGCCGAAGTGGAACTGCTTGAGGCCGATATTGTACACATAGGTGTCGATGACCTGGCTGGCCTCCATGTTCAGCACGTTCTGGAAGACGTAGATCTGGGTGAAGTTGTTGTTGAGCATACCCGCCACGGCGAAGATTATCATGATCATCATGGTGGGCATAATGCCCGGAACAGTGACGTTCATAATGCGCTGCCAGCGGCTGGCCCCGTCGATGGTGGCCGCTTCATATAAGGTGGGGTCGATACCCGCGATGGCGGCAAGGTACAGGATGGCCCCCCAGCCCAGGTCCTTCAGCAGTCCTGTGACGATAGCCACACCCCAGAAGTATTTGGCGTCCGCCAGGAACAGGATGGGCTCGTCAACAATGTGCAGGCTGGTGAGGATGGTGTTCACAAAGCCGCCGTCCGGGGAGAGCAGATTGATGCACAGGCCCCCGAACACCACCCAGCTGAGAAAGTGTGGCATATAGGTGACGGTCTGGACGAAGCCCTTAAACTTGGCGCTGCGCAGCTCATTGAGCAGCAGGGCAAAGGTGATGGTGGCGAAGATGGACACCACCTGGCCGATGAGGTTGATGCCCAGAGTGTTGCGAATCATGGGCCAGAATTGATTACTGATGAATATTTGACGGAAGTTCTCAAAGTGGTTGAACTCGCTGGTGAAGATGCCCGCAAAGCCCATGGCGGGCTTGTAGTTCTTAAAGGCGATGATGAGTCCCACCAGGGGCAGTATGCTGAAGACTATCATCATCAATGAGCCGGGCAGCAGCATACTGTGCAGCTCCAGCTGGGAGCGCCAGTCACGGCCTATAGCCGGGGCAGAGGCCCGTTCTGTCTTTTTTGCCATAATATTCCCCTCATTTCTTCAAAATATAGGAAGCGCCAGGGGCGCTAGTGCTAGGCCCCTGGCGCAACCGCAAAGGAGTGACGATTCCAAATATCTGTAGGCTTATATTCTTAGTTGATGGGCTTCAGAGGCTCCGAATACTCATAGGTGGTGTAGTTCTCCTGCACGGCCTTATTGACATATTCCTCCAGCTTGGGCAGCTCCAGCTTATCCAGCTGGGCCATGAACTCCTCATACTTCTGGTCAAAGTCCGCATCGGTGGCGTCCAGGATGATCTTCACCAGGGTGGTGGAGGCGTAGTCCTTCACGGCTGTGGCAATATTGTTCATAGCCATGTCGCCCTCTATGTAGCCGCCGGGCAGATTCATCAGGGCCGTAGCGTCATAAACCTGGGTCTTCTCGTGGTTGCCATAGGCACACTGAGGCTCAACGCCCTTGTCGGTGGAGGGGTCCATGAATTTCTGGTCAAAGTTCTGGTTGCAGAATGCCCAGAAAGCGCCCACGCCGGTGACGGAGTCGTCGCTGGCTTTCTTCATGCCTTCCTCGGTGCGCTTGATTAGGCCGTCCTCGGTGTACTCAAAGTCTACGCCTTCCTCGCCGTAGTTCCACAGCTTCAGGCCCTCTTCGCTGGCCATGAAGTCGATGAACTTGGCGCAGGCCTCGGCCTTGTCGGACTTCTTGGATACAAAGGTCTGCAGCCAGCCGGTGCCTACCTTGTTGTTCACGCCCAGCACCGGAGACTCGCCGCCATCGGAGAGGATAACGCCGGGGGTGTAGAAGTCGAAACCGTTGATGTCAGGCTCATAGAACCCGGTGTCGGCGGTGTTGCCCGCGAAGCAGAGCACCCGGCCGGAGCGGCAGGCGGCCTCAAAAGCGGCCCGGTCCATGGTAAAGTCGTTGGCGTTCACATAACCCTTTTGGGCGCAGGTGTTCAGGAACTTCACGGCGTGCTTGAACTGGTCGTTGCGGTACAGGGTCTGATAGTTGCCGTCCGCGTCCACGGGCATCCCGCCGAACATGGCCGCGAAGGTGCCCACAGCGCCGCCGTCGGACTGCCAGCCGCCGCCCTGATAGCTGTCGCCATTGCAGAGCATGGGGATGATTTTGGCCCCGTCCACAGTGATGTCAGAGTTCTTTGCCTTCTCCAAAGCCGCCAGGAAGCCGCTCTCGGTCTGCAGGTCCTCCTCCTTGATGTCCAGCTGGTCCATCAGGCTCTTGTTGAAGATAACGCCGTTGTTGGAGCGGCGGTCCGCATCCAGCCAACGCTGCTTGGTTGCGTCGTTCAGGCCCCAGATATCACGGTTGTCCAGGGACTTGATGTGGCTGGGGAAAGAATACCAGCCGCCGTCCTTATCGATAAGGGCGGTCTTGATGTCCTCGGGATAGCCGCCGTTGATTATTTTGGAGTCGGGCACATAGGTCTCGAAAAGCTCCTGCATGTCCCACACCAAACCGGCGTCTATAAGGTCCTTAATGAGGGTCCCATTGGTGATAGTGATAAGGTCCGGCAGGTTGCCGTCCACCATCATCAGGTTCAGCTTGGTGTCCGCGTCCTGGGCCGGGGTGTTGGCGGAGACGGTCACGCCAGTATTTTCGGTGATGGTCTTCATGACGTACTGGCTCTGGTCCCAGGTAGAGGGCACCCGGCCGGTGGAGAGGAACCAGTCGATGTTCACGGTGTCGCCGGTGTTGGTGTCGGCCGCGGAACTCTCCTCGCTGCTCTCAGAACTTTCGCTGCTCTCACTGGAGCCCTGGGAGCTGCTCTGCTGGCTGGAGCTGTTGTTGTCCCCGCCGCAGGCCGCGAATACGGTAGCCATCAGGCAGAGGGCCAGCAGCAGTGCCAGAATCTTCTTTGCTTTCTTCATGGTTTTTGTCCTCCTAATTTAAGTATGTTCGGACGATTTCCCTTCTCTCGTCCTCGTCTGGTCATATTGTACAGCGTTTTTTTGGCTTTTGGTATGGCATTTTCTTTGAAGTATCTGACATTTTCTTTGAATCTTCACAGACCGTTTGCAATTTGTTCATGGGAGTGCTATAGTTAATGCAGCGAAAGGAGCTGAATTTATGGAGCAGAAGGCAGAGAAGAAGAGGCCCCACCTTCACCGTGTCTATACCTTTATCTGTATTGGAATTTCCCTGCTGGTTCTTGCGGCCTTTGTCATGCAGATACAGATCAGCCGCGGCGTCATGCTGGCCCACTCCCAGCAGATCGTCCGCTCCGCCCACCAGCAGAGCGAGGGCCTGCTCTCCACCTATTTTACCAACCTGGACAACACCTTTCAAGAGCTCTGCTACAGCCCCTCCATCCAGGAGGTACTGAAAGAGGACCCCGCCGCCCGCTATCTATATTATAAAGAGGTCAAGCAGGTGTTCTCGGTGCTGGGCTATGTGCAGCCCGAGGTGATAAGCTACGCCCTCTACGACGGCGAGGGCCAGCGGGTGCAGACCAACACCATCAGCGACACCAACTACCAGACCATCATCCTGGACGACCACATTGTCCTTCCAGATGGCGTTGTCTATCAGCTCATCTATCCCTCCAACCGCTATATTGGCATCACCCTGCCCATGTACGTCATCTCCCTGCCGGTCTATGAATTTTCCGGCATCGCTTCCCAGCGGATCGGCGCGGTGGTGCTGGCGGTGGACCGGCGGAATATCCAGGAGCTGCTGGGGGTCAACCTGGCCCTGGACGGCTGCTCCCAGGTGCTGACGGACGAGCAGGGCAGGATATTGGCCGAGGCCGGGCCCTCCCTGCAGGGAGAGAAGGGCGTACTTGACAAATCCCGGCTGGACGGCAAGCAGATGGTTTTGAGCTCCTCCGTTGCCAATAACGGCTGGACACTGTACACCACCCTGGAGGCGGACGTGATAAGCGAGGACATGCTGCCCCTGTTTTACTCCTCCATTTTGATATGGCTGCTGCTTTTGGCAGTGGTGGTCGTGGCACTGTACCTGTTCCAGAAGCAGGTGCTCCGGCCCATCCGCCAGGTGAGCCACTTCATGCGCCACGCCTCCCACCATGCCTCCTGGGACCACGGCCTGCCCTATGTCCACCACTACCAGGACGGGAGCCTGGAGACCTTCGAGGAGTTCTATACCATGGAAAAGAGCATGAACCAGATGCTGGACGACCTCCACCAGCAGACCGCCGCCCTGGTGAAGCAGGAATCCGAGCGGCACCAGGCGGAGCTTTTGGCCCGGCAGATGGAGATACTCGCCTACCGAAGCCAGATAAACCCCCATTTCCTCTACAACACCCTGGACTGCATCCGGGGCATTGCCATGAGCCGGGGAGCGGACGAGGTGGTGCAGATCAGTCAGTCGCTCTCCATGATGTTCCGGTATGTGGTGAAGTCCGGCAGCTTTGCTACGTTAGGCGAGGAGCTTGCCCATCTGGAAAAGTACCGCACCATTATCCATTACCGGTTTATGGGGCGCATCACCATAGAGATACAGCCTGAGCCGGAGATTGAGAACATCATCGTGCCCCGGCTTATCATCCAGCCACTGGTGGAGAACGCGGTGTTCCACGGACTGGAGGGCAAACTGGGTGATGGGCACGTGAATGTAAAGCTGGAAAAGCTGGGCGGCAAGGTGCACATCCGGGTGTCGGACGACGGCCTGGGCATGGACGCGGAGGCACTAAAGGAAGTGGAGGATAACCTGAAGCTCCCGCCGGACAGCGGGCAGACCTATCATGTGGGACTTGCGAACATCGCACACCGGCTGCGGCTCTATTACCCCGACGGCGGCGGGCTGAAGCTGGAAAGCGCCCCGGGAGAGGGCACTACTGTGGAACTGGTGCTGGACGCCATAACGGAGGAGGAAAAACTATGTATCAAGTCCTGATTGCCGACGACGAGCCGTGGATAACCTACGGCCTTGTCCACCTGATACCCTGGGAGGACTTCGGCTATACGGTATGCGGAACGGCCCAGAACGGCTTGGAGGCCCTGGAAATGTGCCGGAACATACACCCCGACCTGCTTATCAGCGACATCCGTATGCCCGGCATGGACGGCATCGCCCTGCTGGACAGTCTGCGGAAAGAGTCGCTTGACCTTCATGTGGTGTTCGTCTCCGGCTACTCAGAGTTTGAATACGCCCAGTCGGCGGTGCGACTAGGAGCCTACGACTATCTTCTGAAGCCGGTGGAGGCCAAAGACCTGATAGACCTGCTGAACCGCCTGACCCTGTCCCTGCGTAAATCCAGCCAACAGGGCTACCAGGAGTCCTACTTTGCCCTGCTGGACGGGGAGAGCGACGTGACCGTGGGCCAATGGGCAGAGGACGGCGGCGGGTACGGCTGCGTGTTCCTCACCTTTGACTGTGAGAACTGCGCCCAGTCGGACCTTCTGCACCTGGACGCCCTGGTGCATATCAGCGGCCACCGGGTCATCTTTCTGCGCACAGGCCGGGAAAAATATTCCGCGCTGCTGATCCTCTCCAATGCCCCCAAAAAGGAGCTGGAGCCTTTGGCGGAGTTTCTTGGGAGCCGACACTGCGGGGCAAGCCTCCGGGGGAACGCCGCCTCTATGCTGTACGACCTGTACCGTCAGTCGGACATCGCCCACTGCACAGCGGTTTTGGGGGATCTCCAGGGGATTACCGCCTATCGCCGATATGAAAAAGACCCCGCCGCAGCGTCCCTGCTCAAAGAGCTGCGGGGGTATCTGAACGCGGGCCGCCCGGAGCTGGGCCAAAAGCCCATCGACGCCCTGGAACAGCTCTGCACCCAGGGGATGCCCCTGGATCAGGTGCGCCGGATACATTGGGAACTCCTCTCGGTTTTGCAGCAGGGGGGCTGTTCGGGCACGGAGGCCCTGCGGCTGGGGGATTACCGGCAGATTATCTCGGAGTACGCCTCCATCGGGGCCCTTTTCGCCCCGTGCAAGGCGCTTTTGGCCCCAGAACAGCGCCAAGCGGAGCCCTCCGCCGAGGAGATCGTGGCCTATGTGGACAAAAACTTCTCCAAAAATCTCCGCATCGCGGATATCGCCGAGCAGTTCCACTTCTCCCAAAACTATTTCAGCACCTTCTTCCGCAAGAAGACCGGGCAGACCTATGTGAAATACATTACGGAGAAGCGCATGGCCCTGGCAAAAGAACTGCTGGAGCGCACCGAGCTGACCATCCAGGAGGTGGCTGACCGGACGGGGTACGGGGACTATTACCAGTTCAACCGGGTGTTTAAGCGGGAGGTCGGGGTCACGCCCAGCGGGTATCGGGAGGGGCATAGGGAGAACATACGGTAGTAAATGAAAGAGGGCTGGGATGAGGTTTCCCGGCCCTCTTTATACTCCTTGGCTCAAATATGTATTTCCGTATCGCTGTCGAACACAATGGGTACGCGCACATACCCCGACTCAAAATAGCCGTCCTTGCCGCCCCAGCGGTCGCCGATGTAGAGATATTCCGTCTCGCCGCTCTCCGGATGATATACCGGCAGCACCCAAGTTGACTGGGACTGATAGGTAGTCTCGTCCCCAAAGGGATATCGCATTGACCAGCCATCAATCATAGACCGCGACCAGGCGTAGCTGCCCTGGTTGGGAGCCCAGCCGGTACAGCCACTGGTGAGCATGAAGTATACCCCATGGCGCTTAAAGACCGTAGCCGCCTCCCGCTGCTGACCGGGCCAAAGGACGCGCTCCAGCTTGTCGATAGTGAGATAGTCCTCACTGAGCCGGTAAATGTGGGTGTCCAGGTTCTCCCGGGCGGAGGAGATGAAATAGGCCGTGCCGTCATCATCCTGGAACACCGTGCAGTCCCGGGACATGTGCCCGATGGGGTTGAAGGAGCCCAGGTAGGTGTAGTCCCCATCGATGGTGTCGCACACCGCCACGGCGCAGCGGGCCTCCTTATAGTCGTCGGGCAGCTCCCAGTGCATCCACATGACGAACTTGCCGGTCTTGCGGTTGTACAGCACCTTGGGCCGCTCGATATTGCAGCCCTCGCCGATGCCCGCCTTGCGGCCCTCCACCTCCAGGCGAAGGTCAGCGGTGGGGAGCAGGGGGTGCTGCTTTTGGGGGCTGTCCAGGGTGAGAATGTGGTTGCGGAACTCCCAGCACTCCAAATTCTTGGAGCGGTAGCAGGACACCTTGTTCCGTCCGCGCCTGTCCTCGCCTATCCAGTAATACCAGCCCTCGTGGGCGATGATCTGCCCGCCGTGGGCGTGGACGGGCTCTCCGTTCTGGTCGATGGGTCTGTAGGTTTCTATCATGTTGACCTCCTTAATGCCGCCTTTCGGCTGAGATATTCCCGCTCATTCCCACACATCTAATTTCCTGTCTTTATAGTAATACTCCCTGTCCCTTTCTCCAATTTCACGGATGACCCTGCACGGCATGCCAAAGGCAACCACATTTGCGGGAATGTCATTTGTAACAACGCTTCCCGCGCCGATCACTGTATTGTCCCCTATGGACACCCCGGGCATGACGCTCACATTGGAGCCGATCCAGACATTTCGCCCAATGTGGATAGGAAGATTATAAACATAATGATTTTCTCTCAGAATTGGCAAAACAGGATGCCCTGACGTGGTGAACACCACATTAGGAGAAATCATGCTATGGTCGCCGAGCTGGGCCCGGACTCCTACCTCAAGACGGCCTTCACGGGCGTCTACGAGATCGCCGAGATGAACATTGACGATGACGCCGCCTACAGCTTCCCCGGGCGGATCGACCTCATCGAGGAGCAGCTCAAGGAGATGGGCAGCAAGTACAACGCGGCCCGCTCCGACGTGGAGGTCTTGAGGAGTCAGCTCGACCACGCCCAGGAGCAGGTCGACGCCCTCAAGGGGCGGCAGCTCCCCGCGT
>CAJUDG010000023.1 GCA_910584745.1 uncultured Eubacteriales bacterium
TTTTATTTGCAAAGGAGTACGATTTAATGCATATTTCCGCCCATTTGGGCCTTCCACCTGGTCATTCGCATTTTCCCTTTGTCGACATTACAACCCGCAGCGATACCAGACTGTTTCTTGACCCCTGCCTGATTGAACGAAGTCAAGATGATTTCAGCAGATATGCTGCCGCACTTATATCCGATTTCGAAGATAAACTGTATTGGGATATGCGGCATGGACATTGGGGCTGTACCGCTGTCTTTGACGAAGCGCATGAAATCAATGACACCAAGCTTGGATATGGCACAGGCTATAACGGGAAAGGTAAGACACCACACGGTATGCGGGACAGTCTGAGCGGTCTGTGTAAGTTGGCGAACAACATCCCATCCATTTCCCGGATACAAGATATATCCATTTTTGTTGAAGACTTTGCAGAGGACTGCATGAGTGATCTTTTGACAAATATTTTGAGACTTCCTCTCAGCCAGTTCACTGCCGAACTTATGCGCACTTATGATAAAACGCCCACTAGCAAGCATATAATTAAGTCCTGGGATTTACATGCTCACTCTTGGGTCGAAACTGAGCAGCCATATTGGACGGTCACCGGACAAAAAATTCTGCTCGTCCCAAAATGGTGGGTGCGAAAAAACTTTCTCTTTAAAGCTCATCAATACCTATATGGTGTTATCATCGAGCGGATGAAGATGGAACCAGGATATGAGAACCTTACCAAAATAGACGTCTGGAAAAACATGGAGCGTGATTTCGAGCACTGGGAATATGCCAAAGTCATCGAGTACACGCAAAGACATCCAGATGCCTTAAGCGACTATCATACCCGTATACCGAAGTATTATAACCGCTCTGCTGGTTGTATGGACGATAACGACCTTGACCAGGCTGTCTATGGTCGTTTAATTTCGGAAATTGCATAAGCCACAAGAGGAGGAATAACCATGGCTGTACATCATGGCGGTAAAGTTGGAAAAACCGCCAACCCGTTGCGTTAATAGTGGTAAGGAACTCACGCAAGGAGACTGTTGGCTGACAATTCGTAGTGCAAAAGCGCAAGATGGGTTATGGATTTATAAATTATCCACAGCCCATCTTTGTGCTTATTAGAAGTTTACCAAGCAAGTGTGTGCCATCGGTCCCGTCTGCCTGGCTCTCTGCGCCGCGCGGTGGCTGGAATATAGTGGATTCAGAGTACGAATAGCCGCCGTATCACGTTTCTCCGTGATACGGCGGCTTTGAGTCTATAGCGGCAGAATATGGTCCAGGCCGGTACTGCGCCCCTGCTCTTTTTGCCGGGATTCGATTTGCCGGATGAAATAAGTCTATCCAGCGAGCGGGGCATTTTATTTCGATGCTGGCTCCTCTTTTCCTTTCTGAGCCTTGGCGGCCTTTCTCTTGTGTTTGCCGGCAATCAGCACGAGTGCTGCCAAGGCAGCCAAACCGCCCACGACAGCGGGGATCAGCCACAGGGCGCTCCGAGTAGATTGGATACAGAAAGTGCCCTGGGTTCCGGTCATGGTCAGCAATAGATACTGTCCGTTTTGGACGGCTTCCACCTGTTGCCACTGGCCGTTCTGATACTGCCAGACATGGGTACCGCTGTCAGGGCTTAACAGCCGCAAAGGAACGGAATCCTCTGGCTCCGCTCCAGCGAGAACGACGTCCCACACGACGGCCTGCTCCCCCGCCTCCTGGGGCGGAACCTGGACGCTGTCTGTCACATGGAGAACGGCGTCCCCGGTAAACTGTCCCTCCGCCAGGGCCAGGGCCAGCTTTCCGGACAGCTCCCGGCTGGCCACCACAGTAACCCAAGGGGTATAGACCGCGTTCACGGTCAGGTCGGAGCGCAGGCCGGAGACATCAAACTCCGGCCAGACGCCGTAATTGCCCTCCAGCTCTGGCACAGGGGGCAGGTCGAGCCTGGACAGGTCCTCCCCGTAGAGGAAGGGAATCTGCGCCACCGTTTTTTCCTCCGCCACCAGAGTCAGCGTAAAGGCGGTGAACTCTGGCGGAATATCGGGCAGCTGGCTCAGCGCGTTAAAGGGGATGGGCTCGGCCCGCCCCGCGTAGCTGACGCCGTCCACCCCGGCGGTGCCGGTTTCTACAAAGAGATTGCCGGACAGCGCCCCATCCGTCTCTATGCCGCCGGCAATGGCTCCCAGATACTCCGTGCCTTCCTCGATTGTGACGATGGCACGGCAGTCCCGCAGACGGCTGGCCCAGCCGGCAATGCCGCCGACGTAATTCTCTCCGGACAGGGTGCTCTTGACATGGCAGCTACGGATGGAGGCGTCCGCATAGCCGGCCACACCCCCCACATAGTTCCCGCCGGTGCTGGCTACCGGGCCGTAATTCTGGCACTCCAAGGCAGTACCCAGGTCCATGCGCCCCGCCAGACCGCCCACGCAGTCCTTCTTGCCGGTGACGGCCCCACGATTGACGCAGTTCATCAGCACCGCCTTGGTCTCGTAGCTGCTGCCAAAGGAGAACCGGCCGGTCGTGTCGTCCTCCGGGTCCAGGTCGAATTCAATGGCCACGGCACCGGCAATGCCGCCCACGTTGCGGTCTCCCTCCACGGTTCCCAGGTTGGAGCAGTCCGCCACCTTGCCCTCCCGGGTGGCGGAGATGTCCTCATCGGAGGTGTCCTGAATGATGCCCTCCAGGCCGCCTTCAGCGGTGTCCCTGGCGTCATCCATTGCGTCCAGCAGAAGGGTGAATACCGCGTTAAACTGCCGGTTGATGGCCCGCAGGTCGGCGGTCAGGGTGCCGTTCCCGGTCTGAAGGGCGCTGTTCAGCCCGTCCATCTCCTCCAGCAGGCCGCTCATGGCATCATAAAGGCTGTCGCCGGCCTGCCGGAAGTCCTCCCCCAGGGGGGTGAACTCCGCAGGACCGTCCTCGGTGAGCGTATCCACCGCATCGCCAATGGTATCCAGCGCCCGGCGCAGCAGCCGCCCGATGACGGCGGAGGTGTCAGAGGCCTCCTCCAGTGTATCCAGGGCGTCTCCCAGCTGGCTGGACAGAGCGCCGGAGCGGCTCAGGGCCTGCTGGAGCTGAGACAGGGCATCATCCAGATCATCCCCCACTCCCCGCAGGGCGCGGAATGCCTGACGCAGCTCCTCCCGCGCCGCCAGAAGAGAGCTGACGGAGATGGAGCCGCTTCCCAAATCCTCCAGAAAGCCTTGAAAGGCGTCCAGCGCGCGTTCCAGCCGGCTTACCGCCGTGGTCAGCCCGGAGGCGGACTGCCGCAGCTTCTCCACCGCGAGACGCAGGTCCCGCGCGGCCCGATCGCCGGTGTCCACCGCGCCGCCCAGAGAATCCAAAGCGTCCCCCAGCTGGCGGGACAGGCGCTCCAGCCGCCCGCCCACGTCGGACAGATCGTCCAGGGCGGGAGAAATTTTGTCCAGCGCGCCGGTGATGTCGGCGGTCAGGGTGTTGATGGAGCCGATGTTCTCGTCGGTAAAATCGGAAACCCGGTCCAGCAGCTCCTTGGTGCTGTCCTTGGCGCTGCCGGCGTAGTCTCCCATGGCGCTGAGCTGGGCGGAGACGCTGTCTCCGGTGCGCTCCGCGTCGTCCAGCGCGCGGTTAATCAGGTTTTCCAGGGTGTTCAGCTCCTGGCGCAGCTGCTCCAGCGTGTCCCGGCCAGGGTCCACAAGCACATAGGGCTCCGCCTGGCCCACAATGCCGCCCACGTCCTTCCGTCCGTAGACGGTGCCGCTGTTGGTACAGCCGGACAGATAGCCGTCCTGCCGCCCGGCGATGCCGCCGGTGTTGTACCCCACATGGGGGTAGCCCACCGTGCCGCGATTGACGCAGCTCTGCACCACGCCGCTGGAATAGCCCACGATGCCACCGGTATCAAAGCAGCCGTCCAGCAGGTGGTAGGTTTCGTCGTCCGCCGCGGCCCGCTCCTTCAGGATGGCAGCCGTATCCGCGTCCATCAGGTCCACATTGGTTTCCTTCCGGGTCAGATTCACTCCGGCGCTGCTTTCACATTTGAGCAGCAACCCCAAATTCCGGCCCGCAATGCCGCCGGTGATATTCTTGCCGCTGACAGAACCGGAGACGGAACAACCGGTAATCTCACCGGTGATGCTGTTGTATCCGGCGATGCCGCCCACGGTGGCATCCCCCTGAACCACGCCGTGAAAGGCACAGCTTTGCAGGGTTCCTGCGTTGTTGCCCACGATGCCTCCCACGGTGGAGCGGGTACCCCCGGGGGCCACCGTACCCTTGACGGTCAAGTCCCGTACCAGCCCGCCGGGCTGGATATAGCGGAACAACCCCTGGGTGGAACCGGCGGAGGTGAGACACAGCCCGGAGATGGTGTGTCCCTGGCCTAAAAAGGTGCCGCCGAAGGTGGGAATGGGGGTGAAATCCACCCCGCTCAGGTCCAGGTCGGCGGTGAGGGTAACAGTCTTGCCCTGGGACCAGGTGTCCAGAGCGCAGTTTTTCCCGAAACGCTGGAGGTCCGCTACGTTGGAGATGGTGACAGTGCTTTCCTCCGTGGCCCAGGCGGGCAGGACCAGCGAGGTCAGAATCCAGACCGCCAGAAGGATGGGGAACAGCCGGTCGACACGTTTACGCATGAGAATCCGCCCCCTTTCCCGCAGGGATTGCCGCTGGTTGGGGCGGCTCCTCCGGCCGGACAGCCCCCGTTGCCACCGCCGCATTGATGCTGCCATGGAGGATGCCGCTGAAATCGGCGTCCACCATGCCGGAGATGTATCCCCGGACGTGGCCGTCCACCAGCAGACTGCCGGTGTGGGTCTGGACGGGATGCCGGGTCTTCAGGGTAAAGGCAGTCTTTTCAATGATGGTGTCGCCCAGCAGCAGAATCTGGGGAAGGATACCCATCACCAGGAAGATGGAGATTAACGTGCCCCGGCCCAGACACACGCCGATGGAGGCGATGGAGGCTGTGGTGGACAGCAGGCCGATGGCCACGCCGGCGGAGGCCAAAATAGTGCCTGAGGTAATAATGGTGGGGAAAGCCTCATTCAGCGACTCGATAACCGCATCCTTGAGGGACATGGTCTGTTTCAGCTCCACATAGCGGTTGGCGATGACAATGGCGTAGTCAATATTTGCGCCCATCTGGATGGAGCTGACCACCAGATAGCTGAGGAAGAACAGGGGTTCCTTCTGTAAGTAAGGGAAGGAGAAGTTGATCCAGACACTGCCCTGGATGACCAGGATCAACAGCACCGGAAGCCCGGCGGATTTGAAGGTAAACACCAGCACCAGAATGACGAATACGATGGTCAAAATGCTGATGAGCATGTTGTCGTTGCCGAAGGAGGCGGACAGGTCAAAATCGCTGGTGGAGTTGCCCACCAGGAGGGAATTTTCCGGGTAGTAACGGCCCACAATTTCATGCAGAGTGTCCAGAAAAGTGAAGGTCTCCTCCCCCTCCTCGGGCAGGTTGAGCTGTAAGACCAGACGGCTGTAGTTCTCCCCCTTCAATTGCAGCTGGGCGTCGGTCAGCTGGACGTGGAGGTCCTCAATGGTCTCAGTCATGTCCGCGTCCAGAGAGATGTAGCCCTCGTCCATCATGTCATAGACATACAGGAACATATCAATCAAGGGTACGCCGTAGCTGTCCAGGCCGGAAACTACCTGTCCGTAGTCCTCCTGGTCCACGGCGTAGGCGGAGTAGAGCAGCCGGGCCACCTCAATATCCAGATCGGTCAGCTCGGCAAACTGCCGGGGTGTCAGCCGGTCTGTGAGGACATAGCCGTCCATGGCATCCACATTGGCCAGGCCCAGCACCGTGTCCGTCTCGGGCATACGATCCAGTTCCCGGAGCAGCCGGCCCTCCTGCTCATAGTCCCCCTTGGGCACGATAACCGCCAGGGTGTTCACCCGGCCAAAGGTTTCGTTCACCCGCTGCTGGGCAATCTGGGCGTCGCTCTGGCGGAAGGTGGTCAGCTCGGTCTGCCCGTAGGCGTAGGGGCAGCGGTTGGCGAACACAAAACCGCCAATCAGAAGCACCACAAACAGGGGCGGCATGACAAAACGGGTTTTCACCGCCAGCCGGCCCCAGGCGGTGATTTTGGGCACAAAATTCCGGTGGTGGGTGCGGTCGATCAAACTGCTGAAGCTGAGCAGCAGCCCGGGCATCAGGGTAAACACGGCCAGCAGGCTGAGCACAATGGACTTCATCAGCACCAGGCCCAAATCCTGACCAATCCCGAACTGCATGAAGCACATGGCCCCCAGGCCGGACAGGGTGGTCATGGAGGAGCCGGCAATCTCCGGAATGGCCTTGCTCAGGGCGGCCACCACCGCCTCCCGGGCCTCCAGCTGCTCCCGCTCCTCGGTGTACCGGTGGCAGAGGATGATGGCGTAGTCAATGGCCAGGGCCAGCTGGAGGACCACCGCCACCGAGTTGGAGACAAAGGATATTTCGCCAAAGATAAAGTTGGTGCCCTTGTTCATCAGTGCCGCCATGCCAAAGGTCATAAGTAGCACCGGGATCTCCATATAGGTGTGGGAGGTGAACAGCAGCACCACCAGGATGATGACCACGGCAATCACCATGACCACCTGCATCTCGGCGTTCAGACTTTCAGAGGCGGAGTCGCCGGTGTCGCCGGTGATATAGACGTCATACCCGTCCAGAAGGGCTTTGACACCATCCAATCCCTCCAGACTCACCGGGTCAGTGGCGGTCCCGTCGTAGGTGATGGAAAACAGGGCGGATCCGTTGGTGTAGTGGTCCCTGGAACCGTTGAACTCCACCGATTTTACACCTTCCATCATCTCTATCTGCTCCGCCAAGCTCTCCGCCTGACGGTAGGAGATATTGTCCACCATAATGCGGCTGGTGCCAAAGGTGACAAACTCCGCCTCCATCACGGTCAACCCTTGCCGGGTCTCGGTGGTGTCAGACAAGTAGCTGGTCAGATCGTCGTTCACCGCCACCCAGCCGCTGGAAAAGACGCAGAAAATAGCTGCTCCGATGTACAACAGGTAAAAGGCTTTGCGTTTGTCCACAATAAAAGCCGCAATCCGTTCCATCGGGCTTTGCTTTTCCGAAACTTCTACTGTGTGCCTGCTCAACCTGAACGCTCCTTTCAAACTCTATGATAGACAATGATACTCTGCTTTTCTTGGAAATGCAAGTGGTCAACAGAAAGATAATGTTGTCACTTCCATCGTCCCCTTTTTACATTGAATTATATGTATCATACATGATTGAATAAGTAAAATCAATACATAGAAATATATGTATGATACGTTCCTTGAAAAAGGTGGGACTGACATTGAAAAGCGTGATGGAATTGTTTCGGGAACTGCGGGAAGATCACGATTACTCTCAAAGTGATATAGCAGCCGTTTTGGGAATTTCTCAGCAGCATTATTCCAAGTATGAGACGGGAGAATATGAATTTCCGCTGCGGCATTTTATCACGCTGGCAAAATACTATAGTGTGTCTGCTGATTATCTAATCGGGCGGTGTTCCTATGATGAAAAGAAGCCTTTGGAGATGGTATATGTCACTCGTGATTGTACTTGTGAGAAGCTGGTGCAGGATATACTTTCTTTAAGCGAACATGGAAGAGAAGCTGTTGTGGAGTATATAGAGTTACAGCGGTTGAAGGAAAGGCAGAAAAAGTGATGCTTTCTTTGGGGGGTGGTTTGCGGCCCGTGCGGACAACCTTACGCTCAAAGGTGACTGAAAAGGGAGCGGGGGATGATGGTGATCTTCGCCACCGGGGCGGAGTGGGTCTGGAGCGCCGCCACCAAGGCGCGGCCGATTTCGTGGTAAGAGACAATCATCCGCTCGTGGTCGGAGAGGATTTTGTTCTTCTTCTGATACCCGGCAATGACCACCTCGATGCTCTCTTGGAGGTCCTCCCGGGTGGCGAGCCTCCGTCCCTGGCGTACGGCCCGCAGGGCGGCCTCGTTGACCATGTTGGCCAACTTCGCACCGGAGGCCCCGGAGGCGGCACAGTCGATGGTGTTAAAGTCCACATTCTCCGCCAGCTTCACCTTGGCGGCGTGAACCTTTAGGATGGCCTCGCGGCCCTGAAGGTCGGGAAGAAGCTGAGGATGGGGTTCATCTCCTTTGGCCTCACCTTGTCGAACACGCAGCCGCTCTCCCACAGGCGATCCACCAGGCTGGGGTCATGGAAGGTGATCTGGCGTACAGGCCAGGCTCCTCGGAGGTGTCAACGAAGTAGATGACGTCCTGCTCCACCTGGGCCACGGCTACCTTCAGCATGGTGAGGAAGGTGCCGTAGTCCACCTGCGTGATCTCTTGGCGCATCAGGCGGGGAAACAGCAGGGTATTCAGCAGGATCATGCCCTTGACGGCGAGTCAAATTCGATTGCAAATCAACGGTCCATTTTAACCAAATATGCAGCAGAACGAGGCTTTACTAACATCCGTGTGTTGGTTGATGACGGCTATACCGGGACGAACTTTGCTGGGGTAAGATAGCGTAACCATAAAAGATGGTGCGCTGCCTTACCCCAGCATTTTGTATTATCAGACGGCAAAACTCTTGACATCAGCGCCAATCTGCCGGAAATAGGATATGCTTTCTGTCGGTTCCTCGCCGCTGTCCACCTTGCCCACGAAGCTGTAAAAGATTTCGATTTTCCGGGTGTTCGTTTCCCTGTCCAGCTCGTGGACTAAAATGCGGTCAATAAACTCATGGACATTTTCATAGGTCAGTTCGCTGATCTCTGAGTACCGGCGAACCAGGGCGACAAACCGTTTCACATCTGTCCCACGCTCGGCGGCGGTGTCGATCTCTTTCCGCAGCTCCGCCGCTCGTTTCGTCAGCGTCACTTTCTCGTCCTCATAGCCGGAGGTCAAAAGCGCAAACTGCTCGTTTGACAAGCGACCCAGGGCCATGTCCTCATAGAGTTTGCGGAACAGCAGATTGAGTTCATCCATTCGATGTTCCGCCTTGTCCAGTTCTTTCCGCTGCTGGGCAAGGGCCTTTTTAGCGGCCTGCTCCCCACACTCGGCGGCAGTACGGACAAACTCCTGCTCATGCTCTTTCACATAGGCCAAAACCCGCTGTAAATCGGCAAGGACAAGTTCTTTCAAGACACTTTTGCGGATATAGTGCGTTGTGCAAAGAAAATCGTTTCTGGCCCGGTTGCGATAGTTGCCGCAGGTGTAAGCGTGCTTCCGCTCCGGCGTTCCGGCACCCTTTTGAAGATACATTTTGTAGCCGCAATCCCCACAGAACAGCAACCCGGAAAACAGGTCGATTTCCTCGGACTTGGTAGGCCGGTGACGGGTGGCGATACGCTTTTGAGCAAGGGCAAAGGTTTCCTCGTCAACCAGCGGTTCGTGGGTGTTGGGGAAGAAATACCGCTTGTCCTCCGCATTTTTCCGTGTCTTTTTGGACTTATACGACACCTTGTAGGTTTTCGCCGTGATGGTATGGCCCAAATATTCTTGCCGGGTGAGAATGTCATACAGTGTTTTGTCCGGCCAGTTGTACCAGGCGTTCAGTTGGGGGCGGGGATGCTGTGTTCTTCCTGTCCGGCGGTAGCGGAGTTCGCCAACGGTCAAAATCTCGTTGTCCCGCAGCCAGTTCTGGATGTCACACATACGGTCGCCCCGCACATACATGGCGAAAATCTGCTTGACAACATGGGCCGTTTCCGGGTCGGGGATAAGATGATTTTTATTCTCCGGGTCAATCAGATACCCATAGGGAGCTTCACCATTAACACGCTCCCCCCGCTGGGCCTTGGCCTGCTTCACAGCCCGGATTTTCTTGGAGGTATCGCGGGCGTAAAACTCATTAAACCAGTTTCGCAGAGGGGTAAATTCGTTATCTTCCCTCGCTGTGTCCACGCCGTCGTTGATGGCAATATACCGCACATCGTACTCCGGGAAAATGATTTCGATGAGTTCCCCGGTTTTCAGATAGTTCCGGCCCAGGCGGGATAAGTCCTTGGTAATGACCGTCGCCACATTTCCGGCCTCGACTTCACGGAGCATAGCTTGAAGTCCCTCACGCTCGAAGCTGACCCCGGAAAATCCATCATCCACGAAAAAGCGGGTATTAAAGAAATGGTGGTCGTCAGCGTACCTTTGCAAAATGATTTTTTGATTTTGGATGCTCTCGCTCTCCCCGGCCTGCATATCCTCTTGGCTCAATCTGCAATAGAGGGCGGTGATTTTGCCTGCCTGCAACATGGTAATCCTCCTTTCCGGCGGCAGGCAAGCATGGTTATGTACTGATGCCATTTTACCACAAACCGCCGCCCGTGTCAGCTCAAAAATTTACTGTTTGTCCAATATTCTACTTTGTTCCATATCCTTTTTGATAAGTTTACGGATTTTCCTGTCCAGGCTGTCCGTGGCCCGGTCACTGGCCGAAGCGCAGACAAGATAAGTCGTTTTGCCGATTTGATACTGTGTCGTGGTGACTTCACCCTGATTTTTCGGCAAAGATGTTCCCCCTTTCCAAAACGCAGGACAAGGCCCGCAGGCGGGAGGAACAGGGAAAGGGTAAGCTGTTCCCCCAGCCAGGGCCGGTTATCAGTTCACGCCGAGAATGGCGCGGATCAGTTTGTTTTCCAGGCGGCTTTTCATGTACTCGTCCAGACAGGCGTGGGGACAGCCGCTTTCATCGTAGA
>CAJUDG010000024.1 GCA_910584745.1 uncultured Eubacteriales bacterium
CCCACCCCTTTACGATTTCTCTTACCTCCGCTTTGTCCAGTTTTTAGGGTACATGAGTTTTACTCTAAAGGTGAAATATGAAGGGTTCAGTCCATCCAATCGGATGGGCTGTTTTTTCAATATGATGAAGGCGGTGAGGCCGATGGGCCATCTAGGGTTCTCTTATGTGGGACTGATTTTCCTGTTGATGCTATTTATTCCAAATATCTTATGGGCGAAGAACAAGCCGGAGGAGTATTCCCCGGATGGAGAGAATAAAGTCCTGCTGGCCTTTGAGAGGGCCGGGGAGATTCTGGCAACCGCCTTTGCCCTGATATTCGATGACTTCAATTTTCATGGGTGGACAACTTGGGCTTGGTGGCTTATCTTGGCCTTTGCTTTCATGGTGATGTACATATTGTGGTGGGCGCGGTACTTTAGAAGCAAAAAGGAGCTACGAAACTTTTACAGCAGCTTTCTGGGGATACCTGTCGCAGGGGCGACCCTGCCCGTTATCGCTTTCTTCCTATTGGGAATATATGGAAAAGTGATCTGGATGCTGGCTGCGGCGGTAATTCTAGGTATAGGGCATATCGGCATACATTTGCAGCATAAAAGGGAACTCAATATATAGAACTCGAAGGGGATGAGTCCATATGAGTATCATAGCACATACGATGCAGTATACAGGCGGGGAAATGCCTTCTCCGTCCATAGCGCTGCGCCGCTATCTGGATACGGACTACCCAATATATAGAGAGGTCTACAACGACTGCTTTGCGGACATGCGCCGCGCTCTGGGGCTGCACCCGGTTAATTGTTGCGACGGCAGGGACATATTGGCGGAAAAGTCGGAAAATATCTTCATTTTAGAGGTCGATAATAAGCTGGCAGGCTCCGTAGCTATCTATGGCAACGAGATAGACGACCTGATAGTAGCCAGACAGTACCAGCGGAAAGGATATGGTCAGGGGCTGCTGCGCTTTGCAGTGGCCCGTATGCAGCGTGTCGGGATCTCCCCTATCATGCTCCACGTGGCGGATTGGAATCGTGGGGCTATTGAGCTGTATACAAAAAACGGTTTCCGCATTATCAAGACGGAGACCGTATAAACTATATCTTTTGCGAGGTTAACTATGGATAATAAAACTGAAATATTTGATTTTTACGAAAACGGTGCGGAAATAGGCCGGCTCGAGCGAGGCCTGGGCGTTATTGAAGCCGCGCGCACCAAGGAGCTCCTTTCACGCTTCATCAAGCCCGGCATGACTGTTTACGACGTGGGCGGCGGCATTGGCTATTACTCGGACTGGCTTGCCGGTAAGGGATGTACGGTCTCCCTCTATGAGCTGGCCCCGTCGGCTGTAAGATACGCCAGGGAGCATCAGACTGCGCCCTATTACGCGGCCGCTGCGGACGCCCGTTCGCTGCCTGTCGGCGACGGCTCCTGCGACGCACTGCTGCTAATGGGACCGTTGTATCACCTGATAGATAAGGAGGACCGTCTGAAGGCCCTGAGCGAGGCCTGGCGCGCCCTGCGCCCGGGCGGCCTGCTTATCGCAACGGGTATCTCTAAGTTCAGCTCTACTACCTGGGCCCTCTCCGTGTACCGTACCGCCAACGACTTTATCGACGACGAGGTCTATATGGACATGCTTCGGGGCGAGCTTACTAAGGGAGAACACCATAGGCCGGAAAAATACCCCAATTTCATTGCCGAAGCGTACTTTCACACGCCGGAGGCCTTTTCCGCAGAGCTTACGGAGGCTGGCTTTAATGTGGATGAGCTGCTGGCTGTGGAGGGGATAATTTGGCCCGCCCCGGACCTGAACGCGAAATGGGAGGATCCGGTCAGCCAGAAGCGCCTGCTGGAGCTGCTGCGCCTGACGGAATCCGAGCCTTCCGTCCTGGGGTACAGTCCGCATTTTATGGCAGTTGCCAGAAAATAGCACGAAAACAGGGCAGCCTGGATCGGCTGCCCTGTTTCTATGTCTTACGCTCAGAAAATACTTTGCAGACTCTCAACCGTGGAGGAACTGCTGGTGGCAATGACATTTGTCAGAAGGATGACGTCCGTTGCCCCGGACTGGCTGACAAGCTCGGGAACGCTGCCAGTGTAGCTGTTGTAATCCACCACATAAACCTTCTGATAGTGCCGGGTGAGGAAGGGGATAAAGTAGTTCCCGAAGGAATCCTGGACCACAACGCAGGCTGAACCGTCGGTTATATCATTGTTGTTCAGGACCTTATAGGGCTGGTCTCCGGCGGCAAAGATGAGGTACAGCAGTGAAGTGTCATATCCGTCGCCGTCCGCAATAACGGCCCAGTCCTCATATTCGGCCCCCTCGCTGTCAGTGAAGTCCATGCTGGTATTCCCTCCGGGGCGATAGGCCTCCATGGTGTCGTCATATAGGGCGTCGCTGCCGGACTCCCGATAGAACCCGCCGGAAAAGCCCTCGTATTCATGCTTGGCAAAGCTGTCCAGGGCAGCAGGCTCAAGGCCCTTTACGGAGCAGAAGGAACGGTAGGCGTAGTACGCGCCAAGCTGGGTCCAGGTGCGGTCGCTTCGGAAGTATATGTACTCGTCGCAGTGCTCGCGAAGGGGCGTAAAGGTGGGAACTGTCTTCACAGACGGATTTATGGCGGAGATAGAGGGGTAAATATAGTCGTCTATGGCCTTGCGCTGATCGCTGCTGTCCACGTTGTTCTCAATGAGATAGCTCTCCTTAAGCATAACATCCATGCCTGTGGGCACAACCATACTGAAAAAGCTGACGGAATCCGGCAGGCTCTTGGCCGCATCGCTGACCGCCAGTATGTAATTGTTGGTGGCCTCCTCATTAAAATGATAATAGTCATATCCCCGGCCGCCGGCTATCATGAAGCCTCCGGCATCGGAGGGCTCTGAGTCCGGGGAGAGCTGGTCGGGGAGAGCCGCGGCGGGCGTGGGAGCCGGGCTCTCCTGCGCAGAACTGGGCCCGTCCTCCGGGGCGGGAGAGACCGCCTGTGACGATGGATCCGGAGCCGAACCTGTGCTGTCGTCATCCCCGGAGCCTTTATTTAAAAACCATACCAGCGCCGCGACCCCGGCAATAACAGCCAGGGCCAGCAGAAGCCAGAGAAAACGCGGCGGGCCGTTGCGGCGGCTTGGCCTGCGTACCGGGCCGCCGCGCCTGCGGACAAACGCGCGCTGTTCCATTATGAAAGCCCCCTTTCCAGGCGAGGGTCAATATATAGTTTTGCAGAGCTTCTCAGAGGGCAGGACCGTCCTGTCCGGGGCCCTGGGACTGCTGCTGCGGATTGAAGGGCCGGGGCTGCTGGGGGGCCGCTGCAGGGGCATACTGGGGAGGGGCGGCCGGATAGGCGTTCTGGGGCGGATAGGGCTGCTGAGGGGGCTGCATGGGCTGCTGGGGCACGCCATATGGCATGGGATACTGCTGGACAGGCGGGGCCACAGGCTTGGGCTTGCATTTGCCGTAGATGCGGTAGGCAAGCTCGGAGAACAGGGGGAAGCCGGCCTCGCCGTCCTTGCGCACACGGATGATGCCCAGGACGGAGAACACGATAGCCGCCAGATAGACCAGTACAAATGCAATGGTGGCTATAACGGACAGGAAAGCCGAGATATATGGTATGTGCACCATATTGACAAGGCTTACCGCCTGATCGAAGAAAAACACCACGGCGGAGGCCATCCAGGCCTGAAGGGTCTGCCGTCCGGCCCACTCGTCCTGCTCAAGGAATATGGCGGCCATAACAAGGATCAGGCAGATCAAAGGAGAATCAAGTATTACGGCGGCAAAGGCCGCGATGGGGTAGAAGCAGAGAACAATGCCGAACTTACCTTTTTTCATAGAAAGAGCCTCCTTATGTGCGGTTTACAGAATCTATACTATAGTTTAAGGCATTAAAGGGGGCAAGTCAAGGGATTTATTCTTAACGGTTTCTGACGAAAGGGCGAAGGCGTGCGCATACAATATAATATATAGTATATATCTTGTGTCTAAACGGCCAACTTGCTGCTATATCTGGGCAAAGAAAAAATTTGAGATTTTTTGAAAAAAAGGCTTGCATTTTCCGGCGGACTGTGGTATTATATTCAAGCAGTCGGGAAGACCGGCAGTAAAAAGTTGGTGTTAATTACGACGAGGGTCCACCCGTTCCCATCCCGAACACGGAAGTTAAGCTCGCTCGTGCCGAAGATACTTGGCTGGTGACGGCCCGGGAAAATAGGTTTTCGCCAACACAGTGAGACAGTCTCGGATGAGGCTGTCTTTTTAATTTTACATAAACATTCTCTTGAACATGTGGTGTGATTTCTATTTGGCACAATATAATGGGTATTGTATTAAAGAAATACGCAATATATCGAAAAAGCGAAGAAAATTAAAATTTTTGAAAAAAGTGCTTGCATTTTCAAAAGGATTGTGGTATCATATTCAAGCAGTCGGGAAGACCGACAGCGAAAAGTTGGTGTTGATTACGACGAGGGTCCACCCGTTCCCATCCCGAACACGGAAGTTAAGCTCGCTCGTGCCGAAGATACTTGGCTGGTGACGGCCCGGGAAAATAGGTTTTCGCCAACACAAAAAGACGGCTTCATTTGAAGCCGTCTTTTTGCATGTTCAGAAGAAAATTGACCGAAGACCATATGTGAAAATGGCAGGGGAGAAAATAGGAGTAAAATGGGCGTAATAGGGAGGAAAAACGAGATAGCCTGGGAGCCGATTAAAAAATTGGAAAAAGGTGTTGACAGACGGGAAAACTTGTGATATCATCAACAGGTGTTCAGAAAGAAGGCAGTGTAAAGTTTGGAGGTTTAAGCTATGTCAACTACGATGCCTAAGGCCGGGGAAGTCGAGCGCAAGTGGTACGTCATCGACGCGGCCGGCAAGCCCCTGGGCCGGGTAGCGGCCCAGGCCGCGGTACTGCTCCGCGGCAAGCATAAGGTCACCTTCGCGCCCCATGTGGACTGCGGGGACCATGTCATCATCGTGAACTGCAAGGACGCCGTCCTCACCGGCGGCAAGGCGGAGAAGAAGTACTACTACCGCCACACCGGCTATATCGGCCATCTCAAGGCGACCCGCTATGACGCTTTGATGAAGACCAAGCCGGAGCTGGCCATGCAGCTGGCCGTCAAGGGGATGGTCCCGTCCAATACCCTCGGGCGCAGCGCCATGTCCCGCCTGCGCCTGTACGCCGGCGCAGAGCACAAGCACGCGGCCCAGAAGCCGGAAGCTTGGAATATGTAAAGGAGGATGTTGAGCTATGTATGAGACCGCACCTTATTTCTACGGAACAGGCAGGAGAAAGAGCTCCGTGGCTCGTGTCCGCCTTTATCAGGGTACCGGAAAGGTCACCATCAACGACCGGGACATCGACGATTATTTCGGCCTTGACACCCTGAAGTATATCGTCCGCCAGCCCCTGGCCCTGACCAGCACCGACCAGAAATTTGACATCGTCTGCCGGGTCGCTGGCGGCGGCGTTACCGGACAGGCTGGCGCCATCCGTCACGGAGTGGCCCGCGCGCTGTTACAGTATGACGGCGAGAACCTGCGCCCCGCTTTGAAGAAGGCCGGGTTCCTGACCCGCGACCCCAGAATGAAGGAGCGCAAGAAGTACGGCCTCAAGGCCGCGCGCCGCGCGCCTCAGTTCTCGAAGCGCTAAATTTTGGAAAATGGCCCTGGAAGCTTGCCGCTTCCGGGGTTCTTGTTTTTGGAAATGCCTATGCTTCCCAGAAGGCTTTACATTTTGGGGCCGTTGTGGTAAGATGGGGGAGCAAAAAACATATCAGTCAGGAGAGATCATGTACTATAAGAGACAAAAGAGAAAGCTATGCCTGCGCATTGGGCTGCTGGCCGCGGCGGGAGTGCTGGCCATCGCGCTTATCGCGGCCGTCGTGATGCGGGCCACGGCATATTCCGTTTCCGGTACCGTGCTGGACGGTGAAGATACATACAGCGTCAAAGCTGCCAAAGCGGACCCGGACTTATTCTTGGCCGCCGCCCGGCGGCAGGGTATGCCGGAGCTGACCGCTTATGACACAGCCGAGTTTGACGGGCAGTCCAATACCCTGACAGTATACCGGGGCGTTGAGATGAAGGTGACCGACGGCGGGGAGACGGTCTCCCTTACTGCCCGCAGGGGGGCCACCGTTGAGGAGGCCCTGGAGGAAAACGGTATGGGGCTGGGGCCGGATGATATAGTCTCCCCGGACAGGGAGCTGGTGATAACTGCCGCCGTCACGGTGGACGTGAAACGCTGCTGCCATGTGACGGTGGCTTTCGACGGCCGGGAGGAGCAGGTCATGCTCTACGGCGGGACGGTGTCGGAGGCGCTTAAAGAGGCAGGGCTGAAATTCACGGAGGATATGGCGTGCAATGAGAGCATAGACGCGCCCCTGACGGACGGTATGGAGCTTATAGTTACTAGGCTGACCGCCTTTACCGTCACGGCTGATGGCAAGACCGGCAGCTATAAGGTGTCCTGTGGGACTGTGGGGGAGGCTTTGGAGAAGTGCGGGTTCAAGCTCAGCGAAGAGGACCGGTTGAACGTCCCCAAAGAGCGCAGGCTGACGGCGGGGATGAAGCTCGTCATACAGAGGGTGCGGGTCGAGGAGGAGACGGAGAGCGAGGATATAGAATACGGCACCCAGTACGTCACCTCAAGGGAGCTGCCCGAGGGCAAAACTCAGCTTCTCAGCGCGGGATTGAAGGGCGAGAAGGAGTTGGTCTACCGCGCCACGTATGTGGACGGCAAGCTGGAGAGCAGGGAGCTGCTCTCGGAGGAGGTAAAGAGCAACCCGGTGAAGCAGATAGTCATGCGGGGGACCGGACTGCCCACCACGGCGCCAAAGCTGGAATTTATTGACGACGGCAGCGGGGCCACCCCGGACCCGACTCCTGCCGGGGGCGGAAAGCCCTCCGTGTCCGTTTCCGCCCAGGAGGGGGTGCTGACCGACCCCTGGGGCAATGAGATATCCTACTCGAAGACCATCACCGGCACCTGCACCGCCTATTGCATCCCGGGGGGCACCACCTCCATCGGGCTTGAGGCCGTGCGGGGCGTTATAGCCGTGGACCCGGATATAATACCCTATGGCACCAGGATGTATGTGGCCTCGCCGGACGGCAGGATCGTGTACGGCTACGGCGTGGCGGGAGATACAGGGGGAGCTTGTATGGCTGGAGACATCATCGCGGACCTCTGCTATGACACGGTGGAGGAGTGCAGCATCATAGGTCGGCGGGAGATGGTGCTGTATATTTTACAATGACAGGGACACGGAGCGGTTTTGCTCCGTGTCTTTTTTGTGCGCTTTCCCGATTATGCGGCGCGGGCTTGTAATTGGGGCGAAAAAAGGCTATAATAAGCCGGAGAAAGGGTGTGAAGGGAATATATGGAGCAATACGCGCAGCAGTTTATGTACGCGGGCCTCTGGATAGTCATCGGGCTGATACTGATCTTCTCCATGGCCAGGGAGAACAAGATCTTTATCCTGGCGGGGGCTTTTTTCCTGGTGCTGGGCGGCTGGTGGCTGGCGAATGCCCTGCTGCCGGAGGTGGACCTGTTCGCCGGGGGATGGGGAATAGCCCTGAAATGTATCACCGGGGCGGCGCTGCTGATACTGACGGCGGCGTTCGTAAGGGAGTACAGGAGGAAATCCGCGGCTGCCCGCGAAGATGATAAGGAAGACAGGCCGTAGGAAAAGCGGCAGGATAGGAGGAGAGGGAAATGGGCGCGGTGCTTGAGGTAGTGTCCAAAGTTGCGGTAATACTTATACTTATTCTCATAGGGTGCTTCATCACAAAGCGGGGTATGCTCACCGAGCGGGGGGCGTCGGAGATCACCACAGTGCTGATAAAGCTTGTGACCCCCTGCGTGATAATCAACTCCTTCATAGGCACCGAGGGGGGCCTGGACCTATACACGCTGGCTATGGCGATGGCTCTGCCGACGCTGTGGTCGCTGCTGGGTGTGGGCATGAGCTTTCTGGTGTTCAAGAAGGAGCCCCTGGAGCGGCAGAAGGTACTTAGGTTTTCGCTGATATTCAGCAATGTGGGTTTTATGGGCATACCCCTGGTCCAGGGCATCGTGGGGGACAGGGGCGTTATATATGCCTCCTTCGGCGTGGTGGTCTTCAACGTGTTGTGCTGGACCTATGGCTACAGCATGATGAGCGGAGGGGCCAGGCTGAATTTAAAGACCGTGCTTTTGAACCCGGGGGTGGTGGGTCTTGCCATTGGGCTGCCCATATATTTTCTAGGGCTGCAGCTGCCGGAGATAATCGCGGAGCCTCTGGGGTATATAGCCGACCTGAACACGCCGCTGGCGATGCTGGTGATTGGGAGCTATATCGCCAAGGCCGACCTGCACTCCTTCGTGTCGGACCTGAGCGTCTATAAGGTGTCGTTCCTGCGTTTGGTTGCGGTGCCGGCGGTGCTGCTGGGACTGCTGATGCTGATACGCCCGGAAAAGGACCTGTTTATGGCCACAATGGTCCAGGCCTCCACCCCGGTGGCGGCAAACGCGGTGCTTTTCGCTGTGCAGTACAAGCGGGACTCGGAGCTGGCATCGAAGCTGGTGGCGGTGTCCACGGTGCTGTCCATAGTCACTGTCCCGGTGCTGACAGTCATAGCCCAGGCGGTATGCTAGAGGAAACCTGCTTTCTATTATATATATACATTTTGGGGAGAGTTCGCGTGCGGAACACAACATAGCGGAGAAAGGGAGATAAGGAGGGAAATATGGTTTATATTGCGCCGTCGCTGCTGGCGGCAGACTTCAGCAGGCTGGCAGAGGAGATAGAGCGGATAGAGAGGGCGGATATGCTCCATGTGGACGTTATGGACGGACACTTTGTGCCGAACCTGAGCATCGGTCCCCCGGTGATAGAGGCCCTGAGGAAAAAGACGGGGCTCCCCTTTGACGTGCACCTGATGATGGAGGAGCCGCTGGCGTATATAAGCGTGTTCCGGCAGGCTGGGGCGGACATAATCACCTTCCATGTGGAGTGCAAGGACCCGCCGCAGGCAGTGCTGTCCGCCATAAAGGCCAGCGGGGCAAAGGCCGGCGTCGCAATAAGCCCCAAGACCCCGGTAGAGGCCATAGGCCCGTGGGGAGAGGACCTGAGCCAGATCACCGTCATGACGGTGGAGCCGGGCTTCGGCGGGCAGAGGATGATGCTGGACATGCTGCCGAAGGTGTACAGACTGCGGGCCAGATTCCCCCAGGCCCTGGTGGAGGTGGACGGCGGCGTAAACCTGGACACCGCCCCCCTGTGCAAAGCGGCGGGGGCCAACATACTTGTGGCGGGGACCTCAGTGTTCAGGGCCCAGGATCCGTATCTTGAGATGCGGTGCCTTGCTCTTTGACAAGAGTGCTCTTTGACAAGAGCGTTCTTTGAAAAGGGACCTCTTAAGGAGGGGCAAAATTGCCCCGGCGCACATAGTATGTGCTATAAGTGACGAAAGGGGGGCCGCCTGTGAAGCTGAAAAGGCCCCCGCAGCCCCTGGTGTTCGTATACGACGGGCCCACGGCCCTTTGCGCCGCCGTGTGCGAGCTATACAGGCTGGAGCCCAAGGCCCCGTCGGCCCTGTGCATGTGGCGGGGCAGGTACTATCTGCAGGTGGGCGCGCCACTTCGCGGCCGCAGGCGGGTGTGGCGGGCCGGTGAGCGCTGGGGACAGTGCCTGGGGGCAAGGCCGGTGCTGTACGCCTTCTGCGGGGAGCACGGCCGGGAGATAAGCCGGAACGCCGTGGCCCAGCTGGGCGGAGCCCTTGTAAGACAGGGGGGCGGGGGCAAAAAAGGAGAGGAATAGCGCCCCGGCAGTTGCGCCGGGGCGGTTTTTGTGCTATAATATAAGAGAGGGGACAGAAAAGGAAGAAAAATCCCGGCCGGAAGAAAAAGGAAATCTGCACAAATTGGGGCGGAGGCATTTGGCGAAATCTCCCAATGAATCCAGAGCCTGCCATGGGAAAGGCTGGCAGATATGGTTAAATTAGGGCGGAAATTATGCCCGGATTGTCCGAAAACCGCATAAAACCGTGGGTTTTCAGTAGTCTGCCCTTTTTCAAAAAAATTATGTAAAGATAAAAAAAGATGAAAAAAAAGCTTGCATTTTTCGTCCCGAGGGATTATTATATAAATAACTTCCACTCGCCGGCAAAAAAGAGCCGGACGAGAATCTAAAATT
>CAJUDG010000025.1 GCA_910584745.1 uncultured Eubacteriales bacterium
CGGCGCTTCTGGCCATTCTTATGGTCGCCACGATGATCCCGAGCGCTTTTGCTGCCGGTGAAGATGCACCTGAGATCTTCGTCGACAACAGACGCACGACCTATGATGGAGACAACAAATACTCCATCACGATTTACGACACGGACGACGTCCTGATATCCTGGACGCCCATTCCGGGCACCAAGATGCGTGTCGTAACAAAGGACGGCATCGATAAGGACCTGGACGCCAGGATCTATCTGCCCGAGAATGCGAATCTTGTCAGCAGTGACGAGTACAAGACCTACTCGCTCAAGCTGCAGAAGATCGAGAGCAAGAAAGATCCTGTGGACTACACCCTGTCGATCACCATCAAGAGCACCAAGCCCGCCAACGAGTGCCGCCTGGGCGGCGTTCGCGTGGATAAGACCAGCGGCACCTACAAGCTGGGCTATCTGGGCGACGGCACAAATGATGTCCTTGGCTACAGCAACAAGGTTGAGGCTACGGGCATCGAGGCTCACGCCATTGAGGGCGTTGTTAGCGGCAGCACCGTCACCGTCACCCTGCCCTTCGGCATGACTCCCGAAGATGTGGGCTTTGACGGGGTCGGCATAGCTAACGACATCACCGCCACCGCCGTTTTCGCCCCCCTGTCCGTTGTTGCCAAGAGCCACTATACTTATAACGCTGCGACCAAGACCGGCTCTGTGCGGGTTACCGCCCAGTCCGGCGCGACCAAGACCTACACCGTTAAGTTTGTCAGCGAGAAGGTCTTTGATTCCTTCGCAGGCGCTTCCAATCTGAAGGACCTGGAGAATGTTACAAAAATTAATAGGTATGCTAGCACCACCGGCACCGATGGGAACGGCGCTAAGTATACTCTGAACGTCAAAAAGGAAGTTACTGACCCGACCACTAACACAGCCACTACCTGGACTCCCGTATACGAGGCCACCGAGCGTCTGCAGCGCCTTATGGGTGCCGGTTATGTAGCTGAGGATGTGGAATTGGCAAAACCGAAGCTAAGTGTTGGCAGTACAACTAAGAGCTATGAGCGCATTAGCGTTGTAAACTCTGTTGATGGTACCAATACCGGAGCTATGCTTAGGCTGATAACCAGCGGGCACGCTACCTGGGACCTTGGCGATACCGCTTTTACCGACAGTGATTCCGACTATGTCTACCTGCTGGTCCGCACCAAGGCCAACCCCTCCGGCGCTTTCATAGAGGTCAAGCTGGATCCTGTAAAGGCTCCTGTTGTTGGCCCCCGCATTACCGAGATCCAGGCGGCCAACACCATGAGCAACGAGAGCGCGGCTTTCGTGGCTGCGGATGCCACCTCTATCGACGTTGTGCTCGACAAGGAGTACGGCAACGACGCCGGCGGTTCTGAAACAGACGGCGACAAGACCGATATAAGCAAGGTTTATCTGCATGTAAGCACCGACACAGACGCTTATGTGCGCATCCCCTCTCAGGAGGGAAACGAAACCCCTGTGTGGTCCAGCAGCTGGGACAACCAGAACCCTGACATCCGTCACCTGCTGAAGAACGTGAACGCCAAGGACGGCTCCGTTACCATCCAGATTACTGACGCGGACGGCAAGAACCCGCGCAACTATCGCGTAAACTTCAGAGTTGCAACCACGAACAAGACCGAGCTGGAGCGCGTGGCGCTCTACACAGCTGACGGCGTGAAGGTTGCCGAGTCCATCAAGCAGGCTGATAAGACCGCCCCCAGAGAGCTGGAGGTTCCCTATGAGTATTTCCCCACTCCTGGCGATGTGAGCCAGGATCCCACTAATGCTGTTACCAGTACTCGTCTTGCAGGCCTTTACCTGTGCATATTCCCCAGCGATGGCGCTTCTGTGGCCCCGGGCACGGTACCCACGCAGGTCAATGTTACAAACGTAGAGGTCGATAGCAGCAAGAATCATACCCACGGTGCCTCTCCGGACGGCGCTACTCCTGACCCGGTTCTTTCCGGCAACAACCCGCACATCTTTGAGAACGGCGTAACAACTGTGGGCGACGTTTGGAATGCCACTTTTGGCACCGGCGCGAACTTCAATAACACACTCTCTATTACCGTAAGCAACACCGGCGCGGGCACAGCCGATGAGACCTATGAGATTGAGCTCAAGCGCAAGCTGCCCAGGACCGAGGCTGAGCTGGATGTCGTTGAGACCAACAAGGCTCTGGACGCTGACTATGTCTACTCTCAGGCTAATACCCTGGGCAAGGAGAACAGCCAGAAGGACATCGGCCAGGCTTATGTAGCCGCTATGGGCGAGGACGGCAATGAGCTGCCCGCAAGGATTTCCGGCAACGACATCATTGTCACTGTTCCCGCCGATTGGGATCAGAGCACAGATGCTCTGTACCTCACCAAACTTGCAGGAACTCCGGACACTAAAGAACTTTACCGTTATGTTGACGACGACATTCCTGCCACCACAACGGACCCCAAAGTTGCCAGCGCATCGGTGCTGGTATGGGCCGAGCAGCAGGATCAGACAGAGAATAGCGTAGGCTCTCGTACCTATACCGGAGATGTGAACCGCTTCATAAACCTGACCGAGGTAAACGGCGGCGTTGAGGAGCAGAATGTCATCTACGCTGTCAGCGAGAGAGATTATTATCTCTACCTGAATGGCGGCGGCACTCTTACCAACCTTAAGACCTACTCCACCCCCTATGAGGTGCACATCGAGTACGCTCCCGACAACAGCGAGGAGCGCGAGCTGAAGGACGTGCAGAGCGCCAATCCCGCTCTGGCTACCGCCAGCTTTGACGCCGAGTATGGCCTGATCACCATCTCCGTGCCCGACTCCACCGACTGGTCCGACGGCTACCGCGGCGACCGCAGCAAGAACTTCAAGCTCAACTTTGAGGCCTCCGCTGATGCTCTGATCATCGACAAGTATCAGAAGGAGCTGAACGACGTTACCGCCGGCAGCGGCGCAGTGAACGGCGCTGGCCATACCAGTGGCCGCTATAACGGCGCTACCGCTGCTCAGCTGAACGAGTATTGGCAGCAGCTGAACATCCGCGACCAGATCACCAATGACACCGAGTTCTTCGTGCTCAACGGCGAGCTGTACATCTATGACCCGCTGACCGGCTATGAGATCCCTGTCACCGGCGTGGGCGGAAAGTTCACCAACAACAACTGGGCCACCATCAAGAGCAAGCAGGCTGAGATCCAGGTCTATGACGCACAGCAGAACGATAAGATCACTTACCGTCTGGACCTGAAGGTTGGCAGCAGCCAGCCCGTCAGCGGCGATAACACTCTCGCTTCCGTGACCGCCGACGGCCATGCCGCCACCAAGTCCGGCAACGAGTACACCGTGTACGTTCCCAAGGGAACCGACATGAGCAAGGCCAAGCTGTCCCTGCGCACCACCGATTCCGGTGCAAGCATCACTTCCGTGGACGGCAAGACCTATACCGACGGCATGGAGGTTGACCTGAGCGAGGGCAAGATCGTGACCGTGGTCGTGACCGCCGCCAACGGCGCTTCCGCCACCTATACCGTCAAGTCCGAGGTCGGCACCGCTCCTACTCCCTGGACCAATCCTTACACCGACGTGAAGGAAGGCGACTGGTTCTATGACGCAGTCAAGTACGTGAACCAGAACGGTCTGATGGAGGGCACCTCTGCCAACAAGTTCAGCCCCCGCAGCGACCTGACCCGCGGCATGTTCGCGCAGATCCTGTACAACGCCGCTGGCAAGCCCAGCGTGACCTGGACCAATAAGTTCAGCGACGTGAAGGAAGGCGACTGGTACGCCAGCGCGATTATCTGGGCGGCAGATCAGGGCGTCCTGGCCGGTTACGGCAACGGCACCGCCAAGCCCAAGAGCTCCATCACCCGCGAGGATCTGGTAAGTCTGCTGTGGCGCTATGAGGGCTCTCCTGCCCCCACCAGCACCACCCTGAACTTCTCAGATGCAAGCAAGGTCAGCAGCTATGCCAAGGATGCTATGCTGTGGGCTGTTGAAAACGATATCGTGACCGGAACCAGCGGCAAGCTGAATCCCCAGGGCAACGCCATGAGGGCCGAGGCCGCACAGATGCTGATGAAGTATTTCAGCAATAAATAAGGTTTCAACTCACCTAAGTTTTATGATTACCCCATAAAGGCGAAGGGGGCGGATGTTTCCGCCCTCTTTGCTTTTGGTTAAAAATTTCCCTGCTATCCCAAATTGCAGTTGCGGCAGGGGAAATTATATGGTATAATTTCCTTGAAAGTCCGGCAGTACCTGCGAAAACCAGACTCTCAATACTTATAAGGAAGTGTTTTCCATGAGCGTATACAAAATGACCATCGCCGGCTGCCAACGGGAGCTGCCCATATGCCCCATCAGCGATACCCTGGATATCGCCGGCTTCGTCATGTTCGGCGATGTGGAGGTCACCGAGGCCGCCGCGAAGGCCCTGATGGAGAGGTGCCCGGAGCACGATGTGATAGTGACCGCCGAGAGCAAGGGGATCCCCCTGGCCTATGAGATGGCCCGCATCGGGTGCAGGAATTACGTTGTGGCCCGAAAGGGTATAAAAGCCTATATGGAGGACCCCATCCACGTTGAGGTCAAGTCCATTACCACCGACCATGTCCAGAAGCTCTACCTCTCCAAGGCCGACTGTGAGAACCTTCGGGGCAAGCGCATTCTTATAGTCGACGATGTGATCTCCACCGGCGAGTCTCTGGCGGCCATAGAGGAGCTGCTCCATTCCGTGGGCGGCCAGGTGGTGGGCAGGGCCTGCGTCCTGGCCGAGGGCGACGCCAAGGACCGTGCGGACATCATTTATCTTGAACCCCTGCCCCTGTTCTTCAAATAGCTGTGTCATATCTGCCATTAGCCTGGATTGGCACAGTGGTCTTTATCGCCGCTTCCCTGGCATCTGTACAAGACCCTCATATGACCGGGATCATGTCCATGGTCTGTGGGGGTCTGGCTTTTTTTACCTTTATGCTGGGCGTTCTCCTGGGGCGCATAGAGAACCCGGATAAGCGCCGCAGCCGCAGGCTGATCTTTTTTCACAGCTCTCTCCTGCTGCTGGCCGCCGGTCTCATGTTCGGACTGTATGCCGACCGCTATTTCACCTGCGCGGCCCCGGTCCGCCAGTATGACCAGATGTCCGCCGAGGTCCTTATGGAGCCTCTTGATTACCCTACCCGTCAGTACGGCAAGCACTATTATCCCGTCAGGATACTTGAACTGGATGGAGAGCCGGTAGAGCCCTTCCGGGTGCGGCTCTCCTGCTCTGAGGCCATGAAATGTGAGCCCTGCGACCGGGTGCGCTGTCAGGTGAAATTTTACTCGTTCAAAGCCGGCGGAATGTATTCAACATACTCCTCCCAGCTTGCTCAGGGGAACCTGCTCGGCGCATACCCAGAGGGGTATAACGCCTATGAATATTTTCCTGCGGAGAACTCTTTCCCTTTGGGACGGCTTTTGCCAATGCTGCGCCGTTATGTGTCCCGGGGCCTGGACCGCTGTATCTCCGGCGACGAGGCCGCACTGCTGAAGACCGTGCTGCTGGGCCGGGGGTTTCAGCTTTCCGAGGAGGTATATACGGATTTCCGACTGATAGGCTGCTCCCATATGCTGGCGGTGTCTGGCCTGCATATGACTCTGGTGGGCGCATTTCTGAATCTGTTCCTGGCGCGGCTTCCAGTCCACCGCCGCCTGCGCAGCTTGGCCGCCATGGCGCTGCTGTTTCTATATCTCCTTCTCACCGGATTCCCGGTCTCCGCCGTGCGAAGCTATGTGATGTTTGCGTTCTGCTCTCTGGCATCGGCGGCCTATGAATTGGGCGACACCCTCAACTCTCTGGGCGCTGCGGTTACGCTTATATGCTTTAGCGACCCCTTTGCCGGCGGCAGCGTGGGGTTTGCCCTCTCCGTTCTTGCCACGGCGGGCATATCGCTTCTGGGCCGTCGGGTGGAGCAGATGATATGTCCAAAAACCGCCGGGCCCATTCGGAGGTATATGGCGGGAACAGTCTCTACCACCATATCAGCCACTCTGTTCACCCTGCCGGTGCAGATAGCCGTGTTCCAGGGGCTTCCCCTTCTGACCATTGTCTCAAACATGCTGCTTCTGCCATTATTTGTTTCCATGCTCTATGGGGCGCTGCCCCTTCTCATACTTTCTCTGTTTGACCCTGCGGGAGCGCTTATTCAGCCATTTGTACTGTTCTGCGGCCTGCTTGCCAGAACACTGCTGAAGCTCAGTCGCTGGATGGCGCGCCTGCCGGGAATATACTTGAGCATGACGGACCCAATATTGTTGATTGCGCTGGGGCTGTTGATGATAACTATATGGTTCGGTCTCTCCAAGCGGTCCAGGCTCCGGCCGGTATTCATGACCCTGTCCCTGACAATGGCGCTTTTCCTGCCCGTTCTCCGCTATGAATCCAGACTGGATACCGTGACTCTGGCGGTCAGCGGGGACGGAGAGTCATCCTGCGTGGTGGTCATGCAGGACGGGCGGGCTGCCGTAGTCAGCATGGGCACCTTCAAAAGCGGGCTTGCCCGGCAAATTATGGTCCAGGAGAATATACATACTCTGGAGAGTGTTTTGGTAACCCGGCAGGACCTCCGGGCAAAAGCCATGCTGAGAGACCTGCTGTCAAACTGCCGCCCGAAGACCGTTCTGCTGTGTGGCGGGAGTTATGCCGGAAAGGACCTGCGCTACCCCGGCGTCAGGCTGGTGACAGTTTCAGACAACTGCCTATATCAGGTGCTGCCGGGAATAATGGTCCAGGTGGACGGCGGCGGGGAAAAGATACGGATCTGGGCCAATAACAAGAAGCTGCTCCTAGTGTCGGAAGACTGCGCCGGTGAGGCCTGCGACCTACTGATAACCGGCCGCTCTCTCCCACAGATAGACACGGAGCTAACCCTGTTTATGTGCGGCGAGGACGTTTCGCCTGAGGAGGCCGGCCAAGAGCTATATTCGGACTTCTACCTTGTCACGGATCAGAGCGTCCGCAATGTGGATATCATATTTGACGGAGAGATCAGTATGCGAAGCTGGTAGCCCGAGCAGAAAATAGCGGGTGAATCGCAAAAAAGTGTTGACTTTCGCGGAATGACCTGATATAATAATAGGGTCATGGGGGTATAGCTCAGCTGGTTAGAGCGCCTGCTTCACACGTAGGAGGTCACAGGTTCGAGTCCTGTTATCCCCACCAAAAAGTCGTTATTCAAACAATAGCCAAAAAAATCTGATAAGCGGTTTTGGGTAACGCGTAATCTGGACAGTAGAGGAAGATGATCCGTGGACACATTGGTGCCACGGGTTTCTTCTTTTTTGTCGCAATCCATACAAGCCTGTGCTGCATTGACCAGTGTGCGGAAGGGTTCGGCAAACTCGGCGGTAACTCCTCCATCTGGCCCTACCCATAATTTTGAAAAAATTATTTGGTTCATCATGCGCTTGATATGGTCATCCGCTACGCGGTACATCTTGCCACAGTCCTCCAGGAGCTCCAACGTCTCTGATAAGTGCCTCAAAATATCCGCGAAGGTTTGCTCGTGTGCTGTTACCTGGCTTTCAATCGCCGCTAACTGTTTAGCGATTTTCTGCTGTTCACTTTTCAGGAGGTCAAGCGGAATGGCATCGTTATAGTGTGCCTCCAACAATTTCTTTTGTTTTCGTTCCAGCTTACCCTTTTCACGGCGCAGCCCATCTAACTCGATGTCATACTTTTTACGCTCCTCCTCAATATGCGCCTGGAGCCATTTTTCCAAGTAGCTACGGATATCGGCGGGGAGTGAATACCGGTCGTAAATCTGTCGCACCTGTTCCTCAATCACGTCAATCAAAACCGCCTTTTGCCGACAGGATTTCTCCCGCTTACTATGCCGCCCGGCGCATACGAAGTAAGGATAGCGAACACCCGAGCCAGATTTTGCGTAAGTGATAATCCTCCGAGAACCACAGTTTTTGCAGTAAAGACTGCCCTTGAGGAAATGCGGGTGCTCCCGGATGCGCTCACCATTTATGTGGGAAGCAAGCACCTCCTGCACCTTCTGCCACAAGCTTGCGCTCACGATAACTGGATTTACCGGGGCGACATTTTCTTGAATATCACGGCGGAACACCTTTTGTATAAAGGCGACCACAGGAAGCCAGAGGACAGGGACAGACAGAAACGGGCGCGGCCCGCAAAGGGGGCACCATAGAGGAACGCCCGCAGGAAGTAGCAGACCGCGAAACTTTCGGAAATTGGGAAATGGATAGCATTATAGGTTGTAAGGGGAGCAAGGCCGCGCTGGTGGTGCTGACAGAGCGGTTGACCCGTTATCCCGTGATTTTTCGCGTTCCCGATCACACGATGGAAAGCGTCGTGCGGGGGCTTGACCGTATAGAGCGGAGGATGGGCGCAGAGTTTCGGCAAGTGTTCAGATCAATAACGGTTGACAACGGAAGCGAATTTCAGGATTGCGCCGGAATGGAGAGGTCAAAGCGGGCGCGGAAGCCCCGCACAAAGATTTATTATTGCCACCCGTATTCTGCATACGAACGGGGAAGCAATGAGAACATGAACCGCATAATTCGGCGTTTCTTTCCTAAAGGGACAAGCTTTGATGAAGTGACCGCGGCGGAGGTTGCGGAAGTAGAAGAGTGGCTGGCAAACTACCCGCGGCGGATATTGGGCTGGGAAACGCCGCAAATGCTTTTCGAGCGGTACATAACATAGCCCCCAAATAATTGAACACAAAGGAAGCAGAACCGGAAGCGGGAAAAACGCCCGGTTTGATTTTCTATTGCCTTTTTGCACAAAAGCGGGGGTTCCGAACGCACCGGAATCCCCGCTTTTCATAAGTCGGGAAAATTTTTTGAACTTTTTTTATAATTTAATTTACTCTTGACTTTTGACGGTAGCAGAATATAAATAACTTCCACTCGCCGGCAAAAAAGAGCCGGACGAGAAT
>CAJUDG010000026.1 GCA_910584745.1 uncultured Eubacteriales bacterium
TGCTCCCGGTCGCCGTGGGCGGCCTGGTTCAGGTTCATGAAGTCCATGTCGATCTCCTCATTGGGGATCTCCCGGTTGTATTGGGTGGCGAAATGGCACCAAGGCTTTTGCAGCAGCTCCAGGCCGCTGACCCACATTTTGCTGGGGGAGAAGGTGTGGCACCAGGTAATCACGCCGCAGCAGGAATCGTCATAGTTCGCCTCTTTCATCAGGGCGGTGATCTCCTCGCAGGTCTTGACGGTGGCCTTATAGACGATGGTGCAGGGAATCAGCGGGCTTTTGTTCATCCAATCTGCCATCTCAGCGGCCCGGGCCGCGACGGTTTCCAGAACCTCTGGACCGTATAAGTGCTGACTGCCCACGATAAACCAAAATTGCTTTTCTTTCATATGCTATTCTCCTAAATCAGATGTTGAGTTGCCGCCAGCTCTACCGGCAGGCAGTTTTTGTATCTCTCCGTATACGCCTTAAACCCTGCCACATCGGCGAGGTCCGGCTGGATGGTGGAGCTCTTTGCCCCAGCGAACACCCGGCTGTCCAGGAAGTCCTCCAGGCTCTCCGTCCCAGACTTCTCCACAAGATAAGCCGCCAGCAGGGCCATTCCATAGGGCCCGCCCTCGCCTGCCGTTTCCATCACGGTGACCGGCGTGTTCATGGCCCCGGCCATCAACCGCTGCCCCACCACCGGGGTCTTTAACAGCCCCCCGTGGCCCATGAGCTTGTCCAGGGTCACCCGCTCATTCTCAAAGAGGATATCCATACCGATCTTCAGCGCCGCCATAGTGGAACTGAGCTGGGCCCGCATGAAATTCTGCAGGCTCATGCCCCCGGGCTTGCGCAGGAAGAGAGGCGCGCCCTGGTCCAGCCCAGTGACCGGCTCCCCGGCAAAGTAGTTGAAATTCACCAGCCCGCCGCAGTCCGGGTCCCCGGAAAGGGCCAGCTCGTAGAGGGTGTCGTAAGCCTTTGGCTTGCTGACATCCGCGCCAATGGCCCCGGCGAACTGCCTGAACAGCCCCACCCAGGCGTCCAGGTCGGAGGTGCAGTTGTTGCAGTGGACCATCGCCACGGGCCTGCTGGTGGGCGTTGTCACCATGTCAATCTCCGGATAGCAGCCCTGGAGGGGCTTTTCCAGCACCGCCATCGCGAAGATGGAGGTCCCGGCGGACACATTGCCCGTGCGCTGGGCCACAGCGTTGGTGGCGGTCATGCCCGTGCCCGCGTCCCCCTCCGGCGGACAGAGGGGGATACCGGCCTGGAGTTTGCCGCTGGGGTCCAACAGCTTTGCCCCTTCTTCGGTGAGAAATCCAGCGTTTTCGCCCGCTTTCAGCACTTCGGGGAGGATATCCCGGGGGTGCCAGGGCTGGCCCGCTGTCAGCTGGTCCAGCTTGGCCAGCATCCGGCAGTCGTAGTCCATGTCCGCGCTGTCAATGGGGAACATGCCGCTGGCGTCCCCCACGCCCAGCACCTTCTCCCCGGTGAGCTTCCAGTGGAGGTAGCCCGCCAGGGTTGTCAGATAGTCAATCTGGCTGACGTGCTCCTCCCCATTCAGGATAGCCTGATAGAGATGGGCCACAGACCAGCGCTGGGGGATGTTGAACCCGAACAGCTCCGTGAGCTTTTCCGCCGCCTGGCCGGTGGTGGTATTGCGCCAGGTGCGGAAGGGAACCAGCAGCTGGCCCGCCTGGTCGAAGGCCATGTAGCCGTGCATCATGGCGGAGATACCGATGGCGCCCACCGTGGTCAGCTCCTGGTCGAATTTCTGGTGGTAGTCCTCCGCTAGATTTTTGTAGCTGTCCCGCAATCCGGACCAAATTTCGTCCAGAGAGTAGGTCCAGTAGCCCCCCTCCTGGTGGCTCTCCCAGTCGTGGGAGCCGGAGGCGACGGGGGCGAAGTCTTCGCCGATCAGCACCGCCTTGATACGGGTGGAACCCAGCTCGATACCTAAATATGTATTCTTGCTGTCCATCATTTCACGTTCTCCTTTGCGGCCGCGGCAGCCATCTCCCGGTAATGCTCCTTTTCCGCTGCCATTTCCTCTACCGTCTTTTCTTTTAGGACAAATCCCTTCACCGGGCGGTAGAGCAGCAGCTCACCCTTCATCCGCTCCTTGGCCCGCTCGATCTCCTCTTTGTACTGGGGCAGCCACTCCGCGCCCGCAATCAGCATTTCGTCTATCATTTGCTTGATTTCACCGGGCGTACACACCGCACCGGTAAGCGGATCCATCATGCCCGCCTGGTACAGCAGGCCGATATCCGCGTGAACCGCCGCCTCTACTGCCAGCTTCTGCACCCAAACCGACTGGGAGCAGATCGCCGCGCAGCCCAGTGGCAGGTCGCCCACCTTGGGGACGCTGACCCCATTGCCGTCCACATAGCAGGGTACCTCCACCACGCACTCACTGGGCAGATTGGTAATGCAGCCGTTATTCATCACGTTGAAATGCCCCCGATAGCGCCGCCCGGTCTCCAGGCCCTCAATGATGTACGAACCATGCTCCTCCGAGCGCTTCTCCGGCACAAACTTCTCCGGCGGCTCCTTCATCCAGTTGGGGAAGTCGGTCTCAAACCAGTTCCTGGACTCCTTGCACACCCGGAGATAGCCCGCTGTCTCGCCCTGGATCCAGGAGGAGTAATTGATCCACTTCTCCATATCCTCCGGGCGCTTGCGGTACCACATCAGGTACTCGGAGAGGTGGCCGTTGGACTCGGTGGAGTAATAGCCAAAATTCTTCATCACGTCCAGCCGAATATTCTCGTCCTTGGCAAAGTCGGCGGCGCACATCAGCTGATACAGCTCGTCCTTTCGCTCGACCCCATCTGTTTTCACGCTGATGTACCAGGTCTGGTGATTCAGACCGGCGCAAATGATATCCACATCCTTCTTGTCCCGGCCCAGAGCCTTCGCAATCTGACTGTGACCGTGCTGCACCCCATGACATAGGCCGTAGGTTTCCACACCTCCATACTTGTTGGCGGCCCAGGTCATCATGGCGTTGGGGTTGGAGTAGTTGAGCATGATGCACCCCGGCGCGGCCACCTCCCGGATGTCCTTGCAGAAGTCCAGTATCGCCGCCACACCCCGCTGCCCGTACATAATGCCGCCGATACACAGGGTGTCGCCCACGCACTGGTCTACGCCGTACTTTAGCGGAATCTCTACATCTGTCGCAAAGCCCTCAAGCATACCGATGCGCACGCAGTTGATAACATATTTCGCGTCCTTGAAAGCCTCCCGGCGGTCGAGGGTGGCGTGAATTTTGATGTTCAGGCCGTTGGCCTCTATGTCACGTTGGCAAAGCTCTGTCACCATGCGGAGGTTGTCGGGATTGATGTCCATAAAGGACACTTCAATATTGTGGAACTCGGGAACAGTAAGTATGTCGGATAGCAGACGGCGGGTAAATCCAATGCTACCCGCACCTATAAAAGCCACTTTGAAACTCATGGTTTTGCTCCTTTCACTTAATTGCTTTAGTCTAGTGCCGAACCCAAACGCTCATTTCCCCCTCACCCCGGTTAGCCCAGACATAGTAGGGGATAAATTTCAGCGTGACCTCGCTTTCCTTTGCCGGGGCATAATCAGCATAGAGAGGCGCGTCCTCCGGCAGTTCCTGGCGATAGCCGGGAAGCGCGATGGCCGTCATCTCCTGCCCGCCGATGGTGATTTTCTCCAGTTTAGACTCACCGATTTTCGTCGCATCCACCCGCAGCATGTGCAGATTTTCCCCGTTATCGGCCTGCTCCAGACAGTAGCAGAGGGGCCCCCGGGTGACCGCCACCTTGCCCATATCCTCCCGGACTTTGGGGTTTGCGGCGTTCAGCCGAACCTCCATGGGCAGGTCAATGGTGACACTGTCGCCGTCCTTCCATTCGCCGGTGAAGTAGATATAGCCGTCTTTCTCAATGGATCCCATACCCTGCGGCCCAGCGAATACAGAAGCCTTGCACCAGCCGGGCTTGCGGAAGGCCAAGGTGCATTCAACCGGCTTATCGGTGTGGACTGTCATTTTTGCCGTGCCCGCCCAGGGCAGACCGCTCTCTAATGTGAGGTGCAGGCCCTTACCGGTAGTCAGTTCACTGCCCATATACAGATGGGTGAACAGGGCGTCCTCGTTCTCTGTAAAGGCGTATGCCGCGGCGGAGCTGACCATTCGGGCCACGTTAGCTGGGCAGCAGGCACAGCCGAACCACTTCTGCCGCACAGTCTTTACATGGAAAAGCCGGTTATCTGTTTTGCAGGCAGCGGGATTCACCTCCAGGGGATTCACATAGTAAAAGCTCTTGCCGTCCAGGGCCATGCCACTGAGAACGGTGTTGTACATGGCCCGTTCCATCACATCGGCATACTCGGATTTTGCCTCGATCTCCAGCATCCTCCGGGCAAAGAAAGCTAGGGCGATGGCAGCGCAGGTCTCGGAGTAGGCGCTGTCATTGGGCAGGTCGAAGGGGTAAGAGAAAGCCTCCCCATGGACTGTGCCGCCCACGCCGCCGGTGATGTACAGCTTCTCTTTCACAATGCTGTTCCACAGCTTCTTGCAGGCGCTGAACAGTTCCTCGTCCTCCGTAAGCCTTGCCACGTCAGCCATGCCGGAGTAGAGGTATCCTGCCCGCACCGCATGGCCCACAGCCTCGTCCTGCTCCCGTACCGGTTTGTGGGCCTGATAGTAGGCGTACTTTGACAGGTCGCTGTCCGGGGCGGGCTTGCCTTCATGCGCAGCCCGGGCCGTGTCCTCCTGCAAAAAGTAGCTGGGAGAAGTACCGCGCTGGTCTACAAAGAATTTGCTCAGTTTCAGATACTTTTCTTCGCCGGTGGCCTCATAGAGCCGCACCAGGGCCATTTCCGCAATCTCGTGACCGGGATAGCCCTTGGACTTTTCCTGCTCCGGGCCGAAGCGGCTGTCCACATAATCCGCAAACCGGCAGGCGGCGCGCAGGAGCTTATCCTTGCCGGTGGCCTCGTAGTAGGCGACCGCGCCCTCCACCAGATGTCCCAGGCAGTAGAACTCGTGATGGTCTTTGAGGTTGGTGAAGCTGCGATCCATGCCGTTGAGGATGTAGTAGGTGTCCAGGTAGCCGCTGTCATGCTGGGCGGCGCAGACGATGTCGATGGCCTCGTCGGCGGTCTTTTCCAGTTCCGGGTCGGGGTGCTGGGTCAGAGAGTAGCCTACCGCCTCGATCCACTTGGAGAAATCCGTGTCCTGGAACACCAGGCCGTAGAATTTGTCCGGCTCTGGGTGGGCGGGATCCTCGGGGAGGGTCTCAAAGCCCCGGAAGGTGTAGGCGGGCTCCTGGAAGTTGGGGCTGGCCTTTTTCTCCGCCATGAGCTTGGCGGCGGCACGGAAATTGTGCATACAGTAGCTGGGGGCCGCGCCCGGTATACGGTCGTTGAGAGCCTCCCACTGGTAGGGGATCATCTCCTGGCGCACGGTCTCCTGGGCGGTGTGCCAGAAACCGTCGGTGACCTTTATATCTTTAATATTGATGGGTTTGCTATAATTTTTCTTGTCCATATTTCTCTCTCCTATTGAATTTTGAATGTCTTTTTCATAGTTACAGAATTTATCGTCCCACCGGATGCCTCCCTTTTCATCTTTCATTCTAACCCAAATCCGGCTGGTCAGTAAGAGCTATACTCTCCCCCGCCTTACCCTCGGTCTCAAATAAGATAATCTCATTTTTTCCAGCCCGTAGCAGCGGCGCTGGGATATACAGGCGCTTTTGCGGCCCGATCTCCCAGAACCGCCCAATGTTGAACCCATTTACAAAGGCCACGCCCTTGCCCCAGCCGGTGAAGTCCAAGAATGTGTCAGCGGGCTCGTCCACCAGGAAAGTGAACCGATAGAACCCCGGCAGGCCCGCCTGCCAACCTTTCGAGAAGTCCACCTTGTCCATATTGTCCAGGGGCAGGGGGTACTGCTTCCAGTGGCAGTGGATGTGTCCGTTGAGCTGCACGCACTGGGCGATGCCCTTGCGCTGCTCCTCCAGCCGTGGGCCGAAGTTCACCCTGCCCATATTCTCCATCAAGATGTCGATTTCAGCGCCGGGGGCGAAGTCCACACTGAGCTCCTTTTCCTCCAGCAGCTCCCGGTCGTAGAGGGTGGCGACAGGCTTCTGCTCCACGAAGATATTGGCCCGATCATTGGCCTTCCACAGCCGGAGTTTTTCCAGACGTTCCTCTGTGTCCAGAGTGGAGC
>CAJUDG010000027.1 GCA_910584745.1 uncultured Eubacteriales bacterium
ACCACTTCGCGCCGGGCATGGCGGAGCAGCCGCTCCCGAGAAGCTCCGAGGAGCTCCTCGCCCACGTCTGTGACGAGCTCTGTCAGTTCCGGGCGGGCCGGACACAAGCGGAGCTTGACGCCGTCTGTGAGAAGTGCAAGCTCGAACGGCTGGCAAGCGAGGCGGACGACCGGGAGCTCCGCATCAAGGAGGCGGCGAAGAAGCGCCTCGAAGGCTACGCCCAGGAGCTCGCGGAGACGCAGCTCAACACGAAGGCCGAACGGCTGGAACATGAGGCCCGGGCCTAAAGGGACGCCGGGACGCGACGAGCCTCAAGGTCATGGAGTACGTCGTCGGCGACGAGCACACCTTCGATCTTTGGGTTCAATGGGTCGCCCCGAACGGCAAGGTCAAGGCCGTCCGCCCGAAGCTCGTCGCCTGGATGGACATGAAAAGCCGGGCGATCATCGGGGACGTGGCGTGTATCGACGCCAACAGTCAGACCTTGAAGGAGAGTCTCGTGAAGATGCTCTACACCACCCCCGGGGGCGTCCCCCATATCCTCCACGTCGACAACGGCAAGGACTACACGGCGCAGACCATGACGGGCCAGAGCCGAAAGAAGCGGAATATCGAGTTCGAGTTCGACGCCGAGACCGTGGGCTTCTATCAGTCCATCGGCATCGAGGAGGTGGGCCGCTCCCTCCCATATCAGCCCTGGGACAAACCCATCGAGCGCCTGTTCTCGACCGTGTGCTCCAAGTTCTCGAAGTGGTTCGAGAGCTACGTCGGCACCCTCACGGGCTCCAAGACCTACGCGAAGCGGCAGAAGGACGTCGCCGCCATGCTGGAGCGGGGGGAACTGCTGACGATGGAGGAGTTCTTCGAGGTCTGGACGAAGTGGAAGAACGAGAAGTATCACACCCGGAAGCACGGGGGGCTCAAGGAGGCGGGCGAGAAGTGGATCACCCCTAGGGCACCACAGTATACATTTTCGCAGAATGGATTGCATACGGCAACCCTTGCGGGGCACCACAAATCGGGGCACCACGGGCACTATTTCAGAAAATCCATCGGAACAGGGCACCACAGGAAGCAAGAAAAAAGCCTTGAAAGCGTAGTGTTTTCAAGGCTTTTGTGGCGGAGACGGTGGGATTCGAACCCACGAGCCCTTGCGGACTACCTGATTTCGAGTGCGTTACCGTCAATGGACTTTACTGGAATTTATTTGATTTTAGCGGGCTTTGACGGAAGTTAAGCGGTCTCCCCGTGGACGAGTATGCCGCCACCAACACAGACGGCGTGGCAAGGTTTGAGAACGTGCTTATCAGCGGCGACACCCCCTATGTACTGGAGGAAGTGGACACCGCCATCCGATACGTCGTGCCTGCGACCCAGACCGCCCCGATTGAATGGAAAAAGGTCACGAGCCGCAGCTTCGTGAACGTGCTGAAGAAGTTTAACGTCACCGTGACAAAGACGGACGTGGAGACGGGAACGCCGCAGGGGGACGCTTCCCTTGCAGGTGCGGTCTACGGCATCTATAAGGGCGAGGAACTGATTGACACCTATACCACCGATGAAAACGGGCAGTTCGCCACCAAGTATTATGTCTGCGGCAATGACTGGAGCATCCGTGAGATTTCCCCGTCCGAGGGCTATCTTCTGGACGGCACCATCCACCATGTAGGCGCAGAAGCCGAGCTTTACACGGTGGAATACAATTCTGCCAAGAATGATGTAAACGAGCAGGTCATCAAGGGGAACATCGCCATCATCAAGCACACCGACAACGGCGAGACCCAGATTGAAACACCCGAAACGGGAGCAGTTTTTGAAGTCTACCTCAAATCCGCAGGCAGCTATGAAGCCGCCAAGGAGACCGAGCGTGACATCCTCACCTGCGATGAGAACGGCTTCGCCCAGACCAAGGACATGCCCTACGGCATCTATACCGTGGAGCAGACCTCTGGATGGGAGGGGCGTGAGCTGATGAAGCCATTTGACGTGTTCATCAATAAGGACGGTCAGACCTACCGCTATCTTATCAACAACGCCAACTTTGAGAGCTATATCAAGGTGGTGAAGAAAGATGCGGAGACGGGCAACACCATCCCCTACGCAGGCGTGGGCTTCCAGATTTACGACCCCAACGGTGAGCTTGTCACCATGACATTCACCTATCCCGAAGTGACCACCATCGACACCTTTTACACCACGGCGGACGGCGACCTCATCACGCCCCAGACTTTGGAATACGGCACGGGCTATTCCCTTGTGGAAGTGCAGGCTCCGTATGGCTATGTCCTAAACTCCGAGCCAGTCTATTTTGACGTGGTGCAGGAGAACTCCGAGGAAGAAAGCGGCATCACCGTCATCGAGGTGGTACGCTCCAACACCGCACAGAAAGGCACAATCACCGTAGGGAAGTCTGGCGAGGTATTCAGCACCGTATCTGGCACTAAGGGGCTGTACCAGCCGATTTTTTCCGTGGCAGGTCTGGAGGGTGCGGTCTATGAGATTACCGCCGCCGAGGACATTTACACTTTGGACGGCACTCTCCGAGCGTCCAGGGGCGAAGTGGTTGACACCGTTACCACAGGTGCGGACGGCACGGCGAAGTCCAGGGAGCTTTACCTTGGGAAATATGAGGTTAAGGAAGTCACCGCCCCGTTTGGCATGGTATTGAATAACGAGGTACACGCCGTTGAGCTTGTCTACGCAGGGCAGGAAATCGCCGTCACCGAAACCGCCACAGACTTCTACAATGAGCGTCAGCGTGTGGAGATTGACCTTGTAAAGAGCCTTGAGACAGATGAATCCTACGGCGTGGGGAAGAACGGTGAAATCCGAGATGTCAGCTTCGGTCTTTACACGGCAGAGGGGCTGACCGCCGCAGACGGCACGGAAATCCCCGCTGACAGCCTGCTTGAAGTGCTTTCCCTTGACGAAAGCGGTCACGGGAAGTCGGTCATCGACCTGCCCCTTGGCAGCTACTATGTGCAGGAAATCAGCACCAACGCCGCCTATCTTACAAGCGACACCAAGTACCCCGTTGTCTTTGCGTATGCAGGGCAGGACACGGCATTCGTCCACATCTCCGCAAACGAGGGCAATGCCATTGAGAACAAGCTCATCTACGGCTCTGTCAGTGGGAAGAAATCGGACGAGGACGGAAAGGCTCTGGGCGGTGCAACCATCGGCATCTTCAAGACTGGCACAACCGAATTTACCAAGGAGACAGCGATTGCGACTACCGTATCCGCAGAGGACGGTAGTTTTTCTTTTGCAAAAGTACCCTACGGCACATGGGTAATCCGTGAAATCGAAAGCCCGAAAGGGTATGTACTCTCCGAGGAAGAAATCGCCGTGACAATCAGTGAGGTGGACGAGATTGTGGAAATCTCCCTTGTGAACTACTTCATCCGTGGCAGCATCTCCCTCACAAAAGTGGATAAGGACTACCCCGACAACAAGCTCACGGGGGCGGTGTTCGAGGTCTATTCCGATACTAACGGTGACGGCAAGTTAGATAAGGATGATGCGCTGCTCGGCACGATGACGGAGATGGAGGGAGGCATCTACCAGATGAAAGAACTCCGCTACGGCAAGTACCTTGTCCGTGAAAAGACCGCCCCGACAGGCTATATCCTTGATGAAAATGTCTACCCCGTATCCATCGAGGAAAATGGCAAGACCTACACCGTAGAGAATGAAGCAGGCAAAGGCTTCTTGAACGAAGCCCAGAAAGGGAACCTCAAAATCGTCAAGACATCCTCGGACGGCAAGGTAGAGGGCTTCTCTTTCCGCATCACGGGCGTGAACTACGACCAGACCTTTAAGACCGATAAGAATGGCGAAATCTCCATCGAGGGCTTGCGGATTGGCGAATACACCGTTTCCGAGGTGAGCGACAAGGCATCCGCAGGCTATATCCTGCCCGCCGACAAGCAGGCTGCCGTGCAGACGGGGGCGACCACCATCGTCCAGATGCACAACGAGCTGCGGGACACCCCAAAAACGGGCGATGACTTCAATCCCGCCCTCTGGGTGAGCCTTGCGGCGGCATTCACCATCGGTGCGGGCGTTCTGGGATTCCTTGGGATTAAGGGAAAGAAGAAAAAAGAGGACTGATGACCGAATTATGGGCAGAATGAAGCCCCTGCGGTCAGAAATCGGAAAGGAGGTCTTATGAGAATGGACGCAAAGACCATCATCGCCATCGTGCTTGTGGCATTTATTGGCGGCGGTGCCTTGTGGCTCAACATCCGCCACAGGAAGAATAAGTAACCCAAGTTTGCAGGGACGGGGCGGCTGAAAATGCCGCCCCTTACCCTTTATGGAGGTACGCAGTGAAGAATCTAAAGACCATCGAAAACAAGGTGAGAACCATTCTGAAAAAGAATGAGGATGCCCGAAACGATGACATGGTGCTGTACCTTGCCCTTTGCAACCTCTGTCTGGAGGACGCAGGGGCGATGCCGCTTGCAGAGATAATGACGCAGCACAAGTCCCTCGGTCTGCCGAGCTTCGAGAGCGTCAGCAGGACACGGCGCAGATTGCAGGAGAAGCACCCCGAACTTGCGGGGAGCCGCCTCGTGCAGAAGCTCCGAGCCAGAGGGGAAAAGGCATACCGCAGATATGCAAGAAGCGACTGAACGGAGGTCTGATTATGGAGGAAGAAAAACGCTCCAACCAAGGAT
>CAJUDG010000028.1 GCA_910584745.1 uncultured Eubacteriales bacterium
AGCCCAGCGAGAGGCTGGTGCCGATGACCGCCGACGCCTGGGTGATGGGGTCTGGAGCTCCGACTGTGATAAACACGGCGGCGATGCCCAGCGTGGCCAGCGACGCCAGCCCGAAGACCAGGGCCATGTCGCGGAACCGGAGGGCCTTGCGCTTCACTGCCTCCCCCCGCGCCTTGGAGTGGGCGTCCTCGATCGCCCCCAGGATGGTGTTCAGGGCGGTGATGTCTCGGTTGACCCGCTCGAAGTCGGCCTCCATGCCGGGCCGGGGCTCGAAGGGGTTGCGCGGGGCGGCGAAGCGTTCCCGCTTCTGCCGGAGGGCGGTGAGCCGGGCGTCCCGGGCCCAGGCCCACGCGTTCTCAAGTTTCTGGGTTTTTTCCATGCTGCGCTCCTTTCCTTTTCCTCCCCGGGCTGGTACAATAGAGCTGGGCTCCTGCCCAGGGAGGGGGTGGATACTAATGAAGGATTTTCTGTATGAGTGCTCTCATGAAATGTCAACCGGGAACGCTGGCGTCGATCACCTTAACACGATCAGACTTTCGATGCAGCCCGAGTATTGGGCTCTGATTGACTATCTGGTCGAGAAGGGGATTCTTGATGAGAAAGAGTTTTCAGCATTCTTGGGTCGGCATTTCAAGGCGCAGGTGTCTGTCGCTGAGCGTTTTGCCCAGGAGAAGGGTGAGAAGTAGTGTCTGAGCTACAAGTTGCGTAAGCGCGAAGCGTAAGCTGAGCTCTGCGGTGTGCTTTGGCGTACATCTCGACGAGGTTGGGGTGCAGACCTTCCTCGTCCGGGGCCGTCTGCTTGTCGGACGGCCCATTTTCCTTCGGGGGCTCGCCGGTGGCCAGCCATGCCAGCCAGCACTCCCGGCAGGAGAGCTTGTCGCAGTGTTCAGGGGTGACGGGCGGGCAGTGCTCCGCAACGATGTCCGCGATCTGCTCCACTGTGGTGCCGGGGGCTCTGATAATCTCCAGGCCGGTCATTTCTGCATCCCCTCCTTGTACTGTTGGACGGCGTGGTTCTTACTGTACATCTCCCAGAGCTCCCCGAGCCTGTCCATGAGGGCCGACCGCAGGGCCAAGGCCGGTGAGGTATTCCCCTCCATCATTCCCAGGGCGGCGTCCAGCTCTCTGGCCATGTTGAAGATGTTAAGGTAAACCTTGCAATCGTTCTCCGGGCACTCCTCGACGAGCGCGAGCCCCAGGGCGTAGACCTTCTTCGTGTTGTAGTCGTTCCGTATTCCCGAGGGTGCGTTCTCAAAAGTCTCCCGGGGCGACTCTCCGCTTTGGGCGGCGTTCATGATCTTCTGGAGGGTTTCGGGCGTAATGCGCTCCGGCAGCTTCACTTCCAGCCGCCGCGCACTGCTCCCCGGTGTTGCTGGCCCGCCATCGTTGACGTAGTCGCTCACCTTCTTCAGCAGCCTCCGGAGGTGGCGCAGCTCCCGCACCTCTTGGGGCGTCAATGTGGGCGGGGCCCCGGCCCACCTGTCCACCTTGCACTTCGCACAGATCCCGTCCAGCTCCTCCTGGGTGCGCCCCTCTCGGTACTTGCACACCTCGTCGCAGATGTACGCCAGGGCCTCCTCCTGCTGGTCGGGCGGCGGGGCCGTCGCGCCGAAGGTGTTCCGCTCCACCAGGAACCGCTCGTCGTGGCCGTCGATCATTCCCAGGTCTTCCAAGGCCCTGGCGTAGCCGTGGAGCTCATGGGCAGCGGTGAGGGGGTCGAGGTCGAGGTGCGGCCCATGCCTGAGCTGAGCCTCCAGCGTGGCCCGGTGCCCTTTGAACAGGCTCTCGGGCTCCACGTCCTCCTCGCTGACCTCGGTCTCGCCCTCGATGATGACGGTGATCTTCACCTCCGGCTCCACCACGTCCAGCTCGGACTCCAGGCCCCGGGCCTGTTCCAGCGCGATCTCCAGGGTCTCGGCGTCGTCGTACTCCATGACGCTCCGGTCGACGTCCAGGATGCCGGTGTAGAGCTCGGCGTCGATCACGCCGAAGTTGCCCAGGCCGGTGCCCTCGTACTCGCGCTTCTCCCGGTCGTTGAACCGGACGACCAGATAGCCGTTGATTTTCTTCAGTTTTCTCATTCTGCTTGTCCTTCCTTTCTATGTGCCCTGCCATCGTCAGGCCGGGTAGGGCTCCCCCCGGCGACGCCCTCGCGGGCGTTTCGGCTTATTCTTCGGTGAGGGCTTCCAGGCCCTTGACGATCTGCTCGCATACCTCCCGGCGCTCCTTTGCGGCCCGGTAGCCCTTGACGGCCTCGGCGAAGGCGATGTCCTGGGGCGCTTCGGCGTAGTAGGCCATAGTCTCGGCTGCTTGTTCCATCCGCGCCTTGGAGGTGGCGAGCTCCTCACTTGCCAGCCCATAGACGGCGCTGTGAAGCCATACGGGGAGCTGCTGCTTCTTGAGGGCGTCGGCCTGTTCCTGGGCGTGGTCGAGTTGGCTCCTCAAGACCTCCACGTCGGAGCGGGCCACGTTGTACTTGCTGCCCATCTCCCGGAGCTGCTCTTCGAGGATGTTGACCCGCCCCGGGAAGCTGTAGGCTGCGTCCTCGTCGATGTTCATCTCGGCGACCTCGTAGACGCCCTCGAAGGCCGTCTTGAGGTAGGACTGGGGGCCCAGCTCGGCGACCATCGCCTTGATCTTCTCCAGGGTCTCCCGCTCCTGCTCCTTCGTGGCATTGACGTCGGTACTGGTGAGCTCGGTGTCGGTGATCTCGGCGTCCTTGTAGATGCCCTTGAGCCGCTTCTGAGCGGCCTTCTCGGTGCGCTCGGTGATGTGATCGTAGTGCTCTTCCCCGTTGAGGAGGTAGGTGACTTTGTAACTGTTCATGCTGCTGCTCCTTTCCCTGTTGTGCGCCTCAGTTTTTTGTGTTATGCTTGGTTGTGGATAAGTTTTTGACCTACTGATATTATATTAGCTCATTCACTAAATGTCAAGAAAAATCTATGCCTAAACACTAATTATTTTGAGGAGGCTATTTTATGAACCTTTACGACCGAGTGTGCGCCATTGCAAGGGAAAAAGACCTTGCAATCAGTAAAATCGAGCGAGAGTGCAATCTTTCAAACGCAACAATCAGGCGATGGGCGACGCAAAACCCAAGCCTGGACAGCGTACAGAAAGTGGCTCATTACCTAAATGTCTCGATCGACTTCCTTGCCGGAAATAGTGAACAGGCTCAGTTCTCCTGTGACGGTATCCCCCTGTCGCAAATGGAGAGCGACGTAATCGCTATGCTCCGCTTGCTGAACCCTCACGATCGAAAAAGTGCCGTTGACATTATCACGATGTTCTATGAACAGGCGACCGGGAAAAAAGGCTCGATCTACTCGACATATATCGAAGACGAGTACAAGCAGACAAGCGGGCCCGCCGAAGGCGGTAATCGGAGCGGGATTGCTTAAATTTTTTTGGTCTGTTTTGGTTAAATAATTATCCGTTTTTGTGTCACATTGAAAAACGGGGCCCCGCTCGATTGCGAAGCCCCTAAAACGCCTGTAATTCAACAATGTGACATGGTGACCGGGTTTTGAGCGATTTGTCATTTTGCTCTCCCCATAATTCGCGGCACAGGGGAAAGGCACCCTCCCCGTGGAGTAACGGTCAAGTAACGCCGCCAGCGGCCCGATCTGCGCCGGTTCGCCCGATTTTGGCCCAAATTCTAACGCTCTAACGGTGCGTTATTACGCTGGGCCCCCTTGCATTTCCCCCGCCGCCCTGCTATACTATCCTCAAGGGCCGTGAAGCCCCGCCTTCTTGGTCTGCTGCTGTGACTTCCGGGGCGTGGCCGAGCGGCCCCCATAATGTCCTGCCCGTCCCCGCCATCGAGAAAAGCCCCCGGATTGCCGTTTTTAAGCGGTTTTCCGGGGGTTTTCCTGTCCAGCCGGGCCGGTGCCCGCCGCGCCGCGCCGCCGCCGACGTGCGCCCTCCAGCGGCCCTTGGGCACAAAAAAAGACGCCGACCGCCGTCGACGCCTTCGCGCTCAATGAAAATGAGAACGTCCGGGCCTTTCCCGCCCTGATTATGCCCATTCCCGTTGATATTCGGGGGTTTTCCAGCACTTCCCCCGCCTCTCCCGGTTTATCCCGGTTTCTCAATTATCCTGTCCCCTTACACGGACTGGTTGGGCCGGATGTCCAAAAAGATGTTGACAAGCTGGCCTCGGTAGTAATAGTCCTTGCCGCTCATTGTAACGCCCGCCGCTCGGTATTCCGCCGCCTGCGCTTCGGCCCATTCTTT
>CAJUDG010000029.1 GCA_910584745.1 uncultured Eubacteriales bacterium
ATTTTAGATTCTCGTCCGGCTCTTTTTTGCCGGCGAGTGGAAGTTATTTATATACTAAAATAGTCGTACAAGCCCGCGTTTTTGACATAACCCGATAGAAAAAGGACCAGGGAGGCATCAGCCTCCCCGGTCCTTTCCAGGGTAAATTTTATGTCAGCGCTGGCTTTGGGTCATTTCTCCTCTGCATACGGCGGCCAGCCCATCTTTTTGCCGCCCAGCATATGGAAATGCAGGTGCTGCACGCTCTGCATACCGTCCTCCCCGCAGTTATTCACTATGCGGAATCCGTTATCGAGCTCCAGCTCCCTTGAGAGCTTCGCCGCTACCTCGAAGATGTGCGCTACAACGGCGCTGTTCTCTGTGGAAATGTCGGCGGCGCTCGCTATGTGTTCCTTTGGGATTATCAGCACATGAGTGGGAGCCTGAGGGTCCAGGTCCTTAAAGGCCAGCACGGTCTCGTCCTCGTACACCTTTGTGCTGGGTATCTCCCCCGCCGCTATTTTGCAAAAAATGCAGTCAGCCATAATTTTGTGCTCCTTTTTGACTTGATTCAGTTTAATCACTGTTTGAGTATATAATCACATACCTGCTCCGCTGTCATGCCTGACGTGTCAATATTTACGCCGGGCAGCCTTGAAAAAACCTCCAGCGAGCGCACGCTTGCCCTGAGATTTTCCTCCGTGCGCCACGGGCAGAGCTTATCCCCGCGCCAGCGCGCGCTCAGAGCGGCCTCTGTGCATAAAAGGGTGAACCACGCTGTTTCCAGCCCTATCTTTGTCGCCCCATCCTCCAGGGCGCGGCATATCTCCGGGCGGTCCATGAGCCAAGCCACTACCACATCCCGGCAATGTGAGCAGTTATTGTACCCGGCCAGCATATGCAGGATATTGTCCGCCGCCATGGCCCGGGTCTCGCTGTTCCCCACAAAGGGCTCAAGGTCCATGCACCAGTCCCCGTCGATGAACGCGCACCCGGGCACCGACCGCTGTATAAGCCGGCCCACAGTGGTCTTCCCTGCGCCCATGGGGCCGTTCAAGAAGATCACTCTCTTTTTATTCACTGCATCTGCTCCCTGACAAGTCCCGGCACAGCCGCCAGGGCCTCGTCTAACTTCGTCTGGTCCTTTGCCCCGGCCATGGCGAAATCGGGCTTGCCGCCGCCGTTGCCGCCGGTCATCTGGGCCACGGACTTTACCAGGAGCCCGGCTTTCAGCCCCTTCTCCTGGGCGGGCTTATTGCAGGCGGCCACTAAAGTGGCCTTGCCGCCGCTGATCCCGGCGAAGACGGCCGCCACCGGCCCCGGGGCCTCCTTGGCCTTGTCGCACAGGGCCCGCAGCGCGTCCGGCCCGGTGCCGGACAGCAGCGCGAACACCACCTTCACTCCGTTCACATCCTGGGCGTCCCGGAAGACCCCCTCAAGGTTCATGGAGGCTATCTTGGCGTTAAGGCTCTCTATCTGCCGGTCCTTCTCCTTGAGCTCCTGCATCACCTGCTTTGCCCTCTGGGGCAGCTCAACTGGGTTCATGACCTTCAAAAGCCTTGCGGTCTCGGCCAGGGCGCTTATATTCTGGGTCAGCTGCTCCAAGACGTTCCGGCCGGTGACTGCCTCTATCCTGCGCACGCCGGCAGCCACCGAGGACTCGGACACTATCTTGAAAAGGCCCAGCCTTGCGGTATTGTCCATATGTGTGCCGCCGCAGAGCTCCATGGAGAAGCCGTCCTCCAAGGAGACCACCCGCACCACGTCGCCGTACTTCTCGCCGAACAGGGCCATGGCCCCCAGCTTTCTGGCCTCGTCGATGGGCATCTCCCGGGTCTTTACCGGCACGGAGCGGAGTATCTCAAGATTCACCAGCCGCTCAACATGCATGAGCTCCTCGGGTGACATAGCCGAGAAATGGGTGAAGTCAAAACGCACCCTGTCGCCGTTTACCAGCTGGCCCGCCTGCTCCACGTGCTCGCCCAGCACCTTTCTCAAAGCGGCCTGTAAAAGGTGGGCGGCGGTGTGGTTGCGCATGATATCCGCGCGAAGGTCCGCGTCCACAACGGCGCTGACCTGGTCCCCCACGTTCAGCGTGCCCTCGCCTATAACTGCCCGGTGCAGGAAGACCCCCTCGTGCCTTGTGACATCGATAACGTCCACGGTGACGCCCTCGGCCTCAATGGAGCCAGCGTCAGCAGCCTGGCCGCCGCTCTCGCCGTAGAAGGGGGTGCGGTCCAACACAATGGAGACCTCCGCGCCGGTCCCGGCGCTGTCCACCCGCTGGCCGTTTTCGATTATGGCAAGCACCTTCGCGGCGGAGGCAAGCTCTGTATATCCCAAAAACTCCGTCTGGGGCAGGCCGCTGACGGCCCCGCCCTCGCCTTTCCAGGCGTCGGCCCCTGCGTCCTTGCGGGCGCTGCGGGCGCGCTCCTTCTGCTGGCGCATCAGCTCCTGGAAGCGGGCCTCGTCCACCTCCATGCCGCGCTCGGCCAGTATCTCCTTCATCAGGTCCAGGGGGAAGCCGAAGGTGTCGTTAAGGGTAAAGGCGCTTTCGCCGGAAAACACCTTGGAATCCGCCTTATTTATAAAGTCGTCCAGCATGGCCATGCCCTGGTCGATGGTGCGGTTAAAGCTCTCCTCCTCGTGGGCGATGACCTTGCGGATGGTCTCGCGCTTCTCCTGCAGCTCGGGATAAGCGCTGCCGTTCTCCTGGACCACGGTGTCCACTATGTCCTTGAGGAAAGCGCCCTTTACACCAAGCAGCCGCCCGTGCCGGGCCGCCCGGCGCAGGAGCCGACGTAGCACATAGCCCCGGCCCTCGTTACTGGGCAGCACGCCGTCGCCTATCATAAAGACGGTGGAGCGCATATGGTCCGTTATAATGCGCAGGGAGATGTCGGTCTTCTTGTCCGCGCCGTACTCTACTCCGGTGAGCTCGCTGACCTTCTTCATGATGTTCTGCACGGTGTCCACCAGGAACAGATTGTCCACGCCCTGCATGACGCAGGCCAGGCGTTCGAGGCCCATGCCGGTGTCGATGTTCTTCTGTATGAGGTCGGCGTAGTTCCCCTGGCCGTCGCTGTTGAACTGGGAGAACACCAGGTTCCAGACCTCCACATAGCGGTCGCAGTCGCAGCCCACGCCGCAGGTGGGCTTGCCGCAGCCGTGCTCCTCCCCGCGGTCGAAGTATATCTCAGAGCAGGGGCCGCAGGGGCCGGAGCCGTGCTCCCAGAAGTTGTCCTCTTTGCCCATGCGCTTCATATGGCTCTCGGCTACGCCTATCTCCTTGGTCCAGATATCCCAGGCCTCGTCGTCGGTCTCGAAGACGGTGACATAGAGCTTTTCCTCGGGAATCTCCAGGACCTTCGTGAAGAACTCCCAGGCCCAGGAGATGGCCTCCCGCTTGAAGTAGTCCCCAAAGGAGAAGTTGCCCAGCATCTCAAAGAAGGTGCCGTGCCGGTCGGTGATGCCCACGCTGTCGATGTCAGGGGTGCGGATGCACTTCTGGCAGGTGGTGACCCTGCGGCGGGGGGGCTCCACCTCGCCGGTAAAATACTTCTTCATAGGGGCCATTCCCGCGCCGATGAGCAGAAGGCTGTTGTCCCCCTGGGGTATCAGGGAGAAGCTCCCGAGCCTTAGATGCTCCTTTGACTCAAAGAAGCGAAGATAGCTCTCTCTGAGCTCGTTAAGTCCTGTCCATTTCATGTTTATCTCTCCTTAATAATAATTTGTATGAAAATAAAAACGGACCTGCCCATCCCAATGGGACGGATAGATCCGCGGTACCACCCAAATTGCGCGGCTTGACCGATAGGTCAATGCCAACACCTGCTCAAGTCCCGCTAACGCCGGGAATACGCCGCTGCTCGTCGCAGCAGGACATAATAATTTGTCAGTGGGATAGAGAGCGCTTCTACTAGAAAAGATGGATAGCAGACAAATTATAGGAGTTGGCCCGCTCTCCCGCCCCTGACGGCTTGCACCGGCCGCCGTCTCTCTGAAAGGGGTGATGGAAGGACGTCTTCTCCACGCCTTTGATCATATTTTTCTACGACACAGTATAACCCATCCCGGCGGTTTTGTCAACTGTTTGTCCGGGTAGCAGAATATAAATAACTTCCACTCGCCGGCAAAAAAGAGCCGGACGAGAATCTAAAATTT
>CAJUDG010000030.1 GCA_910584745.1 uncultured Eubacteriales bacterium
GATATACATCCAGATAGACACCCTCGCTGGCGCCGTAATCGGTGGTGCAGAAGATGTCGGCGTCCTTGGGAATCTCCCGGCCATCTTTCCAGTGGTCGTCCATAAGGAAGTATTCATCGGGCAGGTATCCCATACCATTCAGCCGGTGCTTCAGTTCCTCGAATACCTCCTGCGCCACAGGCTGGCCGGCGTACTCCAGCTTGCGCGGGTCCGCTTCGGAGGGCTTCCACCGCTCCAGTTCAATAATGTTCATTTTTGATCTTCTCCTTTCTCAGCCGCCGTCGTGGCAGTTGCAGGGCAGGTCGTCCTCCGGGAACATCCAGCACATGGCGGTCTGGTTCAGGTCAGCCTCCACGAAATCCCGCCATGCCCAATCCCGCCCCAGGCCCTTGACCGTGATGAGGTTGGGCCGGGCGCCGTCCTCGATGGCGATAGCCCGGTCATACAGATCCCGGTGCTGGTGGTAAAGGGTGCGAATCTCCCGCTTCTTCATGGAGGGACAGAAAAAGCAGGAGGACTTGCCGGGCAGCGGCAGACCCTCCCGCAATATGGCGGCGACGCAGTCCTCCCGCGTCCAGCCCCAGTCCATCAGAGCGTAGACCTTGGTGTATTTGGAATCGGCCTCGTCGTGTTCACGGGCTTTTTCTTTTCTCTGCATTTCGCCCACGTCATATCCGATGTACTTGAACACCTTTTCTCCCCTGGCCCAGACCTCCCGGCAGGGCGGATAATTGTTGCAGAATTTGTCCTGGGGCTGAATTTTGTGCTTAAGGGAACACTTCTTGTAGCCGTAGGCGATGGCGGGCAGCGTCCCGGAGCGGAGGCACTCCTGCTCCAGCGTCAGGCGATTCCCGTTCCTGTCAGTATAACAGACCGTCTGGATCTCCGGCATCCCGTGACGCGCAAGCCAGTCGTTCATGATAGGGATATATGCGTAGGTGTAGGGCTGCTCCGCCCCAGGATCGGCAAAGAGGATGAGGTCAACGGGGATGCCCTTGTGGTACATCCCAATCAACATGGATGTCGAGTTGACTCCGGCGCCATAAGCTACCACATTCAATGAAAAAACCTTCTTTCTCACTATAATTTTGAGTTGTTCCGGTATGGTCAGGTATGGTAAAATTGAGATATTATTTTCAAATGCCCGCCGTCAGTTGTGCTGTCTCAATTGAACTCTGTTTCGATTTGTTCCTGCTACAAACTGGCAAGACGGGAGACGCGCCAAAACGTCTCCCGTCTTTTGATATGCCTCGGAAAAAATTTTTTGTTGGATAAAGGCAAAACCAGCCAGCTGTGCGTCTAATGGGCAGAAAGGAGGGAGGACACTTGACCGAACAGGAGTACATCCGCCGGGCGGAATCCTTAAAAGAACAGCTCTACCGCTGTGCAGCAGTCTACTTGGGCAGTCCTTCCGATGCTGTGGATGCAGTGGATGAAGCGTTCTACAAGGGCTTCCTGGCCTACTCAAAGCTGCGGCAGCCGGAGTTTTTCGATACCTGGCTCACCCGCATTCTGATCAATGTCTGCAACAGCGAACTGCGCCGGCGCAAGCGAGAACTGGCCGTGGCCGAACTGCCCGAAACGGCCCAGGAGGAATTTGACGCCCTGCCCTTGAAGGAGGCGCTGCGCCGCTTGCCAAAGGATCTGCGGGATGTGATCATCCTGCGCTACTTCACCGGCCTCACCCTGGAGGAGACGGCGCAGGCCCTGGACATTCCACGGGGCACTGTCTCCACCCGGCAGAAGAAGGCCCTATCCCTGCTCCGGCTGGAGCTGACTGACGAATAGAAGGAGGTTGTCAGATGGAAAATCGAACTGTAGAATTTCAGGCCATGATGAACGAATTGGCCTCGCCTCCCAAGCAGCTGGAGGACAGTATGCAGCGCGCCCGGAGACGCGCCCGGCGCACCCGGATGCTCCGCCGCTTCTCCGCTCCCCTTGGGACCGTTGCCTCGGTCGCCGCCTGCTTTGTACTGATGGTGAACCTTTTCCCCACCTTCGCCCTGGCCTGCTCCAGTGTACCGGTCATCCGAGAGCTGGCCGCCGCCGTTGCTTTTTCCCCCAGCCTGTCCGCTGCCGTCGCCCACGACTATGTGCAGTATATTGGGCAGTCCCAGACGGTGGATGGGGTAAAGGTAGATTTGGGATACGCCATTGTGGATCAGCACCAGATGGTATTCGTCTACTCAATAGATGGAGGCAGATTCTATACCAGCCCGGAGCTGCTTGATGAAAACGGGGATCATATTGCTGCCGCCTACTCCACATCCAACGTCAAAGGGGATATAAGCGGGCAGGCAAACGGCATGGAGTCCATGATCCTCTCCTTCAGCGCACCGAACGAACTGCCTGAGCGATTCACCATCAACATGTATTTCCTGGCGGAGCAGCAGCCGGAGACGCCAGCCATGCCCGCTCCTCCAAAGGCGTCCTTGGGAGAGTCGATGGAGGACTGGACAGACCCCAAAAACGACCCCGGCGTTCTGTGCTTTACCTTTGATGTGGCCCTGGATATGAACCGTATCGCCCAGCCCATCACTGTCCCGGTGAACCGCTGGATGGAGCTGGACGGACAGCGCATCCAGGTGGAGCGGCTGGAATACACACCCACCCGCACCATCCTCTACTTGGGCGAGGATCAGGCCAACACCGCCTGGCTCAAATCGCTGAAATTCTGGTTTGAAGACCAGTCCGGCCGCCGGTATAATGATAAGGACGGCTCTCTGGTTTCCAGCAGCACACTGGAATCTCCATCCCAGCTCACCTACTATTTCCAGAGCTTCTACTACGACCCGCCCAAGGGACTGACCTTGTGCGTTGATAAGGCGGAGTGGCTGGACAAGGACGCGCCCCATGTGGTTGTGGACCTGACCAGCGGCGAGGCCACCGGCCTGCCCGCAGGGGTGGAGCTTGTGGAGGTTCGTCCCATCGGAGGCGGTGTGGAGCTTACGATCCTGTCGCCGACGCTGCGGGAGCAGTTTGCCCAGAGCTTTTCCCACACCTATTGGGACCCGGAGGGCGGCGAGCATAAATGGCATCAGGTGTCCACTATTCGCGTGGATGCTGAGGACAGCGGCAGTGGAGAAGCAAAACACAAAGAGGTCTTTTATCTGGATAACTACTCCTGGGACACTGTAGAACTGGAATTGAGCTATACCAGTGTGGCCGAGTATCCCGAGCCTGTCCGGGTATCGCTGGCGGCAGAACGATAAAAAACTATTACCGTCCGCCTGCCTTCCCGAACAGCTCCGCCTTATGGGGCGGGGCGTGGACTTCCAGGAGATACCGCTCATTGC
>CAJUDG010000031.1 GCA_910584745.1 uncultured Eubacteriales bacterium
GTTGACAATCTAAGGGGCTCGGGGTATAATATAGATACAAGGGGACGTTGCCGCACGGCGGTTGGCCCCAGAGCTTAAAACGGACTAACTATGTTAGCCGTCCGGGGGCAGACCGGGCGGCTAACATGCTTTTGGGGCTAAGTACACGATTACCAAGAGGGCAATCAGTACGCAAACTGCAAAACGCAGCAGTTTGTTTCCCATAAGCTTCACCTCCCATCTTCAATAAAGTGGGAAAGTGACCACCCCCTTCCGGGGGGCTAACCGCCTGAGCTCTTACGAGCTCTGCAATGCGACAACGTCTGACTTTATTCTAGCATACCGTGGGGCTTATGTCAAATGAAATGAAATCCGGGCTTGACATTCTGCCGTGTCAGGGGTATAATATAGATATAAGGGGACGCTGCCGCATGGCGGTTGGCCCCAAGATACTCTAACAATTTATGTTAGCCACTCGGGGGCACACCGGGCGGCTAACATGCTTTTGGGGCGAAGTATATCAGCACCACTAGCCAAAAGATAATGGCTATTATGTACCTTAATACCTTCTCCATCAGCCTCACCTCCCATCTTTAATAGAGTGGGAAAGTGACCACCCCCTTCCGGGGGGCTAACCGCCTGAACTCTGATGAGCTCTGCAATGCGACAACGTCTGACACTATTCTAGCATACCATGGAACTTATGTCAAACAAAATCCGGGGTTGACAATATGGGGGAGTCGGGGTATAATATAGATACAAAGGGACGCTGCCGCACGGCGGTTGGCCCCAAATAGTTGCTAATGATTTACACTAGCCACTCGGGTGCTGACCGGGCGGCTAGTACGCTTTTGGGGCTAAGTACATGATTACTGCAAGAGCAATCAGTACGCAAACTGCAAAACGCAGCAGTTTGTTTCCCATAAGCTTCACCTCCCCTCGTTAAGACTTAGGGACAGGTGAACCACCCCCTTCCGGGGGGCTAACCGCCTGAACTCTTACGAGCTCTGCAATGCGACAACGTCTGGTATTATTCTAGCATATCTTGGGTATTATGTCAAACAAAAACCCCGGGCTTGACAAACGCCTGGGCCCGAGGTATAATAAGCATAAAGGGGACGCTGTCGTTGAGCGGTTAGCCCACCTTGAACGTTTTATGTGATTTTATTTTACCACACTAGCCGTCCGGGGCCTAGCCGGGCGGCTAGCAAGCTTTTGGGGCTAAGTACATGATCACCGCAAGGGCAATCAGTATACAGGCTGCGAAACGCAAGACCTTTTGTCCCATCAGCGCCACCTCCCTTATCATTTTTCCTTATTGGAATTAAACGTTAGGGAAAGTGACCACCCCCTTTCGGGGAGCTAAGCCGCACGACAGCGTCCACAAGTATTTTACCATATTCCCGGTATTATGTCAAACAAAAACCCCCAGGGAGCTTGTCCCCGGGGGCGTTTTTCGTGCTCGGATTATGTCTTAGATAGACGCGAAATACTTGATGGTGCGCACCATCTGGCTGGTGTAGCTGTTCTCGTTGTCATACCAGGACACGACCTGCACCTGATACAGGCCGTTGCCTATCTCGGTGACCATGGTCTGGGTGGCGTCGAACAGTGAGCCGTAGGTGATGCCGATGATGTCGCTGGACACCAGGGGCTCCTCGGTGTAGCCGAAGGAATCGCTGGACGCGGCCTTCATGGCGGCGTTGATGCCGTCGACGGTCACGTTCTCGCCCTTGACGACGGCCACCAGGATGGTGGTGGAGCCGGTCGGCACAGGCACGCGCTGGGCGGAGCCGATGAGCTTGCCGTTGAGCTCGGGGATAACCAGGCCGATGGCCTTGGCGGCGCCGGTGCTGTTGGGAACGATGTTCACAGCGGCGGCGCGGGCGCGGCGCAGGTCGCCCTTGCGGTGGGGGCCGTCCAGGACCATCTGGTCGCCGGTGAAGGCGTGGACAGTGGTCATGATGCCGCTCTGGATCTCGGCGTACTTATTGAGGGTGTTGGCCATGGGGGCCAGGCAGTTGGTGGTGCAGGAGGCGGCGCTGATGATGGTGTCGGAGCTGTCCAGGGTGTTCTCGTTGACGGAGAAGACGATGGTCTTCAGGTCCTTGCCGGCGGGGGCGGAGATGACGACCTTCTTGGCGCCCGCGTCGATATGGGCCTGGGACTTGTCCTTGGAGCAGTAGAAGCCGGTGCACTCCAGGACGACGTCAACGCCGATCTCGCCCCAGGGCAGATCCTTGGCGTCCTTCTCGGCATAGATCTTTATGGTCTTGCCGTCCACGGTGATGGAGTCCTCGCCGGCCTCCACCTTGTCGCACAGGGCGTAGCGGCCCTGGGCGGAGTCATACTTGAGAAGATGAGCCAGCATCTTGGGGCTGGTCAGGTCGTTGATAGCCACGACCTCATAGCCCTCTGCGCCGAACATCTGGCGGAAAGCCAGACGGCCTATGCGGCCAAAACCGTTGATTGCAACTTTTACAGACATTGGAAAGACCTCCTAAAAGTTTATGGTGCCGGACTTGCTTATATTTTAATACATTTCTGCCGGAATTACAAGACCCTTCCAATATTTTTGGATAAAAATTCCCGGGGGTTATTCTGGTTGTTTTGCCTAAAGGGCGGGCTGGCCCGGATATCAGGTTGACACGCCCGGAAGGATGGTATATAATGTCAGATAAGGGCAACTGTCAAAAAACGGTGTGAGTTCGCGGGGTCACCCAGCGAACTCAGCGGCTGGTCTTCGACAACGGGGATCTGGAACCTCGATCACATATAGCTCTCCCTTCTGGGGCGGGACAATGTGTATGGGAGGTGATACTTTGGGTACTTATCAGGCGCTCGAGGTCATGCTGGACTTGCTCCAGCTCATAGTGACCTTGCTCATCGCCTTTACGATCAGTACAAAAAAGTAGCCGCACCGGTTCCTGGTTTGCGGCTACTTCTTTTGTAGCATACATTCCGGACCAGCCGTTCCGGCTTCCTATGGGAAGCAGATTTCAAAGGTACGAACTTTGAAGTCTTTGGCAGCTGCCCGGATCTTTTTTCTAGGTCTATTATACCCGCTTTGGGGCTGTCTGTCAACCCCGGATTTTGTTTGGGGAGTGTCCAAACGCAGAGTTAAAGGAAGTCAAAGAGAGAAAAAGGGACAGGA
>CAJUDG010000032.1 GCA_910584745.1 uncultured Eubacteriales bacterium
AATAGGCAGGGATGCCGTAGCCGTAGATGGAGCTGCTCCCGACAGGGTAGCTCCGCTGCCTGCACGCATCTCCAGAGTTGCCCTCCACGGTGTAGACGATGCCGTTCTCGCACCGTTCCACGATGCCTACATGGTCGGTTTCCCCGTCACCCTCCCAGTCAAAGAAGATGATTTGTCCTGCTTCTGGCGTGAAACTGCCGTCCTGCCATTGCCCTCTGTCCTTAAACCACTGGGAGCCATTTACGCAGCCTGCAAACTTGGGGATAACGCCGCTGTCGATATAGCCGCACTGGTCGGCACACCACGAAACGAAGCAGGCACACCATTCCACACGCCCGTCAAAGCCGTACCAGCTCCAGTACGGCTCGCCGCCTGCATTGCCCACCTGCGACAGAGCCACGGTGACGATTTCGCCGTCCCCGATGGTGATGCCGTAAAGCACCGCAGACCAGAGGGAATTGTTTTCCTCGGCAAGTAATTCCGATAGCTGCTGCCGCTGTTCCTCGTTGAAGCCGTATCTGTCCGCCATTTCCTCGGCGGTCTTATGGCTCACGGTGATATAAAGGTAGGTCTGGGTGACGGTGGTTTCCGTTTCCACGATGTTCCCGTGACCGTCATCGCTCTCGGTTATCTGGGTTTCGGTCTTGCTCTCGGTGCGGGAGCTGATTTCGTTCATCTCCCAGAAGATGTCCTTTAGGAGCTGCTTTTTGTTATCGTCCATCGTGGCGACTTCCTGCGGGTTGTCTGGGTCGGTGGTAGTCTTGACGGAGTACACCGCAAGCACCTCTTTCCAGACCGCACGGCTTCCCGACATCTCCAGTACATCGTGGGATGTGTTGTTGATGATTTCGTCAAGGCGATTGTCGTAGTCGGCGTTGATTTCACGGACTACGGTCTGCATCATCATTCCGTTGCCAGAGTCCTCGCCCGAAAAGAAGATGCCGAACACCGAACCGACAAGCAGCCCGATAAGGCAGATAATGAGTATCACGGCAACGGCAATCCACCCGCCCGCCATGATTGCCGCTATCAGAGCCTTTGTGCCTGCGATAATCGCCTTGATTGCCGCAAGGGTAGCCTTGACCGCTACTTTCACGGCGTGGGCTGTCGCCTTGGCGGTGGCTTTTGCCGCCTGTGCCGCCCGTTGTGCTGCTTTTGCGGAAGTCTTTGCCGCCGCTTTCGCTGCCTTGGCGGTCTGCTCGGTAGTCTTAATCGCCGCCTTAGAGGTTGTCTGGGCGGTCTTGATGCCTTTCTCCGCAGTTTTGACCGTACCCTTGGCGGCGGCTCTGGCAGCATCTTTTAATTTGACTGTGCCTTTTGCGGTGGCTCTGGCTGCTTCTTTCGTTTTTACCGTGCCTTGGGCGGTGGATTTCACCGTCTTTTCAGCATTTCGGACGGTGGTCTTGATGGACTGCTTTCCCTGCTGCCTTGTCTTGATAAAGCGGCTCTTTGCTTTCTCGCCTGCGTTTGCAGGGGTATCGGGGGCAGGGGAACGGCTCGCCGCCCCTTGATGGGGCTGTGAGCCGTTCCGTTCTGCAGCAGCCTGTGCTTTCTGTTTCTCTGCGGTTTTTACCGCCCTTTTTTCTATAAAGCCCTCCACCTTTTCCTTTGCCTTGATGATGTTCTCCTTGGTGGTCTGGACGGATTTCTGCCCCTGCTTGTTGAATTGGTGTACGCCCTCGCCTGCAATCCGTTCTGAAGCATAGGAAACCTTGTCGGCGGCGTACTCGGTGGCAGAGCTTTCCTCCGCATAATAGCCCTGCTCCGCTTTTTCCTTGGTCTTGGCATAGGCGGCTTTCATGCGCTCCGAAGCGACAGCCGCCTTGTCAATAGCCTTGATGGTGCCTTTGACCGCATCTCTGGTCTTAATCTTCGCCATAGGGAGTCTCCTTTCCGAAGATACGCCGTACCCTCTGGGATTTGGCGGTCAAATCAGTCCACCTTTTTCGCCACCACCACAAGCCTGCCGTTCTGGGCAGAGTATTCGCAGGTGGAGAGGGTGATGAGCCTGTCGCCGTATTCGGCGGTCACGCCCGTATCATAGAGGGCAAGCGCTTTGCATTTCCCCACATAGGCGTTGAACTCGTCCTCGTTCTCCGCATTGACAAAATCATAGTAGCGGTAGCCCTCCGAACTGTACGCCACGGTCTTGAATACGGCGATGATTTCATACTCGCCCTGCCCCGTGAGGGTGTCGAAGCGGATAGTCTTGTGTTCCTCATAGAAATCCTTTTCCTTGTAGCTCTCCAACGCACCGAACATTTTGCCGCCTTTGATGTGGTGTCCGTAGATAACCAGATTGTCGCTTGCGGCGATGTCGCAGTCCTCCTGCACATAGGGCGTACCCAAGTCGCTGTACTCCTTTTCAAAGTTGCGTTTGAGGTAGAAGTTAGGGCTGTTTTTGCTCTGCATGACGGGGTAGTTGATGGTCGTGCCGTCAATGGCAATCCACCCTATCAAGTCCTCGTTCTGCAAGAACAGCTCGTTGTATTTCGCCAGAACGTCCTCGCCCTCGCTCACGGGTTCATCCGTGGGAACCGGCTCGGATTCGGGAGCCTGCTCCACTATCTGGGCAAGCTGCTGGAAGTTCTCTGCTTGCTCGTCCATCTGTGCTTCGTGGTGGGAGATGCGGAAGATACAGAAAACCGCCGCACCTAAAAGGCAGACGGCGGCAGCGATGCAGATAACAGACTGGTACTTTTTCAGATATTCTTTCATAGGCTTT
>CAJUDG010000033.1 GCA_910584745.1 uncultured Eubacteriales bacterium
ATTATCCAGCCTATACGATGGGCTGTTATCAAATTGTTATCAACGATGATAACGGGAGGCAGAGCATATTGCTTTTTCTCTGCTGGTTTGTGGCTTTAATCATAGCACAAACGGTGAGGAAATGCAACCACGTTTCCCCAATATTTACCAAACCATTCAATGACCTCAAAAATTCCGCTTTATCAATGGAGCATATTGACAACGATAATGATTTGTGATATTCTTATTTTGTCAAATGAGTACATAGGAGGGAATGTTATGGATACCAAAAAGTATGAAGATCTTGCAAGAATTTTGGATGCAGCACCTGACCAAGAAACAAAAGACCGGATTATGTCCAAAGTAGTTGCTGATCCTGACGTTCGACTTGATGATGACGATCTTGATACGCTCAAAAAGTATCATGGCTAAGCTTCGTTGATTTGAAAATGCTTAATGGAGAGGGTGGTAAAAACCACCCTCTTTATATTGTTCACATAACATAGGTTACTTCTTATAATGTGGATAATTGTTCGCATTACAAAAGCCCCGCTGACAAGTATGAATCAGGAGGGCACCCTTTTGGAGCGCCCTCCTGTTGTCCGTTACCTCGCCCCCTGGCTGAATTTCCGCTTTGCTTTCCTCTGCTCCTTTTCCGCCGCTTCCCGGCGTTTTACGTCCTCCACGGCCCGCTCTACTTCCTCCGGGCCGAAAGCCCGCTTGATCCGCTCAAAGTCAGCAACTGTCCCCCGCAGGGCCTTGTTCTCGTCCAGAACATCATCCAACCTGGCTGAAAAGGAATTACACCGACTAACCGCACGATTGTACTGCCCCTGCAAATGGGCAAGGTCGCTTTTCAAATCCAGATAAGCCCGGTAGACGGAGCGCAGCACTTTGACGATCTTGGCGAGTAGGGGCTTTGCCTTTTTCTCACGGTAGGACTTGGCGCTCTCCAACGGCCCCGGCTCCGGCAATATCCCCTCCGGGTCATCGGAGAACTGCGCCGCCAACTGTTCCATATTCCGCACAGCCGGGGCCAGCTCCTTTAGACGCCGCTCCTGCTGTTCCACCTGTCCCTGCTTCTTGGCCTTGACCGCCTCCAGCTCGGCAATCTCCTTGGCCCGCTGTTCTTTCTTGTAGTCCATCACAGACAGGTGCTTATCGTGGGTGCCCTTGTCCTCCCACTCTATCCCGTGGCGCTCCATCACAGCGGCAAGCTGTTCCTTTTCAGAGCGTACCCACTGGCTCCACTCCGTGTCGCCCCTGGTGCCGCCCTTGAAGCCCTGGGCCGCTAACGCCTGTTTCAGCGATACCCTGGTGTCCAGGCCCCGCTTGCTCCCGGTGGTGAACGGTACGAAGTCGATGTGCAGATGGGGCGTGGCCTCGTCCATGTGGAGGTGGGCGGAGAACACCCGAAGCTGGGGGTTGCGCTCCTGGAAGCCCCTCATGTACTCGTCCAGCACCGCCGCCGCAAGCTGGCCGTCCTCGCTCTCGGCGCTCATGTCGTCCTTGTTCCCTACTTGCAGGATGATTTCATGGAACGGCTTTTCCTGCTTGCTGGAACGTATCTTCTCATAGTAGTCCTCAATCTTGCGGTCTGCCCTGGTCTGCTTGTCATTGTACCGCTTGAGGGCCTCGTCAAACAGCTCATGGAAAACTGCCTTGATATTTTCGTGGCAGTAGGTTATATTCAGATGGGAGCGTTCCGGGTCGGTGTTCTTGGCGTTGAACGCCCTGCTGTTGTGTTTCACCGAGCCTTGCCCCACCATCGCACTAATCGTCCTTTTCAAATCAACACTCCTTTCGCCGCGCCAGCGGCGGCCTTTGTTACTTTCTGCGAAAGTAACGCAAAAGCACTTTTGACGGCCTTGCGGCCATCAAAAGCGCATTTGCGCCCTACGGGGTGGAGTGGGGGCGTTGCCCCCGCCGTCTGCGGACGGCTCCCCCAGCAGGGCCGCCCTTTGAAAAGGGCACCCTGCACCCCGCCTAAACTTTGACACTCGCCGTTGGGCAGGGGGGAAAGGCACAGCCTTTCCCCCCACCCGGCCAGTGTCCTCCGTGGGCCAAAAGTCAAGGGGTTCGGGTTGTATTGCCTTGCGGCAATCTCCACCCCCTCGTCGGAGCAAAGTCCGCTCTGCTCGG
>CAJUDG010000034.1 GCA_910584745.1 uncultured Eubacteriales bacterium
ATTGATCCCTGCTGGCCTCTGGACACCGTGACCAGATGTGGAGCAAGGTTGAAAGACAGCACTTTTCCGGGTGCTGTCTTTCTGCGTTTTCCCACATCCTTGTGCCTTGGGGCTGTCTTTGGTATAATATACTTGTAAAGGTTGACAGCTCCATTTCCCGACAGGAAAGGAGCTATCATGGAAAACCGTATCGACGCTATCTACGCCAGACAGTCCGTGGACCGCAAGGACAGTATCAGCATTGAAAGTCAAATCGAGTTTTGCAAGTACGAGTTAAGGGGTGGGAACCACAAGGATTATCAAGATAAGGGCTATTCCGGGAAGAATACGGACAGGCCAAAATTCCAGGAGCTTTTAGCCGACATTCGACAGGGCTTAATTCGCCGGGTGGTGGTTTACAAGCTGGACCGTATCAGCCGCTCTATCCTGGACTTCGCAACCATGATGGAGCTGTTCCAGCAGTACAATGTGGAGTTTGTTTCCTCTACGGAAAAGTTTGACACGTCCACGCCAATGGGCCGGGCCATGCTGAATATCTGTATCGTGTTCGCTCAGTTAGAGCGCGAGACGATCCAGAAGCGCGTGACCGACGCTTACTATTCCCGGTGTCAGCGGGGGTTCCACATGAGCGGGGCCGCCCCTTTCGGCTTCAAGCTGGAGCCTACCACCCTCCAGGGCATCCGCACGAAAATGATGATCCCGGACCCCGCCACGGCGAATATTGCCCGGTTGATGTTTGAAATGTACGCCGAGCCGTCTACGTCGTTTGGAGACATTGCCCGGTACTTTGCTGAAAACAATATCCTGATTTACGGCAAGGAATTGAAACGGGGCTTTATCTCCCAACTGCTCCGCAATCCGATTTACGCCCAGGCCGACCTGGAGCTGTACGAGTTTTTCAAGGGTCAGGGGGCCGTGGTGGTCAATGACGCGGCGGACTTCGCCGGGACCAACGGCTGCTATCTCTACCAGGGCCGGGACGTGCAGGAGCGAAAAAACAAGGACCTGCGGGGGCAGATCCTTGTGCTGGCCCCCAGCGAGGGCATTGTCCCCGCCGATACCTGGCTGCGGTGCAGGAAGAAGCTGCTGGCAAATATCACGTTCCAGGGAGGGCGCAAGGCCCGGAATACCTGGCTGGCCGGAAAAATCAAATGTGGGCGCTGCGGGTATGCCCTTATGAGCGTGGGCAACCCGGCAGGGACGCAGTATCTTCGGTGCTCCAAGCGGGCGGACAACAAAAGCTGTGAGGGCTGCGGGACGCTTCGGACGGCGGAGTTTGAGCAATTTGTCTATGGGGAGATGGTGAAGAAGCTCTCCGAATTTCAAACCCTGACCGCAAAAGCAACGACCGTCAATCCCAAGCTGACCGCCTTGAATGTGGAGCTGGCCCAGGTGGAGGACGAGATTGAAAAGCTGCTGAACACCCTGACCGGAGCCAATGCGGTCCTGCTGTCCTATGCCAATGGGAAAATTGAGGAACTGGACGCAAACCGCCAACGGCTGATAAAGGAGATTGCGGCGCTGAACGCTGAAACGATCTCCCCGCAAAAGATTGAATTTCTGTCCGCCCATCTGCATAACTGGAACAACATCGACTTTGACGACCGGCGGCGAGTAACTGATATTATTTTGTCCCAAGTCCAGGCCACCAGTGACCGTGTTTCCTTTGAGTGGAAAATCTGAGCACCTTTTATAATCTGCGCCTTATACAACGGCCTGTGTGCCCTTGTTAAGCGTTGCTACACATGACGCATAAATGATCCCCCTTAAATTAAGAATTACAGGGCGAAATATTCAGCAACACACTCAGATAATACTGCCGTCCGTTTTTCTCCGTCATCAGTGCCCCGTGGTACTTTTCCGCCACCGCTTTGATATTAGAAAGCCCGGTGCCCGCCGGGGGCAACGGCCCATCCGAGCAGGTGTTCTCAAAGGTCAGCATGTAGAAATCTCCCTGTTGCTTCCCGCTGATGCGGATGGCCTTGGCCCCATCGTTTGCGCGGCAGGCGGCAA
>CAJUDG010000035.1 GCA_910584745.1 uncultured Eubacteriales bacterium
ATTGCCATAGACGAGGGCATGAGCCAGCTTCAGAACCTAAAGACCGCTATCCATGAGATCGCCCACGCGAAGCTGCACGACATTGACCTTAACGCCCCGGAGCAGCCGGACAGACCCGACCGCCGCACCCGTGAGGTACAGGCTGAAAGTATCGCCTATACCGCCATACAAGCGTATGTTGCCGAGTGCCGGGGGCTTATCAATCAAGGCGAATATAACTTGCCGCCCGTCCCCCAGCTCAAAGATTTTGACGTGGAGCTTCAAGCATACAAAGAACATGTCAAGGAGGAAATCGCACAGGAAGCAGCAGCCGCAGGAATGACCGTGGAGGAATACGCCGCCAACGGGTACGAGCCTTACGCCGCCCCGGAGCCGGAAACCGCGCAGACCACCGAAACGCCGGAGCCGGAAAAAGCAGACACCCCCGCACAGGAGGGAGCCGCAGCAGAAAAAGCAGACACGCCGGAACAGGCAGCACAGACCGCCGACAAACCCCTTACGGAGATACAGAAAAAAGCGGTTGAGATCGCCGAAAAGTACGAAAATCTCCCCTTGCAGGAAAAGATCGGGATTATCGCACAGGCTTTCGGCGGCACGGAGGGCAAAATAGAAACTTCCCCCTGTACCGGGAAATGGCGCGGGACAAGCGACATATCTATCAAGTTTGACAATGGCGCGTCCCTCTTTATCGGAAACCACAGGACACCGCAAGCCAAAACCGCAAGGGTGCAGAATGAATGTGTCAATGCCGCACTGGTACGGTACAACCCGGAGATCATAGCCGCAACAAAGGAAGCCGCCATTGCCGCACTTAGGGCGCGGGAAACAAAGGACAATGAGATTGCCGTACAAAAGGGATTGAAGCCCTACACTCTGCTTAACGTGGAATTTAACGACGGTACGGACGAGAAAAGCAGCGGACACATGGGCTGGTATTATGTGACGCTTGCCGTTGGCGGTGAAATCCATTCCCACATAGAAACCGGGCTGAACTATGCCATATCGGACGGAAAAGTAAGTGAAATGCCTACGAGGGAAAATTATTTTGCGGCGGGAGCCTTGAAAGAAAGCGACGTTGACTATGTTTTCAACAACGTGGGCTTTTCTTCAACCTCTGACCTGTATTCGCTTCCGATCAGCGAAGAAGTCCGAAAACATGCGGAAAAGACGCTTGCGGAACGGAACGGGGCGCAGACAGAGAAAGCAGCCGACCCGCAGAGCCACGCAGCGGAGCCGACGGAAACAAAGGTTACATACTACCCGATCAATGAGAACGCCGCCCGCCGAGCAAAGCAAGCGATCAGCTATTCCGACTACAAGCCCGGAAGCGCAACGGCAGAATACCGCCACTATGTAGACGAAGCCGCCGAGATTGCCGCAAGGCAGAAAAAGCGCGTTGACCCCTCTTTCCATGAGAAAATTGACGGGCTGCTTGACGCTTACGCCCGGAAACTGGCGGCGAACATGAATAAGGGCTACGAGATCACCGCCCGCGTCCCCTCTATCCTTATTGCCGGGGGAAGCAATTTCCCCGTCCGCAAAAAGGAGAAGCAGAACGCCGCCGCAGATAAGAACATGGAGGAATACCGGGAGATACAGGGCTTGCTTGACAAAATCCGCAGTACGGGCATGGGCGGTATCAGTGCCGACGACCCGAACGCCGTTTCTAAGCTGGAAAGCAAACTTGCGAAGCTGGAACAGGCGCAGGAAACCATGAAAGCGGTCAACGCCTATTACCGCAAGAACAAGACCCTTGACGGCTGCCCCCATTTATCCACGGAGCAGATTGAAAAGCTGAAAGCGTCCATGTCCGGCAGCTACCGGGCGAACCCGAAACCCTTTG
>CAJUDG010000036.1 GCA_910584745.1 uncultured Eubacteriales bacterium
TGGCCCGGAGCTTCTGCTCCTCGGTAAAATGGATATAGGGCACTTTCTTCACCTCCTTGACAAAAAACTCAGAGCGCCATAGGGCGCCCTGAGTTTGCATTTCATGTGTTCAGTTTTCTCGTTTGTAGTGCGGCTGGGGGACATAGTCCTCATTTTTATACTTCTGATATCGCTCTCGCCGCCGTTGTGCTGATTCAATTGATTTTAGAGAGTCTTCATCATAGAGGATCGGTTCATCGCAGACAGCGTCCAGCAGGATTCTCTCCAGATGCTCCCGTTCTGCGTATTGTTCCAAGCTGGCCATGACAAAGGCGTCCCGGACATATCCGGCACTTTCCGCCATCAGCTCCTGGTCCATATAGTAGCCATGCTGTTCTGCAAAGAAGGTCAACATCATAACGACTGTTCTCGTGTTTCCTTCACGGAACGGATGGATCTGCCAAAGCCTTGGAAAGCATTGCGCAAGGTAGTGGACAAAGGCGTCCCGAGAAAAATCCTCCCACTTGAGTAAGTGAATCGACTGAAACGCCGATTCCAGGTCCTGCGGGATATTCTCGTCATTGCTATACCACACGCTCCGCCCACCCAACAGGCGTTCTCGCTTTTCGATATTGATGATCCGATACTGCCCGGCCCATGAGTAGATTCCACCAAACAGGAACTTGTGTATCTCACACAGACCCGCTGGAGAAAAATTCTGGAACCCTCTTTTGTAGAGGACCATCATCTTGGCCCGAGACTGTTCCGCCTCCACCAGGTCGAGAGTCTTTTCATCCAGAATATCCAGTTTGTTTCGCAGAACGGTACTGCCCTCATAGAGATATGGATCAGCCATTCCGCCGCACCCGCTCCGCTAACTTTTTGTGAGATTCCAAAAGAGCGGACAGCATATCATCATCGCCCAGTTCCCCTCTTGCCCAGCGGTAGGATAATTCTCGGGCATACTCAGAAACCGACACACCCTCTATCGCGTTGATAGCGTCCGCCGTTTTGACCGCCGCGACACGCTTCTGCTGTATCGTCATTGGAAATCACCTCGCCGTTAGTATATCACAGGCGGCTATAAAAATAAAGTGTCATTATTTCAGTTCGATACCTTGCTCCTCATGGTCGTCGGGCTTGTGGCCCATGGCGATCTTCTTCTCTCTGATCTTTCTCCTCAGCTTACTGTCCACAAAGGAGATCCCGCCGCTGGGGGGTAGGGCCTGCTCCTGGAAGATGCGGCCCATGTGGTGGAGGAGCCGGGTGGCGCTGGCGAAGAGAGAGGGAGAGTCGTCCATGTGGTCGAGAAAATATCGGGCGTACTCATTGCCCTGTTCCGCCGCCAGTGTGAACCAGCGGACGGCGGATTCCCTGTCCTGGGGAATATCCTTGCCCAGCAGGTACAGCTTTCCGAGGGCATACTGGGCGTACTGGTTTCCCTGCTCCGCAGACTCCGTCAGCCAGCGGACAGCGCCCGCTGTATCCTTTGCCACGCCATCGCCGCACAACAGCAGCTTGCCCAGCTGGTACTGCGCGAACTGGTTTCCCAGATTGGCGGACTGTCGGAACCAGCGCAGAGCGGCGGCGGGATCGTCTGCCTCCAGACGCAGCTTGCCCAGGGCGTACATGGCGTACTGATTGCCCCGCTCGGCTGCCTGGGAGAACCAGATCACCGCCTGGGTCATGTCCTGCGCCACCGGCCCGCCGTCACGGTACAGCCTTCCGAGGGCGTGCTGAGCGCAGTCCAGTCCGGCCTCCGCCGCATGGGTCAGCCAGCCCACCGCCTGACGAGTCTGCTCCGGCTTGGCAGAGGGATCTGCGAGGATGTGCTTTGCCATCTGATACTCCGCATAGG
>CAJUDG010000037.1 GCA_910584745.1 uncultured Eubacteriales bacterium
CCAGCCTGACGCGCCTTCACCGTATGCGGCATACTCCTGCGGCGGTATGTAGCGTGTCATCCGTCCGTTCCTGTCATAGGCGCGCAAATCCCTGCTCCCCATGCTGTCCGCGGTGGAAACAAGCCTGTCCATCAGGTCATAGGAATGGGTCGTGGCATAACCGTTTCCAGCTGTCACGCGAATAATGTTCCCATCCACATCGTACTGGTATTTCGTGGTATTGCGGATGGCGCCGCCCTTCTCCCTGTGCGTCTCCGCCGTGAGCCTGTCCATGCTGTCGTACTCGCGCAGGATTTCGTTCCCGAGCGGCGTGGTGATGCGCGTGGGGTTGCCGTTTTTGTCGTATTCAATGCGTGTCGTCGCGTATTTCCTGCCGCACCCCTTTTCGTCGGCGGACTCCGTAATCCGGATGAGCCGCCCTGCCGGCGAGTATTCGCGCCCCTTCTCCTTCCATGTGTTACCGTCAATTTTTATCCGCTCGAGGGTCTGCCTGCCGCAGGCGTCATACCGGTATTCCGCACATGCCCCGGTGGAGTCGCCCACGCCCATAAGCCGCCCTGCGGCATCATACGTATAATTTATGGTATGCACGCGCCCCCTCCGGCTTTCTGTGTCCTGATAGTCGAGGTACCTTTTTTCCTCCGTGCAGCGCGCCATTTTGTCGTAAGTGTAGGTGGTGAGGCGGTAACGCACGCTGCCGTCCCATATGTCCACGGGTATCCTTACGGAGGTGACGTTCCCTGTCAGGTCATATGTGTACACCGTCCCGACGCGGTCATCGTCACTGTCCGCCGTCAGGCAGCCCTTTGCCGTGATGTCCTTTATAAGGTTTCCGGCAGTGTCATACACGTACCTGTGCTCTGTGGCGCCGTCGGGGCCTGTGACGGACACCAGCCTGTCCCTGCTGTCGTATCCATAACTGTAGCCCGCCCCGCCGTCGGTCTTTTCGTCATACTGTTCGGGGAGGATGCGCACGGTGACGTTCCCGCACGCGTCATGCTTTTCCCGCAGGACGCCGCCGTCGGCATAAACGGTCTTTATTCGATTAAAGTCCGCGTCATACTCGTAGCGCGTGCCCTGTGCGCCCGTGGCGTTCTGCACCGGGGTCCTCTCGGAGAGCAGCCTGCCCGCGTAGTCGTGCGTGCAGGTGTACAGCCCGCCGTCCGCGTGGCGGATGCTTTTCACGTTCCGCCATGCGTCGTAGGCGTACTGCGTCCCCTCCCCGCCGTCATATCGTTCGGGCAGATCTTCTTAATATCTCATTTGCAAATAAAGAAAGTATTCAGCATAGATTGTATAATTTTTAATCTTCAAACAATGTCTTTAACACCACTTTACAACTTTTTGAAAAAAATAACGCACAAGACACTTTCTGATGTAT
>CAJUDG010000038.1 GCA_910584745.1 uncultured Eubacteriales bacterium
CGCGATGGCCCTTTTAGACGAGCCTTGCAGGAGCATGGAATACACGCGCTTGACGGTTTCAGCCGCATCCGCATCCACAATAAGCTGGTGCTTGTCCTTTGGGTCTTTAATGTAGCCGTAGGGGGCGAAAGAGCCGATATACTGGCCGTTGCGCCGCTTGTAATCGAAAACCTGCCGGATTTTCTTTGAGGTCTGGTAGCAATAGTTGTCGTTCATCACGTTAGTTATCGGAACGATAATGTTTGAAACGCTGTCGGGGTTCAGGTAGCTGTCCACGTTCTCCGCAAGGGAGATAAAGCGGACGCCCATCTGCACAAACAAGTTATCAATCAGACTCCCCGCGTCACTGTAATTCCGGGCGAACCGGGAAAGGTCTTTCACAATCACGCAGTTGATTTTCCCGCTCATCACATCGGCCAAGAGCCGCTGGAAGTTTTCGCGGTTGGCATCCGTCCCGGTGTGCCCATCGTCCACATATTCAACCGCGCTTTCAAATTCGTCCATGTGCCGCTGGTAGAAGTCCCCCAGCAGGTCACGCTGGTTTTTCACGCTGTTGCTGTCGTCCTTGCCCTTTTTCAAATCCTCTTTGGAAAGGCGGATGTACTCGCCCAAACGCCAGCGCCGGATTGTATATGTAGGGGTATATGTCTGCTGATTTCCTCTGTTTTTAGCTCGTGCCATTGTTCCTCCTTCCCTATCACATTACACTTATATTATAACTCTGTTCCGGGGTATCAGCAAGGATGCCGATGCCTCGGGACATTTTGTCTCGAAGTAGGAACGGGCCGCAACAGCAGTCACAGCCCGCTCTTTTGCCGGATAAGAAAGGCCGCCAGCGTCTCCTGGAGGGAGGGGCCGCCCTCGGCAAATTCGATTTTCACGCCCACGCCGCCCACGCTAAAGCAGTAGGGATTGACGGCCCGTTTTACGAACCGGGCCAGCCGCTCCTCCCGGGGGAGGGTGCGGTCAAAGGCCATACCGCTCACGTCAGCCAGCGCATCCGCGCTCACCGCGCCGATGTCCACGCTTTTCATTTGTTCCAGCTCTTGTGCGGTCAGTTTCACGGCAAAACCTCCTTTTGCGTTTTTGGTTGGTGGGGAAACGCGAAAAGGCAGCACTCCGAAAAGTGCCGCCCTTTGGCCTGTCCTCACCTTGGGACAATTTGTCTCGAACTTGTTTGAAATGGAAACGCCGGGCCCGTATGTTTGGCCCGTCAAAAGACAGCGAGTAGCGGCTCGGCGTTCCCTTGTTTTGTGCGGCGGCCCCAAGTGGCAAGCGGCCAGCTTGTCCCTCACGGATTGTGGCCGTGGGGCTGGCAGGTTCCCCACTCGCGGCGGTGGTGTTGGTCG
>CAJUDG010000039.1 GCA_910584745.1 uncultured Eubacteriales bacterium
CCTGCGACTTACTTCTTGCCTGTTTCTTCTGCGCCGCCCGTTCCTTGTCGGCTTTAAGCTGCGCCCGGATAGAGGGCTTCTTTTCCGGCTTTTTCCCCGGCTCCGCTTTCTTGCCCTGTTCCTTATCCGCTTTCAGTGCAGCGGCATACTCGGCAAGGGAGATCTGTTCGCCGCTTCTCGCCTTTGCTTCCAGCTCGTCAGCGGTAGGCGTGGGCGTGTTGTTGATGATACCGTCAAAATTGTTGTCGTTCTGCTCGATAGCGTCCTCGACGTGCTTTAAGGGGTTCGCCTTTTCCGGCTGCTCTGCGGCGACTGCAAACGCCTGTGTCCCGTTCCCCATAATGAGATACTTCCCGTCCTCCGACGTATGGTGAAGCCCGTACCCGGCTTCTTTCATCTGCTCGGCGGTCATATCGGTTACAGAAAAGCTCCCCCGTGGCGTTCTGATCTGCTCCCCGGTCATGCGGGTGTCGGGGGTAAGCTGCGGTGTCTGCTCCTGTAAAAACTCCGGCACTTCCCGATAACCGTAACTGTCTGCATAGTGGGCGGTGTCCTGTCCGTTCTGATGAAGCACTACCACGTCAGAGGTTGAAAGGCTGTGTCCCTTAAAATCTTTCGGGTGGTCGATATTGAAACGGACGGAAATATCTTCAAGCGTCATATCCGGCGCAAGTGGCGCGGTATAGATAAGGTCATAATTTGCCGCTTCCACGGAAAGCCCCGCCGCCTGTAAGCGGTCGTAAGGTTCAAAGCGGTAGTCCCTTGTTTCGTCGCCGCGCTTTAGCTGGTAAATAGAAAAGGTGTCCTTGTCCGGCTCTTTCTCTGCGGCGGGCGGCTCCGGCGTTTCCTGTCCCGGCTCGGCTGCGGGCTGTGCTTCCTGTGCCTTTGCATAAAGTTCTTTCACGTCGCCCTGTGTCAGCTCCCCGGCTTCCAGCTTCCCCAAAAGCTCCCGGCATTTCTCCGGCGTTCCTGTGTAGAGAATGTCCCCCAGCTTTGCCATGCCGTTATCCTGTGTCACATACTCCTGCAAGATAGAGCTGTTTTCCGGGCTGTCGCTGTATGGGTTCTGCCGCACCTTATAAATGCTTTCCGGCTCAAAAGGTTTCTCCGGCGTGTCCGTGGTTCCCGGCTCCGCGCCCTGTGCTTCCTCCTGCGGCTGCTCCTGTGCGGCTTCTTTCTGCACGGCGGCTTCCTGCCTTGCCCGTTTCTGTAACTCGGTGGGGCTTTCCCCAGTAAGGGGCTGTATGCACTTGATACGGTCGGCGGCGTAGATCGCATTGTCGTTTAGCTGCCGCTGCCATGCTTCCG
>CAJUDG010000040.1 GCA_910584745.1 uncultured Eubacteriales bacterium
ATCCTTTCTTTTCGTGTCGTTGAGCTTCTTTAGCTTGGCTTCAATGCCTTTCCTCATTTTCATGAGCTGCTTTAGGCAGGCTCGGATTCTACTGGTAAATCAGCTCGTCCAGAATCATTTCCTCTGCCTGGCTGCGGATGGCGTTCATCGCCTGCACCCACTGCATCGGCGCTTTCTCTTTCAGTTCCTCCGTCACGCCCTGCTCCTTGGAGAGCTGCTTTGTCAGCAGCTCCAGTCTGGAGAGTGCCGCCTGCTCGGTCTGGTGCAGGTGTGCGTTCAGCCTGCCCGATGTCAGCAGGTTGAGGAACGTCACCCTCTTGTGCTTCTCCAGATAGTCCCTGTGCATCAAAGCGTACCTGCCAAGCGGAAGCTCTGGCTCTGTCGGTAATGTGAGGTCGGGTATAAGGTAATCGTCCTGCTCCGTGTAAGTGATTTCGCTCATTGTTCTCGCTCCTTTCGGGTTGTTTCCTGCCACTATCATAGCGAATCTGGTACTGCCGTGCAAAGGTGCGTTTCTGGTCTCTCTCCGCCATTTGCACATTTCTTATCGTCTGGGAGATTTCACGCAGAGCCATCTCCGCAATGTCGCTGGTGGCGATGCCGATGGCGTTAAGGGTCTGGGGCGTGTTGAAGTTGACGATTGCCCCGAAGTCCTCACGGTCAAAATACTCCGCCGCATCTATGCCGCAGCGGGTCATCAGCATATAGGCTACGCTGTTAGCGGCAAGCTCACGGTACATCACTTCTATATTATAATCGTCAAGCCCCTCCAGAAAGCTCCCCTCGACGTAATCCTTTAGCTGTGCCGTGTAGTCCTGCAAATTGTCCTCCACGGCGTTCCCTGCCGTCTCCATCAGCACCCCGGCAAGGCTGTCGCTTTCCACCTCGCCAAACCTGTCGGAGAGCCGTTCCGTGACTGCCTGCTCGTACCGCCCATCCATCTGCCATATGGGGACGGCTCTGCTCCCGTAGTAGCCCTCGTGGGTGTCCGACACGTCGAAGTAGTATTTGAGGGTGTTCCTGCGCCCCTTGGTGTCGAATACGGCGATGCCCTTGCTGTCCTTGTTCACCCAACGCTTAAAGAGCTTGTTCCAGACCTCTATGGTAGTGACGGCGGTGGCATCGGGTCTCTGGGCGTAGATTAAGAGCTGCTCGTCAAAGCGGCACTTGTAATTGCGGCAGGCAGAGGACAGAAAGCCCTGCCACGCCTGCGGGTTCCTCGTGACGGTGACGCCCGTCCGCTGATACAGCTCCGTGATGAGCTGGTACTTTGCAGCCATTCTCACACCTCCTTAT
>CAJUDG010000041.1 GCA_910584745.1 uncultured Eubacteriales bacterium
TCTTCCAGCTTTTCTTTGGTCAAGCCCTCGACCGATTAGTACCAGCCAGCTCCATACATTACTGTACTTCCACCTCTGGCCTATCTACCTCGTCGTCTTCAAGGGGTCTTACTTCCTTTCGGAATGGGATATCTCATCTTAAGGGGGGCTTCACGCTTAGATGCCTTCAGCGTTTATCCCTGCCAGACTTGGCTGCCCTGCTATGGCCTTGGTTGCCAACAGGTCCACCAGCGGTCTGTCCATCCCGGTCCTCTCGTACTAAGGACAGCTCCTCTCAGATATCCTACGCCCACGCCGGATAGGGACCGAACTGTCTCACGACGTTCTGAACCCAGCTCGCGTACCGCTTTAATGGGCGAACAGCCCAACCCTTGGGACCCGCTTCAGCCCCAGGATGCGATGAGCCGACATCGAGGTGCCAAACCACTCCGTCGATGTGAACTCTTGGGAGTGATAAGCCTGTTATCCCCAGGGTAGCTTTTATCCGTTGAGCGATGGCAATCCCACTTTATACCACCGGATCACTAAGTCCTACTTTCGTACCTGCCCCACCCGTCGGTGTCGCAGTCAAGCTCCCTTCTGCCTTTGCACTCTTTAAATGGTTTCCGTCCATTCTGAGGGAACCTTTGAGCGCCTCCGATACTCTTTCGGAGGCGACCGCCCCAGTCAAACTCCCCGCCTGGCATTGTCCATCAGCCGGATAACGGCTGCATGTTAGAAATCCAGTACTGCAGGGGTGGTATCCCAACATCGGCTCCAAAATGACTGGCGTCATTTCTTCTTTGCCTCCCACCTATCCTGTACATGCAGCACCAGACCCCAGTACCAAACTGGAGTAAAGCTCCATGGGGTCTTTCCGTCCTGGCGCGGGTAGCCAGCATCTTCACTGGCACTTCAATTTCACCGGATGTATTGTTGAGACAGTGTCCAAATCATTACGCCTTTCGTGCGGGTCGGAACTTACCCGACAAGGAATTTCGCTACCTTAGGACCGTTATAGTTACGGCCGCCGTTTACTGGGGCTTAAGTTCGAGCCTTCGAGTTCCCTCTAAGCCCTCCCCTTAACCTTCCAGCACCGGGCAGGCGTCAGCCCATATACCTCACCTTTCGGTTTCGCATAGACCTGTGTTTTTGCTAAACAGTTGCTTGAGCCTATTCTCTGCGGCCTGCTCGCGCAGGCACCCCTTCTCCCGAAGTTACGGGGTCATTTTGCCGAGTTCCTTGACAATGCTTCTCCCGCCGGCCTTAGGATTCTCTCCTCATCCACCTGTGTCGGTTT
>CAJUDG010000042.1 GCA_910584745.1 uncultured Eubacteriales bacterium
CCGGGGAACGCCCCACCGAGTTACAGAAACGGGCAAGGCAGGAAGCCGCCGCAGAAAAAGCAGCCGCCCCGGAGCAGCCGCAGGACACCGAGCCGGGAACCGCAGACGCGCCGGAGAAACCCACTACGCCGGAAACCTTTTACAAGGTGCGGCAGAACCCATACAGCGACAGCCCGGAAAACAGCTATCTCTTGCAGGAGTATGTGGCACAGGATAACGGCATGGCGAAGCTGGGGGATATTCTCTACACAGGAACCCCGGAGAAGTGCCGGGAGCTTTTGGGGAAGCTGGAAACCGGGGAGCTGACACAGGGCGACGTGAAAGACCTCTACGCAAAGGCACAGGAAGCGCAGACCGCAGCCGAGCCGGGACAGGAAGTGCCGGAGCCGACCGCCGACAAAAAAGAGCCGGACAAAGACACCTTTTCCATTTACCAGCTAAAGGACGGGGACGGTATGCGGGACTACCATTTTGAGCCTTACGACCGCTTACAGGCGGCGGGGCTTTCCGTGGAAGCGGCGAATTATAATCTGATCTATACCGCAGAGCTTACGCCGGGGACTTCCCTTGAAGATATTTATACCCGCTTCAATATCGACCACCCCAAAGATTTTAAGGGACACAGCCTTTCCGTATCGGATATAGTGGTGCTTCATCAGAACGGGGAGGACACGGCGCATTATGTTGACAGTTTCGGCTATAAGGAAGTGCCGGAGTTTCTGCAGGAGCAGACACCGCAGCTTACCCCCGACACCCGCATGACCGGGGAGCAGATCAGAACGCCACGGGGGAGCTTTTCTGTAACCGATATGACCGCCGAGCAGATGAAAGAAGCCGGGTACGGGCTTCACCATACGTCGGAGGACGGGAAGTATCTCATTATGGGGAACGGGACACAGGCGTTTGCAGTCGCCGCAGAGCAGCCGGAAAAGGCGAACCCCTTAAAGCACGTCGAGGACGCTATCGAGCAGAACGACAACAATTTTGACGGTATCATCAACAACACGCCCACGCCTACCGCTGACGAGCTGGAAGCAAAGGCGAGAAGCGGCGAACAGATCTCCCTTGCCGAGTATGCCGCCGCACTGAAAGCGGAAAAGGGACAGGGCAAGGAAACAAAACCGGGGAAAAAGCCGGAAAAGAAGCCCTCTATCCGGGCGCAGCTTAGAGCCGACAAGGAACGGGCGGCGCAGAAGAAACAGGCAAGGAATAAGTCACAGGAC
>CAJUDG010000043.1 GCA_910584745.1 uncultured Eubacteriales bacterium
GCTGTCAACCTTTACAAGTATATTATACCAAAGACAGCCCCAGGGCACAAGGATGCCGCCCGGTCAGCGCATTTCCGCGCGGCCCGGCGCGTATTTGCGGAACACAGTGTAAAGCCCCGCCTCGATCTCCCGCTTGCGCCTGTTCCGCACCTTGGGCGCAAGAATAGGGGTCAGATTTTCAACAGTGATGGTTCGACCCTGGAGAGAGGCCGTTTTCACTTCTCTGTGATAATTGGTTCGGGTATGCGGCATATTCTATCCTCCTGTGTAAACGGGGGGTTTTAAGCAAACAAGTTTCCCTCTTGTCCCGTGGGGAAACGCAGAAAGGCAGCACCCGGAAAAGTGCTGCCCTTCAACCTTGCCCCACTTCTGGTCACGGTGGCCAGAAGTCCAGCGAGGATAAATCCATTTCGATCTATGATTGCGCCGAATTTGCCACGCGCCCCGGCACAGGGGAGCATCCCAGGCCGCCGGCGGCTCCGGCTGTCATAGCTCCGCAGGATTGCGAAGCTCCCCCGCAAGTCTATGGGAGGGCGTGAGCAAGTTTCATTATCCCCCGCGCTGTCGTCGCGCCCGGCTTGCCAGGGCCGGGTCAAAGGTTCGCGCTGATCGCTCGGCCCACTTCTCTCACCTCCTTGAGCGGGCTGTCCTGGCGGCGCGCCTTTTGTCGCTGTTCACGCAGGTTTTGTGCCTGGAATACTGTGTATTCAGTTGTCCTCAGTGTATAAGTCTCCTCATACATCAGGCGGGTTTTGGCCGATTTCGGGTACACCTCAATGAAAATTTTTCAAAATTTCTGAAAGATTTTTTAAGCCCCGGCGGATACTGTCGCAAACGGCGCTCCCCTCTACATTTTCGGCCCTGGCAATCTCAGATTTTTTCTTGCCCAGAATGTAGTGGGCATACACCCTTCGAGCCTGGATGGGCGGGAGCTGGTCAAGAGCGGCGTAGAGTGCGGAGCGGTTTTCCTCGTCCAGAATGATTTCCTCCGGGGTCAAGGGTGGGAACATCACATCCGGCTCAAAGCCGGGGTCAACGTCCAGGGAACACTCGTTATGCTCCCGCTTGCGGCGCTTGTAGCTGTCGCACTGGCGGCCCCCGGTGGAGAGAACGACGGCGATTTCGTCGGAAACTTCCAGGGTGATATTCTCGGTCAGGTGGGGATAGTAACGGTTCAATTTGATGGTTGTCATATGTAACCTC
>CAJUDG010000044.1 GCA_910584745.1 uncultured Eubacteriales bacterium
GGCCATACCCATGCCATCCTCCCGGACTTCATCATCCCCTACTCCGGCTATGGCCTGTTCTTCCTCCTCCGTGTCCTGGCGGAGTATTTCCTGCGCCTTTCCACTGTGGAAAGGCTATGCGAACGCTTCTGCATCACCCTTTCCCAGCTGCGCCGGTGGCTGCAGCTCTTTCGGGTGCAGAAGGAAGATTGGCTCGGCGTGCTTTCCTCCATGGAGGTTTCCGGCCTTTCCTTCCTGAAGTCCCTGCTCACGCAGCCGGCTTATTCGGATTTCGCCTCCGCCTTTGTCCGCCGTTTTACAAAGTCTTTCCTCCAGTCCCATAAAAACCCGGCACTTTACTGCCAGCAGGTGTTCGGCCCCTGACCCTTTTTCCGTCGGCCACACGCCACGGGTATGGCTTCCCTCCCTTCTCTCCTGCATAATGGTGGAAAACCACCTAAGGAGGACATTTTTATGGACAACAATCCCAAAAACCTTTCGGACGCAGCCGCCATGGCACAGTTCCGCCTCGCTCTCATAGCGCCGGTCATCCATGGCCTTTATCCGGATGCGTCCAGGAACGCTTACTACCAGCGTATCACCGAAAAACCGCTCACCCTGCCTGACGGCTCGGTATTCCAGTACAGCCCAAAGACCCTCAGCAAATGGGTGTCCCTCTACCAGAACGGTGGCATCGACGCCCTCATGCCGCAGGAGCGTTCCGATAAGGGCTCCACCCGGGTGCTCCCGGACACGGCCATCGAGGAGATCTACCGCCTCAAGGAAGCCTTCCCACGGCTGAACTCTACCCAGATCCACCGGCACCTCGTTGAAGAAGCCTTCATCCCTGCCACAGTCAGCGTCTGCGCCGTCCAGCGCTTCGTCAAGAAACATGACCTGAAATCGGCACGCAACCCCGGCATGCGGGACAGGAAGGCATTTGAAGAAGACGCCTTTGGGAAGATGTGGCAGGCCGATACCTGTTACCTGCCTTATATCACGGAAGATGGCCAGCGCAGGAGGGTATACTGCATCATGATCATTGATGACCATTCCCGTTTCCTGGTGGGCGGCGGGCTCTTCTATAACGACAACGCCTACAACTTCCAGAAGGTGTTGAAGGACGCTGTGGCAGCCCATGGAATCCCGGCAAAGCTCTATGTCGATAATGGCTGCAGTTACTCGAATGAGCAGCTTTCCCTCATCT
>CAJUDG010000045.1:0-558 GCA_910584745.1 uncultured Eubacteriales bacterium
TGATCGAGCCGCAGTTTGAGGGCCAGACCAAGGCCAAGCTGGGCAACGCCGAGATACGCCCCCTGGTGGAGGGAATGGTTTACGATAAGCTGTCAACCTACTATGAAGAAAATCCCGCCTCCGCCCGGATGATTATGGATAAATCCATGGCCGCCGCCCGCGCCAGAGAGGCGGCCAAGCGCGCCAGGGAGCTGACACGGCGCAAATCCGCCCTGGAAACCGCTTCCCTGCCCGGTAAGCTGGCCGACTGCACCGAGCGGGACATGGAGCTGACCGAAATATACATCGTCGAGGGCGACTCCGCCGGAGGCAGCGCCAAAAACGGCCGTGACCGCCGCTTTCAGGCCATCCTCCCCCTGTGGGGCAAGATGCTCAACGTGGAGAAGGCCCGCCTGGACCGGGTGTATGGCAACGACAAGCTGATGCCGGTCATCACCGCCCTGGGCTGTGGCATTGGGGACGAGCTGGACCTGTCCAAGCTGCGCTACGGCAAGGTCATCATCATGGCCGATGCCGATGTTGACGGTTCCCACATCCGTACCCTTCTGCTCACCTTCT
>CAJUDG010000045.1:568-1143 GCA_910584745.1 uncultured Eubacteriales bacterium
GGAATCTCGTGACTGGAGTTCAGACGTGTGCTCTTCCGATCTTTCTTCCGCTTTATGCGCCCCCTGCTGGAGGCAGGGCACATCTATATCGCCCAACCACCCCTTTTCAAAATCAGCCGGGGCAAGCAGGTGCGCTATGCCTATTCGGAGCCGGAGCGGGACAAGTATATCAGGGAGCTGTATCCGGAGGAAAACGCAAAAAGCGACGTCCAGCGGTACAAGGGCCTTGGTGAGATGGACCCCGAACAGCTTTGGGAGACAACCATGGACCCGGACAACCGCATCATCCTGAAGGTGGAGATGGAGGACGCGGCCCGCGCCGACCAGATATTCACCATCCTCATGGGCGATAAGGTACAGCCACGGCGGGAGTTCATCGAACAGAACGCCAAATTTGTCCAGAACCTGGATATCTGACAGAAAGGCGGTGCATTTTTCCTATGTTTTCAACAGAAGACAATCCTGTACAGACCATTGAATACAACATAACCCTGGAGCAGTTTTTGGACTTTAACCGCTCTGTGGCAGAGGAAAATTACCATGCCCAAAAGAAAAAATCCGTGGTGATGGGCTGT
>CAJUDG010000046.1 GCA_910584745.1 uncultured Eubacteriales bacterium
AGCCGCTGTTTCCCCTCGTTCAGCGCGGAGCGGTCAATCACCTCCTGATAGGCCGCCATCTGCTCCCGGATATTGAGCTGGGGATAGGCGAACACCCGATGCTCCGGGGGTATGTCCTCTATGCCGTGGTAATGCTCCACAAAGGAGCCGTGGTTGCACATGACATAGCCGCCAGGGGCAAAGTGGCCGCCCTCGTTGATCCGCACATCCCGCCCGTATGCCTCGTAGTCGATGTAGTCAATCAAATGCTCCGGCACCGGGACGGCTTCAAATTCCTGGATATACAGGCGGCCCAGGGCCTCCTCGCTGTCAACATCGGGGTAAAAATCGTAGTTGTCCAGATTTTGCGTCAGGTTGATTAAATCCTTGACGCTCCCCGTGTACTCCCCGCTGTCCATCACGGCCTCCAGCTTTGCCAGCACGTCACCGTCCATGCCGGACAGCAGGTGGGCCAGATGGTTCAGCTCGTCAATGCTCTCGTACTCGCCCAGATGGTCATACAGGCCCAGGATGTCGCTTTCAAAGTCGGTAATGAAGATTTCCTCATACCGAACGCCATCCACCCCGATGCGCTTCAACAGGGCTTGCACGTCCTCGGTGGTGGTGGGAAAGTTCAGCGGCGCACCTACCAGACGGCCCTCGTTGTATTTCCCCAGGTTGGTTACATAGGCTTCAAGGATTTTGCCCTCCATATCAGCGCCGCCTGTGGCCCTGGCCCTTGACGGTGAGGATGCCCTCTAACGTGGTGGCGGTGATCCCCAGCCGCTGGGCGGTGGCGATGTCGTTTTTCATTTCCTCGGTTACGGGGCCGCCGCACACCACCAGGACGCGGGAGCGCCGGAGCAGGTCGCGGCCCATGTCGATGCCGCTCTTATGCTCCTCCGGCACCGCGTCATTGAGGAACAGGGGCAGGTACAGCGTGGGGCAGATGGGGGAAAAGCCAGCGTCATACACGGCCCGGCAATACTTGGCCGCCTGTTCCGTGATTTCGCAGGGATCGCCGCGCCATGCGGCGGTTACATAGGCGAGGGGTCGCTTCATATCAAAAATGCCTCCTTTTTTATGTTCAGTCGGTGGGGGGCGGTCAACCCTATCCCCCCGCCCTTTCCCATTCATGGGAAAGGGGGCGGCTCTGGAGG
>CAJUDG010000047.1 GCA_910584745.1 uncultured Eubacteriales bacterium
CTGCTGTCGGGGCTGTTTTAAGGGCGGCGGCTTATGGACTTTCTCACCGACTGGCTCACGGACTGGCTGAAAGAGCTGCTGATTGGCGGCATCATGGGGAACCTTGAGGGGCTCTTTGATACCGTCAATGCCCAGGTCGGAGAGATTGCGGTGCAGGTAGGGACGACCCCGGCGGCATGGAACGCCGGGGTTTTCTCCCTCATCCGCCAGCTTTCCGAGACGGTGATTTTACCCATCGCCGGGCTGGTGCTGACCTTTGTTGCCACCTATGAGCTCATCCAGATGCTCCTTGAAAAAAACAATATGCACGAAGTGGACGTGGCGAACCTCTACAAATGGATGTTCAAGACCGCGTGTGCGGTGCTGATACTTTCCAACACGTTCAATATCGTGATGGCCGTCTTTGACGTGTCGCAGAGCGTGATTTCCCGCTCTGCCGGGCTGATACAGGGCTCCACGGCGGTTTCGCCGGATATGCTGAACAACCTCCAGACCACGCTGGAGGGGATGGATTTGGGGCCGCTTTTAGGGCTGTGGCTCCAGTCCTCCGTCATCGGGCTCACCATGCAGGCGCTGGGCATCATCATTTTCGTGCTGGTGTACGGAAGAATGATAGAAATATATCTGCTGACCAGCCTTGCGCCCATCCCCGTGGCGACCCTCTCCAACCGGGAGGTGGGCGGCATGGGCCAGAACTACTTAAAATCCCTTTTTGCCGTGGGCTTTCAAGGGATGCTGATTTTAGTCTGTGTCGGCATCTATGCGGTGCTGGTGCAGGGCATCGCCGCCGGGGGCGACCCCATCGGCGCGATATGGGGAACCGTGGGCTATACGGTGCTCCTCTGCTTCATGCTGTTCAAGACCGGGACAATCGCCCGGAGCATCTTCGGGGCCCACTGATTTAGCGGCACTTCGGGACATTTTGTCCCAAAGTCCGGGAAAGGAGGCCGGATATGCCGAGACGGTACAAGCTGGGCCCGGAGGGTGAAATGCGCCGGGCATGGGGCGGAAAGCTCCCGGAGGAATTTGACCAGCGGGATATGCTGGCGTTCATGGCTGAAACCGACCTGCAACTGCAAGGGGCGGTATCAGCGGAAAC
>CAJUDG010000048.1 GCA_910584745.1 uncultured Eubacteriales bacterium
ACACGGGATATTCATTAGAAAGGACTGTGCCGGACAGGGAGGACGCCATTGCCGCTGCCCCGGATGCTGCGCTGGAGGGATACACTTTTGTGGGATGGCGGCAGGATGATTCCGCAGAAAAGAAGGTGCTTTCCGAGTTTATTATTACTTCGGAGGAACCATTCACCTTATATGCTGTGTTTAAAAAGCAGATGACCATCGGGCTGATGCCCAATGGCGGCACCCTTGCAGAAACCGGAGCGGCAGAATCCTTTACCGCTTTTTGTTACTACAACAATGGGAATTCCCAGAGCGAACCCACCACGGTTCCGGCAAGCCCCTACACGCGGAAGAATATGTCCTTCTGTGGATGGAGCATTGATTCCCTCTCCACGCCATCCTATAAGCCGGGAGAGAAAGGCGTGTTCCCTGCCGGGGCCACGCTCTATGCCATGTGGGTGACCACGGAGTACGATTTTCCCTACACAGGCAGTTATGTGCAGTTCACCATCCCGCAGGACGGCATCTATGAGTTTGAAGTGTGGGGCGGTTCCGGGGGCAGCGCAAAAGTGGACTCCCTTGTGGCGGAAGGCGGTCTTGGCGGCCATTCCAAAGGCTATAAGAAGATGAAAAAGGACGAGGTGGTCTATGTATATAATGGCGGGGCTGCAAACGGGACATCTCCGGGGACAAACGGCGGCGGGGGTGGAAGCAACTATGCAAGCGGTAAGCAGTACGGGGCAGGCGGGGGAGGCTCGACCCATGTGGCGACAAGGTCCGGGGCATTGGGGTATGGCAACAGCAGTGGACTGAATTATACCAACAGGGAGTGTGTCCTGATTGTGGCTGGCGGAGGCGGCGGTGGCGGGATAGATAACGGCGCCATCCACAAAGGCGGGCATGGGGGAGGGGAACGCGGCGGTGACGGCTCAGGAGGCGCATTGGGAGGGAGGCAGATCTCCACAGGGAGCAGCCCTTCCACAAACTTTGGTTATGCCCCGACCTATTCCTATAGCAATACTGCGGAATCCGGCGGTGGAGGCGG
>CAJUDG010000049.1 GCA_910584745.1 uncultured Eubacteriales bacterium
TCTCATCTTGAGGGGGGCTTCACGCTTAGATGCCTTCAGCGTTTATCCCTTCCCGGCTTGGCTACTCTGCTGTAGCATCGATTGCTAACAGATACACCAGCGGCCAGTCCATCCCGGTCCTCTCGTACTAAGGACAGCTCCTCTCAAATATCCTACGCCCGCGCCGGATAGGGACCGAACTGTCTCACGACGTTCTGAACCCAGCTCGCGTACCGCTTTAATGGGCGAACAGCCCAACCCTTGGGACCTACTTCAGCCCCAGGATGCGATGAGCCGACATCGAGGTGCCAAACCACTCCGTCGATGTGAACTCTTGGGAGTGATAAGCCTGTTATCCCCAGGGTAGCTTTTATCCGTTGAGCGATGGCAATCCCACTTTATACCACCGGATCACTAAGTCCTACTTTCGTACCTGCCCCACCCGTCGGTGTCGCAGTCAAGCTCCCTTCTGCCTTTGCGCTCTTTGAATGGTTTCCGTCCATTCTGAGGGAACCTTTGAGCGCCTCCGATACCCTTTCGGAGGCGACCGCCCCAGTCAAACTCCCCACCTGACATTGTCCCCGGACCGGCTTACGGCCCCTGGTTAGAAACCCAGTACCACAAGGGTGGTATCCCAACAGCGGCTCCATGGCAACTGGCGTCACCATTTCCTTGCCTCCCACCTATCCTGTACATGCAATACCGAGTCCCAGTATCAAGCTGGAGTAAAGCTCCATGGGGTCTTTCCGTCCTGGCGCGGGTAACCAGCATCTTCACTGGTACTTCAATTTCACCGGGTGCATTGTTGAGACAGTGCCCAAATCATTACGCCTTTCGTGCGGGTCGGAACTTACCCGACAAGGAATTTCGCTACCTTAGGACCGTTATAGTTACGGCCGCCGTTTACTGGGGCTTAAGTTCAAAGCTTCGCTTGCGCTAACCTCTCCCCTTAACCTTCCAGCACCGGGCAGGCGTCAGCCCGTATACTTCACCTTCCGGTTTCGCACAGACCTGTGTTTTTGCTAAACAGTTGCTTGGGCC